>JAQUZE010000020.1 GCA_028691515.1 Bacilli bacterium
CAGTTTGTAAAGATTTAAGTTGCAAATCAATTGCGTTTAAAACTTCTTCTTTTGTTTTTAAATATCCAAGACTAAGTTTTGTTGCTAAATAAAAACTATCTCTAGGAAATCTTTTCAAACTCTCTCCCAAAAACGCTTCATTTTTACCATCAGTATAAGGCATAGCTGTATCAAAATAATTAACACCACGATCATATGCTTTTTTAATTAATTCATCTGCTTTCTCTTTTTCAATATTTCCATCTTTATCTGTTGTAAATCTCATTGCTCCATATCCTAATAAAGAAGTAGTTATTTTTTTATCATACCATTTTCTATATTCCATAATTCTTCCTTTCTATTTTTCTTATATATAATTATATCATATTATCAGGATGGTTGATAATTTTTATTAAAAAAAGACTCTCGGAAGAGAGTCTAATTTATTAATTAATCTATAGTATGACTTCCAAGCCCAGTATAATCATTTGTTGATGTAGCAACCCATTCAACACTTGGATCAAACACATCATCATGTATTCTATCTCCAGTAGTAACGCTTGATTTTCTAACCCATGTCATATCTTTAGTGTTTGGACCTTCAGCAGAACCATAGAAATCACCAGGGTCAACACCAAACTGTCCAAAAGAATCTAAAATTTCATCATTTTTCTTTAAAAGATAAACATCATCTCCATTATGGTTTATTGAACCACTAAATAAATCAGCTTTATCTTTTAATTCTTGGTCAGCTTTATCATTATTAGTGACAATCACTAATGTTTCTCCATTTTTCAAAATTCCTGTTAAAGCAATTGGAGGATTATAAGGACTTAAAGTTTCAGCTCCATTTGCATATAATTCAACAAAATATCCTTCTAAATTAACATCAGCTCCAGAATTATTATAGATTTCCATCGCTTTATTATTTCCTGTCCCTTCAACATATTCTGAAAAGAATAAATTAGCTCCAGGAGTTAAATCAATAAATTTTGCTAGAACACTTACACTAAAAGTTTCAGTCGCTTCATTAAGAGTAATTGTTGCAGTTAATGTTACAGAAGTGTCTTCTGCAGGAGCAACAAATTTTCCATCAACAGCAATAATCGCTTCATTAGAACTTGCCCATTCAATTGTTAAACCTTCATATTTTGAATTTTCAAGAGGCAATACAAGATCTGCTTTCACATCTTGATTTTCAACAAACTGACTTTCTAATTCAACTTTTGCTGCCGTAACTTTTTCTTCATCACTTAATTCCACACCTGCTAATTCTTTTACAGAACCAGTATACGGAAGAATTCTCCAATAACCATCAGAGTGATGATCATATATAATACCAGTTATTTCAATAGTCTTACCTGCCAAAGCTTCCATTTCATCTAAAGGTTCTGATTGAGCTTTATAATAAGTGTATAAATTTTTTCCACTAACAGGGTCTGTTAAGACAACATCATTATATGTACCCTTTAACTCAACTACTCCAGTAACTTTGTAAATGACACCATAATTAGCTATTGATTCTGCTCCTTCAAAAACTTTACCATCAATCTCGGCAATTGTAGCCTCAACAGCTTTAGATGCATAATCATATTCTGCTGGAGCTTCTTCAACTACTGTACTTGTTGGAGTTTTAATTTGATGCAAGTTGAAATAAACATCTTTAGTTCCTACAACTTTTACTTTTGCTCCAGGTTGAATAGCACTTGGTATAGACCCATTAACATAAACATTAATAGAAGCTGTACCATCATTAACAAAGAAACTGTGTCCCGGCATCACATAAGTAACATCTCCTTCAATTGCAACTATGCTATCATCTGCGCTATTAACAGCTTCTAAAACAGTAACAACTGGAACGCCTACTTTTACAAGCACTACCACTTCAAAAGTTTCTTCAGCATCATTTAGTGTTACTGTAGCGGTTAAGGTTACAGAAGTATCCTCTGTTGGTGATGTATATTTCCCATCAGCTCCAAGAATTGTTTCATTTGAACTTTCCCAAGTAATTACAAGTGCGTCATCAACAGCATTTCCATCAACCAATACAAGATCTCCCATGATTTCTTGATTTTCTACATAAGCAGTACCAAGCTCACCAACAACTCTATCAACTTTTTCTTGATCTGTTAATTCAACAGATTCAACTTCTTTTGCTGTTCCAGCATAAGGAAGTATTCTCCAATAACCATCTGAATGATGATCATAAACTAAAGCAGTAACTTCTATTGTCTTACCCACAAGAGCTTTAACTTCAGCTAAAGCAGTTTCATCGGCACCGTAATAGAATTGAATAAATTTTCCGTCTTTTGGACCAACTATATAAAGATCATTATAATCTCCACGTTCTTCAACAACACCTGTTATAGTATATACAACGCCATAATTTGGTATTGATTCTTCATCTTTGAATGCTTTTGCATCAGCATCTTTAACCGTAATTTCTACAGCTTCGCTAGCATAATCAAATCCACTAGTAGGTGCTGCTTCAACAACTTCATACGTAGGATTTTCAATTTCATATAAATCATAATATTTTATTTTAGAACCTGTAACTTCTACTTTTGCACCAGGTTCTACAGCTGCATCTACTTCACCATTAGTATATATATATATTGATGCTGTTTCATCTTTCAAGAAGAATCCTTTTTTAGCCATAATATAAGTAACTATTCCTTCAACAGTAACTACTGTATCAACAGGTTGCTTTATAGCTTCCTCAATAGTAAAAGCTTCTGATTCTGGCAATGGAGCAATATATATTGTCCACTGTCTTTCGGTTGTCTTTTTCTCATATGTAAGTGTTGCAGTTAAAGTAACTTCTGGTTGTTCTGAACCAGGAACTGGTCTTGTTACTTTTCCAACAACCTTATTATCAGTACCAACTACAATAGAAAAATAATCTGACTCAGTAGCTGTCCACACAACATCAATAACTATTTCTTCATTTTTTGAATCTTTTATAGTTACTTTATCTTGTAGGTTGATATCACTTGCTAAATTTGTAATTGAAGAATCAACCATAATTTTTGCTTTAGCTTCTGCAAGCAACTCTTCAGGATTATCGCCTCCACAACCAACTAATAAAACCGCTATAAAAGCCATCATTACAACAAAACTAAATCTTTTTAGATTTTTTAATAACATATTTTCCTCCTATTTATTTTTTAAACAAGTCATTTGAAGCATAACCAATGCTATTTGCCAACATCACTTGATAATTATCGTGAAACTTAGATACTCCTCCAATAACATCATAACTAGCTCCAATTTCAATAGAACTATAATTAGGCTTTGGATAACAACTACTATCAACTCGTAAGTTGACTTCTGCGCCATTTTGCATTTCTGCATAAATTGTATAAGCGCCCTCATCATCTGGTGTTGACTTGCTAATAAACTTTAAATTTTCTAATTTTACAACATATCCTTCATATTTAGCAAGTGAAGTAACATCATATGGGATTAAAGTCCCATCAATAGCAATACCTTCTTTATTTTCAACAACTCTAACATTCTTTGGATTAGTTAATTGTTTTCCATAAATTTCATTATTAACTGTTTGACATTCAAAAGAAATAACAGCACCAACCTTTAATACTCCAAGCCCAGAGCCATATCCACTAAACATATATATTCCGGCTTTTTCATATTCATTTGTTTTATCATTAAATGTTTCTTCTATATCTTGTAAATATAGATTGTCTCCAGAAAGCCTCATAACTTGAGCCTGAATTTTTAATCTGCTTCCGCCATCATAAATCTCAAAATTATTTTTAATTTCAGCAATTGTTACTTCGAAAACCTCATTGCTATAATCAAAATTAGGATCTTTTTCACCATAAACTCTTTTTTCTACATTATATGATTTTAAATGTGCCTGATTGAATGTTGTTCCATACTTAGAACTGCTAACATCACTTGTAAACTTTGAATAACATTCTTCAACAATTTCCAAATTTAAAAGTCTTAAATCTTCTTCGGGAGATAATCGATACCAAACATATGCAAGATATCTGCCTCCAGTAGAGTCTAACTCAGCTTTTTTTCCTATAACTTCGGATTCAAGGACAATATTACCACTGCTTTTTGCTTCAATTAAAATATCTCTTACAAATAAACTTGCTGCTTTTCCCCATGCTTCAATTCGCCCCGTAGATTCAGGTGTATTAATAGCAAGAAATCTAGCTGTAAATCTAGTATTATTTTTATCAATAAAATGAGCTGTATCACCATCAACAACTTGAGCCAACGTTACTTCTCCAATACCATAGTCAAGAAAACTTTTATCAACATAATTTTCTTCAAGCTTTAAAGCATCAGTATAATCAGTATTTATCTCTTTAGGTATTTCTTCCTCATTGCAACCTATTAAAGTTAAACTTAACAGAAGCAAAAAGAAAATACTTAAAGTTTTTCTGAACATATTAGTTTTCATATACGATAATTTTATTCAGGTTTTTGATATGCTTTGCCTAATGTTTGGTAAGCTTTTTCAATTCTCTCCTGAGGATCTTTTCCATTAACAATAACTGCAGTAAAGATTGCTCCAACTTCATCACGCACTCCACTAGAGCCAACAAAAGCTGGATCTACAAAGAATTTATAACCACCATCTAAATATCCTAAAGCAACATTTGCTGCCATTGAGAAACCTTCTTTTCCAATAGGAGGATTAACTAAATATTCTGAATATTCAGTTGTCTCATATGCTGATAATCTAACCGGAAGATAACCACCAGTAGCCATTGCAAATTTTGCTGTATATTCCGGTTGTAATAAGAACTTAAGTAATAACCATGCCGCTGCTCTTTGCTTATTAGTTGATTGAGCAAGAATTGCTACATTAGTTCCTTGTTGAATAACATATTTATTATCTGAATTAGCTTCTAAATAAGGCACTTCAGATACAGCAATTTCAAATTTGTTTGCTTCTGGAATGTTATAACCAATTCCCGCACTAGATCCAACTGTCATAAATGTTTTTAATGCTATAAATGCATCTGATGCATAACTCTCGTTAAATGTTTCAGCTACAGCAAATCTTCTAGCTTCGTTTTCAGCTTTAAAATAATTTAACCCAGCTAAATTTTCAGGACTATTAAATACTATATATCCTTTATCATTGCTAACTTTTTCTGTATAACCACCATTACGTTGACGAGTCATAGTAATAAATGCATTATCTGTTGAATCATAAGCAAATGGATAGAATGTTCCTTCTGTATAAAATTCTGAAGGTTTTTTCTCTCCTTCTGCAATTGTAATAACATCATCAAGATCTCCATTTTCAACAAGTGTATTAATTTTTTCAGAAACAGTCTTTAATTCTTCCCATGTTTTTGGAACAACAATCGCACTATCAATTTCTTTCATTGCATCAAACATAGTTTTATTATAAATTAATACTTCAGTTGATTTATTAAAAGGAAGTGAATATATATCGTTTGGGTTTTCAAGATCAAAGTTTTTACCTTCATCTAAATAACTTTCAACAAAATCAGCTAACTCTTCAGCATTATACCCATTTGGTCCAGTAATATATTCTTGTAATTTAATAATAGTTTGAGCTGAAAAATACTCAGCAAAATGATCAGGATATCCTAATACTAATGTTGGAGCTTTATCTGATTGAATATCTAGAATAGTTGTTTTTCTTACTTCTCCATATCCTCCAGTAACAGCATCTAATTCCACTTTAATTTGAGGATATACTTGATTAAAATCAGCAATTAATCCAGGAAGTGCTGCAGAAATAACTCCCGAAGGCACTCTAAACTTAATATTAACTTCATCTGTAGATCCTTTTACTTCCTCTGTTAAATCAACAAAAACACTGTCTGACTCATTTCCGCCACATCCAACAAGAGCAAATAGTCCAAAAACCATAATTAATACAATAAAAAATTTTTTCATTTTAAATAATCCTTTCTATAGATATTATTTATAACTAAAATATACTTTAGCTATCTCTTTAACCTTTAATCCCACTTCTTGATACACCCTTCATTATATAATCCTTCAATAAGAAGAAAACAACTAGAAGAGGCAAAGTTACTAACGCTGAACCAGCCATTTGTTGGTTCAATACCGAATTCGGTCCAGACAACTCAATTGTTGATCTAAACACTTCATTAAGACCATTACTTACTAGCCACAAAGCACTATTACTAGAACTTGTAACTAAAGACGGCCAAATATAAGCATTCCAAGTTCCAATCATGCTTAAAATTGTAATAGTAATAATAGTTGATTTTGCAATTGGAACCATTACTTTAAATAAGTATTTAAAATCTCCTAGTCCATCAACTTTTGCAGCTAAATATAACTCATTAGGAATTTGTCTAAATGTTTGCCTTAAAAAGAATGTATAAAATATACTTCCAACAAAAGGTAATATCATAGCTGCATAGTTGCCTATTATCTCATGTAATGGTGCTCCCTCAGGAACTCGTATCCAACCCAGAGTATTAACAGTCATGTAATTTGTAATAACAAACACTTCTCCAGGAATCATCATAGTCATCAACAAAATAGAAAATATGACTTCTCTTCCCTTAAACTTTAATCTTGAAAAAGCAAAAGCCGCAAAAATAACAGATACAATAGTTAATGATGTTGTAAAAAAACCTACAAGAATTGTATTCATATACATTGTAAATAACGGAGCTCTTTCAAACACTGCTGCGTATGAAGCAAACGTTAATTCTCTTGGAAAAAATGATATATTTTGTGAAATAACCTCAGCAGTAGTTTTTAAGGATGTTGCAATCATCCAATAAAACGGAATAATAATAAATAATGCCAATATTATTAAAAATGTATAGGTGAAGATTTTGGTAACAATTGTATAAGCTTTGAATTTCTTTAACTGTTGTTCGTCAAAATATAATTCTCTATCCACAAAATCACCCCCTAATAATGAACTCTCTTCTTGCTAATCCAAAATTGAACTAATGTAATTAACAAGATAATAATAAACAAAATAATGGATCCTGCAGCAGCAACGCCAAAAGGAGTTCCTGATGCCCATAATTTTTCATAAATATAACCAACAACAGTAATTAACATATTATCTGGTCCATAAGCTCCAGTTTGTCCAGCCCCTTTACCAAATAAAGCAATTACACTTGTATAAACTTTAAAAGCTCCAATAAAAGATGTAATAGTAACATATAAAATCATCGGCGAAAGCAAAGGAACTGTGATTTTCCCAAATACTCTTTTACGATTTGCTCCATCAACAGAAGCCGCTTGATAATATTGTTTATCAATGCTTTGTAAACCTGATAATAAAACGATAATTTTAAACGCTAAACCATTCCAAATAGTATAAACCATTAAAACAAACATAGCTCGCCAATAAGTGGTACCCGACCCAAGCCAATCAACAAGTTCTAATCCAAAGACACTATTAAACAAACCATAATCTTTATGAAACACAACATTAAAAACTAAACCTAAGGCAATTGTGTTAGTAACATATGGTAAGAAAAATACAGTTTGAAAAAATCCTCGCAGCTTCTTAACAGAATTAAGAGCAACAGCCAATAACAAACTAAGTATAATTGTTAAAGGAACAGATATAAACACCATTATTGAGGTATTTTTTAAAGCATCAAGAAATTTAGGATCTGATAAAATTGTTACAAAGTTCCCAAAACCAATACCATTATAAGTCCCTGATAAAAACACATAGTCTTGTTTAAATGCCATTAATACAGCATTAATTATTGGGTAGAAAGTAAAAACCGACAAAAGTAGCAATGTAGGCCCTAAAGCTATAGCCGCCTTCCAACCATCTTTTTTAAACTCTAACATTAGATAAGACGCTCTCCAGTTTCTTTATTAAATACAAATAACTTAGAATAACTGAATCGAATTTTTTGGCCTATATTCAGTCCTCTAGACGCTGGAATTATAGCTCTAAAAGTTTCATTTAATTCTTCTAATTTACAAATAAGCATTGTATCTCTTCCAATGTGTTCAACGATTTCAATTTCTGCTTCAATGACCCCTTCTGGATCAATTACAAAAAATTCTGGTCTTAGTCCTATATGAACATCTTGATCACTCAAATCAACGTCTTCAATATGATTAGAATTTACTAATAACTTTTTATTTTCGATTTTCCCATCAATAATATTAATTGGTGGATTCCCTAAAAACTTAGCAACAAATTCATTAATTGGCTCATCATACACAGTTTGTGGATGATCCATTTGTTGCTTTAACCCATTATTCATAACAACAATTTCATCTGAAATACTCATTGCTTCTTCTTGGTCATGAGTTACAAATATTGTTGTAATTCCTGTTTCTCTTTGAATACGTTTAATTTCTTCTCTTGTTTGCAAGCGAAGTCTTGCATCAAGATTTGATAAAGGTTCATCTAGTAATAAAACTCTTGGCATCTTTACAAGTGCTCTAGCAATAGCAA
>JAQUZE010000021.1 GCA_028691515.1 Bacilli bacterium
ACTGTTCAACCAGGCTTTCGCGGCATAAAAGCTCACGGTTTGTGATACTGAAAAAGTGAGCAGCCTTAACAACAAACTGATTAAAGTGTTACCGAGGAAATTTACACACTAATTGGGACTTGACTAAAAGGTAATACAGGATAAACCTTTAGATAAAATGGTTAAAAGCTAGGAGGTGTAGTTTATGGATTCAAAAAAATATATTGGAAAGATTGTAAGTGTTTCAATAGATAGACCATTAGGATCAGTACATCCAAAGCGTTCTGATATTGTATATAAGGTTAATTATGGATTTGTTCCTGGTACTGTAAGTGGTGATGGGGATGAGCTAGATTGTTATGTGTTGGGAATAGATTATCCAATTAAAGAGTATAAAGGAAAATGTATTGCTGTTATAAGACGACTAGAAGAAGATGATGATAAGTTAATAATAGTTCCAGATAATCAGTCTTATAGCAATGAAGAGATAGAAGAGCTAATAATGTTTCAAGAACAGTATTTTAAACATATCATACTTAAATAGATTAGATTGTGTAGAGTATTTCCCACATTTTATTTTGGACACTTTACTCAGCACAAGCGAATGTACCTCTATTAAAGGATAATATTGTGGCACGCAACCTTTTTATAGGAGTGCATAGATTTTTAATGGGGGGCGCAATTGTATTAAAATAGGTTACACAACCCATATTGAATGAATAGGTTTGATGGATAGTATACTTGTTAATATTAAGTATACATGCATCAAACTTTTTTAATCTTTAGTTCATATTCAAATTCAACTGTTGTTTTATATTTTAAGCATAAGAAAAGAGTTTATTTTTAAAATAACGTATATACTCTTTAATCAATTCAGGAATATTTTTTTTAATATATCCCTTTAATGATTTATCACCGACATTATCTGTGGTGGTATCCTCTCGACTCACCGAATGCTTAATGTTGGAATCTTTAATTAGTTTGTTGTTTTTTAAGAAGTTTGGAAGGGAAACTGAAACTTGATCTGTGCGCAAAACTGTTGGCTCTAACGAGCCTTTTTTTATTATCTTTAAGATGACTTTTTCCTTTTGCATTTGCTTTTTTAATGAAATATTCCTTCTGGATAATATTTTACAATATCCTGCTACACACCTGGATAAAGTAACAAATATGTAAACAGTATGATTATAAATTAATCTTTTACGGATTTGAAATTTATTTTGTTTATAGTAACAAATTTCTTTTTATTCATTTCTTTTCTATTACTAACAAGGAAAGTATAATGAAAAATATTTCAAGTATACTCCTAGCACTAATTTTTCACTTCTATAACAGTTTGGCAAATTAATCATTATTTATTAGCATTTATATTGTTAATTCATAAAATAAATTATGTTGCATTTATCTTTATGATTTTTAAATAAATGAGTATATATTAATGAAAAAAGCAAGATAATTTATGAAATTATAAGTTTCATTAATTTTGCTCTTATATAATAACTAAAACATTAAAAATTTTAGATATTTATGTTAATTATATGATTTGTGTTTATATAAAAGCAGAAATTTTTAAATAATTATTCATTTCGAATTGGAATATTAATAATAAGAAAATATAAACATTGTTGGTTTAATACAATTTAATAATTTGTATTAAACCTTTTTTTATGTTTTTAATTTATCTTGTAGTTATTTTGTTTTTCTCTTTTTTTATGATGAAATTAGAAGAGGAGTAGTAAAATGGCAAAAAAGAAAAAGAGCACTAAAGTATTAAAACGACAAGTTATGAAATCATATAAAAAGAATCCAAAGACAACAGTTACATTATTAATTGTTTTGGTATTGTGTTTGGGTGTGTTTATATATCTTTATAGTGCTGGTTATTTAGATAAATATTTCAATGAAACATCTGGGTCGACAACTCCCGTTGTTGGAAGTTTTGAACAAGATGAGAATGGTTTTTACTATTATAATTTAACAGGTTATGAAAGTGGACAATATTATTATTCAGCAAAAGATTTATCTGGAAATACTCTTAAAGATCAATTACATAATATTGTTAATAATGGTTTTACGTCAATAAGTTATGGTGATGCAAGATATGTTTTATCATTTTCTGATCGAGATCCCAAAGATAATAATGCAAGTGTAAGAGGAATATATGACAATGATATAATTTCTACAGAATGGATAGGTACTGATGAAGGAGCATGGCAAAGAGAACATGTTTGGCCTAATTCTAAATTAGGGATTCCAAGAGTGAATATTTCAAGTAAAAATCAAGGATCTGATTTACATAATTTAAGAGCAATCACTGGTATTAATCAATCTAGATCAAATCGTTATTTTGATAAAGGAAGCGGCGAAGCAGTGACTGTTGGTAGTGAAGGCTTTTATCCAGGAGATGAACACAAAGGGGATGTTGCTAGAATATTATTTTATATGGATATTATGTATGAAAAGTTAAGCTTAACAAACGATATTTTAAAATTGGAAAATAATCCTGACACTAACTATACCTATAATGGAGCATATGCGGGTATTTTAGATTTACTTATTGAGTGGCATAAAGAAGATCCTGTTGATGATTTTGAGATTCAAAGAAATGAATTCATATATAGTGGTACTGCAGTTGATCCTGATGGAGAGGAGGTTGATTCTCAAGGCAATAGAAATCCTTTTATTGATAAACCAGAATATGTTCATTTAATTTGGGAAGATAAAGAAATTGAAGATTTATTAAAAGAAGAAGAGGTAGAAACAAACTATTCAATACCGATTAATAATGTTTATTATGTTAAATCATCTCAAAAAAATAAATGGTTTAGTTGATTTATATGTTTTTTAAATGTTTGGCTTTCTTTTGAAATGCACGTATGTATTGCTTTACATAAACATCTTGCTTTAGTAAAATGAATATGTGAGGTGATATTATGAATAATTTATATAATGGTTCAAACAATTATGTTTTTGATATAAATAAATTTAGGTTAACGTTGGCTAAGTTAAGGAAAGATCATGATATGACTCAATTTGAATTAGCTGACAAGTTAAATTTAACTAGGCAGGCAATTTCTAGATATGAAAATGGTGATAGTTTTCCAGATATTGCAACATTATTGTTAATTTGCAAAATATTTAGTGTTTCGATTGATTATTTAATTGGTATTAAAACGACAGGTGAACAGCAAATCATTAATAAGCTTGTTGAAGGAAAAGATTTTCGGGAAAAGAATTATAATTTAATGGATGATTTAATTAATCTTGCACCTATTTTAAAACCAAGTGAAATTGACAAAATGGTTATGGGTTTTAAAAACGAAGGAATTAATATAGAAATTATAGTTAAATTAATAAGTTATTTAAATGACAAAAGTTTATATCATTTATTAATGAATGCTGATTTTAGTTCTCCAAGTAGAGAAGTTTTGGAGTTTTTATTTCCTTACATGGATGATGATTCAAAATGGGTTATATTTTATAAAATACTAGAAGGCAAAATAGATTATCATTTTTTGGAAGAGTTTATTCCTGCATGTGATTGGTTGCCGCTTTCGCTAATAGAAGCTGCTGTTGTAGAAGGGGTTATGGATTATGATGCTTTAAGAATAATGCGAGAGGGATCAAGAAGACGTTATATAAAGAATAGTGAAAAAATTTATAGATTTTAGTATGTTAATTGTTATAAATAATAGAAAAAGACCATTTAAAGGTCTTTTTTAATTTATAAGAAAAGAAGAGTTTATATAGTAAATATAAAATCAAGTTATATCTAGCATATTTACATTGTTTTTACAAAATTATTACAACTTTATGGTAGTTTGTTAAGATCCAATTTTCTATAATGGAATTATAATAGAAAGCTAAATATGATTTTCTATTAAGAGAGGATTGTTATGATTATGAAAATGAAATTATTGGTAAGATTAAGTTTAGTATTATTTATTAGTATTGGATTGTTTGGCTGTAACCATTATGAGGAAAAAGATAAGATTGTTATAAGAGGATCAACTTCCGTTGAACCAATAATGGAAATTTTAATGGATGATTATCTAAAAACTGTTGAAGGAGAAAAAACTCAATTTGATATTAAATGTGAAGGTAGCGGAAAAGGAAGAGAAGCGGCTGAAAATGATATTAATGGAAATGTAATTGGAATGAGCTCGTCGGCTATAAAAAAAGAGGATGAAAGTAAATTTTCTCAATTTGATTTAGCCAAGGATGCTGTAGTTTTAATAGTTAACAAAGAAAATAATTTACGTAATTTAACTATAGAAGAAGTATATGATATTTATACAGGCAAAACAACTAAATTTGATGGAATGTCTGAGAATATTACTGTAGTAGCAAGAGATTCAGCTAGCGGAACAAGAGAGGCCTTTGAAAATGTTATTGTTAGCAGTAATAGTGAGAAACTTGCAGGAAAGATGATACAAACTGCTGAACAATTAGAAAAAACAGCAGCAGTTGTAGCAAAAGTTAACACAGTTAAGTCTGCTATAGGATATGTTTCACTTTGTTCGCTTGATGATTCTGTAATTCCACTTAATATTAATGGTGTGGAAGCTACTGTTGATAATGTTAAGAATAATTCATATGTTTTATATCGTCCTTTTGTTATCTTAACTAATGCAACTCTTACAGAAAATAATAATCTTTCAAAAGCAACAATAAACTTTATTAATTATTTGAAGTCGGAGAAAGCAAAGCAAATTATAGAAAATAATAATTATATTTCAGTAGATTAATGTATGAATAGGACATTAAAAATTAAAAAATTCAATGAGAATTTTATAAAAACAGTATTTTATATTGCAGCATTATTTTCAATAATTGCTGTTGCTGCAATATTTGTTTTTTTGTTTATTCAAGGTATACCAGCAATTAGTAAAATAGGTTTATTTAATTTTTTATTAGGTAGTAAATGGGATATACTTCATGGTATTGATTATTATACATCAAGTACTCTTCAAGGTAGTTATGGAATAGCAACAACTATAATTGGGACAGTATATGTTACATTATTTGCAACTTTAATTGGAGGAGTAATTGGAGTATTTACTGCTATATTTTTATCAAGATTTTGCCCTAAAAAGCTTAAAAATATTTTATCTCAATTGGTTAATTTGCTTGCTGGAATTCCTTCGGTTATTTATGGGTTTTTTGGGCTTAATGTTATCCAACCATTACTAGGTAAGTTTTCAAATAATGGGAGTGGTACAGGTATATTAAGTGTTAGTATTATATTAGCAATAATGATACTACCAACTATAATAGCAATATCTAAAAATTCACTTGATGCAGTTCCAGATAGTTACTATGAAGCGAGTAGAGCTTTGGGAGATAGTCATTCTCAAAGTGTATTTGGAGCAATTTTACCAGCTGCAAAGAGTGGCATTGTAACAAGTATTATTTTAGGTGTTGGTAGAGCAATTGGAGAAACAATGGCAGTTGCTTTATTGTGTGGTAACGCTACAGTATTTCCAAATGGAATGTTTGGAGCCTTTTCAACAATGACTAGTCATATTGTTAATGGTTTAGGAGAGTTACAACCAAATCAAGTAGCATTTGGTGCTATGGTAGCGACAGGGTTTGTATTATTTATATTTGTTTTAATTATAAATTTATTGTTTCAGTTTGTTAATAGAAAAAGAGATGATAATAAAAAAACATATAGAACTGGTTTTTTCAAAAATAAATCGAAAATATTTGCAGTCTTTTTAAAATGTTTATCTTATATAACAAGTATATTATCAATAGTATCATTAGGTATAATTGTATTATATATTTTCATAAAAGGATTACCAAATATAACTAGTTCAATGTTTGCAATTACAGGTACATATAGTGGATCACCCACTATTTTGCCTTCAATTATTTCTACGCTAATGCTAGTTTTTTTAAGTTTAATTATTGCAGTGCCTATTGGAATTGGAGCAAGTATTTTTTTAAGTGAATATACAAAAAGTAGTAATAAATTAATAAAGGTAATTAGAATTGGAATTGAAACTTTAGCATCTATTCCTTCAATTATTTATGCTTTATTTGGAGCAGCATTTTTTGTTTATGCTTTAAAGTTCGGAGTTTCTATTTTATCTGGTGCTTTAACAATTTCTTTAATGATTATTCCAGTAATAATTAGATCTTGTGAAGAATCACTTAAAACTGTTCCTGATTCTTATAGAGAAGGAAGTTATGCGCTTGGTTCAGGAAAGATTAGAACAATTTTTAAAATAATTATTCCTAGTGCTCTTTCTGGAATATTATCATCAGTTATACTTTCAATAGGAAGAATTGTTAGTGAATCAGCGCCACTTTTATTTACTATGGGAGGTGGAAAAATGACAATTATTCCAACAAGTTTTATGAGCAGTGGAACATCACTTTCTGTATTAATGTATGCATTTTCTGGTGAAAATAAATATATGAATGAATGTTGGGCAACAGCAAGTATATTGTTAATAATTATTTTTACTCTAAATTTATTATCAACACTTATTGTTAGAAAATTTAATATAAAAAAACGATAGAAGGTAATATATATGAACAATTTAGAAAAAATACAAAATAATAAATCAATAAAGGTAAAAATAAAAAACATTAATCTTTTCTATGATAATTATCAAGCTTTAAAAGATGTAAGTTTTGATATATTTGAAAACGAGATTACAGCATTGATTGGACCTTCTGGATGTGGGAAATCAACACTACTTAGGTGTTTAAATAGAATGAATGATTTAATTCCCAATTGTAAAATAAATGGAATTATTGATATTGATTCAAAAAACATTTATAATAAGGATATGGATGTTAATGAATTAAGAAAAAATGTGGGGATGGTTTTCCAAAAACCAAATCCATTTTCCATGTCTATATATGATAATGTTGCATATGGTCCCAGAACTCATGGAATTAAGAAAAAACAACAATTAGATAGAATTGTTAAAGAGAGTTTAGAAAAAGCATATATGTGGGAAGAAGTTAAGGACCGCCTCAATAAATCAGCGTTAAGTTTATCAGGAGGACAACAGCAAAGATTATGTATTGCAAGAGCTTTAGCAGTTAATCCTAAAATTATTTTATTGGATGAGGCAACAAGCGCCCTAGATCCAACATCAACTAGCAAAATTGAAGATTTAATTAATAATTTGAAAAAGGATTATACGATAATTATTGTTACTCATAATATGCAACAAGCTACAAGAATAGCTGATAAAACTGCTTTTTTCTTGTCTGGGGAATTGGTAGAATATGATAAAACAGAAAATATTTTTTCAAAACCTCAAGATATAAGAACTGAAAAATATATTACAGGGCGTTTTGGATAATAAAAACAAATGTAGAATAAATAAAAAAAAGAAGGTACAATATGAGTATAAGAACAAAATATGAAGAAGAACTTATTAAAATAAAAAATCAATTATTAATTATGTGTGGTATGGTTGAATCAGCAATTGAAAAGTCTATTAAGGCATTAATCACAAGAGATTTTGATTTATCAAAATTAATTATTGAAAATGATAAAAATATTGATAATTTAGAAAGAATTATTGAACAAGATTGTTTAAAAATCCTTTTGATGCAACATCCTGTAGCTACTGATTTTCGTGATATAAGTGCTATTTTAAAAATGATTACAGATTTAGAAAGAATAGGAGATCATGCTCAAGATATTTCTGAAATTTCATTACAAATTGCTTCAGATGAACCAATTAAGAAATTTGATAATTTACAGTTAATGGCAATTAGTGCAATTGCTATGGTAAAAGATAGTGTTCACAGTTATATTAATCGTGATTTAGATACTGCAACATCTTTAGATAAGCGAGATGATAAAGTTGATTTGTTGTTTGAAAAGGTAAAAGATGAAATAATAATAATGATTAAAAATGATTGTGAAAAAATCAACCAAGTTTTATTATTATTATTAATTGCAAAATATTTGGAACGTGTTGGTGATCATGCAGTAAATATTGGTGAATGGGTTGAATATGCAATAAAGGGAGATCATTCAAATAGTTAAAGGAG
>JAQUZE010000003.1 GCA_028691515.1 Bacilli bacterium
TTTGGTCCTTTTTAATTTTTTTAAATAACCCTAAATTTTCATCATTTGTTGTAACTGCCGTTAAAATTGGTTTGTCAGCATTAAGATTCAAAGCAGTAAAATTTGAAGCAATTTTAGCTTGAATAACAGTTGATGGAATATTTGAATACCAAGTAGTTCCATCAACTGATAATTCCATACCTTCTCCTGCAGTAACTTCTGCATTAAATTGACCAACACTTGCTTTATTTGATAGTGTAAACCATGCAAATGTTGAAGTTCCTAAAGCAATAACTACTAGTGCTATTGCAACGATTGATAACATTAATTTTCTTGATAAATTTTTCATTTTTTTTCCTCTTTTTCTTTCTTTTTTTTATTTAATATTTTTATTTAATTTCTTCTTTTCCTAGTTTAAACATTAACTGTATTTTCAAATTGTCTCTAAAGACTCCATCGAACATATCAGCGTCCCAACCTTCAAGCCAGATTCTAATTGTTACTTTTCCTTCATAATATGTTCTATCATACTCATCAGTTTTATCTGTAGTAATTAGCGTCATTATTTTCGAATTATCATTCAAAGCAACATTTGGGTTATAATTAGCAAATGTTGAAAGGCTATAACGAGTTTCAGGTATTTCTGTTGGTATTTCTAAATTCTCATCTTTTAAAAGATTATAATAATAAAGACTACCGTATTCTTTTCCATATCCTCTGTGTTCTTCTTCTGATGGATCATAAATATATTTTATTAACTCATCTTCTCTTCTTGCATCAAGAATATCATCAACTTTCTCTTCAATAAAAGCAATTCTCATTGCATCCTTTGCATAAAAAGTTTTAGTTTCACCCGCTTCTATATATTCATTAACATCATATAAAAACCTAAACTTTGCTTTAAATTCAATACCTTTACTAATAACATAAGTTCCATCTTTGGGTGGGACTAAATAATCAGCACTTTCACTAACATTATCTATTAAATAGACATTCCGATATTGTGATGACGTTCTAAAGTAAAGCGCCATCTCAATGTAATCTTCATTTACTACTGCTTCTTTTACTTGATGTTGAATATTTTTTTCAAAATTAATTCCATCAAATGAAGTAACATCAGTAAATCTAACTTTCTTAATTTGATTCATAATCATCTCACCAGAAAGTTCATTAAAATAATTCGTTCCATCAATTGAAATCTCTAAACGATTTCCAAGTGTAGCGTTAATCCCTAGGGCATCTACTCTATTGGTTGTTGAAATTGTAACCCAAGCATAAGTAGATGTTCCAAAAGTGATAACTAACAAAATAATCGATAACAATGTTAAATATATTTTTCTAAACATATTTAAACATCCGCATTCATTACTGAAAATTCCATTCTAAACTTAACGCCACCACTAAGCATGTAATCTTCAGAGTCTTGACCTTCAATCCACATAAAGAAAGTAATTTTCCTTATCTGACCAATTTGAAACTTTGGAAAAGTTTTATTAGTTACTAATTCATCATCCAAAAACTCAATTGCATCAGGCATATTATAATATTCCTTTTCTACTTCATCTGGTTTTTGATACATTTCTTCAGTAACAGTTCCATTTAAATCATCTTCAATAACTAAGATCCTAATGCCCTCATCTAAATCTTCATAAACATCATAGAGTTTAATAGTATAATTTAAATTTATCATCTCTCTACCACTATTTCTAACATAGAAAGTATATGCAACATATTCCAAATTAGGATCGGTATATTTGCCATTAGTATTAACTGCTTCCTCTATGTTTAAATCAATATATGTGATATCTAGAGCATCCATAGTTGGATTTGAAAACAACCTTGTTGTATAATTTTCAAAATCCAATGTCTCAGATAATTGAATTCCTTTTTTTTTGGCTTCTGCTCGCATAGTCATTGCAAAAGTTCCAGTTTGTAAACCATAGAATGAAATAATCGCAAAACCAATTGATAAAATTCCTGTGATGATTACAACTAAAGAAACATATCTTTTTCTTTTGTTTTTTTCATTTTTAGGTTTAATACCTAAAGCTTCAGATACTTTCATTCATTCACCCCAATCTCAATAAAATGTAAATGTTTAAATAAAACATAAAAAAGCCAGCATCATTTAATTACAAATGACAACTGGCTACCATTTCAGGCCCTATAGCTTTGCGTCACTAGATTTCTCTAGTTTTGCCTTTTACATTAAAGTTAAGATGTGTATTACAGTAGTTAACATAATTTATCATAATTAATAAATAAAAAAGCCAATTATCATTTAATTACAAATGACAACTGGCTACCATTTCAGGCCCTATAGCTTTGCGTCACTAGATTTCTCTAGTTTTGCCTTTTACATTAAACTTTTAATCTACAAATCATCTTCTATATTATTATATCAAATACTAAATACTTTGTCAACAATTATTTAAAATTTTATTTATATTTTATAAAATTAAAAAGCCAATTATCATTTAAATACAAATGACAACTGGCTACCATTTCAGGCCCTATAGCTTTGCGTCACTAGATTTCTCTAGTTTTGCCTTTTACATCATGAATAATATTCATAATTTTAATTTTATAAGTAATTATAAAACAGTTAGTTTTATTTGTCAACAATAATGCATATTATTTTAAAATAAATTTACATTTATTTTTTATTAAATTTCTTCTTTTTCATTATTAGAATTAATGCTTTTAATATTATTATGAATATAAAAATCATTTAAATCTTCAAAAGACATTGGATATGCAAATAAATATCCTTGAGCCATGGTAATACCATTATTTTTTATCATTTCTAAAGATTCAATAGTTTCAATTCCTTCAGAAATTATAATTATTCCATTTTCAGTTGCAAATTCTACCAAAATTTTTGTGAACTTTGAAATTGTATAAGTTTGCTCACTATCTAAAAATGCTTTACTAAGTTTAATCACATCTACTGGCATTTTCTTTAATTGAGATATTGTTGCAAAATCAACACCAAATCCATCAATAGCTATTTTAAAACCTAGATCATGTAATTTACTAATATTATTAATAACTGTTGGATGCTTTTCAAATAACGAAAATTCATCAAACTCTAAGATTATATTATTAGGATTAATTTTATATTTTTTAATTAATTTCTGAAAATCTAAAGAAATAGTTTCACTTATTAATTGTTTAGAACTAATATTCATAGAAAACTTCATATTAGAATTAGGATAATTTTGACGAAACTGATAGAAACTTTTTATTAAAGTTTCTAATCCCCATAATCCTACCCAATTTATATCTCCTGATTGTTCCATAATATTGATAAATTTATTTGGTGTAAGTAACCCATGCTCTGGATGTTGCCATCTAATTAATGCCTCTGCCCCAAATATAGTATTCTTATGAATATCAACTATTGGATGATAATAAAAGATAAATTCATTTTTATCAATTGCTCTTTTGATTTGATGATAATACTCTAAATATTCACCATCTGTTTGTGAAATCTCATCAGAATAAATTTTTACTCCATTGCCTCCATTTTTCTTGACAACGTAAATCGTTAAATCAAGAGAATTTATTAATTGTTTAATAGATAAACCGTGTAATGGATAATAACAAATAGCAGTTGATGCCGTTATATTTATAGTTGTCTCTCCAAATAAATCAAATGGTTCACTAATAGCTTCATTAATTCTCTTAGCTATATCAAGCACTTCCATTTTATCAAATTCAGTTGGAAGAAAAGCCAAAAAACTATCTTTACTGTATTTTGATAATTTAGAGCTTTTAGGTAATATTTCTAAAATCATTTTCATTAATTTCATGACAACAATCGTTGCTTCCTTAGACCCAAAAGCATCATCTATTTCGGTTAAATTATCTAATTCAATATATATCAAAGAAAAACTATTATCCTTACCAATTTTTGCTATATAACCAGTAATATAAGAATTAATGGCGCTTTTTGATAAAGTTCCTTCAAGAATAACACTATTTTCTTCAACATACTTTGTTCTTTCTTTTAAGACACTTTTAATAAGCAAATAAGAAAGAAAAGCTAAAGCTCCAACAACAAAAATTGAAATCACAATATTTAACCCACTTGGAAGATCATTATTAACCTCTTCATTTGCTAAAAAAATTAAATAATATAAATTATTCATCTTCAAGATCCTCCATTTCTTTCTCACTAGAATTTGTTTTGTTAAGTAAAGCTAGCGCTTTATCAAATTCCATTGCCTTTCCTATATAATATCCTTGAATTACATTACAACCCATTTTCTTTAAAACATTAAATTGTTTTTCAGATTCAATACCCTCAGCAATTACTTCTAATCCAAGGTTTTTTGACAGTGATATAATCATACTAATAATGGCTTTTGAATACTTATCATTAACTAAAGTATCAACAAATTGTTTATCAATTTTAATTGCATCAATTGGCAATTCTTTTAAATATAACAAAGAACTATAACCAGTTCCAAAATCATCTAAATGAATAGATAAACCATATTTTCTTAAATGCTTTAATTTTTCAATAACTAAATTATAATTATTCATTAAGAAAGTTTCTGTAACTTCAATTACTAACATCTTTTTATTTACTTGATATTCTTCAATAACATCAATTAATTCAGTAATAAATCCTACTTGTAACATTTGAGCAGGGGAAATATTAAGTGAAATCTTAATATCATAATCTTCTAATTTCTTTGCAAGTTCCATAGTTTTTTTAATAATTATTTTCCCAATATCAACAATCATATTATTTGATTCAGAAATAGTAATAAACTCTAACGGCGAATCATTAATATATTTAGGATTATTCCACCTTACTAAAGCTTCAAAACCATTAATTCTATTTTGAATAGTTGAAAACTGTGGTTGAAGATAAACCATAAACTCCTCTTTTTCAATAGCTGCTCTTAAATCTTCTACCATCAATTCTCTTTTTGTAAGACTTTGCCCTAAAGTAATATCATATTGTACAATTTTTTTAGTTTGTAAATTTTCTGCTTTCTTTAATGCTAAAGCTGCATTATTATAAATTTTATCTGGATTTAAATCAGGTAAATGATTTATATCAATACTAAAAACACCAACTCTGAAATCCAAGTGAAGTTTATTATTTTCAAAATCAATTACTCTATCCATTTGTTTCATAATATCAAAAATGAAATCAATTGTTTCCTCAATTTTTTTATCACTAGAAAATAAAATAGCGAAATGATCATAATATAAATTATATAATTTTGCTTCATATGGTTCAATCAAAGTTTGTATCATAAACTTTATTTCTAATAATAAATCAGTTAATAATTTTTCACTGAATAAAACATTTAAATTATTAAAATTATAAATAGAAAGCATCACTAATACATTATTTTTTGTTGATTTTTTATCTTCTAATAATTCTAATAAATCAGATTTTAAAAAATAACTATTAGGTAAATTAGTTGCTTGATTATAAAAAGCAATTGATTTATAACTAGAATACTGGTTTTTTATAATAGTAACATCATCACCAATTAAAGCATATTTAAACAAATATTTTACTGGTATAAATCTAATGTATCTTTCTTTTTCTTTAGTTTGTACCACAATATTAACATTCATTTGTTTTTTTATATTATTCAAAATATCGATATTATCTAAAGTAACTAAATCATAAACAGATTTAATCTTTTTACAATCAATAATATCCTTTTTAAAACTTTTATTACAAGATAAAATACGTCCTTTTTTATTAACATAAATAATATAAGGCTTATTATAATAATGAATTAGTTTTGCGTCTTCAATATCTGTAAATTTAATCTCGCAAAATTTATAGCCTAAAAACAATAATCCAATAAAAATTAATGATAAAACCATATATGTATATAATAAAGACCGAGCTAATCTAAATCCACTTGAAATAACATTATCATACCTAAACGATTGAATTAAATAAATATCTTCAGTATTATTCCCAAAATTTAAATTTTGAGAAGATACAAATGATTTAATTCCTAATAACTCCATAATGAATATAGTTGATGTTTCATTATTAATTTTTGTAAAAAACTTTTCTCTTTCAGATTCATTTGAAATATATTCACCAAATCTTAAAGTTGAATAATTAGAATCATCTGCTAAAAATATATAACCATCTTTATGAATAATAAAATACTCGTATTGATTAGAGTTATTTGAACTAAATAGAGAGTCAAAGTACAATGAAGCATCTATATATCCAATAACATTTTCATATTGAAAAACAAGATAATTATTCTTTATATCATAGTCTTCTAATATATCCGAAAAAGGATATATAGAAATATTCATATTATAATAAGTTGAAAGTGAATAAAGCGTTTTAAATCCATATTCAGTTTCATTAATTACAAATCCTTCCTCTTTAATATAACCAAACCCTGAAAAATAATTTTCTTGTAAAGTTATACTATCTATATTAATCATCATCTCTTTAACAGGGTCATCTTCATTTTTATATTTTTCATAATAATCAATAAATTTTAAATAATCATCTTGTAAATTTATATTAACATGCGTTTTAACAGTATCACTAATAAAAAAAATATTCTCTTCAGCTTTATCATTTAGATAATTATTAGAAAGCATATAATAAGAAATGAATAAAAGACCTGATAAAACCAGATAAGTCAAAAGTATTAAAATTGTTAACCTAGTTCGGTATTGTTTCATAAATTCACTTCTTTATTTTTTTTATTTATCTGCAACTACATATTTTTTATTACTATACATTAATTGATCAATTGTTTCTAAAAACTCATTAACGGATAATTTTTCAATTGGATCATATACTAAACAACCAAAAGTCAATTCAATTTTAAAAGGATTATCTTTTGAATCTTTAAAACTTGTAAGCTCATCATTAATTTTTTCAATATATTTAAATGCAACTTCTTTTTTAGATGAATTCAAAATTATAAAAAACTCATCCCCACCATATCTATATACCCAATTTTTAGAACCAATCACATTATTTAATATTTCTGCAATTTTTATTAATACTAAATCCCCAAATTGATGACCATATGAATCATTAATATTTTTAAATTCCACAATATCAATTAATATACCAGTAAAAGTTTTATCAGGTTTTGCTTTCAAAATTAAATCTTTTAATTTAAAAATTAATTTTCTTCGATTATATATTTTTGTCAGATAATCAGTATTCATTTGAATTGCTTGTAAATGCATATGAACAAATAACGCAGATATTGTAACTCCAAGACATATTAATGAAGTACCATAAAAAATTGATTGAAGAATAATGCCTATTATTGGAGGAATTGGAAAGAAAAATAAACTTGTAAATAACCTTCTATCTACTTTTTTTCTATTAATAAATACTATTAATGTTGCTCCTAAAAGTAAAAGACCAGTATACATAACAGTTAGAAAAAATAATTTCCCACGCATATAGATATTATCTTCATTAATATAGAATAAGTAATTATCGTTTGTTGAAAAAACTGAAATAATTGACAATGTTGAAAAAATCAAAAAAATAAATACAGCAATTGATAAAAATATTCGCTTTTTTATTTTATTTATTGATACAATTTCTAAAATAAACAAAAAATATAATGATGGTAAAACAGAATTCAATATAAATGATATCGTATTACCAATTTTATTGAAATAAACAAAATAAGGTCTTGACAGTCCATCAAATCTACCTAAGCCATCAAATATTAACATAGCAATAGTAATATATATCATATACAAAAATATTTTAGTAATTCTATCATTAATTCCATATTTTCGGTATAAATTATATAAAATCACAACTAATATAATAACTGAATATAAATTTAAAAGAAGCGCAGTTTCTAAACTCATAATAATCCCCTTTTTAATAAATTTTATTTTATATTATTATAAATTATTACTTACATTGTATCACAAAAAAATACTATATTAAAATATTTTTAAAATTTCAAAATTTAATTCACCATATTTTATCAAAAATTTATTTAGAAGAAAAATGAATTGCCGTTTTGGTGCATCTGTTCCATTCAGCAATTAATTTAGCTTTGTCTTCATGTTTCATATTTGGTTTAAAAATTTTTTCAATCTTAACATTCTTTTTAATTTCTTCAATATCCTTCCAATAGCCACAACACAAACCTGCAAGATAACAAACACCAAGTGCTGTTACTTCTATTACTTTTGGCCTATATATATTAATATTTAGTAAATCTGATTGAAATTGCATCAAAAAATTATTTGCACTTGCACCACCATCTACAGTTAAATATTTAATTTTATATTTTAAGTCTTGTTCCATTGCTTTTAAAACATCATATACTTGATAATCTATAGCTTCTAAAGCCGCTCTAATAATATGTTCTCTAGTAGTTCCTCTAGTCAATCCAACAATTATTCCTCTAACATCACTATTCCAATAAGGAGCGCCTAAACCTACAAATGCTGGCAAAAAATAAACACCATTAGTATCCTTTACTCTTAAAGCATAATATTCTGTATCTTCTGCTTTTTGAATCATTCTCATTTCATCTCTTAACCATTTGACAACTGCTCCACCTACGAAGACACTACCTTCTAATACATATTGTGGTTTTATACTACTTGATGCAGCCAAAGTTGTAATGAGGCCATTTTTTGAAACAATTGGAGTATCTCCTGTATTTACTAACATAAAACAACCAGTACCATAAGTTGTTTTAGCAGTTCCTTTATCAATACATAATTGACCAAAAAGAGAAGCTTGTTGATCTCCAGCAACTCCGCAAATAGGTATTCTATGTCCAATAATTGCTTCGCTTGCATAACCATAATTATAACTTGAAGGATATACTTTTGGTAAAATTGACTCTGGAATATCAAACAACTCAAGCAATTCTTTATCCCAATCTAAATTATGAATATTAAAAAGCATAGTTCTAGATGCATTTGTATAATCTGTTGCAAAAATAGATCTATTTGATAAATTCCACATTAAATATGTATCAATAGTGCCAAACATTAATTCATTATTTAATGCTTTTTCTCTAGCCCCTTTTACATTATCTAAAATCCATTTAATTTTTGTAGCACTGAAATAAGCATCAATCATCAAACCTGTCTTATCATAAACCATTTTTTCATAACCATTCGCTTTTAAACTTTGACAATAATCAGCAGTTCTTCTACATTGCCATACTATAGCATTATAAATAGGTTTTCCTGTTATTTTATTCCAAATAATTGTTGTTTCTCTTTGATTGGTTATTCCAATGGACACAATATCAGTTGCTGAAATATGTGATCTAACTAGTGCCTCACCAATCACACCAACTTGACTACCTAAAATATCCAAGGGATTATGTTCAACCCAGCCATTTTTAGGATAAATTTGCGGGAACTCCTGTTGAGCACTCCCAACAATTTTACCATATTTATCAAAAACAATGGCCCTTGAGCTCGTAGTACCTTGATCTAATGCTAATATATATTTCACACACATCCTCTTTCCTTAATATCTTTATATATTATTAATATAATATAAATAATATATATTTTAATAATTAACATAACTTATATATAATAATTATACTATTTTTCTTTTAAATTCACAAGATGGATAAAAAAACATTTTCTTTTACAGAAAATGTTTTTAAAATAATTTTAATATTAATTATGATAACTATGATCATGACAAATAGAACCAGTAGATTCTAAAGTTCCATTTAGATAATTTTCTATTGCTTTATCACTATTACCACCTGCACCACTATAAACTTTTATATCTTTATCATTAAAAATAGAAATTGCTCCAGAGCCAATACCCCCAGTAATTAAAATATTTACTTGTAAATCATTTAAAAATACTGGCAAATATCCAGGTTTATGACCAGGATTATCTATCTTCACTTTATTTATTATTTTTCCATTATCAATTGAATACAAATTAAAATTACGACAATGGCCAAAATGTCTACTAATTAGTTCCCCTTCACATGCAATAGCTATAATTTCCATTATTTCTCCTCATTAATATATTTATATAATATTTTATACATATTTCTAATTTCTTTGCTTCCTGAATAATCTTCATCAATAAAACTAATATTATCATCAATACACTTGCTTATCATTTTATCATAGGGAATTTTACCTATAACTAAAATATTTTCATTTTTACAATAATCACATATATCTTTGCTTTTTTCAATATTTATATCATATTTATTAATACAAGCAAACATTTTTGGGTTAAAAATCTTTGCCGTTTCTACAACTCTTTTTAAATCTGATAATCCGGATACAGAAGGTTCTGTAACAAACAAAACAATATCTGCACCACTTAAAGAAGCTATAACTGGACAGCCGATTCCAGGAGAACCATCAACAATTGACACAATTGAATCAATTGTATTATCATTCATTTGTTTTTTCACTTCACTAACAAGCTTACCTGAATTACCACTTCCCATTTTAAGAGTTGCAGAAGAAAAATTATATTGATTAGTTTTATATAAATTAAGATATCCGGTAATATTATCATTTAGAGAAATAGCATCAACAGGACAAACCAATTCACATACACCACAGCCTTCACAAGCATGTGGTAAAACAGTATATTTGTTTTCTCGATTAATTGCATCAAATTTACAATTTTCAAAACAAGCACCACATTCAATACATTTATAACTATCAATTTTTGCTACAGGTAACCCATAATAATCGTTTTTTATTTTTTCATCATATTGATTAAAAATTAAATGTAAATTTGGAGCATCAACATCACAATCAGCAAATACTTTTGCTTTCATTAATTCAATCAGTGCTGAAACAATAGTAGTTTTACCTGTTCCACCTTTTCCACTTAAAACAAGTAATTGCTTCATAATGATTTTATTTCTCTTTCTATATTTTTATAAATATCTTTAAATAATTGTTTATATATTTCATTATTGCTAGAAATTATTATACCATTAGAAATATCTTTTGCTAATTTATTATCATAAGGAATCATAGCAAGAATTTTTAAATTATTATCCAAACAATAATTTTCAATAATATTTTTATCATTCGGATAGTATTTATTAATAACAACCCCAAATTTCAAATTAAACTCACTTAATAATTCATGGACCATTTTAAAATTAGCTAGACCAAATATTGTAGGTTCTCCTACTATTATACAATAATCTGCACCATCAATTGCTTCCATTACTGTACATGCAGTCCCTGGCGGACAGTCAATAATTTGAGGAAAATCACTTTTAGTCTTTAACAATTCTTTAATAATTGTTGTGCCTGAAGGTATTCCAGGTATTAACTCTCCAGTTAATACCTTTACCCCTCCCTCTTCTTTTGTTTTAATAAATCCAATTAATTTATCTACTTCACTAATAGCATTTTTAGGGCAAACTATTTTACAGCCACCGCAAGAATGACATAATTCCTCTATAACTTTAACCCTATTATTTATATATGCTAAAGCATTAAAAGCACAAAAATCAACACACTTTCTACAGCCATCACATAATGAATGGTTGATTATTGGAATTTTAACTTTTATATCTACAATATTGTTTATATCACTTTTAAAAAATAAATTTCCATTAGGCTCTTCAATATCACAATCAATATAATAACTATTACCAATTGCATACGCTAAATTTACAGAAACAGTTGTCTTGCCTGTTCCCCCTTTTCCACTTAACACTGCAATTCTAATACTATTACTTGGCACCATGAAATCCTGCATGAATGTTTGTTAAATGATTCAATTTTTTATTTTGAAAATAAATTATATTTAAATCTACTACATCACCTTTAGATTGCAACACTTCAATTCCAGCTTCTTTTAAAACTTCATAGGAATTATTCCCACATTGTGGAGTAATAACTACATCACATTTATTATCAATAATAATTTGTGAAGCTTTAACCCCTGCTCCACCTTGAGCATCTTTTGCAGTATTCTTTACATAATTCATAATATTTTCTTTCACATCATAAATTAAATAATAGGGGCTTCTACCAAAAGAAGTACTTATTTTTGTATCTTTATTATTTGTAATAACCGGAATAGCAATTCTCATATATTTTTAATCCTCTCTTCTAAAATGGCCCATGCCACCTCTTCCTTGTCTTTGTCCTCGACCTTGCCCATTACCTTGTCCACCTCTACAACCAATTCCACATATACCAAGTTCTTCATGATTGTGAATTTTATAATCGCCACCACTTATTATTAAATTTTTTCCATTAATTAATGAATCAGCAAGTTTACCTCGAGCATCAAAATAAATTTTTTGCACAGTCGTTCTTGCAACATTCATTTGCTTTGCACATTCTTCTTGTGTTAGTCCTTCCAAGTCAATTAACCTTATTGTTTCATATTCTTCAACATTCATTATAACATTATCTAAAGAATCATAATTGTCTAATCTCGGACCATATTGACTAATACTAGGTAGAGAGCATACTCTCCTTCTTCTTTTAGGTCTTGGCATATTTTCTCCTTTACTAACAAATTCTACATAATTATAATATCATTAATTTTATAACTTTTCAATTTCTTTATCAATATCATCCAATCTACTTTTCAAATATTCACGTTCAGAAATTAATGATTCTTTACTGTCTACATAATCATTAGCATAATAATTTCTTCTCATTCTAAATCCTCTTCCTAATCCAAAAAAGCTTCTTCTTCTACCTATTCTGAACTCACTTGTTCTTCTTCCTTCACAAATTCCTAATCCTCTTCCAGTTCCAGCTCCTTGTCCCATTGGACCACTTCCATCTAATCTTGGCATTTTGTCACCTCCTTTTTATATATATGACATATGTCATAAATAGTATAACACATATTTGACATATGTCAATAATAAAATATTATTTTTTAAAAAATGTATTTTATTTATTATTTCATTATAAATAAGTTATAATATAATTATAAAAGAAAGCAAGGAGATTTTATGAAAAAAATTACATTTTTTGATACAAAGCCTTATGATATTCATTCATTTGATGCTTTAAATAAAAATTTTATTATTAATTATTTACCAGAAAAACTAACAAGACAAACAGTATACTTAGCAAAAGGCAGTGATGCTATTTGTGTTTTTGTAAATGATACAATTGATTCTTTCGTAATTGATAAACTTATTGAAATGGGAGTAAAATTAATTGCGTTAAGAAGTGCCGGGTTTAATCATGTTGATTTAAAAACAGCAAGTAATAAACTGCCAATTGTTCGAGTGCCTGCATACTCTCCCTATGCAGTTGCTGAACACGCAATGGCGTTATTATTAACGCTAAACCGAAAAATACACAAAGCTTATGCTAGAACAAAAGAATTTAATTTTAGTCTAAATGGTTTAATGGGATTCGATTTTTATAATAAGACAATCGGTATTTTAGGAACAGGAAGAATAGGACAAATATTAATAAAGATTGCGAAAGGGTTTGGAATGAATGTAATTGCTTACGATCTTTATCAAAATCCCAATTTAGATATCCAATACGTAACACTTGATGACCTATTATCAAAAAGCGATATGATTTCTGTGCATCTTCCACTAACAGAACAAACAAAACATTTAATAAATGATGAAACAATAAACAAAATGAAAAAAGGAGTATATTTAGTAAACACTTCTCGAGGAGGCGTAATAAATACTGAAGCTCTTATTCGTGGGTTAAAAAATGAAATAATTAAAGGTGCAGGATTAGATGTTTATGAAGAAGAAACAAATCTTTTCTTTGAGGATATGTCTGATACAATAATCCAAGATGATATTTTATCAATTTTAGTTAATATGCCCAATGTTATTCTAACTTCTCATCAAGCCTTTTTAACTGAAGAAGCTTTAAGTAATATTGCAAAAACAACGTTATCAAACATTGAATCTTTCTTTAAAGACGGAACAATTAATAATGAAGTTTGCTATTTGTGCAAAAACTAATTTTATTAAAAGATAATAATAAATTAAAAACCCGTTAAAAGCGGGTTTTATAAATTTTCTATTAAATTTTCAATCACATCTAAATATATTACTAATGCTTCTTCTCCAGCTTTAGTAATTTTATATATTCCCCTATCAATTCTTTCAAACCATCCATAAAAATTTTTTTGTAAAATACTCATTGTTTTTTCTTGTTTAGTATAGTTTTTAATTTCATTAACTTTTTTAGGGCCATCTTTAAGAAAATATAAAATGACCAACGCGATCTCTCTATAAGCAGTAATTATTTTAGTTCTATTTACACCACCAACATTAAAAGAAGTTTTTCTTAAAAAAAATTCTTTTTTAAGATTATTTCTTTTTTTATACCTAGTTTTATAATCGACCGTTTCAGGATTATGGACAACTATAACTTTTTCTAAATCTTTATCTACAAATAATAATCCCAGTTCCAAATGTTTTATTATTTCTATTTTTTCTTTAAAAGTAGTAGACTTAATTATTTTATTTGTTGGTTTAGGAATTGCTAAGTATATATACTCAGTTATTCCTTTACTTTTTAATCCCTGATATATTAATTTAATAGTAAACGAACTTTTCATTTCAATAATAATTATTACATCTTCTTTAATACCAACAACATCACTATCTTTCACTTCAGCTTTCACATGATATCCCTGTTGTTCAAGATGTTTTTTTATAATTGGATACATGTCTTTTTCCACTTGTTACCTCCATAAATAACTAAACAATAAAACAATTAATTCTACTCAATACCTAATAATAAATATACTTTTTCTAGAACAGATTTTTTAAAGATATTAGTTTTATTTAATATGTCTTTGCTTTTTTCTTTATAATCACTAATAATCCTTTCGTTTTTTAAACTCCCTAGATTAATCATTACATTATAAATAGCCCCTTCAATTCCCGAAGATAAAGCTAAAACAGAAACACCTAAATCAGAAATAGTTTGTTTATTACCATACTCTAAAATAAAATCCAAAACCTTTAAAGCTTCTAAAGATAAATATGCAACTCTAAAAGGTACTTTTATTGCTTCAATAGTTGCTGCTTCTATTTTTTTATTTCTTAAAATAATTTCTTCTTCACTATCTTTTTTTAAACTATATGCTTTCATTATTAAGTTAAACGATTCAGTATCTGCATCAATTAAAGGCATTAATTCTTTTTTAAAATTATCAAGTACAATTAAATTATTTTTAAATGTTTTTTGAATTGATTCGTCTAATTTCAAAAACTTTTTTTTATTTATGCTTAAATGCCCAACCATTTTAGATAAAGAAATACCTAAAACTGATAATAAAGCAGAAACACTTCCTCCACCTGGAGCAGGTGAGTTAGAATCAACTTCATCTATAAATTGTTTTACTTTTAAATCAATTAAATACATTATTTACTCCTTAATACTTTTCTATCTTTTACAACCAGCTTACCCTTTATAAACACATCTGAGACATGATTAATTCCAAAGTGATAAAAAAGATAATCTAAATTATCAATATCAAGCAATATTATATCAGCGTCTTTAGATTTTTCAATACTACCTTTATTTTTATAAATATTCATATGATAGGCAGGATTAATTGTAACAGCATTTAAAATTTCTTCGGAAGTCATTTTTAAATAATTTGCAGCAAGATGCATAATTAATTGAAAATTCTCAGTTGGACAACTTCCTGGATTATAATCTCCAGAAATACTAATTGCAACATTATTATCAATCATATACCTAGCATTTGCATATTTTTTTCTTAAATAAAAGGAAGTTCCTGGTAGTAAATTTGCAATTGTGTTGCTTTTACCCAAAAGGATAATATCTTCATTTGATGAGGCCATCAAATGATCAACACTAGTTGCTCCTAACTTTATTCCAAGCTTAGTTCCTCCCATTGGTTCAATTTCGTCTGCATGTAGCTTAACTGTATATCCCAATTCTTTAGCACTCATCAAAATTTCTTCAGTTTCATTTAAACTAAAAACTCCATTTTCACAAAATACATCAATAGAATTTGCTAAACCTAAATTCTTAATATATTTCATATCTGAAAGTATTTGGTCAATATATTTTCTCCTATTATTCTTAAATTCTTTTGGTATAGCATGAGCGCCCATATAAGTTGATTTAACATATATTGGATGATTTCCATTTAATTTATTACTAACTTTTAATTGCTTAACTTCAGTTTCTAGATCAAGTCCATATCCACTTTTTGCTTCTAAAGCAATTACACCATGCATCATCATAATATCAAGTGATTTTTCTGCTTTCATATACAATTCTTCAAAACTAGCTTTTCTAGTTTTTTGAACAGTTCCTAGTATTCCCCCACCAGCTTCTAAAATATCTAAATAAGAAACATTTTTTCTTAGTAAAGCAAACTCATCTTCACGTGATCCTGCATGAACTAAATGAGAATGTGAATCTATAAATCCAGGCAAACAAACCTTATTTAAAGCATCATGCAATATAGTTTTTTCATTAATATAATTTTCAAAACTTCCTGTGCCAATATAAATAATCTTACCATCTTTAACAGCAATAAAAGGATTAGCAATAACTTTAATTTTATTCATATCCTTACCTCTAACTGGAGGATTTAAATAAGGAGTATATATTTTCTTTATATTGTAAATAATTAAATCTGCTATCATACTATTCTCCTAAATGTGCTTCAATTATTTTTAATTTACTAAAGCCCCTTAATTTTAAATACTTAATACTATATAAAGTAATATCCTCTATAGACATATCTTTATTAAAAATAATTTTATTAATATCTAAATAATAATGTATAGACCTTAATAATGCATCTTTGGGACAAAGTCCTATTAATTCTGAAGATATAACTTCAACATTAAATCGCCTAGCTTCCATTATAATTGTTTCAAATATTCTATAAATAGGATTTTTTTTATAATTTAAGATATTCATAGTTACTTGTACATGTCCCTTATCTGCTAAATAAGCTGGTCCTGCTTGAACATATTGAAAACCTCCACTAGATTTTCTAATCATTTTAGCAATTTTATTTGCTATTTTTTCGTCATTTGTATTTAAGTCTACATTAAAAGCAATTAATGGCATTCTTGCTCCAATTGCTACAACCCCAAAAGTATCATGAATCTTTGCTTCACCAAAATCTGGATACCAGTTATTTTCTTTAATCTTTTCTTTCATTCCTTCAAATTCACCACTTCTTATAGTTGGTAAATTTTCTCTCTCAGGATATTTACATGCATTTGCATATAAATAAACAGGAATAGAAAATCTTTCATTAACTTCTTTAGCAAGCAAATTAGCATATTCTACACATTCGTTAATTGTAATTTTAGAAATTGGAATAAATGGTACAACATCAACTGCACCCATTCTTGGATGTTCTCCAGAATGTTTATTCATATCAATATACTTTAAAGCTTCAGAAAAAAAATTAATCAATGGTTCAATTAATGAATCTACATTACCAATTAAAGTAACGACAGTTCTATTATAATCACTATCTGATTCATAACTAATAAGTTTAAAACCTTTCTTATCTTTAAGCGGTGCTATTATTTTTTCAATAATATCAGTTCTTCTTCCTTCTGAAAAATTAGGAACACATTGAACTATTCTTTCCATAAGTTTTTCACTTCCTTGCTTATTGTTTTTTCAATTAACTTATCGTCTGCAATAAATGGTAAAGTAATTATAGAATTATTATCAATTTTGTTATATTTTTCTGCAGTTTCAATGGCAGGATAATTTCTTGCCCAAGCTCTTCTAGATACTCCAGCAATAACATCATATAATAATGATTTTTTTAATATTTCATCTGTTGCTTCTTTACCATCTAATACCATACCATAGCCACCATTAATTGCTTTTCCAATTCCTACACCACCACCATTATGCAAAGAAACAAGACTCATACCTCTTGCAGCATTACCCAATGCTACATGAGTAGCCATATCTGCCATTATTTGTGAACCATCTTTAATATTCGCTGTTTCTCTAAAAGGACTGTCTGTTCCCCCAGTATCGTGATGATCTCTTCCTAACATTATTGGCCCACATTTTTTTTCTCTAACTAATTTATTAAATGCTAAAGCAATTTCTAATCTACCATAAGCATCTTGATATAAAATTCTTGCTTTTGTACCAACAACTAAATTATTTTTCTTAGCATTTTTAATCCACTCATAATTATCTCTATCTTGAAAACGTCTATTTGGATCTATACAAGACATTGCTACTTTATCTGTTAAATCTAAATCTTCATTTTTCCCTGATAAACATACCCATCTAAATGGTCCATAACCAAAATCAAATAATAAAGGTCCCATTAAATCTTCAACATAAGATGGATAAATAAACCCATCTAAATCATTTTCTTTATTTTTACAAATTTCTTTAATCCCAGAATCATATACAGATTTCAAAAAACTATTACCATAATCAAAGAAATATGTTCCTTTATCAACTAATGATTTAATTGCTTGATAATGTCTTTTTAGAGATTTATCAACTAATTTAACAAATAATGATTTGTCACTATCTAATAATTGAGTTCTTTTAGAAAAAGATAAATCAACAGGACAATACCCCCCATCATAAACCGCATGACAGCTTGTTTGATCACTCAATAAATCTATTTTACAATTATTGTTAACTGCATATTCTAATAAATCAACAATATTACCGTGATATGCAATAGCAATAGATGATTTACTATTTAAATGTTTTTTAGCTTCACTAAAAGCTTCTTTTGGAGTTGTAACTACTTTAGAAACCCACTTTTGGCTAAATCTAGTATTTATTCTTGAGATATCAACCTCAGCAATAATACCAACACCACCTGCAATTTCAATAGCTTTTCCTTGTGCCCCGCTCATACCACCAAGACCAGATGAAACAAATAGTTTTCCATTTAAATTATCATCTTTATTAAGTTTTAATTTTAATCTACCTGCATTTAATAATGTTGTATAAGTACCATGAACAATTCCTTGAGGACCAATATACATAAACCCACCTGCAGTCATTTGCCCATAATTAGCAACACCTAAAGCCTGAGCTCGATTAAAATAATGTAAATTATCATACATACCAACCATTAATCCGTTTGTAAGAATAATTCTTGGAGCATTTTTACTTGATGCAAATAATCCAAGTGGATGACCTGAAAGTATAGACAAGGTTTGGTTATCATTCATAATTTGTAAATATTTCTTAATTAATTGATATTGCATCCAGTTTTGACAAACTTGTCCCGTTTCTCCATAAGTTACTAATTCATATGGATATAAAGCTACATCAAAATCTAAATTATTATCAATCATCACTTGAAATGCTTTACCTTCTAGTGTGTTGGCTTCATATTCATCAATTGACTTTCCTTTAATTTCATAGCTTGGTCTAAATCTATATCCATATATTCTTCCATAAGTCATTAATTCTTCATAAAATTCACCGGCTATGATTTCATGCCATTTTAAAGGTATATATCTTAATGCATTTTTAAGAGCTAATTTAATATCTTTTTCATTTAATAACATTTCTCTTTTAGGAGCTCTTCTTATACCTTTAACAAATTTAGGGTAAACCGGCAATTCTTCGTATATATCTTCTAAAGTTATTAATTTATCCAAACTATTCATCTCCTTTAAATAATGTTTCATATGTTTCATCATTTAATAGTAATTCTTCAATTTTATGCATAAAAGGATACATTATAGTATCTTTTTCGATAAACGGAATATACTTACTAAAATAATCAAATGCTATTTTTGTTCTTTTACCTAATTTATCTTTTCCACGAAAATTAAGTGCTTGATAAGCAGTTAAAAACTCTAAAGCTATTACTTTCCTTGCATTACTTAAAATATCACGAGATTTTCTTGCGGAAATAGAACCCATAGAAACATGGTCTTCTTGGTTGGCTGAGGAAGGAATTGAATCAACTGATGCCGGATGTGCTAAAACTTTATTTTCACTAACAAGTGATGCTGCTGTATATTGGACAATCATAAATCCTGAATTTACTCCTGAATTGGATGATAAAAATCTAGGCAATCCATTATTTAATTGGGGATTAACTAATCTTTCAATTCTTCTTTCACTAATACTTGCAATTTCAGATATCGCAATACCCATATAATCAAATGCTAATGCTAAAGGTTCTCCATGAAAATTTCCTGCACTTATAGCCTCTTTCTCATCCGAGAAAATCAATGGGTTATCAGTAACTGCATTCATTTCTCGATTTAAAATATCCAAAACATGTTTAAAAGCATCCAATATTGCTCCATGCACCTGTGGTGCACACCTTAAACTATATGCATCTTGTACTCTTTTTTCACCTTGCCTAGTAACATTATTACTATTTTCTAAGTAACTTATTATTTTTTTGCTCACTTCAATTTGTCCCAACTGTCCTCTTGCAATATGAACTTTAGGATCAAAAGCATCAATAACGCCTTCCAAAGCTTCCATTGTCATTGATAAACTTAAATTTGCATAATCTAATAATCTTAAAGCATCAAATAATACTATTGCACCAATAGCAGACATTGCTTGTGTTCCATTTATTAAACTCAAACCTTCTTTTGGTCCTAACTTTGTTAAGTACTTCATTTTAGCAAGTCTATATGCACTACTTGCTGACATTCTCTCTCCCTTATAAAAAACTTCTCCCAAACCTAAAAGAGGTAAACTCATATGCGATAATAATGCTAAATCCCCACTTGCTCCTAAACTTCCTTGTTCAAAAACCACAGGTATAATATTCTCATTTAATAACAATTCCATTTGTTCTATTGTATTAATTGATATTCCACTATAACCTTTTATCAGTGCATTAATTCTTAATACCATCATTGCTCTTACAGTTTCTAAAGGTAAAGGTTCTCCCATACCACAAGCATGACTCATAAGAAGATTTATTTGTAATAACTCTACTTTATCTTTTTCAATCATAACATTAGATAGCTGTCCAAAACCAGTATTAATACCATAAACTGCCTTATCACTTTCAGAGATTTCTTTCACAAAAAGACTAGCACTCCTTACTCTCTTCTTGCTTTGGGCGGATATTTGAATTTTTTCATTTTCCCTTGCAATAGAAATTAATTGTTCTAATGTTAATGAACTTCCATCAACAATTATCATATTATCACCTATAATCTAAAAAGATTCCCTTTCAAAATATATATCTTACCTTTATTTTAACATAAAATTATCTAATCTTTAACTTTATTTATAATTCTAATCATAAATATTAATAAACATGATACAATATATAAAGAGGTGATTTTTATGGAAACTAATAAAAAAATTATTAATATAAATAATTTCATGAAAGAATTTTTATCTTCTAAAGATAAAAAGGCAATAATTTTAAAATATCAAAATTTTATCAATCAAATAAAACCTATTGATTTATTCAATCTTAATATGTATAAAGATAATAATGATTATTCAATCGAAGAAATAAAAGAAAATGCAAATAAATTTGTAAACATTTTTCATGTTCCTCTTTCAAAACATGCTTTTACTTCTCATTATCATCCATTTTTCAAAGCGATTATTCAAGAAAACAAGCACATAAAAGCCCATCTAAATAACATGAAAAAATTATTAACAAAAGAAAACATTGTAAATAATTTACCTGTTATAAAAATAGAATTAGAAAAACTAAATGAACTTGAAAAAAAATGGTTAAAAAAAGAAAATATTATTTTCCCTAGAATAGAAAAAAATATTCCTTCACATAAACCTCTTGATATTATGTGGAGCTTACACGATGATGTAAGAAATGAACTAAAACTATTACTTTCAAATTTTACTAGTAAAAAAATAGATATTAATACTTTTAATAAAAAAATTGGTTCATTCTATTATTTACTTTTTGGAATTATCCAAAAAGAAGAATTGATACTTTATCCTGTAGCATCAGAAATTCTAACAAATGAAATTCTTGATGAAATGTACCAAGAATCCTTTCTTTATGGATATACTTTCTTAAATCTAGACCGACCAGTAATAAAACAAACAAACATTAACAATAAATTTATCTTTTCTCCTATAAATGGAAAACTTAATTTTAACCAATTAAATTTACTTTTTAATAATTTACCAATAGATATTACTTATGTTGATGAATTTGATAAAGTATTATTTTATAATGATACTAAAACAAGACATTTTCCAAGAAATCCATCGGTTATTGGAAGACTTGTTGAAAATTGCCACCCACCAAAAAGCATTAATATAGTAAAAAAAATAATACAATCATTTAAAAATAATGAAAAAAACTCTGCTCAATTTTATATTAATTATAAAGATAAATTTATTTCAATAACTTACTATGCTATTAGAGATGAACATAATAATTATAGAGGTATATTAGAAGTATCACAAGATATCACAAACTTAAAAAATATTAATAAAGAAAAGAGATTACTTGATTGGTAATCTCTTTTTTATTTTTATATCTTTAATCTATATGTTTTATATTCTTTATATTCAATAACTTCAATATTTTTATCAATATTCAATTGTTCAAAAATATTATCTATTCTTATACATTTTCTCGTCTTAAGAAAACTTTCAAGCTCAAACTGATTCATTGGATGTCTTTGAATAATTCTTAAAACAGCTAAATAATCATCTTTGATTTCACTATGGAATCCAATTGAATTAGGTAAATCTATTGGAATTCCTTTTAAATATTTTGCAATTTCTTCCATTTTTTCATGTGATACAGGATTAACACCTTTTTCAGCAGGTGGCCTAATAGGAGTATTTAAATATAATTTATCATATTTTATTTTTTTTAATAATTTTTTATATTCTTCTAAAGATATTTGATCATCATTAATGTTTTCCATAAACATTATCTCTAACCATATTTCTCCCTTAAATATATTACTAAATTCTATAATCCCATTAATAATATTTTGGAAAACTAATTTTTTATGTGGTCTATTAATTAATCTAAATGAATTTTCGTCATATGCATCAATTGTTGGTAAAATAATATCACAATTTAATAAATCCTCTTGAACCTGTTTATCATCTAACAGCGCACCATTAGTAATAACCACTACTGGTTTATTACAAATTTTTTTTATTTTATTAATTAATTCACCAATTCCTTTATATAGTGTGGGCTCTCCAGAACCAACAATACTTACAACATCAAACTTAATATTATTACTTAAAGTAATTACTAATTCTGAAATAATCTCATCAACACTATAAAACATTTCTCTTTTGTTAACCATATGATTTGTTCTGCCTAGTTGACAATAAATACAAGAATAATTACAGTATTTTTTAGGTATTGGGCTAATACCCAAAGATAATCCTAAGCGTCTAGATGGAATCGGACCATAAATATACTTCATATCATTCATTTTAATTATTATCCTTATTTTCATTAATATCGCTACATAAAACACTTATTGTTAATTTTTCATTAATAAAATCTAATACTGCTTGTCTACATTTGGTAGATATATCCATAATTATTTCAATATTATTATCACAAAATAATTTTCTTGCTAAATCACCTATACCACCACAAATTAAATATTTTATATTATTTTCAGAAAACACTTTTGGTAATTCATCTTGTAAAATATCTTTTATTTTAAATTTTTTTATTTTTGTAATTCTATTATTTTCCACATAAAAAATTTTATACATATCACAATTACTATAATGTTTATGAACATATCTATGATCACAAGCTACTGCTATTTTATACATTTAACTACCCCCAAAATTAAATTAAAAAAATAAAACATTATAATTTAATCTCCATTCCAGAAGACAAATACTTTATTTTACTTCCCATCTTCTTCTTTAAAATTTGAAATGCTTTATCTCCAGTACAATGACATGTGTAATAAACAATATCATTTTTAAGTAATTCTGAAGCATACTCTTCAATAATACTAATATCTTCGCTAATTGATTTAGAATTGCTATATAGATGAAACCCTCCAATAACATAATCTATTTTAAGATTATATGTATTTATACATTCATTAATTATATTTATAATTCCTTTATGAGAACATCCGCTTATTAATACAACTTTATCTCTTTCTTGAATAATCAAATATTGTTCGTGAAGAAAATCATCTTCAATTAATTCACTATTTTTAAAAACAAACAAATGTTTATTTCCTGATGGATACAATTTTTTTTCTGAAACTTTTGAAAACAACATTAAATACTCATTAATTTTAAATTCATTGTCAATTAAAATTAATCTATCATTATTAATTAAACTTTTGTCAAGTCCTATATACTTTGTTGTATTATTTTCCTGACTAGAATAAAAATCATTAAAAGCATTTTTTTGAAAGAAAATTTTTGCTTTAGTGTTAATATTTAAGAAAGTATTTAGACCCCCTCCATGATCATAATGGCCATGAGAAATTATTAAATAATCAACATCTTTTAGTTTAATATTTAATTTTAAAGCATTATTACTAAAAATACTTGAGGCACCAGTATCAAATAATACTTTTATATTATTAATTTCAATATATATACTTAATCCATGTTCATGTAAAAATTTTTCATTTAAAGAAATATTATCACTTAAACTTTTTATTAACATTAAAATTTCCTTTCCTAAAACAATTATCGACATATGCCATCTATTTTTATTATATACTTAATATGTAATAAGTCAACAATCATGATTAATTTTTTGAATTATTCATTAACTTATTATTTTTAATAAAACCTATCTTAAAATATAAAACTTATTTGTTTTATTTTCAACGCTAAGTTGAAACCCTGCTTTTTTATAAAGATTCATTGCAACTTCATTTCGTGTACTACAGAATAAATATATTCCTTCACTATTTGATAAATTCATAATATAGTACAATGCATTCAAAGCTAATTTTTTTCCTCTATATTCTTTTCTAAGACAAAAAGACTCTAAACACGCATCATCTATAATAAAAGTTCCAATAATATTTTCTTTATATTTAATAAATCCTATTATCGCATTATCCTTATTTAAATATTCATTTACTTCATCGTTGTCAACATAGGTCATATTATCAATATTTTTAGTTGCTTCATTTGTAATCCTAATATATAGTTTTGCACTACCTTCACTCACTTTCTCATGTGAATAATCCTTAATATTCTTTTTAGGATTAGAAACTACATATCTATTTATTTGATAATCTTCTTTTCTATTACCAAAAATTGTTTCTGTATGATCACCAACTTTTACATTCTCAATATTATACTCATCAGCAACTTTATTTATTTCGTTAAGAATTTCTTCTTTATTCTTACATTCATCAACAACAACATTCATTGTTAAAATTTCTTTTTCAATGTAAATTGTATATTTACCATTATTATCATTATATTCTTTTTTCATTACCATCACCTAACTCTATATATTATTTTATCACTAACTTCAATCTAAATCAATTTACACTTAAAAAGACTTATCAAATTTGATAAGTCTTTTTAGCTTAAATATCTTTTCCTTCCATAAATATATATTTTGAAAAGAACAATCTTTCAATCATATATTGTTTTCTTTTTAAATCATTACGATCAAAAAATAATTTTTCAACTGTTGTCCACATAAAAACCCAACTACCAATTGAAGCAATTTCTTTAAGAACAAAAATATCTAAATTAATTGCATTCATATATACACTTAATCCTAAAAAAATTAATCCAAAAGCAAATAATAAAATTATCTTTTTATAAAAAATTCTTAAAGCAAGTTTAATTTCATATAGCCTTGCAACTATTTGTTGCTCTATTTTATTTTTAACAACTTCTTCTTGCTTTTTAGGACAATTTGTTACATAAATTTCAAGATCATATTTATATGGAATATATTTATTGTCTACTTCCATTCCATCAATGGCATCACTAATTGTATTTTTATTTAATACTTCCTTAGCATCTACTTCAATATAATTTTCTTCAATATACTCTTTATATTTATCTACACGATCATCTAATCTTTTTAATTCTGTCTTATATTTCTTTTTTTCTTCTTTTGTCATTATATTACCCCTCTATATACTAAAATAATCACTTTCAGGATCTTTTATAGAATTTCCTCTAACATCTAATAAATTTGAAAACAAAATTTCCGTCTTAACTATTGTAACATTTTTATTATTAAAATCAACTTTTGAAACCATTCCTTCTAGTTCAATATATGAACCTTCTGAATAAAATATAACTGTAATAATTTCATTTTTTTTAATTTGTTTTATTTTATTAGATAAAATTTCTGCTTCTTCCTTTGATAAAATTATTTTAGGTACAATTACTTTTTCCTTTTCTCTTAATGCTTCTCTAAAGCCTTTTAAAGCCTCAAAAGGTAAAAACTGTTTTGCTCTATCTACTTTCTTTTTATTCTGCATTATGACCTCCTACAAGTTTATTTCTTTTAATTGTAGTAGCATCTTCCTCTAAATCCATTGCCTTCACAATAGAATTCTTACCATATTTATTTTTAATTAAATTAATTGTCTTTTGTATTTTTTTCTCTTTAGCTACACTTTCATAATCAGTAAATAAATCAAATTGTTCATATTCGTCACTAATAACATTATTAAAACCAATTGCAATTCTTCTTATTAAATATTTTTTACTTGTTGTTTTGTTAAACAAATCAATAAAATAAGGAAGAATTAACAAATGACTATTTGTTTTAACAGTCATATGAACTGAGCCACCAGTACTTTTTATAATATCTTTTGAATATCCTATTGATAAAAATATATTATCAGAAACTAAGTTTTTTTCTACTAATTGTAAACACATTAAATCAACCATTTCTTTTAAAACTAATAAAGCTTGATCAAATTTATAATCACTAAATAAAATTTGATTTGTAGAAAGAGAATTAGCTACTGGACGATATGCTTTTATTTGCGAAATCGTACACGGTTCTCTTCCCCAAGCATGATCAATTAAATATTCTGCATTTACTCCAAACTCTTTGTAAAGAACTTCTTGATCTATTTTTGTTATTCCTTCCATATCAAAAATATTATATTTTTCCAACCTTTTTGAAATTCCTCTACCAATTTGCCAAAAATCTGTTAATGGTTTATGATTCCATAATCTTTCTTTATATAAATCTTCATCTAAGTAAGCTATATTATTTGATGCATGTTTTGCAAGAATATCTAGCGCTACTTTTGTTAAAAACATATTTGTACCAATACCAACAGATGCACTAATTCCTGTAGTTTTAAAAATATCATCAAGAATTTTCTGAGATAATTGTTTTGCAGTAAGTTTATACATTTTAAGATATTTGGTAACATCCATAAAAGATTCATCTATAGAATAAACATGAATATCTTCTTTTGCAATATATTTCAAATATATAGCATAAATATTGGCAGCATACTCAATATACTTTTTCATTCTTGGAAGTGCAGTTATATATTTGATATTATTTGGAATCTCAAAAATACGGCACCTATTTCTAACTCCCATTTCTTTCATTTTAGGAGAAACTGCTAAACATATAGCGCCATTCCCTCTTGTTGGATCAGCTACAACCAAATTCGTAGTAAAAGGATTTAAGCCTCTTTCTACACATTCTACAGAAGCAAAAAAAGTTTTAAAATCAATACAAATATATGTCTTAGATACTTTCACTTTTTTACTTCCTCCTTTTATATATAAAAAACCTTTCATCTATTAAAATTATACCATATTATAAACATTTGAAAAAGTTTAACATAAATATATTCTCCATTTTAAAAGTCACAAGAATTTTTCTTATGACTTTTAAATAAACTATTAAATCTATTGCACAATATCCATTTCTTTTGCTGTTAAATACATTATTTCAACAGCTTTTTTCAACATTTCTTTTGTATGAAGAGCAGAAACCATACATCTAACTCTTCCTAACCCAACAGGAACAGTTGGGAAAACAATACCCGATACATAAACACCTCTATTTAATAACTCTTTAGAAAATCTCATAGTTTTTGCCTCATCTCCCACCATAATTGGAGTAATTGGAGTTTGGCTTTTTCCTATATCAAAACCTTTTTTTACTAGTTCATCTTTAAAATATTTTGCATTTTCCCATAGTTTATCAGTATATTCACTAGATTCTTCTAACATTTTAAATGCTTCAATAATTGCTGCTACAGCTGCAGGCATCATGGCTGTTGAAAATAATAAAGGTCTTCCCCGATGAAGCAACCAATCTCTAGATGATTTTGAGCCACATACATATCCACCAACAACACCAATAGCCTTAGAAAGTGTTCCAATAATAAAATCAACTTGTCCATTTAACCCAAAATGATCTACTGTTCCTCTTCCTGACTTCCCCAAAACTCCTGATCCATGTGCATCATCTACATAAGTCATTGCTTTATATTTCTTTGCAAGTTTGACTATTTCTGGAAGCTTAGCAATATCTCCATCCATAGAAAAAACTCCATCAGTAATAATTAAAACATCTTTGTATTGATTTCTTTTTTCTATAAGTATTTTTTCTAAATCAGCCATATCAGAATGTTTATAAACTGCCCTAGCTGCTTTAGATAATCTCACTCCATCAATAATAGAAGCGTGGTTTAATTCATCAGAAATAATTAAATCATCTTTATCAGTTATTGCTTGAATTGCCCCTGAATTACAAAGAAATCCTGCTTGAAAAACTGTTGCGGCTTCTTCATGTTTAAACTTAGCAATTACATCGTCTAATTTTTCATGAATATCCATATTCCCTACAATAGTTCTAACTGCTCCAGCACCAACACCATACTTATCAATTGCTTCTTTAGCAGCTTTTTTTAATCTTGGATGATTGGCAAATCCCAAATAATTATTAGAAGATAAATTAATAATATCTTTTCCATTAAAATTAATAATTGCATCACAAGGTCCCTGATTAATAGGTAATTCTCTATATATTCCTAAATCTTTTAATTGTTGAATTTTATTATCTATAGTAGACATATATCCTCCTTTTAAGGTATTAAAACAACTTTTCCACTATTTCCAGATATCATCTTAGCCATAGCTTCTTCCATTTCATTTAATTTATAAAAGTGGGTAACAATTTTTTCTAAATCTAACATATTATTGCTAATTAAATCTTTAACTTGATCCCAAGTTTCATACATTTTTCTTCCAACAACGCCATAAATACTAATTCCTTTAAAAATAACATCATTAGAAAAATCAACTTCAATATTTTGATCGCATATTCCCAACATTGACATTTTGCCACCAGCTTTAATATATTTAAATGCTGACTCAATAGCATTCTTATTGCCAGAAAACTCGCAAACAACATCAACACCTTTCCCATTTGTTTCTTCTAATACACGATTAATTACATTCTCTTTCAATGGATTAATAACAACATCAGCACCAAGTTCCTTTGCTAAATTAATTCTATAATCATTTAACTCTATAGCAATTATTTTTTTAGCACCAATTGCTTTAGAAATATTAACTCCCATTAAACCAATAGGGCCACAACCTACAATAGCAACAATTTTATCCTTAATTTCAAAATGCATTACTGTATGAACTGCATTTCCTAAAGGTTCTTGAATAGATAAATATTTAGAGTCTGTATTAGTTTTATCCACAATTAAATTTTTTGAAGGCATTTTTGCATATTCTGCAAAACAGCCATCAACATCAACACCAATAATTTTTGTATTTTCACAAACATGGTATTCTTTTCTTTGACAAAACTCACATTCACCACAAACTATATGAGTTTCAGCAGAGACAATATCTCCTAATTTAACATTATCAACATTACTTCCAAGTTTAATAACCTTACCAGAAAATTCATGGCCAACTATTAAAGGTCTCTTAATTCTTCTTTGACTCCATTTATCCCATTTATAAATATGGACATCAGTTCCACAAATAGATGTTGCTAATACTTTAATCAATACTTCATTCGGTAACAACTCATCAGGAACAAGTTTATTAACTTTCGTGAAACCTGGTGCATCATCTTTTTTTATATACGCAATCATTTCCAAATTTAAACATCTCCTTTTTCATTTAAACCCTATATATATATTATACGCCTACATTTCTATTATTCAAATAAAAATAGTATCTAATCCTGATACTATTTTTATGCTTTATGAATTGCTTCATTTACTTTATGCCTACTTTTTCCAAATAAGATTTTATACCCACCATCCATTAAATAACCAATTATCATAGTAATTATCAACATTAAAATAGCAATCGTATAAACATTTAGAAATGGAGCCTCAGACAGAGGAGGTCTATGCAAATACATAGCATTGGGATCATTTAAGTCAGCTGCAGCAAATAAACTATTTACGATAACACCAATTAATCCATAAAACAATAAACCAATTCCATATACATATACGTTTTTAGTTTCTGCTTTAAAATAATTACCTACAAATAAATATAAAGAACCTACTAGCATTGTACTATGACTTAGCATACTTTTCATAACGCCCCATTCAAACATGGACTGTGCACCCAAATAATAATCTGGATAGAACAAAGAAATTAAAGAACCAAACACTCCTGAATATGCAGCAATAATAGCTAAATACTTAAAAACCTTTGTTTTTTTATTTCCCCACAATGAAACCAACATTAAAAAATACATTGTCAAATTACAAAAATAAATCGGAAACAACATATTATCATGTGCAATTGCACTTTCACCATTTAAAAAATTTAACCATAAAGGACTCAAATGCAAAAACACAGTAAGAACAGCCCAAAACTTTAAATAAATATCTTTATATTTCTGACTTTTTATAAATATTTTCCCCAATAACAACACTATAAAAGTAACTAATAATGAAATAAATATATAACCTATATGATAACTATCAAATAAGGAACCTAAAAATAATAAATTCATAAATAACTCCTAAAAATATAACATAATTATACTCTTATTAATTATATTTGTAAACAGCAAAAAACAAAAGCACAATAATTTATCTCTTTAAAAAACAGTATTTTTATACAAAAAAATTTTCATAAAAAAAGAATGATTCTATAATCATTCTTTTAAATCTATATATTTTTTCTAGTTAATTATTCCATATATCTTTTCAGCATCAATGCTTTTTATATCAAATAATTTATTATCTATTAAAACGGATATTAATCCGTTAACTTCATCCTTATTAATTATCTTTATGCTTTTATGTAATTCTAAATTTATTTGTTTTAAAAATTTTAATAATTTGGGATGATCAAGAACTCTTTTGACAATAAAAACATCACCAACATTTACATTATTTAAAGATAAATTATATATTTTGGGCATGTTTCCATCAAGCTTAGGAATTGCATTTCCATGTACACAATAATTTGGTTTCCCTAAATAATTAAATAAACGTTCAATTAGTTCATTAGAACCTGCATGTTCTAACTTTTCAGCTTCTACGTGAACTTCTTCCCATGAGTATCCTAATTTATTAACTAAAAAAACTTCCCACAAACTATGATTACGAACAAGTCTTTTTGCCTCTACAATTCCATTTTGTGTTAATCTTACTCCTTTATAAGGAATAAATTCTACTAATTCTTTTTTTACTAACCGCTTAACCATTTCATTAACACTCTGATTAGTATACCCTAACAATTCAGAAAGTATATTATTTTTCACTATATTTTTATTTGCTTCAATAGTAAGTTTATATATATATTTAATATAATCCTCTTCTCCTCTATGCATAATATACCTCCATTTATACTCTAAGCTCGTTTGCTTTAAGATTATAGAAATCATTGCCAATTGAAGTCAGATGAACTAAATTATTTTCAATTATAAAAATACCTGATTTTAACCCTCTATCAATTTGTTTCTTACAAATATTTTTTGACCACTTAAGTTCCTTTTGAATGTTTTCGCATTTTATCTCTGATTCAATACCTGCATGATTATGAACATGGAAAACTAAAATTAAAAACGTAAATTCATCTTTTAATTTATATCTTTTAATGATTGTAGAAATAATCCCTTTTTTAGGTTCAAATGCAAGAACAATCAAAAACATAAGTAATGTTACTGTTGCAATCATTCCAGATATATTAACATCTATAAAAATCGCTAATATATATCCTAATATACTATTAATTACTCCAATTATTATAGAGACTAGTAACATCTTCTTTAAATCCTTACTAAACAACAAAGCAGTAGCTGGTGGTCCAATCATTAAAGCAATAACTAATATTGATCCTACAGCACTAAAAGCTGAAACTGCAGTTAAAGAAACAAGTGTCATTAACAAATAATGAATGATAAATGGAATAAAACCTAATGTTGCTGCTAAGGCTACATCAAAACTTATAATCTTTAGTTCTTTAAAAAATAATTTTGTAAATAATAAATTAATTATCATTACAACTAACATTATATAAAATAATTTAGGTCCAATTGATATACCACCGATAAATATTTTGTCAAAAGGTGCCAATTCTATCTTACCTAGTAAAACCACATCAAGATCTAAATGAACATTTTTAAATTTTGATGATATTAATATAATTGCAATACTAAATAATAAAGGAAAAACTAAGCCAGTAGCACTTTCTTCGCTTGCCTTTTTAGATTTGACCAAAAGCTCAGTCAAAAAAACTGTAATTATTCCCATTAATGCAGCACCAATAATTAATAATGGTGAAGCCAAATCTTGAATAAATAGAAATGCAATAACTATTCCTAATAATACAGTATGTGAAATTGAATCTACAATCATAGACATTTTTCTAAGAACAAGAAAAACCCCTAATACTGAGGTAGCAATGGCTGTAGTAATTAAAATCAATAAAATCCCTATATCCATTTAAATTCACCTGCCATTATTTTATATACTTTTTCTTTTCCTTTACTACTTAAATCATATATCCCATCTTCTAAAATAAAATATCCTTTTTCTATAAAAAAATCCAATGAATCTTTAGATATTTCTTTAGTATGCCCTGTTTCAAAAAAGTGAATTAATCCATGATATTTATTAATTTGAAATTTATGAATTTTCTCTGCAATTTTACTCCAAATAAACCCAGTCCTTGGTGCAAATAACAAAGACATAATTACAATACTTGTAGCAACGATTACAATAACTGGTCCAGTTGCCATATTAATGCCAAACATAGTTCCCAAAAACCCTGACAAAGCTCCAAAAAAAGTAGCAATTATTACATTAGTACCTAGTCTATTGCTCCAAAGTCTTGCTGCAACACCTGGTGCAATTAATAATGCACTCATTAATATTACTCCAACAGTTTGAATACCTGACACAACTACTAATACTACTATAGAATTCAAAATTATATTAATCAATTTTCCAGAAAATCCCAAGCTTTGATAAAATTCACGATTAAAAATAAATAATTTAATATGTCTCCAAAACAACATTACTAATAATAAAACAAATGTTAAAATAATTACTAAAAAGAAAATATCTTCAACCGACATTGTCGCTGCTTGACCAAAAATAAATGTATTTAGACGTGCTTGATCTTGTCCTGCTGTATCTCTAATAGCAGATAATAATACTTGCCCAAATCCAAACAATCCCGATAAAATAATCGCAAGTATTGCATCATTTTTAATTTTGCTATATTTTTTAATTATATTCATTAAAAATAAGGCAAAAATTGATGCTAAAATTGCTCCAATTACAGAAACAACAAGTGAAGATTGTTGCATTATAATATACGCTAGTACTACTCCTGGCAAAGCACTGTGTGATAGCGCGTCTCCTACTAATGACTGTTTTTTTAATGTAAGAAATACACCAATAATCCCACTAACAATACCTAACAATACGGTTCCCATAAGAACAATACGAACTGTATAACTAGAAAGTAACTCAGCCCACATATTTCTTCTCCCTTGCTGCAGCAATTTTATTTACACTGTATGCAGCTGATAGATTTTCTTCAGTAAATACTTCATTTATAGGACCAGATGCAACAACTTTTACATTTAGAAGTGTTACCCAATCAAAATATTGAGGAACTGTTTCTAAATCATGATGAACGACAATAACAGTTTTATTTTGCTTCTTTAAATCCTTTAACAGTTCTACAATTGCTTTTTCTGTTTTAGCATCCACTCCTTGAAAAGGTTCATCCATAAAATATATTTCTGCTTCTTGTGCTAAAGCTCTTGCTAAAAAGACTCTCTGTTGCTGTCCTCCAGATAACTCAGAAATTTGTCTGTTTTTATAAGGCGTCATTCCTACTTTTTCTAAAGATTCTAAAGCAATTTTCTTATCTTTTTTAGTTATTTTCTTAAACCATCCAGCATAACCATATCGCCCCATCAGAACAACATCATAAACACTAACTGGAAAATCCCAATCCACTGTCCCTTTTTGAGGCACATAAGATACTTGTTTTTGGATTTTTTCATAAGGTTGATTATTAAAAATTACTTCACCAGATACAGGTTTTAACAACCCTAACATTGTTTTAATCAATGTTGATTTTCCAGCTCCATTAGGACCAATAATTGCCATTAATACTCCTTTAGGTATTTTTAAATCTATGTCCCATAATACTGGCTTTAAATCATATGATACCGTTAAATCTTCAACTTTAATATATTCATTTATCATTATATTTTTTCCCTTCTTTTATTTAAGCCCATCAACAATTTTATTTACGTTATTTTTAAAAGCTTGGATATACTGTGAATCAATTCCATCACCTAAAGAATCTGAATACAATTCTCCGCCTATTTCAAGAGTATAATTACGACTTTTTGCTGAAGAAATAACTGAATCAATAGTCTTTTGAGGAACAGAACTTTCAATAAAAATTGATTTAACTTGTCTATCAATAACTAAATTAACTAAATCATTAATATTGGCTATTGATGCTTCACTTGAAGTTGAAATCCCTTGTATTGCCTCAACTTGAAACCCATACGCATCTGCAAAATATTGAAACGCATCATGAGCAGTAATCAAAATTCGTTTTTCTTCATCTATTTCTGAGGTTTTAATTATTATCCATTCATGCAAATCTCTTAATTGTTTAATATAATTTTCTCCTCTTGTCGTATAATAATCTTTATTTTGAGAATCATACAAAGATAATTTTTCTATCAAGCTTTCTGCAACAACAATCCAGTTTTCAACATTAAACCAAATGTGAGGATCTAAATTCCCTTCATTATCGAAAAGTAATTTAACTTCATTAAGGATTAAAGCATTTCCAGCATTTAAAGCTGCTTTTTCTTCACTTAATTGATCTAATACATCTGCAATTTTACCTTCTAAATGAAGCCCTGCATAAACAATAAAATCACTTTTAATTAACGCATTTGTATCACTTGCTTTTGGCGAATAAGTATGAGGATCTATTCCAATACCCATTAATGTTGTAACTGCTACTTTGTCTCCTCCAATTTGTTTAGATAAATCACCTAACATTGTTGTAGTAGCAACAATGTTGACTTTACCTTCTTCATATTGATAAATGTTTTTACATGCACTAAGCAATACTGACATGAATGAAATTATAAATATTATAATATATTTTTTCATAAAATAAATCTCCCTTAATAATATTAAGGCATACCTTAATATTTATTATAGTATATACTTTGTATTAATATTTTGTCAATTAATTTAACTAAAAATAACCATAAATTAAAAAGACCTTAAGTGTTTTTCACTTAATGCCTTCTTAAAATTTATTTTTTTTCGATGTTACTTTTAACTTAATAAAACTTTCTAAATCCTTTATTAATTGTTCATTCATATCCGAAAGTAAAAGTAGATGACTAAGATATGGGTAAATCTTTTTTTCTTTAACTTTATTTGTGCATTTACTAAATAATAACTCAACAGAATCAATTGGAACTAATTGATCTAGCGTACCCCACGCAATAAAGCAAGGATTATCAATTGTTTCAATATTTTCATTTATTGTTTTAATTAATCGCCTAAAATTTCTATACGTTCCATATAAATATCTTGTAAAGAAATTTTCAAAAGCTACCTTTACACTTTCTTTTTCATCATTTACTAAACTATCTAATAATTTTTTTGTTTCTTCTAATTCTTCAACATTATGATTTCTTTTTGCTTCAAAATATTTTGTAAAATTTTTAGCGTAAACGACTAATTTTTCAAAAGGCATTTTAAAATTAAAATATTTATTTGCTGGAGCTAATAATATTAATTTATTAAAATCTCTTACTTGTGATAGATAAACGCCAAGTGCTCCTCCCATTGAGTAACCCATAACATCAATATATTTATAAGTTTTTTGTAGTTCATCAAAATCATTAAGTAAAGTTTTTATCGTATCTTGAGCATTAAATAAAGTATAGGGTTCATCAGGACCATGTCCAGGAAAAACAACCTTTTTAACATAATCATAATTCTTTTCTAACATATCAGAAATCATAATAAAGTCATTCGTGTCACTTAAAAATCCATGTAATAATAAAATTGCTTTTTTCAACTTATTTGCCTCCTTTGTAAATATATTATACATCAAAATCTAAAAAAAACACTTCAAATTTCTTTTGAAGTGTTAAAATTTTATTTTTTAATTTTTGCTAATAATTTTGTGATTTCTACAATTATTACAAGAGAAAAAGCTAATCCAAAAGAAATTAATAACTCATTAACTAATAAACCTTCAATCTTGAAAAGACTCGCAAAAGATGGTATATACATAATCAACATTTGTAAGCCAACGCCAATTATAAAAGCACCCCACAAAAATTTATTATTAAATATCTGTTTAGAAAATACAGATTTTGTAGATTTTAAACTAAATGCGTGAAATAACTGAATTGTTGCTAAAGTAATAAACGCCATAGTTATAGCAACAGTATTATCCATTCTAACACCTAACCAGCCATAATGCCCTAACATATATGCAAATAATGTTAATGCTCCAATTACAATTCCTTGCCATATAATTGTAAATCCTAATTTATTTGCAAAAAAGCCTTCTTTTTTAGGTCTTGGTTTATCATTCATTAAACCTTCTGTTGCTTTTTCCATACCAAGAGCAAATGCAGGAAGTGAATCAGTAATTAAATTAATCCAAAGTAAATGAATAGCTAATAAGGGAAGCCCAAATCCAGGTCTAAAAATAGAAATTATTGAGGCAACAAATATAGTAATAACCTCTCCAATATTGCTTGCAAGCAAGTATTGTACTGTTTTTTTAATATTATTATATATTCCTCTTCCTTCTTTTACAGCTTCAATAATAGTTGCAAAATTATCATCAGTTAAAATCATTGCAGCAGCTTCTTTAGCTACATCTGTGCCAGTGATTCCCATTGCACATCCTATATCAGCAGTTTTTAGGGCTGGCGAATCATTAACACCATCTCCAGTCATTGCCACAACCATATTTCGTTTTTGCCATGCTTCAACAATTCTTACTTTATCTGATGGCGCAACTCTTGCATACACAGAATACTTTTCAATATTTTCACTTAAATATTCATCAGTCATTTTTTGAAGATCACTACTTGTAATAGCCAGTGACCCATTTTCCATAATACCAAGTTCAGTTGCAATTGCCTCTGCTGTTACTACATGATCACCAGTAATCATAATTGTTCTAATCCCTGCATCTTTTGCAACCTTAATTGCATCTTTAACTTCAGGTCGACTAGGGTCTATCATTCCAACTAAACCTAAAAATCTTAATCCGCTTTCTAAATCTTTGCTATTAATTTCACTTGGAACCTCATCTAAATATTTTATTCCTAGTCCAAGCCCTCTTAAAGCTTTTTTGCCTAATTGTTCATTTATATTTAAAAATTCTTGTTTATTTGAATCTAGCGATCTACTTAATACTACATCAGGTGCACCTTTTGTAATACTTAGAATTTTTCCTTTATATTCAATAATTACAGTCATCATTTTTCTATCAGAATCAAAAGGCAATTCTTCTAATCTGGGAAATTCTGATTTTAAATCTGGTTTGCCTTCACCACCAAAATTATAATAGGCATCAATTAAAGCAGTTTCAGTTGGATCCCCTATTCTTTTTTCTTCTCCATTTATTGTTTGAACCGAAGCATCAGTACAAATAGCAAAAAACTTTAATAATTCTTTTTCATTAATATTTAATTCATCATTAGCATCAGTTAATTTGTCAGTAAAAATTTTTAGAACAGTCATTTTATTTTGAGTAAGTGTTCCTGTTTTATCACTACAAACAATTGATGTGCTTCCAAGAGTTTCAACTGCAGGTAATTTTTTAACAATTGCATTTCTCTTTGCCATATTACTAACACCAATTGCAAGTACAACAGTAACAACAGTTGATAATCCTTCTGGAATTGCTGCTACAGCGAGTGCTACACTACTTTTAAAGGCTTTAAAAAACGAACTACTTCCTATGTCAAAAATTGATGTTTCTAATAATCTTGCTGCTGCAATAATTTCAAAAACAAAAACTAATGCACAAATGGAAATTGCTATTATTCCAATAGTTTTACCAATTTGATTTAATTTAACTTGTAATGGCGTCAAAGATTCCTTTGGAGCAGATAACATTTTTGCAATCTTTCCAATTTCCGTGTTCATTCCTGTTTTTACAACAATTGCTTCCCCTTTTCCATATGTTGCATATGTTGATGAGTAAAGCATATTCTTTCTATCTCCAAGAGATAAGTTTTCTTCTTCTTCAATATCATCAGAAGTTTTATTTACAGAAACACTTTCTCCAGTCAAAGCACTCTCATCAACATTTAAATTAGATTGAGACAATATTAAACAATCAGCAGGAATAAAATCTCCAGCCTCAATTTCAATAACATCTCCTGGAACTAATAATCTTGATTCAATTTGAAAAACTTGTCCATCTCTTTTAACTTTTGCTAAAGGTGTAGACATTTTTTTTAAAGCCTCTAAGGATTTTTCGGCTTTATTTTCTTGATAAGTACCTAAAACTGCATTTACTATAACAACAACCATAATAATAATACTTTCAATAAAATCATGCGGATCAATAATTAAAGGAAGTATTGCTGCAATAATTAAAATAATTATTAAGATATCTTTAAATTGGCTTAAAAATTTAATAAAAAGAGGCGTTCTTTTTGCTTCTTCTAATTCATTAAAACCTGATTCAAGCCTAATTTCTCTTGCTAATTGATCATTTAACCCAATTTTAGGATCAATATTTAATTTTTCTAAAATTTCTCTTTTTTTCATAATAACCTCCAAATAAAAAAGACCTTATTCTTTAAGGAAGAATAATGGTCTTGCTTCTTCTGAAAACAGAATTTACATCCGGACTTTATTCAAAGTCGTGTTGACGAATGTAATAGTAAATCTTATTTACAAGCTACTCCCCATAAAATCATATACAATATTATAACATAAAAACTAATTGCTGTAAATATAATTAATAACTATTCAACTTTTATTTCATAAGCAATTCTCAAATTATTAAGAACTCCTTTTCTATTCAAAAAAATATAACCACAGTTAATAAAGCCAATTTTTTCTAATAAAACCTGCATCGTTATATTTTTTTCATGAGTATCAACTCTAATTGATTCTAAACCTTTTTTCTTTGTCATAACATAGCAATATTCTATTAATCTATAACCAATTTTTTTCCCATAATAACCATTTTTAACTGCCAAGCGATGAATAACTGAATACGTATTATAATTCCACTTTCCCTCAATTACATCATACGCATCCTCATGTTGAAAAGATAAAACAACAACTCCAACAATAACATCTTCTTCTTCTAACACATAAACATAATTGCTTTTTAAATCCTCTTTAAAGGTATTGATATTAGGATATCCATCTGTATCTTGCCATTGATCAGAATCACTCATTTTCAATAAATTCTTTGCATCATTAATAACACTAATAATTTCATTTAAATCATTATAACATGCACTTCTAATCATAATAAAAAACCAAATAATATATTATTGCAAATAACAAAGCTGGTAATAAATTCATAATTTTAATCTTCTTACCTGAAATGAAATTAATACCCATGCACAAAATTATTACATAACCGACTAAACTTATTACATTAATAAATTCATTAGTTAACATAGATCCTGAATAATAAAAAACTACAAACATAATCCCTTGATATAAAAAAACTATAACAGATGAAAATACTACACCAATACCAAGCGTTGCACTTAATAAAATAGAACTTACAAAATCTAAAACTGTTTTTAAGTAAATTAATGAAGGATCTCCTGTTGCTGCATTAAATGTACCAACAATAGCTAGTGCTCCAACACAAAATAACAGTGTAGCTTCAAAAAAACCTTTTGTTAAATTTCTTTTGGTGTTTACTTTTTTCTCAATCTTATCTTGAAAATTAAGAAACTTATCTTCGAGTTTTAATAATTCTCCAGATAAAGCCCCCAAGGATATTGTAACTAGTAACAACAATTCAAACTGGAAATCAATTTTTCCATCATTAACAATAACCATAGCTTCAAGAATACCAGTTAAACTTACAATAATAACTAAAACACCCAAAACTTTTAATATAGATTTAACAGCATCTTCTCTAACTAATTTTTTTAAACCAATTCCGATTCCGGTTCCTAAAACAATTGCTAAAGCATTTAAAACAATTACTAACATATTTCACCTGTTACTTTCTTAAATTCTTTTTATTAAACGAATATAAATAGTTTTCTATATCATTTTAGAAATTGTTTTTAAATTTTAATTATAAGATTTTACTTATTTGAGATATCCTACATTTTCTAAATCGCTTAACTTATAATCTATTATAATCAATTCTCTATTTGTTTCAATAATTAAATTTATAAATACGAAAGTTATTTTATTCTCAAATTCATTTTATACACATTACTTATAAAACTTACGTGGTTTTTATTTTTTGCTATCTAAATAATTTACTATTCTCTTCAAACCCTCTTTTAATTGATCAATTGGGCAAGCAATATTCATTCTTAAATATCCATCATAATCATTACAATAATCACACCCTGAATTAAGAGCTATACCAAAGTCAGCAAGTTCTTTTATTAGTTCAACACTTTTTAATCCTAAAAATTGAAAATTAAGCCATATTAAATAAGTTGCTTCTGGGTTTGCAAATTTAACTCTTGGAGCATATTTATTTAAATAATCTTTAGCATAATTAAAATTGTTTAATAAATGCTTACTTTGAGCATCAACCCAATAATCACATTTATAAGCAGCTTCTGCTGCAGTCAATGCTAATAAATTAGCACCTTTTAAAGAATGATTTTCAATATATCCAAGAAATTCATCCCTAATTTTCTCATTTTTAATAATTATATTCGCACACCTTAAACCTGCCATATTAAAAGTTTTAGAAGGAGCTGTACATACTATAATTTTATCATAAACACCAAAAAAATTTCCTACTGAATAAAATTCATGTCCTTCTAATATCAAATCACAATGAATTTCATCAGATACCAAGAAAACATCATATTTTATACAAAGATTAATTATTTTGCTAATTTCTGCTTTATTAAAAACTCTACCTACAGGATTATGAGGATTACATAAAATATACATTTTTGCGCCATTTTTAAAATGAGTCTCCAAATCATTAAAATCTATTGTATAAACTTCATCTTTGTTAATTAATCTATTGGGAACTAGATTTCTATTGTTATTAATAATTAAATTTGAAAACGGAGGATAAACTGGAGGCGATATAATGATATCATCATTTTCGGCTGTAAACTGTCTTATTGCAGTTGCAATTCCATTTAGCACTTTTGGTACTGTGATAATCATATCTTTAGAAATATCATATTTATATCTACGTTTATGCCATTTACAAACTGTTTCTCTATATTCTTCACTAACGAATGTATATCCAAAAACTCCTTGCTTTATTCTATCTAGCAAAGCTTTAGTAACTTCTTTTGGACTTTCATAATCAGAATCAGCAATTCCAAATGGTAATAAATTATCTTTACCATATTGATGACTTTGTAAATCCCATTTAATACTATTAGTATTAATCCTATTTACTTTTTTATCAAATGAATACATAAATAGTCTCCTTATTTTAAATAATCTTTATAATCAACTATTGGGATATAATTATAACTTTTATCAATAATTGAAACATTGCTATAATAAGTAATCAATATTTCTTGAAAATTTTTGCCGTTTTTCCCTAAATAGTTTGCACCATTTTGACTCATACCTACACCATGCCCATATCCACCACCATAAACAACAAATTCATCATTAATCTTTTCAATTGCAAAAAAACCTGAAGGTAATGTTGTATCATTATTTAATCTATTTGTAAATCCAGAATCAGATGATCTTGCATAATACATTGTGGATCCTGCAGTTCTTGGTCTTATAGTAAATCTAATATTATATTGATTAATTATTTTATAAATTCCTGTAGTTGTCTCTATTACAAGTTCCATTACAACTCCAGAAGTTCCTCTTTTTTCTACATACATATCAATAACAGAGCCTATATCATTTGGAATATCTTTTTCAATCCATGTATCATTTAATTTTGTTAGAAAATCTTTAGGACTAGAGTTTCTCATGCTTTGAATAAATACATTTAAAGTTTTTGCAATAGCTGTTTTAGTAAAAGTAACTTTCCATCTATGCATAGTCATTGATTCATCAGGGTGATGAACTTTAATTGTTTTAAAGAAATTAAGCATTGATGCTTCGCTAGTTGGATCAACAAAAAATTCATTTCCTAAATCATCAGTACTTAAGTTTTGTCCAATCAAATAAGGAACTTCTCCGTTAAACCAAATTTCACTTGCACTTCCAGTCAACCCAGAAGATGTTGAATAATAAAATGCTTGAACAAGCTCCTCTCCTGACATCATAATTTTACCACTTGTTGCAAAAACAGCTTCATTTCCTCTAATTTGAGCAGAATTGTTATTATAAACTTGTGACTTAACACTATCATCAACACTATATCCATAAAAAGATGTACTTTTATTTAAAATATCCGCATAAGCATATGTTCTAGCAGCAATGCTTTGTGCTTTTAATGCTTCAATATGATAACTTGTTGGCATTTCACTAGGAATAACTTTTGTTAAATAATTTTCCAAAGAAACATCATTAATTAATAATAAACGATTGTTTACAATTGATATTTCAAAGTTCCCAGAATAACTAGGATTACCTTGTGATCTACTTATAGAAGTAATTGTCATTTCAGAAGTATTATCATCTGGAACAAATAAAACTCTTTTTTCTGTAGTAGCAATTAATAACCCATCGACGTATATTTCTATTTTACCATTAAAATATTCAACTTCAACTTGTTTATCGCTTAAAATAATCTCTGACAATTCATTATCAAAAGTCTTAAAAACTGTTGTTGAACTTGTCGTAAATTTAATTAAATCATGAAATAGTGTTGAATCATCAGAAATATCGCCAATACTTTTCCTAATTCCTACACGAATATTACTAAAACCAATTTCGCCCTCTATTAATAACTTTTCAATAATATTGGTATAACTATTAACGCGAGCATAAATATTTTCCATACCTAAATATAAATCATTAATTGAAGCAGATTCAATCTCACCATTAATTAATTTTTCTACAATCAAATCTTCGTCATATCTAGTAACAGGAACATCTAGTAATTCTATATAATTATTGTCAGTATCAAAACTTAATACTTTAGTATGGTAATATTCATAATTTATATTTTCATTAATTACAACAGAATATGATAAATCTCTTCCATCAATATAAATAATAGTTATAATAGCTTCTCCTGCTTTTTTAGCCAATACATGACCATCAGCAGAAACAGCCAAATTTTCATTATTTGATGCAAAACTTACTATTTGAAGATTAGCCTCAATATCATATTTTTCACCCTCAATCATTTCTGTTTTTATATTATTAATTATATCTATTTGCCCAAGAATTATAATATTAATAGTTTTTATTTGTTCATCAATAAAAACTAATTTAATTTCTTGATTTCCTTCTTTTAAACCTTTAACTACACCCAATTGATTAATACTCAAATAAGAATCATCATAAATATATTCTTTTACCTCTTGATTTGTTTCTAATTTAAATTCTTCTCCAACATAAATTTCATCTTTACTGTTAATAATAATCTCATTATTAACACTAACTGTTATTTCCCTTATCCTTTCGTCAACAAAAGTAATTGTTAGAGTGGAAACTCCTGATTTAATTCCTTTAATAATATTATTTTCTAATATTTCAACAACATCATTACTTGCAGTAATATTTTTAATCTCTATATTACTAATAACTTCAAAAGTTGAATCAACAATTATTGATTTAGAATCTTGAATAATTATATCTTCTAAAACTTGAACCTCTCTTTGAAGTACTCTTTCATCAATAAAAGTAATTGTTAAAAGAGCAAATCCCGATTTAACACCTTTAATAGTATTATTTGATAAAACTTCTACAATATCATTGCTGACTTGAATATTTGTGATCTGAATATTAGAAGTAAATTTAAATGATTCACCAATAGCAATTATTTCTTCTCCATTGATTACTATTTCTTCTCTTTCTTTAACTTCCAAACTAATTTGTTTTTCTCTACCATCAACAAAAACAATTATAATAGTAGCATTACCCTTATTTAATCCAGTAACTACTCCAAATTCTGTTATATCAATAATAGTATTTTGAGCAGTTTTATACTCTTCAACTTCTATGTTTGTAATAATAGCAAAATTTTCATTTACAAAAATTTCACTTTTTGCCTCTATATTAATCTCTTCTAATTCATTACTACACGCTACTAAAGATAGCACCAAGATTAATCCCAAAAATAATTTCAATATTTTTTCCATTTTCATCACCTTCTAGTATTATACAATAAATCGTGTTTATTTAAAAGTAGAATTAAGTCTTAATCTAGTTATCCTTTATTAAATATTAATTAATCTAAAATTTAATAATTATATAATAAAAAAAACGCGTTTCCGCGTTTTAAATAATTATTTTTTAGGAAACCAAGGAAAAAAAACAGATGTCTTTTTCATATATTCCTGAAAATCAGCTCTACTTTTCATCTTTTTCTCTAGTAACGGAATTCCTGATACAAAAAGCAATAAAAATGTAATTATTACAGGACTAACAATTGCAATAAAACCCCAACTTGAAGGAATAATCATTATCCATATTCCCCACCAAATCATAGTTTCACCAAAATAATTGGGATGACGAGTATATTTCCATAATCCTGTAGTCATCAACTTACCTTTATTTTCTGGTTTTTTGATAAATTCTTTTAGCTGATAATCTCCAACAGCCTCAAAAAATAAACCAATCAAAAATATAACTGCTCCAACAATAAGCCACCATTCTGTATAATTAATATTATTTAAATAAACAATATAAACCGGGGCTGATACTATCAACATAAATCCTGCTTGTGCCATAAAAACTCTAAAGAATGCTTGAACTTTGTGATTTTTTTCTCCCCATTTTTTTCTCATATCTACATAGCGATAATCTTCGGGTTTACCAATATTTCTAATACCTATATATAAAAATAATCTTAATCCCCAAAATATGACTGCTGTTGTAACAGCCAAAATATAAACATCAGTTGTTTTTGCTATTAAAGAATATATTATTGTATAAATACTTATTAAAACAAAACCCAATCCCCAACCAATATCAACAATGGAATTATTATTCTTTATTTGCGCAATTACAAATAAAGTACAAAAATAAATAAAAACTAAAATTACTACTCCAATTAAATAAAAAATATTATTCAACCTCCTTATTATATGTTAAAGCTACTGCTATAGCCCCAATTCCAGCATTCATTGCAACAATTGGTGATATTTGAGTTATGTATTGCGGTTTCATCCCTAATATTTTCTCTAATTTTTTAGCTAAAGATAAGGCTCGTTTTTCAGCATGAGAATGAACTAAAACATATGATTCAACTGGAGCTTGTTTTGCTAAGCGAATTATTTGTTTAACGTTTCCTCTTAAACTAAGAGCTTTTTTCTTAATTATTCCTTCTCCATTTTTCCCTAAAGAAATAACAGGTTTTAAATTAGCAAGTTTTGCAACTAATCCTGTTACTTTACTAACTCTACCTAATTTCACCATATATTTTAATGTCTTTACAGATACATAAATCTTAGTTCTTTTAATAAGTTCAGGAATTCTTTTTATAATGTTTTCCAATGGTTCTTTATTTTCAACCATTTGTGCCACTTGATATACAATTAACCCTTGTGAACCAGAATTTTGTAAAGTGTCAAATAATTTTATCTTGGAATTGCCTTTTGCATATTGTAAAACAGCATTATAAGTACCACTTAATTTTGAAGCAACTGTTAAAACAATAATATTATCATAATGATCACTTAAAAAATCTAAATTTCTTTCGATTGTCATTTTATCTGGTTGAGCTGAAGAAAAACTTTCTGCAGTATCTAACATTTTATAAAATGTATCTGTAGTAATTGTAACTTTATCAATATAAGAAACTCCATCTACTAATAAATTCATAGGAATTAAATGAATGCTATATTTATCTAATAACTCCATTGGTATATCTGCAATTGTATCAGTTACGATTGCAATCCTTGAATGTCCTAAAGATAACGCCTGTTGTTGTCTAATCATGTCATCGACTTTTTGTTCAATAATTTTGCCATAATCTCTTAATTTCATAAAAAATTCATCTGGTTGATTAGTATGAATATGTATTCTCATTCTTTCTGCTCTTCCAGAAACAATTAATGAAGTTCCATAATCTTTAAATATTTCTTTGATCTCATCATTTGAAACATTTACGTCTGTCAATAATGCTTCTGTACAATATCTCGCATCTAAATCAATTACATGAACTATTTCTTCATGATCATCTTCTATTACAAGATATTCAACACTTTCACCAGTCTCAAAGTAATATTTCATTCCATCTAGAAATACAGTCATTCCTTGTGCACCCGCGTCAACAACTTTATTTATTTTCAAAATTTCCAATTCATTAGTTGTCTCTTCTAAAGCAATTCTTGCCTTAGCATATGTTTGCTTAAAATATTGATTAAAATCTATCTCTTCAATGTTAATATCAAAAGCTTTACGCATTACTGTAAGTATTGTTCCCTCAATCGGATTGACTATTGCTTTATAAGCTTTATTAATACCATTAATAATGGCATTATGAAACTCTTCTAAATAAATTGTTGCTTTACCTTTCAAAGCTTCATATATTCCATTTAAATACTCAGAAAAAATAATTCCTGAATTTCCTCTTGAACCTGAAATGGCAGCATTGGCTATCGATTCAATTGTTGATGAAACATCTTCAGAAGGTATTGCCTCCAAAATAATTCTTTCCATCATATAAGACATGTTATTTCCTGTATCACCATCAGCAATAGGAAAAACATTAATTTTATTTAAATTTTTTCTTTCATTAATAATTCTTTTTGCACCAGAAATCATTGCGTTATACAATGAAATTCCGTTAACTAATGTAATTTCCATAATCTACCTCATAATTAAAAATGTCAATACTGATACTGTTCCTCCAAGAAAACTTCCCCAAGCTAAATCTATTATAGTAATAACTAGTGGCCAGTCTTTTAAAGTCGCTAAATTCGTTAAGTCGTAAGTGGCATAAGTAATAAATCCGAAAAATACTCCAGCTAACAATGCATAACTCCAAGATCCTTTTGCAATAGCGGGATTAATTACAAAAAATACTAATCCAATAACAAACAAAATATAAAATATAATTGCTGCAACCCATTTTACTTTTGGCGCCATAATAAAGCCCAAATGTTTGCTGTACATATTTTTAGCTATCAAACCTAACCATAAAATATCAATCGCAAAAAAGATTGCGAAGGCTACTCCAAATATTAATAAATCCTTCATTTCTAAAAATCCTCCTATATTATAACTTATTATATAATAAATTATTCATTATGTATTGCAATTTACTTTATATTTTATAAAAAAATAAAAAGTAATATACAAAATGTATATTACTTCTTTAAAATAGTAAATTTACCAAAACTAATATTAAACTCTTTTTCAGCAATTTGAATTGCTTTTTCATCATTAACATTATATGTTTGTTTTAATTGTTTTAAAAAATCTTCTACTAAAACAGCTTTACTCGTTCTACAAAATAAATTTCCCTTAGTTGATTTTTTCATACCCTTAACATTCTTTAACAAATGTAAAATAATTTCTTTAGGGATATTAGCATTTTCTATCTTTTCAAATGTTTCATTATCTTTTTGATAATTTTGCTTTAATAAATAATCGTAAGTAAAGTAAAAATTTAAAGGTAAATAATCTTCTAAAGTCTTAACATATTTTTTTAACAGCTGTTTAGTTACTCCTTGTTTTTCAAAATACTTAATCGTATATATTTTATTATCTACTCTAAATCCATGATAATATTTTCTCATAGTCTCAGTAATCATCATTAAAGTAGTATTTTTTATATAAGATTCTTTAACACCAAGTTCATAAATATCATAATCTTTAAGATCTTTAATAAAAACATCTTTAATAGATTTATACTTAACATTAATAATATAATTCATATCGTGAGTTTTATATCCAATTTTATTCAACCAAGTGTTCGAAAAATAATAATAATCTTCCTTAGTAAATCCATTTTTTTCTAAAATAGTTGTTATTTGTTTAGCTTCGTAATAAGAATCAACAAAATATATTTTAATTTTATTTAATATTTCATCTGAAACAATTGCCTCAAAATTATAAAGAATTTTATCAAATATATAATTACCCAGTACATTATTTATATTATTTAAAATTGTAAATTTATGAAACCCATATCTTTCAATTAATTTTTTTGCAAAATCACTTACTTTAATATTTCCAGTAAGTTTTTCCCATTCTGATTTCACAAGTAAATTAACATTCGAACCTTTTTGTGCAATAATTGGTTGTCTTAAAAATTCAATTTTATTTTTAATCTCATTATTATTTTCAAAAATATGTTTTAATAATGAATGTAATTCATAACCATCATTAATATCAATTTTTTTCATTAAATCAGGATATTGATCATAAAAATAAGTTGCTGAATAAACTCCTTCAATATTAGACAATATTGTAAATAGTTTATTTATATCTTCATTCATCAAGTTCTTATAATTATAATATCTAATATTTCTCAAACCAATAACAATATTATCAATAACATCAACAAAAGTAGAAAAATGATAAGTTAAATCATTTTCTTTTGAAACCATATTTGCAAGTTTTAATATTTCACTTTTATGTAGCCCATAACTTGGCAAATAATTTGCAATTACATATTCTAAAAAATCTTTTTTGGAAAGATAATTAACTTTTTTTCCATAAATAGTAATAATCTTACCAAATATTTTTTCAGTCTTTAATTCCAAAACATTAAAATTTGTCTTTGTAAACAATAAATTATTATTTATTGATTCAATATATTCTAATGGTAAATCATAGTGACTAGATTCCTTTTTATCAGTATAATAAGAAATTACATTATATGAAAAATCATCTAAATTATATACAGTTTTAAATATTTCCGGATGCCAATTAAATTTATTATACTCTTTGAAAAAAGAAGCTTCATAAAAGAAATTAATATTTACACATCTATCTCTTATAATTTGCCTAATTCTTTCCCTAGTCAAATGATAGACAGTTGCAATTTCTTGTAATGTATTACCACTAAATCTTTTTAATATTATGTCTTTTATTCTTGCTTTAAAATTACTATCAAAAACTACTTCTTTAAAATATTTAAGTCTAATAACTCCATCTTCAACTAATAAATGTTCATCTTTATTAACTCGCTTTAAATATTCATCAGATACAACAACTTTACCTTTTCCATATAATTCATTTAATTTATCAATCGTAACAAATCCAAACCAAAAATGCATTAATTTATTCTTTAGAAAAATAAAATTCAAAGAATTATTCTCTGTTAAATATTTTTCAAAAACTTCTAAAATCGCATTAATTGTTTTTGTATTAAACCAATTAAAAATATCACCATTAATAAATGATAATCTTAAGTCTTGTAAAGTAATTATATTCCGTTCTTTTAAACTATTAATATTATTATTTGAAATTCCAATTTTATTAACAAACAAGGCATCAATTGGATGTTCAATATCAAAAATTGTATTTTCAATACCTTCTTTTTCAATTATTTTCTTAACAATTTTAATAACTATAATAGAAGAACGATTTCCAAACCCCTTTAAATATCCAGTTTTAAAATTAATGACAATATTAACCAATTGAGAAATTTTAGTAATTTTATTCCTAATTAAACTATTATATGTCCTTACAGGCATTTCTAAATCAAAAAGAGAATATTTTGTATCTAAAAACGAAAAATCCCGGCGTGCCCACTTATGTATCAATTCTGCCGAAATTCCCTTATCAATATAGTTACTTATAAAATTTTTTATATAATTGATAGTATTACTCTCAAATCCTATTTTTTCCAAATTAGCATTTATAACACTATTTACAGTATACAAATTTGCTTTTTCTAATCTTTGAACTATAGAAGCGTCCATGTTCAATATTCTTATTAATTTATACATAGAGACCTCCCCTCACAAAATAACCATATATATTATATACTATTTTTCAAAAAAATCAATAAAAAATCTAAAACAACCTGATACTAATAAAATACTAAATAACAAATTAATATCATTTTCTATCTATTTGAAAAATAAAACGCCATTTTAAATGACGCTTTAATCATGCGATTATTAATTATTACTTCTATTCAATAATACCTTAATCAGCAAATATTCCGCAAAGGAAAACAATCCTATAGTAACAAAGGAAAATATTGAAACAATTACATAAAATCCTCTTGTTACAATTGACTCAACAACCGTCCAATTTACAGCATGAATTATATGAGATATAGCAATATAAAACAACAATACAATTAAAATAGCAATAACTATACTCATTACAATATAAAATATCTCTTGTTGAGTATATTTTATCATTTTTTTATTTTTATCTTTTTGATTCTCCATAATAATCTAATCTCCTAATATCTAATAATTATCTGATCATCAATTTTTTCATATTTAATCTTCAATGTATCTACAACATATTTAAAAGGAAGCAAATAAACATTATCAATATTTTTTAATCCAGGACTTCTCATTCCAAAAAATACTCCTCTTTTATTTTTCGAAATAGAAATAAATCCATCATCTACTTTAGGAACAACACTTAAACCCTCTGATAAAGACTCTGCAGGAATATAATAATCATTATTTTCTTCAAACACTGTTTTAGGAAAAATAATTTTCCTTCCATTTAAAATTCCATAGTCTTTACCAATATAAAATATAAATTCATGAAACATTTCATCAGTTTTAATATACTCTTTAACAAAACTATTTAATGTACTTTCTTGACAATCCATCATTAAAGATTCATTTTTAGCATAAAATCCCCCATTTGTAACATAACAAATGCCCGTTTTAGTTTCCTTATTAAAAAACATATAACTAATAACTCCATATGCTGAACCTGTATGACCTCTTAATAAAATGCCTGGATATTTATCTAAAATACGCATTTGTAACCCTTTTGCTTTATAAGAATCGTCATCACTATTTCCAAACCAATGTGTTTGTAACATCATTTCAACAGTTGATTTTTTTAAAATAACTTTATCTTTATAAACACCATCATTCATTAAACAAATCATAACTTTTGATAAATCAATTGTACTAATAAATAAACCCCCTGCTGGTCCTCTGTAATTTTCACCCAAAGGAAAAACAGGATAAAAGTTCTCTACAAAAGATGCAAAATCTCTTGAAATTTTGTAACTATTACTACTATGTTCTGGCAAATAAATATTAGCAGCTTTTTCTTTATTTATAATATCTCCAGGTCTAAAACTTGCATCAGTATCTAAAGGTAATAAAATAGTATCCCTAACAAAATCTGTAAATAATTTATTACTTACTTTTTCAACAATACACGCTAAAATACCACAACCAAAATTTGAATAAATGAACTTAGAACCTGGTTCATAATCAGAAAATGTTGAACTTGTCCAATATTTAGATTTTTCTGGAATTAATAAATCTTCCAAAGAAACCTTTAAATGAGTTCCATTTACTCCATTATATCCCTTAATTTCTTCATCATCAAATAATTCATCATCATTAATAAAACCATCCGTTATACTAGAAGTTTGAGTCATTAACATCTTAATAGTAATAGGAATATCAGGATATTTCGGATTTCTAATACTAAAACCTAAAATATCTTGAATATCATCATTAATATGAATTTTATTATCTTCAACAAGTTTCATAATTGCCATGGCAACAATAATTTTTGAAATAGAAGCAATACGATATATTGTATCTGGTGTAGTAGCAATTTTATTTTCAAAATCACTATAGCCATAAGAATCAGAAAATTTTATATCATTTCCTTTTATAACAACAACACTAGCTCCAACTAATCTTGAAAAACTACATGATTTAATAAACTCTTCTTTAAAATTATTATTCATATATTAATACCTCATCCAATGCTATTATACCATATTTTTCAAAATATAGATATTAAAAAAAGAACTAGATTAGTATCTAGTTCATATAAGAAAGGAAATAAAGATTTTAAGAGGAAATCTAGTTTTATATTTATAAAGTTTGTCTTTCTTACTTATTAAGTATAAACTAGAAAGCTTAACTTAAACTTAAAAATCTTTACTAGTCGCTAACTTTTTTTTCTTTTTCTAAATCCAGTCGGTTTAAATAATCAATTCTCTCTTTTCTATAATCCCTAGAATCACTATTACTAATATTAGCCCGCCAACTTAAAAAATAATTTAATATTTCTCTATTATTAATTTCTCCATTAACTTCTTTTTTTATATTATCTAATTCAATTTCTTTTTTTTGACTAACAAATTTTTCTCTATCATCTTCACTTAATTTTAAAAATTCGTCGTTATATTTTTGTAAAACAATAAATTGAAGTATTTCATCTTTTAATAAAGATTCATATTTTTCTACTTCTTCTAAATATACTGAAATTTTTTTATATTGATAATTAAAATCATTTTTATCTGCTTTATAATTGTTATTATTTCTACTATAAAAAATAAATAAAATTAAAATTAAACCTAAAAATATTGCAAGAAAAGTAAAAAAAGGTTCTGTAGGGAGTTCGCTTAACCAACTCATTATTAAATAGGCTACAATTAATGATGAAAAAAATAATAATAACCATTTAAGATTCTTATTCTTTTTTTCATATTCTGCAAATGAATGATCATATTTTAAGTGAAGTTCTGATAAACCTTGAATAAAAATTTCATAATTTTTATTTCTTTCACTTAAATAAATATTTAATTTATTAGCATCATATTCCTTCATAAGTTCTCCTTAATTATATCTTTATTTATTATAACATAATAAATCAAAAAATAAAGCAAATGAATTGCTTTATTCTTCGCTTCTTAAATTTGAAACATTAAAATATATTGTTTGCACGTCTTCTAATTCATCTAGAGTATCCATTAACTTATTAAAATTTTTAATATCATTTTCGTCAGTTAACTCTACATAATGATTTGGAATCCAAACTGTTTCATCTTTTTCGAATTTAATATCTTTATATTTAGCATATAAAGTATCCCTAACTTTCCCATATTCAGTTGGTTCAGCTAATACTTCTAACATTTCATCTTCTTTAGTAACATCAATTATATCACAATCTGCTTCTAATAATGTTTCCATAATCTCATCAACAGAATATCCCTCAAATTGAAATATTGAATAATTACCAAACATATAAGTTACAGTTCCATTTTCTCCTAAATTTCCATTACTTTTTGAAAAAGCAGTTTTTACAGCTGTATAAGTTCTATTCACATTATCAGTTAAACAATCAACAATAAACAAAGAATTATTAGGTCCAAACCCCTCGTATCTTACAAAATTATAAGCATCTGTAGTTCCACCTTTTGCTTTTTCAATAGCTCTATTAATTACATCAGCAGGAACATTGTCTTTTCTAGCTTTTTCTATTGCAGATTTTAAAACATTGTTAGTTTCAGGATCAGGTATGCCGCTCTTTGCAGCAACATAAATTGCTGTGCTGTGTTTTGCATTTATTTTACTTTTAATTGCAGCTGTCTTAGCCATCGATGCGGCTCTTACCTCATGTGCTCTTCCCATCGTTATCACTCCTTAAATTTGCATTAATATTATACCATGATTCATCATCATAATCAATTATACATCTTAGATATTTTTAATAAATTAATATCTTTTTTAGATAAAATATATTATTATTTGCGATTAATTGATTAATATTATATAATTACTAAAGGTGATAGCATGAAATATAAATTTTTATTATTTGACGTAGATCGAACGCTTCTTGATTTTGATAAATCAGAAGAAAACGCATTACGAAAAACATTAAAACAGCATAAAATTAAATTATCAACGCGTATGATTCAGTATTATAGAAATATTAATGAAGCTTTATGGAAAAATTTTGAACAAGGACACATCACAAAAAAAGAAATAATTAATATTAGATTCAAAAATTTTTTTGAGTTATTTAATATTAATTTAGATCCAACAAAATTTAACGATGAATACCTATTAAATTTAAAAAATACTAATTATAAAATTTTAAATGCAACAAAGATATTAAAAAAATTAAGTAAAGATTTTGAAATATATGTTGTAACAAATGGCATTAAAGAAATACAAGAAAATAGACTAAAATTATCAGGCTTGAACCAATTTATTAAAAAAACCTTTATTTCTGAAGAAATTGGTAGTCAAAAACCAAAATATAGTTTTTATAAATATGTTTTTAATAATATTGAAAACTTTGAAAAAGAAAAAGCAATTACAATCGGAGATTCTTTATCATCAGATATTTTAGGTGGAAATAATGCTGGGATTAAAACAATTTGGTTTAATTCTGCAAAGGAAAAAACAAACCCAAATATTATTCCAGATTTTGAAATTTATAAATTAAAACAATTATACAAAATTTTATATTAAAAAACACTTCATAATGAAGTGTTTTTTATTTAAAATCCCATTTCTTCTAATAATTCAATTAATATGTCTGGATTATCGGTCATAATTACATCTGCACCTAATTTTATTAATCTTCTCATTTCTTCCTTTTCATTTATTGTCCAATATTGAACTGACATATTTCTCATATGCGCTCTATTAACAAATGTTGCTTTATCTAATTTTAATGTAATAGGTCCTGCTTTTTCAGATGTTGGAATTTGTAATGCTATAAATGTTCCATCATCAATAATATTAATAGCAAGCATTTGGGTAATAACAAATTTAGTTACACTTGCTACACTACCACCTCTATACATATAAGGATAATTATTTTTTATATATTCTTCAACTTCTCCATTAAAAGTACCCACAATAACTCTTTGTAATAAGTGATCTGCTTGATAAGTTGAATTCATTAATTCATATAAATGATCTGCAACTTCAAACCCAACTTCACCTTTATCTTTAATTTCAACAATAAACATTAAATCAGTATCATGATATGCTGCAAATATTTCATCAATTGTAGAAATATTTAAATGGTTTGCTTTAATTACTTCTTTTCTATTCTCTTGATCCTTTGTAACTAAATCCTTATACGGTTGTTCACCTAATTCATTAGTAAATTTATAACCAAAATTAAAATTTAATAATTCTTCATAAGTATGTTCACCAACATAATACGAATCATTACTTCCAGTAATTTCCTCTACATCACTACTTGCATTAATTGTTAAGTTATGAATAGAAACAACATGTTTATCACTTGTTGAAACTAAATCAAGTTCTAATATATCAATTTCAAGTTCATTAATTGCATAATCAAAAGCCTTAAATGTATTTTCTGGATTTAGATTTTTCCCTCCTCTGTGGGCAGCAACTAAAGGTCTGTTTCCTTTTTCAATAATAAAAGGATTGTTTTCAATAACTTGTTTAGGGGGAATAATATTAATAACCATTAATATTATTAAAATAAATAAAACGATTTTAAGTGACTTTGTATTAAAATTCATATTCTTTCCTCTCTATAAATTGTTTTGCATATCAATTATGTCAATAAATTCATCACAATATTGCTTTTTTAATAATTCCAATGGTATATACTCGTTAAATTTACCATTCATCACATAACAATCAGAATCTAATATTTTAAATGTAGATACATCAATGTTAGCTTTTATTAAATAATTTAAAATATTATCTAAATAAAATAAATCCTTATCTATCTTTACAATTAAACCTAAAGGTAAATATGCTTGATAAATGTATTCTACACTATCTACATAAGGAAATAAAGAATATTTTAAAGCAATTAACGATGAAGTACCTAACCATGGAAATATAGCATAAGTATTTGCAGACATCTTAATAATCCGATTTGTAGACATTTTAGAAATTTGTGCTACCTTCCTACATTCCCTTAATCTCTCCAATGCTTTAACTGATAAATAAGAATATTCAACTTCATTATTTAATATATCATTAATTTTCTTTAAAATCTTAGTATGTATATTTATTGTACCTTTGCCTGCCCAACTAATATTTGACAATCCTTTAAGTTTATTAACATATATTATTCTTTGCCTATGGTTAATCTCTCTAACTTCCCAAGTATTTCCAGCAAGTGCAAAAGCAGTACCTATTGGATAAGGTTCACTAATTGAACCAATTTCTTGACTATTATATTTTACACTATATACAATATCTGCATCAAATACTGCATAAAATTCATAATTATTAACAAGTGATTCTCCTATTAATCCAATTATTAAATTACCATTATCAATTTTTTCAATCAATTTATCGTTAACCATTTTATTTAGCAATGCTTTAAAATCATCTATCACTATATTTTTAAAAGGAGAAATAGTTAACATAAAAGAAGCTAATGCAGCTGATGATATTTCACCAACAGTTAATAAATGACTTAATGTTTGATGTAATAATATACCAAATGGATACTTCTTTAACTTAATTGGCTCAATCCATTTTTCTTTAATATATAATTCGATAATTGCAATACTCATTAAAAATTCAAAGTTTATTAATCGGTAAAATTCTACATCTTCCTTTATTTTTTCTTCATTAAAAACAAAAACCATCTCAGAGGGTTGTCCAGTTCTACCACATCTTCCAAGCCTTTGCACAAAACTTGTAACAGATAGAGGAGAACCTGTTTGAATAATTCTTTCTAATTCGCCAATATCAATTCCAAGTTCTAATGTCACAGTTGCTCCAGTAATAATTTTACTTTCATTTTCTTTCATTTTAGCTTCAGTATATTCTCTTAATGAAGCAGAAATATTTCCATGATGAACTAAAAAATTATCCGGAGTTTTTTTATTTTCAGCTATTTTTTTTAAATATCCAATTGTAATTTCCACATCTTTTTTTGCATTTGAAAATATAATACATTTTTTATTAAGTGAAATATCATAGATATATTCAAAATAAGGATTGAATTCTTCTGTTTCTTTTTTTTCGTTTTCAACATTACTATAAAAATGTTCAACAAGTAATCTAACAACTTTTCTTTCATCGCCAGTTTTTGGTACAACACAACCCTTATTTGTTCCACTAACTAACCATTCACATGATCCTTTATAATCTGATAAAGTTGCTGAAAGACCAACACGTCTTGGAACATTACTCGTTAATCTAGCAATTCTTTCTAAAATTGATAATAATTGAATTCCTCTAACACTATTCATAAAATAATGTACTTCATCGATAATTATATATTTCAAATTTGAAAAAAGTCGAATACAATCAGTTCTTCTTTTCATTACAAAAGCTTCTAATGATTCTGGAGTAATTTGAACAATTCCTTCTGGATCTTTTAATAACTTCATTTTTTTATTATAACTAACATCTCCATGCCATCTAGTAACTGTTATATCTACTTCTTTCAACAAATCACTTAATCGATGAAATTGATCATTAATCAATGCTTTTAAAGGACTAATATATAAAACCCCAACACCTTGAACTTTATTATTAATTAAGTCAGTCAAAATTGGAAGAAAAGCAGCTTCAGTTTTACCTGATGCTGTTTGACTTGATAAAAGAACATTTTTGTCAGTCTCTAAAATAGCATGTATAGCATTTATTTGAATATCTCTTAGTTTTTCCCATTTATTTTTGTATATATATTCTTGAATAAATGGCGCTAACATTAAGTATGATTTATTCATCATATTTCAAAACCTATATATTCTTTCAAAATATCTTCAGCTTCTTCAGGATTATTATATTCAAAATCTTCTTTTTCTAGTATATTTTTAAAACTCTTTTCAGGATGTTGATATAAAATATTTAATAGTTCAATAAAATCTCTTATTACTTCTCTAACAGTTAAGTTCTTTGAGGCTCCTATTCTTTCATACTCAACTTTTATAAAATACATCATGTCTTCTTCAGAAACCTTTAATTCATATTCATATAAATCACTATGAATAAAAGCTATTTTTTCAACTAACACATAAGTCTCTTCACTAGTAAGAGGCTTTAATCTAATAATTGGCGCTAACAAATCTCTAATTTCATCATTTGCAAATCTACTATCTTCTAAACGAGATCGAAGAGCTTCATAACTAAAAACTCCTCTTCTTGTATCTTCAATAGCTTGTGGAGTTCCACTCATAATAATTCCTAAATGATTTGCTTTCCCTTGTAATGTATCGTTATATAAAGTTAATATTTTTTCATAATTATATTGTCTTGTAATAGAATTAGGAACTTTATAAATATTAACTAACTCATCAATCATAACAAGTAATCCACTATAACCAGCTTCTCTAAAAAATAATGAATAAATCTTTATGTAATCATACCAATTACTATCATTAATAATAGCATTAATTCCCAGCTCATTTTTGCTTTCAGTTTTTGTTTGATATTCACCTCGAAACCATTTCATTACTTTACTTTTAATCTCTTCATTTGTACTATAGGTTGCCTCACAATACAGTAATAAAGCCTTTGCAAAGTCAAATCCACTAATTACACCTTCAAGTTTATAAACCATTTCATAAATTTTAGCCTCAACATATCTACTAAATTCTAAATCATTTCTAGAAATATTTTTTTCTTCCATTATTTTATTTTCTACAGCTAATAACCACTTTTGGAAAATAACAGGTAAAGCTCCACCTTCACTTCTTGTTTTAATACTCATATTTTGTATTAATTCCTTATAAGTTGCTAAACCTTGTCCTGCACTTCCTGTTAATCTTCTCTCAGGTGACAAGTCAGCATCAACAACAACAAAACCTAAATCCATTGCATAACTTCTTATAGTTTGTAATAAAAAACTTTTACCACTACCATATCGACCTACAATGAATCTAAAAGTTGCTCCTCCATCTTTAATAATCTCAATATCTTTTAAAAGAGCATTAATCTCTTGTTCTCTTCCTACAGTTATATAACCCAGTCCAATTCGTGGAACTACTCCTCCTTTTAAAGAATTCATTATTGTAGTTGCAATTCTTTTAGGTATTTTTCTCATAATTCATACTCCTTCATTATTCTAAGCGCTTCATCATAATAATCTTCAAATATTGAAATTGTTTCATTAATTTCAATTAAATTATCGCCAATAATATCTAAAAACTTATCATTGATTCTATCAATTGATAAATCTAATAATTCATTATTTTTTAAAGCATAATTATTTAATTCATTAATAGATTTATTCTCTAAAATCATTTTTAAAATATTAATTTCAAATTCAGTAAAATTCGTATTTTCCTTTTTTTCAACAATTATTTCTTCCTCTTCATCAATAATAAGTTTATCAGTAATCTGATCAGATACCTTTCTTATTTTTGCAAACTTTGATGAATCAAACACTATTTTTTTCTTTTCCTTAATTTTTATAACCTTTAAAAACATATTGACAGTTTCAATAATAAAACTATTTAGTTCTTCTGAACAAATAAATTTAAATAATTTTCGATTTCCAAAAACATTTTTAGTAATCAATGAACCTACACTAGGATGAAGTTTATACTTAAAATTATAAAACTTTCTCATTGTTGCTTCCATCGTTTTTAATACATATCCTAAAAACAAATTATTATTAATGCTTGAATAACTTTCTCGATGCCAATTAGCTCCTTGTCTATCATATGTTTCTAATTCACTAATAACTACTTTTTTTGCAAATTGTTCTTTATGAAAGAAAAAAGAATCTCCAATAAAAGGTTTCCAATAATCTGTATGCTCTTTTTTAATTAATAAACTATTTAATTTAAATCCCTTTTCTTTAAATAGTAAATTCATCTTTGTAAATAAAAAAGCAATAATACTATTAAAAAGTCCTAATTTATCATCACTATAAAATTTACTAGTTTTTATACTATAAGATGATAGTCTTTCAAAAAAGTCAAATTTTAAATGATAATTATCTTCTAATATATCTTTTATGTTCCCATCAATAAAATTTATTTTTATTGGATACTTTTTTAAAATATCTTCATACAATTCTTTTGTAGAATAAGTAATAAAGTAATCCCTAATTCTCTCTGGCATTTCAAAATCTAACTGCTCAAAGTCATTTCTATATGAATTCCAAATAAACAAAAACATCTTTATAGCATCATCAAAATTTTTAATACCAACTTTATTAATAATCTCATTAAAATATAATAATATATAATTATAATCGGTTTTTTTATACTGATAATTTCTCGTATAAGTTCTCCAAGTATAATAAGTTCGTAATTGCTCATTATTCATATTTTGAAAGTTAACTCTACCTTTAAAAGAAGCAAACCCTTTAAAATCATCAGTTAAATCTACCAAATAAGTAGCCATCTCTACAAATTCTTTAGAATAATCTAAATACCAATCCCATCTTCTTGAAGATCTATATTTATTTGAAATGTCTTTCATTTTATTAAATTTTGCATACATTTCCAAAACTTCAATTTCTTCTTGTGAAATTATACTAGCCTCACCAACTATTTCCCCAAATTCATCAACAATCTTATCATTATTAAACTTAATTTCTTGAAATTCATCATTGCTAATTACAACTTCAGCCATCTGTTTAAGAAAAATATCTTCCAAATGTGAATCATCTTCACTTGAAACATTTTCCTTGTTAAATTCCTTTTTCACACTATTGTTTTTCATAATCTCAAGGAATTTCTTATTATCTAGTTTTCCATCTTTAGTTTTGGGAAATACAATATTTTTTTTATCCATATATCTACCTTTTTAAAAATTATACTTTCACTATATCATTTTATTATACCATATAATAAATCAAAATAAAAATTTTGAATAAAAAAAGACATCTTTCGATGTCTTTCATTTTTATTTAAATAATTTGTATTTTTAAAACATCAGTAGCAGCATCTCCAGCAACAGATCCACCTACAATAACAACAGCATCATCCTTTTTAAGAAGACCTGTACTTTTTGCAACATCCACACCATGTGAGAATAAAGCATCAGTAGAAGCTTGTGCTGTTCCTTTTAAAGGTAAAACATTCCAGTTTAAATTTAATTGACGATATGTTTTTTCATCTAAACAACATGCAATAATGGAAGTTCCAGGACGATAAGCTGAAACTGTTTTTGCTGTTAAGCCCTTTTTAGTTACAGCAATTATAGCACTAGCATTAAGTAAATAAGCTGAAGTACAAGCAGAATTTCCAATAGCACTTCCAACATCGGAACCCAAATTTAAATCATTTTTAAAAAATAAATCTGCATAGTCAATTGAGCTTTCAGTAGTTAAAGCAATATTTTTCATTGCTTTTACTGCCTCAACAGGATATTTCCCTGCAGCAGTTTCTCCTGATAACATTATACAAGTTGTTCCATCATATATAGCATTAGCTACATCACTTGCTTCTGCTCTTGTTGGACGAGGATTAGAAGTCATAGACTCTAACATTTGCGTTGCAGTTATAACAATTTTGCCCTTTAAATAACATTTTTTAATAATTGACTTTTGTATATGAGGTAATTTAGTAAAATCTATCTCAACACCCATATCACCTCTTGCTACCATAATAGCATCTGACGCTTCAATTATAGCATCAATATTTTGCACACCTTGCATATTTTCAATTTTAGAAATAATTTTAATGTCACTTCCATTAATTGATTTCAAAAATTCTCTTAACTCCAAAACATCCTTAGCAGTTCTTACAAAACTAGCAGCTATATAATCAATATCTTCAGAAACCCCAAAAGCAATATCTGCTCTATCTTCTTTACTTAAAAAAGGAATATTTACAACAACATTAGGAATATTTACACCTTTATGATTGCTAATTTTTCCACCATTTTGTGCTACACAAATAACATCTTTACCTTTAATTTCAATAACATCAAACCCAACCTTACCATCATCAACCAAAATTTCTGAACCAATTTGAAGATCATTTGCTAGTTCTGGATAAGATATACAAACTCTTTCTTGATTGCCCAATGTACCATCATCAGGAGAAAAAGTAAATTTTTGTCCAGTTTCTACAATTATTGATTCATTTTCAAAATTTTTTAATCTAATTTCAGGACCTCTAGTATCAAGTAAAATTGGCGTAGGCATCTTTAATTCTTTTCTAACCTTCTTAATTCTATCCATTCTAACTTTATGTTCTTTTTGATCACCGTGGGAAAAATTTAACCTTGCGCAATCCATACCATTAAGTATCAATTTTTTTATTACTTCTTCACTGTCAACAGCTGGACCCATTGTACATATAATTTTTGTTTTTCTCATATTTATATTCCTTTCTTAAATATATTTTATTTTTACTTATTTTTATTATATCATGTTTTTTAAAATAAATTAATGTAAGAAAACGCATTTATTTTGAAAACGTTTCATTTATTTAATTGCCCAATTATTTATCGCGTGCGCTACTCCATTATTATTATTTGATTTAGTAACAAATTTAGCTACCTTTTTTATTTCATTACTAGCATTACTCATTGCTACACCTATTGCTGCTTCTTCTACCATATGTAAATCATTTAAAGCATCCCCAATTGCCATTATTGAATTTTCTTTAATTCCTAATAAATTAGCAACTGTTTTTAAACCAAAATATTTATTAACTTCTTTATTTACAAATTCTAAAAAGAATGTTTCACTTCTTAAAATATTATAATCTTTATATAGTTCATCAGGTATCTCTTTCACAAATTCGTCAAGATATTCTTTTTCACCAACAACCATAAATTTAACAATTTTATCATCATCATTAAAATCTGAATAATTATGCTTTTCCAATTTTATCTCATTTACTGTTTCTTCAAGTGCAGTATATTTAGTTAATTTTTCATACATAACTTTAATTTCTCGATTAAAAAAATAAACATGCGAACTAAGATTAGAATATAATTTAACAAATTTATCAATTCTTTTTACATCTTTACCAGTTATATATTTACTGTTTAATATTTCATAACTATCCATATCATAGATTGCAGCACCATTATAAGCAATTAAATAATTACCCTTACCAGTTAAACCTAATAATTTATAATATTCAATCATTGTTTTACAAAGAGGTCTTCCTGTAGCAATCACTGAAGTAATCCCTTTTTCTTTTGCATGTTTAATAGCATTTATATTTTCTAAAGATATCAATTTATCTTTATTAAGTAAAGTACCATCCATATCTATTCCAATTAACTTTATCATCTTCATCACCTAAATAGTATTATAACACAACAAAAAATAAATATATGCAAAAACAATTAATCTATCAATGAAAATCTTTTCATTGAATTTGTGTTTCGTTTTCATAAACTATTTTCATTTATTTAATATATAATCAAGTTATATAAAAGGAGGATACTATGATTCAAATACTTATTATTACACTATTTTCAGTAACAATTGTTTTTGGAATTGGAGCAATTAATTATTCTTTAAAAGTGAAGAACGATAACATTAAATATTCGAAAAGTGAAGAAATTGATCCTGCTATAATAAAACTACATTGAAGCTAGGAATAATCTTTAAACAACAACAAAAACATATTTATATGTTCTTGAAAAAATATATAAAAAGGATTCATTAGGAATCCTTTTTTCATTATTCTTAATATATATCTAAAATTATTACAAAAAAACAAGCAATGAAAAGATTTTCATTGTATTTGTGACTCGTTTTCATAGACACATTTATAATATATAGTATATAATATTAATTGTAAGAAGGAGGTAAACATGGTAATAATATTATTAATTACATTATTTGCAGCAACAATTGTTCTTGGAATAAGCGCGATAAAATATTCTTTAAAAGTAGAAAATGATAATATCAGATATTCTAAGCTTGAAGAAATTAATCCTGCAATTGTAAATATACGATAATTAAAGGATTAAATTCTGCTATTAACAATAATATATTATATTATTGACAATATATATTTTAAAAAGGTCTCAATAGATGAGACCTTTTTTTATTTTATTCAATTAAAACATTCATTCTTTTTAAATCATAAATAAACTTAGGATATGATTTTTTTATACATTCTTCATTAGTTATTGTTGCACCAAAAGGTAGAATTGTTGCTAAAACAGCTAAAGCCATAAAAATTCGATGATCGTTATGTGAAGAAAAGTTAATTTCTTGATTAACATTTATCCCACCATTAATAATAACTGAATCAAATGTTGAATAAATATCTACTCCTATTTTTTTTAATTCTACTTCCATCGAAGCAACTCGATCAGATTCTTTAATTCTTAACCTACTTGCATTAATAAACTCAAACTTATCATTAACAGTAGCAGCAATAACCATCAAAATCGGTCCTAAATCAGGACAGTCTTTTAAATCGATGATTCCTCCTCTTAAAACAGACGGTTTGACAATAATCTTATTGCCTTTTTCCATAATGTTTCCATTAAGTTTCTTAACAATATCTATCATTTGTTTATCGCCCTGAATTGAATTTTTATTAAAATTACCAATAATAACCTTAGAATTAATTAAACCTAATCCAATAAAAAAAGCTGCTTGAGAATAGTCTCCTTCACAATTTATATTGAAGGATTGATACTTTTGATTACCATTAATCAAATATAAGTTTTGTTTTTTTTCAACTTTTATCTGTGCTTTTTTAAGAACTGATAAAGTAAGATTAACATAAGATAACGATTCAATAGGTCTTATTACTTTCAATACCGAATCACTATGTAATAATGGCAAAGCAAAAAGTAATCCAGAGATAAATTGACTAGAAATAAATCCTGGTATTTCATATAATCCTGCTTTTAATGGACCAGTAAATTCAATTATATCTTTTCCAAAAATAAAATTAAGTTTTTGTTTTAAAAAAATATCTTGATAAACAGAAAAAGGTCTTTCTAATAACCTTTCACTAGTTCTAATTATTGTTTTATTAGAAAGTGCTCCTAAAACAGGAATTGCAAGCCTTAAAGTTGTTGCTGAATCTTTCATAATTAGAGAAGCATTTTTTATATTATTATTTTTGTCTTCGTATACAATAATCGTATTTTTATTAACTTTAATTTTTTTCTTAAATAATTTTAAAAACTCAATACTATCATTTATATCATTACTAAAACTTACATTTTTTATTACAGTTTTTCCCTCTGCAAGTGCCGCAGCAAAAAGATATCTATGAAGTAAACTTTTAGAACTTGGAACAATAACTTTGTTTCTGTTTTTAGATGGATGAATTCTAATCATGACCTAACTCTTTATCTAAAGCATGTGCTACTAATTTTCCCTTTTTCATTAATTTCGTAAAATTTTCTAAAGTAAGAGATTGTCCTCCATCACTTAGGGCATGTTCTGGGTCTTGATGAATTTCAATTATCAAACCATCTGCTCCACTTGCAATAGCAGCAAGTGACATTGGTTCTACCAAACTCCATTTTCCTGTTCCATGTGAAGGGTCAACAATTATTGGCAGTGGAGAAATTTCTTTTATTAAAGGAACAGCAGATAAATCAAGTGTATTTCTAGTTGCATTCTCAAAAGTTCTTATTCCTCTTTCACATAAAATTACATTTTGATTTCCTTCATTCATAATATATTCTGCAGCTAGTAACCATTCTTCAACGGTAGCAGCATACCCTCTTTTTAATAGAATAGGCTTATTAACCTTGCCAACAGCTTTTAACAATTCATAATTTTGCATATTCCTTGATCCAATCTGAATTAGATCAACATATTTCGTAAATAAATCAATATTGTCAGCTGTTGTTAGTTCAGAAACAACCGGCAAGTTATACTTCTTCCCTGCTTCACTTAAAAGTCTTATGCCTTCTTCTTCTAATCCCCTAAAAGCATATGGAGAAGTTCTAGGTTTATAGGCACCACCTCTTAACATATCAGCACCAAGCTCTTTAGCCTTTTCTGCAATTAATAAAATTTGCTCTCTGCTTTCAACTGCACAAGGACCAGCAATTATAATAACTCTATTTTTCTGGCCAACATCTAAATTACCAATCCTAATAATTACATCCTCAGGTTGCAATACTCTACTAACTTTTCTTAAAGGAGACGTAAGAGCTGTTACTTTTTCAATAAAAGGATATGCTAACAAACTCTTTTTATCTAATTTAGAAATATTACCAGATAAATACAAATTAAGATTATCTCCTGGCAAATTTATAAAAGAAATATTTTCTTTTTCTAAATTTGTTCTTAACAAGATTAAATCTTCTTCTTTAACAATATTTTTTAAAGTAATTATCATTTAAAATCTCCTTTATTCATAATTAGATATTTTTTTATAAACAAGACTAATAGAATTTTTCAATTTATAATTATTAGTTATAATAATATCAGCATGTTTTAAATATAAATCATATCTTTCATTTTTTATTTTTAATAAATCATCATAATTTTTTATTAATGGTCTTTTCCCCGGTCTTAAAATCATTTTATCATAATCTCTATTTAAAAAAACTAATAATCCATTTGCCTTTAAAAGTTCCATAGACTCATCATTTAAAACTACTCCGCCGCCTGTATCAATAATTTGATTTGTTTTTTGAGAATATTCTTTAATTAAGCTAACTTCTTTCTTGCGAAAATAATCTTCACCCTTTTTAGCAAAAATTTCGCTAACAGACATTTTTTCACTAGCTACTAGAATTTTATCGATTGAAACTAATTTTTTATTAGTTTTTTTAGCAATATATTTACCAACAGTAGTCTTTCCCGATGCCGGCAAACCTATAAACACTATATTTCTTAGTGTATCTTGTAAATCTTTGTAAATCTTCAAAGCTTTTGCATTATCTATTTTAATATTTTGAAATAATTCTGACGCTTTTTTAGCTTGAAAAACAAGCATCATCAAGCCATTTATATATTTTATTCCTTTTTCTTTTGCATCAAGCAATAACTTCGTCCTTAACGGATTATAAATTACATCAATTACAACTTCAAGATTATTAAATATACTAATATCAATAACACTATTTCTATAATCTGGACTTACACCAACAGGAGTAGTATTGATAATAATATTTGGTTGCAATTTTTCTGTTATTTTACTATATGTAATATCTCCTTTTAAAGAATCTCTAGATGCAATAATAATACTACTTGCATATAAATCTTCCAACACTGCTTTAACAGTTCTAGATGTAGCACCTGATCCTAATATTAAACAATTTTTATTATATACTACAACCTTATTTTCTTGCAATAAAGTCTTAAAGCCATAATAATCAGTATTATATCCATATAATTTTCCTGATTTATTAATAATCGTATTACAAGAATTAGTTTTAATTACTTCTTCCGATAAATTATCAAGATATTTAATTACTATTTCTTTATAAGGAATAGTAACATTGATTCCTTTAAAGTCTTTTTCTGTAATAAAAGTTTTAAAATTATCTTCTAAAATATCATAGAACTTATACTCATATCCCCCAAACTTACTATGTACATCTGGCGAATATGAATAACTAATATTTTTTCCTAATAATCCATACACTATTTATCCATCCAATCTTGACCATAAACATTCATATACAAATCAACTAAACCAAAGGCCAACATACTATTTATGATTGGAAGTGCACGTGGAACAATACAAGAATCATGTCTACCAGTTAATTGTAATATCTCTTCTTGCAAATTTTTTAGATTAATTGTACTTATAGGTTTTCCAATAGATACTGGTGCTTTAATAGCTGTATTAACTAATATTGGCATACCATTAGTTAATCCACCATTAATTCCACCCATATGATTATGATTAGTTTTAATTTTTCCATCATAATATAAATTATCTAAAGTATTACTACCAAATTCCTTAGTAATACTAAATCCATCTCCAAAGCTAACACCTTTTACAGACGGAATTGAAAACAATAAATGACTAAATACTGATTCGATACTATTAAAGAATGGTTCACCAATCCCAACATCAACTCCCAAAATTGCAGTTTCAACAACACCACCAACAGAATCTTTTGCTTCTTTTGCATCTTCTATAACCTTAATCATAGAATCTTTTACTTCTTTTAAATAAACTGGAAAATCTTTAGTTATAAAATTCTTATAATTACTAATTTCTAATTCATTCATAGATATATCATTAACTGTATGAATAGATTTGATGTGACTTATTATTTCAATATTCTTATTATTTAATATTTTTTCACAAATCGCTCCCAAAATAACAATTAAAACTGTAATTCTTCCACTAAAATGACCACTTCCACGATAATCTTGATATCCATTATATTTTACATAAGCAGGATAGTCAGCATGACCACTCCTTGGAAGAAATTTATTTTTTTCATAATCTTTAGAATCAATATCTTCATTATAAACCAAGAATGTAAGTGGGGCTCCTGTTGTAAAACCATTAAAAAAACCACTTATTATCTCATAAGAATCTTTTTCTTTTCTCTTAGTTCCTAAAATATTCGGTCTTCTTTCTGCTAATTTCTGATTAATAAAATCTAAATCTAATTTAATCCCCGCCTTTAATCCATTAATAGTTAATCCCATAATTTTATTATGGGATTCACCAAATATAGATACTATTAAATTTTTACCAAATATTGATGCCATATTAAATCACTTTCCTAAAAGATCTACTAATTCTTCTGCAGTAACTTGTCTAATATGATATTTATTCATATTTTCTAAGAAAACAGCTTCAATTTTGCCATTTTTTGCTTTTTTATCATTTTGAAGATATGTTAAAAGCATATTTTTATCAATATTAGCTATAAGAGTATCGACATCTAGCCCCATTCTTATAATTATATTCTTAACTTTATTTTGTAATTCTTTATCCTCAATCATATATATTAAACCAATAGCAATAGATTCACCATGAAGTAGTTTATCAAGGTGATAAGAGCTCTCTATACCATGTCCTAAAGTATGACCAAAATTTAAAATATGACGAATTCCAAAATCTTTTTCATCTTTTTCAACAATTTTTTTCTTTGCAAGAATTGATCTTTCTATAACTTCTAAAATATTTTTTGAATATATTCCTTCTTCAAAAAAATTAAATAATTTTTTATCAAGTAATAATCCCATCTTTAAAGCTTCAAACATTCCATTAATATAATGTCTTCTTGGAAGACTATCTAAAACTTCTGGGTCAATTAAAACTAAATCTGGAGCATAAAAAGATCCGACAACATTCTTTATATTGCTGAAATTAAGGGCATTTTTACTCCCTACTGCACTATCCATCATTGACATTGTAGTTGTAGGGATCATAACTAACTTACATCCTCGTTTAAATACAGACGCTGTAAATCCTGTTAAATCTCCAATAACTCCACCACCCAAAGCAATTATTGTATCGCTTCTACTAAATTTTTTATTCACAAGGTAATCTAAAATTTGTGTAAATGTTTCTATAGATTTACTGCTTTCTCCGGCCTTAACTTTATACGTAAAAACTTCAGGAAATTGCCTTACAATGTTATTTAATTTAACATTATCAATATTTTCATCATAAATTATCAAAGTCTTCTCTAAGACATTTAAATAATCTTTTAAATGCCCCAAAATTGCTTTTTCAAAGATGATATTATATTTATTATTTTTTGAATTAATTACTATTTCCATGCGTTTTCTCCTTATAGTATAATTATTATACTAATATTTACTTAAATTTGCAATAAAAGTTAATTTCTAATTATTATTATTTAAGCATTATACTATATATTTATGATATAATTTAAGAAAGGAGATTATTTAATGAAAGATTTAGATATGTTTAGACAAATAATTGATAATATTGATAAACACATTGTTATTTTATTTAACATGAGAATGGAAACTATCAAAGAATTATCTTTTTATAAACAAAATAATAATATTCCAATTAATGATAACCAAAGAGAAATAGAATTAATTGAAAAAAATAAAAATCTTATAAATAAAGATTTTTATAAATATTACGAACAATTATATAAAGAAATTTTAAAAATTTCCAAAGACTACCAAAAAAACATAATTAATCATAAGGAGAAAATATGATACTTAATAAAAAAATAGACGATTTTACTCTTCCAAATGAACTAGGCGAAGAAATATCTTTAAGTAATTTCTTAGGAAAAAAAGTTGTTATTTATTTTTACCCAAAAGATTTTACACCCGGATGTGAACAACAAGCTTGTTCATTTCGAAATTTAGATAAAGAATATAAAGAACTTGATACAATCGTTATTGGAATTAGCAAAGATACAGTTGCAAGTCATAAAAAATTTAAAGAAAAATTTAATTTGCCTTTTATTTTATTAAGCGATCCCGAAAGAAAAATATTAAAAAAATTTAATGTTATTGTTGAAAAGAAAATGTTTGGAAAATCTGTTTTAGGAACTTCTAGAGATACTTATATTTTAAATGAAAAACATGAACTAGTTAAAATATATAAAAAAGTTGATCCCAAAGACAATGCAAATGAAATATTAGAATTTTTAAAAACAATTTAAAAATCATACCCAAAAGGGTATGATTTTTTATTCTTCTTCAGAAACTCCATATAAATTTTCATAAATAGTTAAAGGAAATCTAAAATTACCTTTTTTCTTTTTTTGAACAAATTTTTTATTCATATCTGGCCAATTTTTTACTGCAAGTTCAAAAACTTTTTCTTCCATTGGAATATGTAGAGATAAATTTCCTCTCTTTAGCTTTGCAGGAATAAGAGAGAAATCAACTGATCTAATCGGAGTTAAATTTAAGCAAATTGTTGGATGGTCACTATTTCTCAAATACATAACTTGCCAACTAATAAACTTACGCATTGATTTTGTTTTTTTAGAAATAATAATAACTGCCAGATCTGATTCATCAATCAGTTTATAAATTTCTTCTTTAATATTGTCATCTGGTTCTTTGTCGATTTTTTTCTTTAAATCATAGCAATTATAAAAAATATAGTTATTACCCTCACTATCTTTAAATTGAGATAATTTGTTAAATACCTCTAAATCTTCTGCTCCATCAAAAGCTACAAATATTTTTTTATCCATTATGTTCTCCTTTCTAACTTTGATCACAATTTATTATATCATATATGTGAATTTATTTAAAGACGTCACGAAGTTTATATCCCGCTTTAATAATGACTTCCTTTACTAAACAATCCATTGAATCTACTAAAATATAATTCGCTAAACAATTTTTAAATAAAGATAATTCCGTACATGCTAATAAATATATACTGTCTTTATCTTCTAATAAATCAATAAATTTATCCAAAAGTGTTAAAGGATTAATTCCGCTTTTAATTTGATAAATAATTTCTTGTAATAGCTTCTGTTTTTTATAATCTAAATAATTTAAATCAAGATTTTTACTATAAATATTATTCAAAAATATATTCGTTTTTATTATTCCTCTTGTACCAAGAATTATAATTTTCTTATTTTTATAATTATTAAATAAACATTTAAGAGCAGTATCAACAATGCTTATAAAATTCATACCGGAAAAATCTAAATCATCAACATAATAATGAGCAGTATTACAAGCAATGATAATATTTCTAGCTCCAATCTTCCTAATATCATTAATAGTTTTATTAATTTCATTAATAGGTGATTTATCTCCATATAAAATATTATCAGTTCTATCAGGAATATTTGAATTGTTTAGAATAATAATTTTCATATGTTCACTATCATTAGTTGCCTCTGTCATCGCAATTATTCTATCAAATATTTCAACTGTAGCTTTAGACCCCATTCCCCCAACTATACCTAAATCATACATATATTAACTCCTATAAATTTGTTATTAATAAATCATCAATAGCCTCTAAATACTCATTAATTGAATCTTTTATTTTACCTTTATAACTTTTTACTGAAAAATTAAATAGCAAAGAGTTCAAAACGGCTTCTTCAACAGCTTCAACAACACCTCTAAATACTGTATCAATATATTCATCTTGAAGCGTATTAATATTATTAAAAGCTTCCTTTGAATAATGTCTAATTATATTTGCTGTTGAAAAAGCTAAGACAACATCTCCACTTCCATTTCCCATATAAGAGCCGGTATTACCTATTCCAATAATAGCACGTTTACATAATCTTTTTAGCTGTCTATTATCTAGAGGAATATCTGTAGCTATAACTACAGCAATAGATCCCCTATCTTGCACCTCTTCTTGTAAATCATTAATTATATTCCCCACAAATTTTTTATTAAAAACTAAATCATTACTATTGCCTTTAAAATTAGAATTTACTATAACTCCTATATTATAATTAGAATCTTCTATTTTCACTATTCTTGAAGAAGAACCAATTCCACCTTTAAAACCATGACAACACATTCCTGAACCAGCGCCATATGAACCTTGTAAAAAATAAGATTCTGCATTTTTAATTGCTTTATTAACATCTTCATCATTAAGGAAAATATCTCTTATATTATTAATACTACTATCATTACACTCCATTACAATAGGATTTACTGTTCCGGTAGACAAACCAATATCCTCGTTATTTTCAATCATATATTTAATTAAACCATTTGTAACTACTCCAATACTTAAAGTATTAGTAAATAATATTGGTGTTTCTATTGTTCCAAGTTCTTCAACTTGAATAAAACCAACTGGTTTAGAGAAGCCATTACCAACATAACAACTTGCTAAAAGCTTATTCTTAAAAACATTATCAGCGTGAGGAATAATTGCAGTAATCCCTGTGTGATGAATCGAATCATGATAAGTTGTGTGGCCTACTTTTACTCCTGGAACATCTGTAATTGAATTATTTTTCCCAGTATCTAGTATTCCCACCTTAACAAGCCTATTTATATCTTTAGCATTATTTTTTAAAATAATAAAATCATTTTCTTCTTTATAAGGATAATTAATTTTTGTAAATTGATTTTTAAAAGAAGAAAAAATTTTTTTATTAATTTTAATTTCTTCAAAAATATATCTTTTGATAATTAAGTATTTTGAAATCAAATAATAAGCGTATTCTGGTTTATCAACTTTTATCAATGTAATCTCATCATTAATAAATTCTAAAAAGCCATATATATTATTATTTTCATAAACTATAATCAATTCCTTTTTGTAAAAGTCACATTTATATTTACATGTGACTTTATCTATAAGATGTGACTTTTTATTTCTATTGAAATATTTAGTATTAATCATATAATAATTTCCTAAAATCATCTACGAACTCATAAACAGCATTAATATTTGTTGCCCACGAAGTTACAAGCCTAATAACAGATCTATCGTTATCAAGACTTTTCCATATTTCAAAATCATACAGCTTATTTAAATCTTTAATAATTTTATTATCAAGAATAATAAAATGCATATTTATATTTGATTCAATAAAAAATTCAATATTGTCTTTTGATAATTCTTCTTTAAGGACGATACTTGCATCCACTGCATGTTTAGCTAATTTTAAATATAAATTATCCGTAAATAAACATTCATATTGCATAGCTACTAAATACCCTTTTGCTAACATACCACCATTTAATTTTATAGAATTTCTAAAATTATCTTTAAAAAATGAATTAACTAAAATTAAGGCTTCTCCAATCATTGCTCCATTTTTAGTACCTCCAATATAAAATGCATCAGAAAATTCAGCAAAATCATTTATAGTTAAATCATTTTCATTACATGCTAATGCTTGTGCTAATCTTGCACCATCAATAAATAAATATAAATTGTATTTCTTACATACATCACTAATAGCTTTAATTTCTTTTTTTGTATAAATAGTTCCTAATTCTGTAGCATTAGAAATATATACCATTTTAGGAACAACCATGTGTTCATCACAATTAACTAAAATTGCTTGAACAATTTCTTCAGGTAATAATTTTCCATTCTTTCCTGGATAATATAAAATTTTATGTCCGTTTGCTTCAATTGCTCCCGATTCATGAACATTAATATGACCACTTTCTACAGAGATAACTGCTTCATAAGGTCTTAGAACATGAGAAATTAATATTTTATTCGCACTTGTTCCTCCTGCTAAAAAATGGATATCAACATCTTGATCAATAAATTTTTTTATTAATAATTTTGCTCTTTCTGAATGTTTATCCAAGCCATATCCAATGTTTTGTTCATTTGCGTTATTTAGCATTAACTCCAAAATTTTAGGATGTGCTAATTCGCTGTAATCATTTCTAAAACTATATTTCATAAAAGCCTCCATCATTACTCTATTATAACAAACATAAGGCGATTTGTTAATATTGAAATAATAAATTGAATCATACAATGTTCTATGTTAAAATAAAATAGATTATTGAGGTGAATAAAATGAAAAAAAATATTATTTTAGAGCTTAAAACTATTATTAGATTACACCAAGGTGAAAATCTACGAAAAAAATTAACACAATATCATGATTATGATATTGCTAGTGTTTTTAAGGACCTTACACCCCAAGAAAGAAAAAAAATTTATAACAGTTTAAGCATTCAAGAATTATCAGATTGTTTTGCTTATTTAGAAAACCCTAAACTATATATAGATGAATTAGACACTGAAAAAACAGCAGATATTATTGAATTAATGGACTCAGATGATGCAATTGATATTTTAGAAGAACTAGATACTGAAGATAGAGAAGATATCATGCGTCTAATGGACAAAGAGTCTTTTGAAGATGTCCAACTTCTATTTTCATATGAAGAAGACACTTTTGGAAGTTTAATGACTACAAATTTTATAACAGTTCATAAAACAGATACAATTAAAACTGCAATGAAACAGTTAATTACTGAAGCAGCAATAAATGATAATATTTCTATTATTTATGTTTTAGATGAGGAAGATAAGTATTATGGATCTATTGATTTAAGAGATTTAATTATTGCAAGAGTAACACAAAATATAAGCGAAATAATTAAAACAAATTATCCAGTTTTGAATGTTAACGATAATATTTCTGAAAATATTGCTAACATAATAGAATATGATTTGGAAATTCTTCCCGTTGTTGATGAAAATCAAAAACTTGTCGGTGTTATAACCAATGATGATATTGTTGAAGCATATGATAAAGAAATGCAAGACGATTATGCTAAATTTGCCGGTATTAGTTCAGATTCAAGATTAGATGAAAAAGTTTTGACTTCTGTAAAAAAAAGAACACCTTGGTTACTTGTTTTACTACTAATAGCTTTTCTTATCTCGTTTGTTACTTCTCAATTTGAAATTGTAATTATTACGTTACCAATTATTGTGTTTTTTCAACCTTTAGTTCTAGCAATGGCAGGTAATGCTGGAACACAATCATTAGCCGTAACTATTAGAGGAATAACAAGCGAAAACGAAATAAAACCCTTCAAATTAATATGGAAAGAATTAAAAGTAGGATTACTAAACGGATTAATATTAGGTATAGCTTCTTTTGCAACCATATTTCTTTATTTAATTTTATTAAAAGGTTCTATTCGCGTAGGTGAAGATTTCTCTTATGTGTTAGCTCTAAAAGCATCATCAGTTGTTAGTATTTCATTGTTTCTAGCAATAACTATTTCTAGTTTTGTTGGTACAACAATTCCTTTGTTTTTCAACAAAATTAAAGTTGATCCAGCAGTGGCTAGCGGTCCATTAATTACAACTTTAAATGACTTATCTGCATTAGTATTCTTCTATGTGCTTGCAATAATACTGTTTAATATTGTTATGTAAAACACAATAAATTTAGAATTTTAGACAAGAAAAGGATTATTTCATGAATTTAAAATTAGTAAAGTTAAGCGATAAATATAAAAAACAATTATACGCAATGATGGATGAATGGACAAAACTCGAAAAAAAAATAATTCCTTGGGCCATAAACAAAGTTGATTATCATAACTGGGATAACTATTTAAATAGTTTAGAAATAAAAGAATTTACTAATAATTATGTTCCAGATTCTACTTATTTTTGTTTAGATGAAGATAGAAATATTTTCATTGGTGCAGTAAACATCAGACATTATTTAAATGAAAAGCTACTAAAAAATGGTGGTCATATCGGAGATGGAATAAGACCATCTGAAAGAAATAAAGGGTTAGGAACTAAAATGATTAAATTGGCACTTGAAAAGTGTAAAGAATTAAAAATCAAGAAAGTATTAATGGTTTGTAATAAAAATAATGTTGCATCAGCAAAAACCATTATAAAAAATGGTGGCATTTTAGAAAACGAAATTATAGAAAATGATATCATTGAACAAAGATATTGGATTGAAATATAGTAATTCATTTAAATATAATATAAATATAAAAAAACACTCGTTTCTGAGTGTTTTTTTTATAACTTAACATTATTATATCTATCAGATTCTGTAAATTTTTTTCGTACATAAGAACAAACAGCTTGAATTTTAAACCCGTTTTTCAAGGCGTAATCAACTAAAACTTCAAGTAAAATTGCAGCAATACCTTGTCCTCTATAATCGGGATTAACAAAAGTATGATTAGCAATTAAATAGTTGCTTTTTTTTACAAAAGTAATTTCTCCAACTAGTTTATCACTTTCATTAATAAAAAATCTGTTTTCTTCTTTTTGAACTTTCATATAATTCTTTTTAGATTGTAAATGTTGGTTCTTCAAATACTCTTGCTAATAAATCCTTATTCATCATGTAAATTCCTTTTGAACCAATCATATCAAAATGATTAATTAATTCATCAGCATTAGCTTCTTCTTCAATTTGTTCTTTTACAAACCAATCTAAAATCATTTTAGTACGATAATCTTTATCCTCAATTGCAGCTTCCATTAAATTATGAATTGAAGCAGTTACAAATTGTTCATGTTTTAATGCTTCTACTAATGGATCTTTCAATTCTTTAAATTCAACTTCAGGTTTAGCAATTGCTTCAAGAACAACCTTAGCTCCTATTTCTTTCATATAATCCATAAAAATATTTGCATGTGATACTTCTTCCTTAGCTTGAACAGTAAACCAATTTGCAAAACCATCTAAATTTTTATCAGCATAAAAATTTGCCATATCTAAATAAAGATATGCAGAAAACAACTCTTTATTTATTTGTTCATTCAATAATTTTTCAACTTTTTTTGTTAACATATTAATATAAACCTCCTTGTTTACAATATTATTATAACTCAAATATTTTTTAATTTCAAAAATAATGCTTTTAAAAAAATGATGAATTTAATCATCATTTTTCTGTCTATGTAATAATAAAATCATTTCTCTCAAAATTTTACAAGCCACTGCTGTAGATGCACCGGACGCATCATAATGTGGTGCTAATTCAACAATATCTGCCCCAACAATATTTTCTAATTTATCAAAATCTTGTACAGCTTCTAATAATTCCTTAAAGGTAATACCACCAGGTTCTGGAGTTCCAGTCCCAGGAAAATATGCCGGATCCAAAACATCCAAATCAATCGTAATATATACAGGAACATCCTTTAATTTACCAATTGTTTCTTTTAAACCTACTAAATCAAATTTTCGAAGCTGAGTTTTTCCTTTGGACCATTCAAATTCTTCTCTATCTCCTGATCTAATCCCAAATTGAAATATTTTATTATTACCAACTAAGTCATAACATCTTCTTAAAACTGTAGCATGAGATAATTTCATTCCAAAAAATTCATCTCTTAAATCAGTATGAGCATCCAGATGAATAATATGAAGATTATTATACTTTTTAACTAAAGATCTAACTACTCCCAGACTTACAAGATGTTCTCCACCAATCATCATTGGTTTCTTATCATCATTGATTATTTTTGTTGAAACTTGCTCAATAATTTTTAAACTTTTATTTACATCTCCTATTGGAAGATCAAGATCACCAATATCACAAGTATCAACATCTTTTAAAGACATATCAAAATACGGTGAATACCATTCTACACCAAATGAATCTACTCGAATAGCATTCCCAGCAAACCTAGTTCCTGGTCTAAATGAAGTTGTAGAATCCATAGGACTACTAAAAATAACAACACTGCTATTTTTATAATTAGAAACGCAACTTTGAAATGGTATTTCTACTGTTTTATAAGTCATCCTCATCATACTCCTTACTCCAATTTTCTTGATCCACAACTTTAACTGTGTCATCTTCTTGCTCAGTTAAAATACTAAATCCATTTTCAAAATAAAAATTAATCATATCCACTACGTTTATATCAATAATTTCGCCAGGAATAACTATTGGAATTCCTGGAGGATAAATCATAATTGATTCTCCACTAATTTCTCCTATTGCATCATTAATAGAAACAAATTTCTTTGGTGCATGAAAAGCTACACGTGGCCTAACTTGCATTGTTGGAAAATGATATCTAAATTTTGGAAATGGTAATTTTTTATTTCCATCATATAACTCACTTGAAAGAATAGCTAATGCATCAACTAATCTATCAATATCTTTCTTTATAGTTCCTATTGCTAGAATTGCTAATATTACATAAGTTTCCGCAAGTTCTAATTGAATATCAAATCGATCTCTTAAAACATTATAAAACCAATATCCAGGTTTGCCTAAATCAGCAATACTAATTAATAATTTAGTTTGATCATAATCAAATGTGCCTTTTGCCTTAAAATAATTTTTATCAATTAATTTTATACCAGGAATTTTGTTAATTTTTTCTTTAGCATATTCTGACAATTCAATAACAGCATCAAGTTCTTTCTTTCCATTAAAATACATTTGTTTTCTAGCAACATCTAAGCTTGCAAGCATTATAGACGAAGGACTAGTTGATTGCAAAATATTTATAACAACTCTAATTCTATTATAATCAACTCTGTTTCCTTTAGCTAGCAAAACAGATGTTTGAGTTAATGAGCCTAATGTTTTATGAAATGATGCAGAAGACATATCTGCACCTGCCTCCATTGCTCCAATAGGAAGTTTATCATTAAATGATAGATGCGAACCATGTGCTTCATCAACTAAAACTAACATATTATTATCATGGGCTATATCTACAACACTCTTTAAATCAGTACAAGCACCAAAATAAGTAGTATTTATAACAAATACTGCTTTAGCATCGGGATTTTCATCTATTGTTTTAATTAAGTTATCTATTGTAAAACCATTTGATATTCCTAATTCTTCATCTATAATTGTTGGTAAAAAAATAGGAATAGCTCCACTTAAAATCAATCCACTAATAATTGATTTATGAGTATTTCTTGGTAATATTATTTTCTCATGAGCTCTAACCACGGTTAGAATCATTGTAATAATGCCTTGGGTTGTTCCATTTAACAAGAAATATGCTTTATCAGCATTAAAGGCATCAGCCATAAGATTTTGTGCTTCTTTAATAACACTTTGAGGCCTGGATAAATTATCTAATCCTTTGGGAGCATTAACATCATATAAGAATACTGAATCGCCAAGCGCATCAGTTAAATCATTTTTAATCCTTCCTCTTTTATGGCCAGGAACGTCTAAAGGATTAATATCTTTTTCTGCATATTCTTTTAAAGCTGTAAAATATGGTGTTTTTTTATGATCCATTTGCAACCTCCAAATTCTTAAATGTAATAAAAACATTATATACTATTTTAAAAATAATACAACAATTTTAATTGAACAAAATTAACTAATCTATTCAATAGCTTTCATTGAATCACTCATTTTAATACCCACAATTTTATAAAGCATAACTAAGTCAACCAAGATAACAATTGTTATAGTTGAAGCTATAGTTATCAAATAACTATAAATAGAAATAACTGAAGGAAATATCATTCCTGGAGAATTAGCAATCGATATTACAAATAGATGTAACAATTTACCAAGAACAAGACCAAAAGCTATACCCATTATTGATTGTATAATCATTTCTCTATAAATATATTTTGAAACTTCCCGGTTATGATAACCCAATACTTTTAATGTAGCAATTTCCTTTGTCCTTTCAGTAATACTAATATTAGTAAGATTATAAACTACTATAATTGCTAAAACAATTGCGCCAGCAATTAAAATTACAACAACAAAACTCAATTTATCAATTAAGTTATCAAATAATTCCTTTGACTGATAATTAAAACTTATATTATTAACAGAATCATAATCCAACAAATCTTCACTTAGACTATCATTTCCTTTAAATTCTTCTACTAATTTTATAATATAAGAAGAATTATGTAAATCCGTTCCAAACACTTCTTTAAATTTCGTTCTCGTAAGGTATATATAATTGTTTAAATAATTATCAACTATTCCTGTTATTTTTAATTCATAATTATCTATTCCATATTTAATTTCAACAATATCATTAATTTTTGATGAACTTACATTCGCTAATTGCTTAGTGATAATTACCGAATTATTATCTAATATTATATCTTTTTTTCCGTGTTTAATCGCAATGAATTCACTTAATAAATCTTTATCTTCATCTTCTATAACTATAAGGCCGAGAGAATACTCTGAGTTTTTAGTTAGAATTACATTTGTTTTAAAGACAACTAAATAATTTTCAACAATAGTATTATCATTTAAAAATGCTTCTAATTCTCTATCTGGATTTTTCGTATTTAAACCTATAGTAAGGTCAAATTTTTCAATCTCTTCATATTGATTTTTAGTAACATTACTTAAAGAGTCTCCAAGCCCAAGCCCTGTTAAAAATAATGCACTACATCCTCCAATTCCAATAATAACCATGAATAAAGACTTTTTATATCTAAAAACATTTCTTAGTGACGATTTCATATTAAATTTTAACCGCTTCCAGATAAAAGGTATTTTTTCTAAAAAAATTCTTTGACCAGGTTTTGGTGCTTTCTGAATGATTAACGTAGCAGTATTTGCTTTTAAAGTTGTTAATCCAGCAAATAATGTTGCTGAAAGAATTATTATAAACATTATTAAAGAAGAAAAAACAGTATATATCCAATTTAATTCTGTAATTAATTTTGGCAAATGATACATAGTCGCATAAGTATTATAAATTAATTGTGGCAACGCTTGAAAACCTGTAAAAACCCCTATAATTGCACCAACTACACAAGCTGCAGATGAATATAAAAGATACTTAAAAATTATACTCCCTCTACTATACCCCAAAGATTTCAATGTTCCGATTTGTGTTCTCTCTTCTTCTATCATTCTAGTCATAGTAGATAGAGCAACAAGTGCTGCAATTAAAAAGAAAAACAACGGAAAAACAGTTGCAATATCTGAAATTTTTCCAGAACTATTTTTCAAACTAACAAAACTAGCATTAGAATATCGATCTAGAATATACCACATATTAGTAACTTCATCTATTTCTTGTTGAGATACTCCATAGTCTTTCATTTGATCAGTAACTTGATTTAATCTATCGATAGCCAAATCTTTCCCTAATATAGAAAGTTTATCTTTTTCATTATTAATTAACTCTTTATAGTCATCTTTATAAGTATCAAAAGATTTGCCATTATTTATAGTTATATAAACATCAGTATAATAACCAAAATCAAAATAACTAATATCAAAATACATAATTAAATTAAGTGTACCACTACCAACATTACTAAATTCTTTTTCATTAACATAATACCAAGGATTTCCAGCAATACCAACAACTGTATATTCTTTATCTCCATCATAAATTTTATCATTTATTTTAACATCAACGAAATAATTATTACTTCTTTCAACAACAACTTCATTTTCAGTAGTTGGTAATTTCCCATCAATTAATTCAAGCTTTCCAATAAAAGAATTTTCTTCAAGAAAAGATAAGGGCAAATACTGAATTCTACTAGTAGTTTTCTCAGAATTACAAAAAAGTATTTTATCAAATGAAACAAAAGGCATTATGTTTTCTGAATCAACAGAATTATTAATTTTAATAATATCTTCTTCAATAAAACCTAAATCGCTTTTCAACAAAATATCAGCAGTATTAGTGTCTTTATAATATTTATTCATAGTTAATCTAATATCCGGTGTTGTTGATAAAAGCCCGACCAAAAAAGCCACAGCTAATGCCACAATCGCTACAATGGAAAAAAATCTCGATAAATTATTCTTTATATCACGAAAAAGCATTTTAAAATATGTCTTTTTCATTACCACTCAATCTCCTCAACAGAAACAGGATTTTCCTGCACAGACATAGATGTAATTTTACCATTTTTAACATAAATAACTCTATCAGCCATTTTAGTAATAGCTTGATTATGTGTAATAATAATAACAGTTTTATTATTTAACCTACTTGCTTCTTTCAAAATTTTTAATATTCTTTTCCCAGTTTCATAATCAAGAGCACCTGTAGGTTCATCACACAAAAGAATTTTTGGATTTTTTGCAAGTGCTCTTGCAATTGCAACTCTTTGTTGCTCTCCTCCAGATAATTGCGATGGAAAATTCTTAGTTCTTTCACTTAAACCTAAATTTTCCAGTGTATCAAAAGGATTAAGTGGATCCCTACATATTTCAGAGGCAATTTCAACATTTTCAATTGCTGTAAGGTTTGACATTAAATTATAAAACTGAAATATAAACCCAACATCATGACGTCGATAATTTGTTAATTCTTTTCTATTCATCCTAGAAATATTAACACCATCTAAATAAATATCACCAGAAGTACATGTATCCATGCCTCCAAGTAAATTCAAAATTGTAGTTTTGCCAGCACCACTAGGTCCACAAATTACTACAAACTCACCCTCGTTAATACCAAAATCTACATCATTAACAGCATTAATAATAATTTCTCCAACTTTGTATTGTTTTTTTACATTCACTAATTTTACAAAGTCTTGCTTCATGATTACCCCTCCAATCCTTTATATTTTTTCACAATTGATTTCTTTAATTTCTATTATATCTTCTTCATCTAATGCAATTGACAAATAATAATTTTTATATTTATAAGTCCTTATAAAGCCATGATCAATATTCAAGAATTCGCTAAAAGAAATATTATTATTTACTAACTTATAATAACTTTCAAATTGATTCCATTTTTCTAATACTTGCTCTTTAGAATAACTATGTAAATTATATCTTTTTTTAAATCTACAAGATAAATCTCTTAACATTTCAATATCAACTCCAACATTATGTTTAGAAACAGCACAACATGAATAGTTATTACTGTGTGAAAAACTAAATTTGTACTCGCACTTCTCAATAAATGGTTTTTTTTCATCTAATGAAATATTTAATCTGTCAATATTGCCAACTTCATTTTCTAAATATTTTATAAGCAACAATTCACAACCGGCCATAAGTTTTTTATCAATATCATTATGAAATAACGCTATCTTATCATAATGATATTTTGACAAAACATGAAGATGTTTTTTATAATCTAAATTTGTAATATCACATATTAAAATTGTTGTCATAATTTTCCTCACACATTTTTATATTTGTTTCTATACCTTATTTTAACAACTTTTAATTAAATTGCAATGAACAAATAATTAAAAAAGGATTCTTATAGAATCCTTTTATAAATTATTAAGATAAGCAGTTTCAAAAGCTATAGAAGCTTCCCCGCATGCATCACAACAATTTTCTAATCTATTATATAAATCACTCCAAATTAAAAGCTTAGCAGCATCTTGTTCATTAACAAACAAATCTCTTAATGACTCTGAATAAAGAACATCACATTCTCTTTCATATTCTAAAACTTTTTCAATCAAAATATGAATATTTTTAGATCTTTTTAAAAGATGAAACTCAACAGCAAGCTCTTTTAATGCTTTACAGCACAATCTAATCAATTCTGTATATTTAGGCAGACTACTCGGTATAATTTTTACATTATAAGTATATAATCTTAAAACAACATCTTCAATTGCATCTGTCACATCATCAATTTCTCTAATAATATTTAGAATATCATCTCTATTAATAGGTGGTAAAAATTCTTTTACTAATCTTTCTAACACATCATGTTTTGCTATATCAGCTTGATGCTCAATTACATGGATTTCATCTTTTTGTTCAACTGAAATCCCAGAATTAAAATTATCAACAACATAGTCTAAATAATCTGCAGCTTTTTCTGAATATTCAATTAGCTCAATAAACGCATCAAAATAATAGTTTTTAGTTTTTTTCATATTATACCCCTTAAATTATTGCTATAAATAGTTTAGCCATAAAAAATCCAATAATTCCACAGCCAGGAAATGTTAATATCCATGTAAGAACCATATCTCTAACAATATCCCATCTTACACCTGACAATTTTCTTGCAGCACCAACTCCCATAATAGCTGTTGACTTTACATGAGTAGTACTAACAGGAATACCAAATAATGTACTAAATAATATACAAGATGATGCAGCAACATCTGTTGCAAAGCCTTGATATTCTTCTAATTTAACCATATCCATACCAACAGTTTTAATAATTCGATACCCGCCTATAGAAGTACCTAAAGCCATAACAGCCGAACACAAAACCATCAACCATAAAGGTATAGAAAATTCTCCAATATCAGAAACACCTTTTGAAAGAAAAGCTCCTAATAAAAAAACTCCTATAAATTTTTGTCCATCTTGTGCTCCATGCACAAAGGCCATACCAGCACCACCAAAAATTTGCCCTTTTCTAAAAAACTTTGTTGTTTTCCGCCTATCAAATTTCTTAAAAATGATTTCAATTAATTTAACCAAACCATATCCAAGACCAAATCCAAGAAATGTGGAAATTAATAAACCATAAACTACTTTCATCCATTCAGAGCCATTGATACCACTTAGCCCACCTTGAAGAGCAATTGCTGCACCACTAATACCAGCAATTAATGCATGACTCTCACTTGTTGGAATTCCAAAAACCCAAGCTAATGTAGCCCAAAGAACAATGCTAACCATAGCAGCACAAAGTGCAGCTAAAGCATATGTTGCATCACCCCCAAAATCTACCATATTTGCAATCGTAAATGCAACTTTGTTATTTATAAGAGACATTAATAAAACACCTAAAAAGTTAAAAACAGCAGCCATTGCAATAGCCTTTTTAGGGCTAATTGCCCTTGTTGAAACACAAGTAGCAATAGCATTAGGTGCATCAGTCCAACCATTAATCAACACAACTAATAAAGTCAAAATTGATGTAATCAATAGAAAATAATTACTTGACAACTCACTTAAGTATTCAGTAAAACCCATAATTTCCCCTTTGATTTTTTTTCACTACCTATTAAGTATATCATTTACTATTTTATTTGTAAACGTTATGTATAAAAGAAAACGTTATATATAATAAAAAAATTCTGTCATAAAACAGAATTTTTATCAAATAAAAATATATAGTATTTTATTTTAAATTAGGGAAATTTTTTTTATAATTTTCCTTGGCTTTTTCAATAATTTCTATTGCTCTTTCTTTTCCATAAACATCAATTCCCGTTGTTGGTTTATGCTCTAAATCTTTATAAATACCAAAAAAATGCATAATTTCACTAGCAATATGTGGCGGCAATTCATTAATATCTGAATAAAAATTCCAAGTTGGTTCTTTATGCGGAATTGCAATAATTTTATCATCAGCTTTATTATTGTCTAACATTCTTACTACCCCAATTGGATAACACCTAACCATACTCATTGGTTCTAAATCTTCAGAACAAAGAACTAAAACATCAAGTGGATCTTCATCTTCTGCATAAGTTTTTGGTATAAAACCATAATTTGCAGGATAATGAGTTGATGTATATAAAATCCTATCTAAAATAATTAATCCGGTTTCTTTATCTAATTCATACTTTTTCTTGCTTCCTTTAGAAATTTCTATTACAGCTACAAAATCATCAGCATTAATTCTATTGGGGTTAATATTATGCCAAATATTCATTATTTATCTCCTTATATCATTTACAATTCTTAACTTCAACGCCATTTTCAGTTCCCACAATTATCAAATCACACATTTTTAAAAACAATCCATGTTCAACAACACCAACAGTATTATTAAACACTTCCACCAATTTTTTTAAATCTAATGGTCCATTTAAATGCAGATCAATTATATAATTGCCATTATCAGTAATAAAAATTTTATCATTCCGAATTCTTAAAACAGGATTATAACCTAATTCCAAAAACTTATTAAATATATGGAGATCACCAAAAGGAACTATTTCCACAGGAACGTAAAACGATCCTAAAGCATTAGATAATTTACTATCATCCATAATCCAAATAACTTTTTTTGCCAGAGTTGCAACTATTTTTTCACGCAGTAATGCTCCACCACCACCTTTAATAGCATTAAATTCAAAATCAATTTCATCAACTCCATCAATTGCAATATCAATTCCATCTACTTCATTAATATTTTTTAAAGGTAATCCTAACTTTTTAGCAAGTACATAAGATTCTTTTGATGTTGAAACACACTCTATTTCTAATAACCCATTATTATATCTTTTTGCTAATTCTTGAATCATATAACTGGCAGTAGAACCCGTTCCAATTCCAACTACCATACCACTTTTTACATAATCGCAAGCTTTTATTCCCGCAATTTCCTTCTTGTTAATCATTTTTTTTCACCTTTCTTTGCTAAAGATAAATTAACATGACAATAACCTCCAGAATTTTTATCCAAATAATCTTGATGATAATCTTCAGCAAGATAGTATCCATTTTCTTTTAATAATTCAACTCTAATTTTTTGCTTATATTTTTTTTGTTGTTCACTAAGAAAATTTTGACAAACTAACAAATCATCGTCACTTCGATAATATATACCTGTTCGATATTGATGACCAAAATCTCCTCCTTGATGATCCAAATTAGTAGGCTCAATAATTCTAAAGAAATGATCTAATAATTGATCTAAAGAAATAAGTTTTTCATTATATAATATTTCCACTGCTTCTGAATGGGTTGCTTTACCATCAAGTAAATCATTATATGTAGGATTAGGAAAATTACCATTAGCATAACCTACAGTAGTTTTTTCTACTCCTAATAATTGTTTAAAATATGCTTCAACACCCCAAAAGCAGCCACCAGCAAAAATAATTCTTTTCATATATTATTTTCCTTTCTTTTAGTTAAGTTTATCATCATCCTCATCATCTATAACTTCATTATTTTCTGATAATTCTTTTTCACCAATTTCTTTGTATCGTTTATAAGCAAACAACCCTATTATAAATAAAATAACACCAAAACCAATAAAAATAAAACCAGTTTCTAAAGCATCGCTATTAAATTCAAATCCAAATATTATTACAAGAGCTAAAAACACCATAACAACAGCAAAGCCAATAATAACTTGACTAGCAAAAATTCTATTTTTTGTTTTTTTACTCATTATTTCCTCCAACTATATATAGATTATATCATAATTTTATACAAAAATAAATACTCAGAATATTTTAAACAAGGCAAAGTATAACTTTGCCATGTTTATAATATCATATTAAACTTAAAGTCGCATGCCTCCATTTACACTTAAAACATGGCCCGTAACATATGATGAATCATCGCTTGCTAAGAACAATGCCGCCTTTGCAATTTCTTCAGGTTTTCCTAATCTTTTCAACATTGTCATTTCAGCAAATTTTTGCAATAAATCTTCCGGAACAGTTTTTAAAATATCAGTCATTACATATCCAGGAGCAATAACATTACAACGAACATTTGCTCCTTTTCTAGCAAACTCCTTTGCCCAAGTTTTAGACATACCAATTACTCCTGCTTTAGAAGCAGAATAATTAGCTTGCCCAATATTTCCATACTCCCCAACAACAGATGAAATATTAATAATAGAACCATAATTATTTGCTTCCATCAAAGGACCAAATGCTCTAGTCATATTAAATACACCTTTTAAATTTACATCTAAAACAATATCCCACATCTCATCAGTCATCTTTCTTGTCATAGCATCCCTTGTAATACCTGCATTATTGACTAATATATCTATTTTTCGATATTTAAAAGTAACATACTCTACTAGTTTATTAATTGCTTCAACATCTGTAACATTTAGATTATATTTCTCAACTCTTTCATGGTCATATATAAATTCACCCATATCCAGAGCTATTACACGAGCTCCTTCTTCTGCAAACAATTTACATATTTCCATTCCTATTCCTTTGGCACCTCCAGTAACCATTGCAACCTTTCCTTCTAATCTTTTCATATATTGTCCTTTCTATAATATTATTATACTAACTTTAAAATAACAGCAGTTCCCATTCCGCCACCTATACAAAGGCTAGCTAATCCATATTTTGCATTTTTTCTAATCATTTGGTGAAGTAAAGTAACTATAATACGATTACCACTAGCTCCAACAGGATGTCCTAAAGCAATTGCACCACCATTCATATTTGTTATAGATAATAATTTTTCTTTTGATAAATTATGTTCTTTAGCTAATTCTTGTACTACAGCAAGAGATTGAGCAGAAAATGCCTCATTTAATTCTAAAACATCTATTTCTTCTAGAGTAATTCCAGCAGATAGCAAAGCATTACGGATTGCTGGAACTGGTCCCATGCCCATATACTGAGGATCTACTCCACCTTGTCCAATTGCGATTATTTCTGCTTTAGGTACAAATCCATATTGTTTTACAGCATCTTCGCTAGCAACAATTACAAATGAAGAACCATCATTTATTCCAGAAGAATTAGCTGCAGTAACAAGACCATCTTTTTTAAAAGCTGGTCTTAAATTTGACATTTTTTCTAAAGTTGTTGTTCTATTAGGGTACTCATCATTTTCAAAAACGAATTCTGATTTTCTTAATTTTATTGTGATAGGAATAATTTCTTCTTTAAAAATCCCACTATCAACTGCTTTAATTGCTTTTTGTTGTGATTCATATGCGAATTTATCTTGAGCTTCTCTTGAAATTTGATATCTGCTTGCAATATTTTCAGCAGTAATTCCCATATGAGTATTAGAAAAAACATCAGTAAGAGCATCTTTAATCATATGGTCAACTAAATTAAAATCACCCATTTTTACCCCATCTCTAATTTTAGATGATACCAAAAATGGTGCATTGCTCATTGATTCCACTCCACCTGCAATAACTAAATTATGTAATCCGGCTCTAATATTAGCATAAGCACTCATTACAGATTTCATTCCACTTCCACAAACCATATTAATACCATATGCAACCACTTCTTCAGGTACTCCTGCCTTAATTGAAGCTTGTCTTGCAACACCCTGACCTGCTCCTGCTGGTAAAATATTACCTACAATTACTTCATCAATTTTATCCTTAGGTACATTATTCTTTTCCAATAATTCCTTTAAGACTACCGCCCCTAAATCACCAGCTTCAACTGTACGAAGTGACCCCATAAAAGACCCAATCGGACTCCTTTTACCATCAACTAAAAACACCTTTTTCATAAATACCTCTTTCATTAAATTTATATTGTTATTTATTTATTATTAATGGAACCATCAATTCTTCCTCTGTTATTCCTGCATGATGAGCAGCAAACATACTACCAACAGAAAGAGAAAACATTTTTGTAGAAAAAGCAATTGCTAAATAATCACCAATAAAATCATCAAACAACTCATGTTTAATACCCCAGCCAAACAATCCACTTCTTAACACTTCTTCTTTAGTAAAAAGAAGAAAATATTTCCCAAAAGTTTTATTAAATTCTTTTTCAAAATTTTCATATTCATTATCTATTATATAGAAAGCAGTTGCTCTTGGTTCTAATGCTGGTTTCCTTTTAAAATACTTAGTAATATTTTCATATTCAAATAAATTAATCTCTTCAACATCTATCAAACCATGATCTGCTATCGTAATAACTAATACATCATTAGAAATATTATCAAGTAATCTTTCATATTCATTATTCAATTTTTTCATAACAACACCTGTTTCAATACTATTTACTCCCTTTTCATGGATAGTTGCATCTGGATCAGTCCAATAGCAATAAGTGAAACTTTTTTTATTCTTTACTATACTTAAAACCCTATCAACTTCTTCAGTAAAACTTGCACATCCTCCTTCTATAAAATCAGGAAAAATAGATGTAACCATTAAATCAGGTTGTTTATCTTTAATTTGAGCAAAAATATCTTTATAATTCAAATACTTTTTTTGGAACTGTTCTTCCAATATCTTACTCTCATCATAATAATCAATATTTTTAAAAACAATTGGATAAGAATCTGTAAATTTATTATATTGCATCCAACCTAAATTTCCATGAACAAAAGGAGGAAATCCACTTAACACTGAATTAGTTGCTGCAACCGTTGTAGGTGGGAAAACGCTACTAATTTCTTTTTTAATATTCTTCCTTAAAGCATCATTTTCACTTAAATGCTTTTTAATAATATTAATTCCCATTCCATCAAGTAAAATTAAAACTATATGATTGTAATTGTTTTTTAACTCTTTATCAAGTATATCTATACCATTATATATTGTTTTTATATTATAAAAATGTAATATTGAATTTGAAACATTTAAAATTGAATTACTATAATCTGGTTTTTTCATATATTTCCTCTATTAATTTATTATACTATACATATTTTATATTGCCAAAACATTTATAAATAACAAAATTATCTTTTCATTTTTCTTAATATTTCTTTATGCTCATCTAAAACTCTAAATGATTCAATCATTTTTTGAATAGCTTTATTATGTGTCCATTTATCTAAAGAATTATTTTTTAAATAAACAAAACATTTATCTGGATATTTCGCCATAATTGTTGCAAAAGCCCAAGCAACCCCCATCTTGCAATAATATCCTGGATTTTTTAATCTGTCTAGCCAAATAATAACTTCATCAATATATTCATCATTCAAATAGTGTGAAAGCATCATTACTGCTACAAATCTTTGTTCAAATTCTCTTTCTGATTTTGCATATTTTATTAAAAAATTCCAGTATTCTTTCTGATGTTTTTTTGCTATTTTAAGCGATTGACATATTGTATCATTAGCACTCCAATCATGAATTAATGGTACAAATAAATTTGTATAGTAAATTGATTCATTTATGTCTTTTATCTTTCCAATTACAAATGCTTGAATAATTTCTAATTCAAAAGGTATAAAATCATTATTATCTAAAAACTGTTTATAATCTTTTTTAAAAATATAATCAGCAATTTTTCTTAGATATGGAACTCTAATTCCGTAATAATTATCAGTAATTGGCTCATTTCTATATTTTGAACCTTCAATTTCTGATATTTTTAATAACTCGTTTTTAATTTCATCTAAAATCATATTTGTCCCCCAAACTATTTATAATCACTAGTAAATTATAACATATAAAAAATCTATTAACAATTTGAAAAAGTCTTAAATCAATGATTTAAGACTTTACTTATTATATTTTACCAAGCCCTTCTCCCATACTAATTAATAAAGTATTAGTTGTGTCAGTTCCACTTTCCCAAAACATCATTCCTCCTAATTTCTCATTAAGAATATAAGAACACTTTGCTTTAATTGATCTTGGATTATCATATGAAATAAATTCTGTTCCATCATTTTTTAAAATATATGGAACATTTGCTACATCATCAAAATATTCAGTGTAATTACTATCAGTATAATAATTACTTACTATACTATGATAATAAACTGACCCTGCCGATACCCAACCAGACCATGTAGAATTAGCTGAATCGTAAGTTCTAGTTTGTTTCATTCCATAAAATGCAGCACCAACAATAATTTTTTCATAAGGTATATCAAAAGTAGAATAAATTGCAACACTCTCTTCAATTGAACAACTAACTAAAGTTTTACCAACACTATTTTCACTATTAGCAAAACTAGAACTAGGATATAAAGCGTTTTGGTAATAGCCATTATTTGAAACCATTCCATAAGTCATCATATTAATAAAATCTAAATAATTAACTGAATCTCTTAAATTATATCTTGGAGGTTGCCACATACCTCCACCAACAGCAGCAGTAACTAAATGATTAGAATTATTAGCTTTTACTTTCTCGTTAATCGTTTTAGCTAAAGCAACAAAACTTTCTGATTCACCACTTGTTGGAGTTTCCCAATCTATATCAACGCCATCAAAACCATATTGATTTATCATATTAACTATATTATTAGCAAAAGTATTAACCAAAGTAGGGCTTGCAGCTATTGTTGACCAAGAAGATTCTGGAGCAATAGACATAACTACCCACACACCGTTTTGCTTTGCTTTGGGAATAATATATCTACTTACATTATTTAAATAAGTTGTTCCAGATAAAGTACCACTACTACTTGCTTTAATAAAAGCACAATTTATAATATCTAATATTTCAAAATAATCATCAGTTACATTTGCATATTGTCTATAAATATAACTTGAAGCAATGCCTGTTTTTAATTCTTTATAACCATCAGCAATAACATCAAAAACAATCGTATAAATAGAGTTTTCATCTTCTAAATTGGCAGTCAAACTAAGATTTGTTTTAATATATGGACGAAAATATTGCCCAGAAGATGAAACCACTTGACTATTACTACTAGTCCAAACAATATCAATACCTTTATAATTAATAGGTAAAACTATATCATATTCAATATAATTGCTAAATTTATCTAACATATAATCTTCAAACTCAAAAATCAATGATTCGTCTGCTTCCCATTTTGCATACAAAATGATATCTTCATCCGTCATTTTAGAAAAACTATATACATTAATAAAATCAGCATCAAGATACCAATCAACAAAAATAAATCCTGGTTTTATTGGATTTGTAGGTTTTACAACTACTGTATCATAATTTTGAACAATAGAATCAACAGTACTCCCCCCATTTTCAACAAAGAAAATTGTATATTGATTAATACTAAATTCAGCAATCAAAGTAATATCTTCATCAGGCATATTACTTGGTAAATCTTGATCCCAACCAATAAATTCATGTCCCTTTTTAATCGGCAAAGGAGAATTTATCAAGCTTAAATCTTGATTATATTCTATGCTTAATTGTTCTATTAAATTTAAATCATCATTTAAATATATTAAATTATATTTATTAATTTCCCATTTAGCATATAAAGTTATATCTTTTGAAGGTATTGTTGAAAAAACATAACTTTGAGTAAAATCAGAATCTAAATACCACCCTATAAATTTATTTCCTTTTTTAATTGGATCTACTGGTTTTACAACTGATGTTTTATAATCATCAGTAATAGTATCAACAATACTTCCACCATTTTCAACAAAGAAAATTGAATATTGATTAATATCGTATTCAGCAATTAAAACAATATCTTCATCAAGCATATTTTCTGGTAATATTTTATTCCAACCAATAAAATCATATCCCTCTCTATTAGCTATTGGTGCAATTTCACTACTTAATTCCTGATTAAATTCAACAGGAACTTCTTTAAGTAAAGTATTATCATAATCATAATATCTTACAAAATGGCTATTAGTTTCCCATTCTGCTAATACTTCTATATCACTTTTAACATTTGAGAAAATAGTATCCCATCGTTTAAACGTATATCCTATTTTTTCTTCTAATTCAGGAGCAGTTGCGCTTTCATTATATAAAACAGTTTCTTCTTTTAGAAGTAAATCTCCATCATAAAATTTTACCTTAAATGAATGTATGTCCCATTTAGCTTTTAAATTAAGACTTAATATTTCTTTATTATCAATAAAATACTTTCTTATCAACTCAATATTCATTAATTCATCATCTAAATACCACCCTAAAAAATCAAAATTGTCTTTTTCTGTCACAGGCAAAGTAAAATCATTATCTAAATCTATTTCAATTAAATCATTCACACTACTTCCCCCATCAGTATCAAAAATAATCGAAACTTTTTTGTTATTACATCCAGTTAAAAATATAATTACAAAAAACAATAGTGTAAATATACTGACACTCTTAATTAATTTCATTCTCATTCTCCTATTTTTACTTGATTATTATACCAAAAAAAAGCCATTTATTCAATGACTCCTTTTTTTCATTTTATAATAATTATTAACCTTTTTATACCTATTGAATTTCTTAATATAATAGTCTATAAAACACCTAAATTTGGTAATCTAATAAATCTTGGCCCAGAATATCCCAATTTTGAAGTTACTTCTTTACTAATTTTTATATCAGCCAATGCCTCAAATAAGTTTCCACTAAATGAAAACCCTGATACAGGAATCACTTTATCTCCATCATGGTAATTTGCTAATCTAACTTCTCCACCGATATAGCTGCTATAAATATCTATTTGTATTCCTGATAAAGAAATTATTTCTAGATATTTCCCAGATAAAATTTCTTCTGTTGAACTTTTACCTGCTTTAACCTTTAAACTTTTTAAATTACCTGTTGGTTTAACACCTAAATATTGAGCAAATCTATTATCACCAAAATATGAATTTAAAATTCCATCCTTAATTACTTCAACTGGTTTTAATAAAACTCCATCATTATCAAATCGATCTGCAGAATTTAGTAAATCAAGTCCAATTGATAACTTCTCACCAGTTCCCTTTTGTACTTCATCTCCAACTTTTTTATCAGTACTTCCATTATAAACACCAGAATAAGAATAATTACCTATTAACGAGCCACACAAACTACGAATATCTTCATCTCTAATAATAACATCTACATTGCCACTAAATGGTAATTTAGTAGCTTCATATCTTGCTTTTACATCATCAAGTGCTTGTATTGCATCTTTTTTAATTAATTCTAAATTGGCATTTTGATATCTAAAATATTTATATAATTCAACTTTTTGATTTACATGATCTTCAGGTTTAAATCCATCATAAGAAGGAATTGCTTCAACTTCTAAACTATAAGTATTTTTCTTATAATCAATACCTGTAGAAGTAACTACACGAATTATTGCTTCTTTATAAAAAACTTCTAATGAATTAAATTTTTGATTTGGTTTAGAAACAGAAATAAATGTTTTTGCAACATCATCTAATAATTTATACGGATTATCAGTAATTTTCTTTTGTTTAAAATTATGTTTCTTTCCATCTCCAACTGGCAATTCATATGTTTTATTTTTAACAAAACTTGCTGAATACAATGCATCTTCAATTTTTTTTGATAATTGTTTACTTGTTAGTTTATATGGAACATTAAAACTAGAAGATCCAAGGAAACTAGTAACTCCTTCTTTAAACTCTTTAAAAATAGTTACTTGATATTCAATTACTTTTGTTTCTCTTGCAGTTTCTAATTTCTGCAAAACATAGTAAGCTTCATTAGTATTATTTTCAATTTCTGTAATTTTAAAATTATCAACATCAGAACTAGCTAAAGCTTTAATTAATTGCTTAATCATCCTATTTTCACCTCTGCTTTCAAGCATGGACCGCCATCACTTACACGTACCCATTCTTTATAACCTTTTCCACATTGTCCAGAACCACTAATTACCATATCTTTAGATATTCCACTAATAGACATTAATAAATCTATTACATATCCACTCATTACTACTGGTGACACAATTTTACCAGTAAACTTACCGTTTTTAATTTCTCTACCAACATGAGCAGAACATTGAATCCCCCAATTCTTCGGATCTTCCATGCCATTACTAGTTTGACTAATATAATATCCATAATCAACACTTTTAATTAACTCTTTTAAAGTTGATTCTCCAGCTTCAAAGAAAGTATTAGTCATTCTTGAATAAGACTTATGATTAAATGCTTGTCTTCTTCCATTTCCAGTTGGCTTTGTACCAAGTTGCAAAGCACTAGTAACATCAGAAATACCTCTTTTTAAAATACCATTTTCAATAATTAATGTATCTTGAGCTAATACGCCATCATCATCAAAAAAATAACTTGCTACACTATTAAAAGCTGCAGCTCCGTCATGCATATTAACTAATTTTGAAGCAACAGGTTTATTAATATATTCTTGAGCAATAGCTCTATCTTTTACAAATTGGTCCATTTCTACTCCATGACCAAATGCTTCATGAGCAATTAATCCAGTAATAGATGGATCAGTAACAATTGTATAAACGCCCGGTTTAATAAGTTCAGCATTAAGTAACTCAATTGCAAGCTTTCTTACTTCAACGATTTTCTTCGGCATTTTTTTCATAACATAAGCAAGTGAGTTAGTATCAACTCCATCATATGCATATTTCATATTACTTCCTTCACCAACTAAAACCATCGCACCGCCATTTGAATAATTGTAATACTGCTCTAAATCTTTATTTTTTGATAAAAATAATTTTGAAACTTCTTGAACTGAAACCATAACATTTACATTAATTACTTTTTCTGCTCTTAAATTTTCATTTACAAGTTCTTGTAATAAAGAAATTATCTCTTCTGTTTGATATTTCTTACCAACATTTTTACGAACAAATGACTTTGTTATTTCTTCTTCATTAATAACTCCAATTTGTATTTGTTTATTTGTTGTTTTATTATTTACTAATTTACCAACTTCTTCAATAATCTTATCAATATCTTTACGATCTATTTTATTAGTAGCATATTCAAAATACATTCCTTTATCATATACTTTAATAACAAAACCACATTCTGCAGATCTACCATCACCAACTGATGTTGATGAACGATTAACTGTATATAATTTCCCAAAAACATCAGTTGCTAAAATACTGACATATTCATATTGTTCTAAAAGTTTATCTAGCAATTCTTTTAAAAGCGGTTTTTTCTTTTTTAAATATTTTGAAAATTTATTTTCCATTATTTATCCTCCAACTCTCTTTATTATAGTCCTAAATGATTAACATTTAAAGGTTTTTATTTATCTATATAAAAATACATTTTATAAATATTAATTATTTGTTACATAGAATTCATCATAAAGCACTTTAATTGTTTTTTCATAATCCTTAACGCCAACACCAATTATAATACTAATTTCTTTTGATGCTTGAGCAATAACTTTAATATTAATATTATTATTTCCTAATGTTGAAAAAATACGACCGGAAACTCCGGGAATTGATGACATATTTCTCCCAACAATAGCAACTAAAGCAATATCATCTTCCGATGATATGTCAATAACACCATTAATATTCCTAATATCATTCATTAAATCAAAATACACTTTTTTTAACTCATTCGTTTTTGTAAGAATATTAAAAGTATCAATACCAGTTGGTATAAGTTCAACCTTAAGTTTATATTTAATATATAAATTTAACACCTCAACTAAGATACTTGCAAAAGGTTTATCACTATCTTTTAAAATAGTAAGTGAAGTAAAATCTTTAGAACCTGATAGTCCAGTAATTATTCCTCCATTACCTCCTATCTCTTTAGAAATTACAGTCCCATAATCTTCTGGTCTATTTGTATTCTTTATATGAATTGATATATTAGTTTGTTCAAGTGGAATAATTGATTCTTGTTGAATAATATTTGCTCCTCGATAAGATAATTCCCTCAATTCATTATATGTTATCCTTTCAATCTTTTTGGGATTTATAATAATCTTAGGATCAGCAACAAACAATCCACTTACATCAGTCCAGTTTTCATAAAAATCTAAATTTAAACATTTTGAAATAATACTTCCAGTAAAATCTGAACCTCCTCTACTAAATACTCTAACTTGTCTTTCGGGAGTTGATGCATAAAATCCCGGTATTACATAAAATAAATCTTCTCTAATCATACTATTAAGTAGTTTCTTTGTTTTTTCATAATTAACAGAACCATCAAAATTTAAGCGAATAACATCAATTGCATCAACAAATTTAAATCCTAAATACTCACTTAATATAATAGCATTAAAATACTCACCCCTGCTTGCTATATAATCTTTACTTAAAACTTTTGATATTGATTTTTTAAACAAATTAAATTTTTCATAAAATATACTTTCTATATTTAATTCTTTAATTATAGAATTATATCTTTCATAAATTTCATTAAGTAAATAATCATAATTAATATCATATTCTATATGCGCATTTAAAAGTAATAATAAATCTGTAATTCTAGTTTTATTTTCTTCGTCCTTACCCGGTGCACTAGCAACAATAATTTGTCTATCCTTATTACTATATATAATTTTTTTAACTTGCTTAAATTGTTTAGCAGAAGCTAAACTACTTCCTCCAAATTTAGATAGAATTCTCATAATCCATTATTCCTTTCATAATTTGCACTGTATTAGATGCTGCGCCTTTTCTAATATTATCTGAAACAACGTATAACAAAACTGCTTTTTTATTAACTTTATCTTTTCTTATTCTTCCAACAAATATATTATCATTCCCATTAGCTTGTATTGAAGTTGGATAAATATTATTCTCTGGTTCATCCAAAACTACTATACCTTTTGTACTTTTCATAATATTTCTAATAGCATCAACAGTAAAATCATTTTTTAAAACAACTCTTATACTAACAGCGTGAGAATTAAGTACCGGAACCCTAACACATGTTGCTGATATTAAGATATTATCGTTATGAAGTATTTTCCTTGTTTCGTTCATCATTTTATGTTCTTCTTTTGTATAACCATCTTCCATAAACATATCAATATGTGGTATACAAGTTTCTTTAATATCATATGGAAAATGTTTTTCAAATTTACCATTTGAAGAGACAAGATCATTTATACCTTTAATACCAGCTCCACTAACAGCTTGATATGTATTATACTCAATACTTTCAATACCAAAGTTATTATCTAACACATATAACGGAACAACACATTGAATAGTTGAACAATTAGGATTAGCAATTAAATTTTTTTGATAAGCATCACTCATATTTACTTCTGGAACGACTAATGGAACATTTTCATCCATTCGAAAAGCACTAGAATTATCGATTACTATAGCTCCTTCTGAAACAGCTTGCTTTGCATATTGTTTACTAACAGCACCGCCTGCACTAAAAAGCACAAAATCAATATTCTTAAAACAACCATCTTCTAGTATATTTAATGAATATTCTTTATTTTTAAAAGTAATTTTTTTCCCTTTTGATTTTAGAGAAGCAAAAAGTTTTATATTATTAAAGCTTATATTATATTCATCAATAATTTTTAAAAATGTAGAGCCAACTAATCCTGTTGCTCCAACAATTGCAATATTATAATTTTTCATATAATCCCTCTTCAATACGCGAAAAGAATATAATGTCTTTCTTTCTTTGTAATTCTCCATATGTCATAAGTTTAGATTTATATATTTTATCAAAAGTTTGTATTAAAAAATGATATCTTTCGTCATTATTATTTACTTGATATATTTTATTAAACTCAAAACATTCATTTGCTATACTTTTTATTGTTAATAAATCATATATAACAGCTGAAGCTGTTGGATATCTTCCTGCACCTTGCCCAACAAATGATTGTTTCAAATGATATTTCCCAAAAATATTTACAATATTTTCTTCATAATTTATATTTGCAAAAATGGATTGACTACCAATTACTAATGGTTCAACCTTTATTGATAAACGATTATTTCTCACTTCAGACTGGGCAATATACTTAATAAAACATCCCTTATCTTTTACATAATTAATAAATTTTTCATTAAGTGATAATAGTGAAATTCTTAATATATCTTCTTCTTTCAAAAATGTTTTATAAGAAAGCATAGAAAGAATATTAACTTTCCTCAAAGAATCTAATCCGTTCATATCATCATCAGACCCTGTTTCTAAATACCCAAGTTTATATGCGTTTGATATTGCTTCTTTTAATTCAACACCTTCTAAAAACACCTTACTTAGTATATAGTTTGTTGAACCATTTAAAATTCCCTCAATTTTATTAATTTGATTAATTTCTCTAATCTTCTTTAATGGATCAATTAAAATCACTGCACCAGCAACACTTGCTTCATATAATAGCTTTACATTGTACTTTTTAGCTAGCTCATTTAGTTCCTTAAATCTTTCACTAATTAATGCTTTATTTGCAGTAACTACATTTTTATGGTTTTTTATAGCTTTAACAATAAAATCATATGCTACATTCTTACCGCCAATTAATTCAATAACAACTTCCACTTCTCTATCATTAATTATTTGTTCATATGATTCAGCAAGTAAATGTTTCACATCCTTTGTTTTATTATCATCTTTATCAAAAATATATTTTACAGTAATATCCTTAAAGTCATTTGCAAGAATATCGTAAACACCTCTACCAACTACACCCAATCCTAAAATTGCAACTTTCACTCTATCACCTCGATTTTAGTCCCCTCACTAATATCAACTTTAATAAGCTTAAAAACATTTCTTAAGATCTCAGGTATTTCAATTGTTTCTAAATCAGAAATTAATAAAACTGATGTCCCCGAACCACTAATAGATACAATTATATCTTCTCTTGTAGATAATTGTTTTATCTCATTATATAAGGGAATATACGGATATCTATACTTTTCATGTAGTTCATCTTTTAAAATATTTTTCAACAATTTAAAATCTCCTTTTTTAAAAGCATCAGGCAAAAAGATAATTCTTGATAGATTATATATAGCATCAGTAAAATCTATTTTTTTAGGAAGAATATTTCTAAGCTCTTTTGTTTGACCTTCTTGAGGAGGAATCATTAAATAAAAATTTAAACTATTGCTTACTTCATATACTTTATGAATATATTTATCTCCACTTTTACATGAAGCATTTAAAAACCCATAAGCGCAAGCAAAAACATTATCACTATGACCTTCTAATTCACAAGCAAAATTAACACATTCATCCAATGATTTATGAAGTTTATTAATTTCATTTGCTGCAAGTATACCAGATAAAATACAACTGGCACTACTTCCAAGGCCTCTAGATACTGGTATATTATTTTCCTCCAAAGTAATTTCAACATTTTTAATTTCTTTTTCTTCTAGATACTTTAAAGCAAAAGCAATATATGCTTTTAAAACAAGATTAGAATTAACCGAAAATGAACTTTTAAATCCCTTAACCACATTTTTCTTATGCTCTTTAAATGAAAATACATTATATATATTTAGTGCTATTCCAACAGTATCAAACCCTACACTCAAATTTGAAGTTGTTGCTGGTGTCTTAATCTTGATCATCAATATCACCTATTACTTTCTTAACATATGAAAAAGTTTCACTTGTAGACAAATCACTTGCTTTAACTTTTGCATTTAAAACTTTTTCAATACGACTATCAAAATTTTCTATACTTATTGTTTTTAATAAATTAATTTGTTCTTGTAATCCTTTAGTTGTATATAAACCTAACGCATTTAATACAGACTCACTAAATTTATAAGGTGAAGCGGTTGATAATATTACATTGTATGAATTATCTTTATTTTCCTTTTTATACTGCACATTACAATAATATCCAACAGCAGTATGAGGATCTATCACATAACCAAATGTATCATAAAATATTTTTATAAAGTCTTTAGTGTTTTCTTCTGATGCAAAATAAGCATTAAAAGTAACTTCTTGTTCTAATTCACTAATATATATAATTTGCTTTTCCTTTAAATCATTCATATAATTATTTATCTTTTTTTCATCTTTAATAATACTATATAAATATCTCTCAAAATTACTCGATACTAAAATATCCATTGAGGGAGAAATAGTTTTTACTAATTCTCTATTAATATTATATTTATAATCATTAAATATTTCTGTTAATACGTTATTTGAATTTGAAGCTATTATCAACTTATTAACTGGTAACCCCATTTGTTTTGCTATATATGAGGCATAAATATTCCCAAAATTTCCACTTGGAACAGTAAAATTAATCTTATCATTAAATTTTATCTTGTTACTTCTAACTAGCTTAAAATAGGTATAAAAATAATACACTATTTGAGGAATAATTCGCCCTATATTAATAGAGTTTGCTGAACTTAAAATAGACTTTTTAACTTTTACTTTTTGAAATATTTCTTTTACAATACGTTGGCACTCATCAAAATTACCATCAACAGCTATAAGAATACAATTATCTTTTGCATAACTATTCATTTGTAATTTTTGAAATTCACTAACACCATTCTTTGGATATAAAACAATAACAAAAGTATTTTCTATTTTACCAAAACCACTCAAAGCTGCACTTCCAGTATCACCACTTGTAGCAGTTAGAATAATTGTCTTATTATTTATATTATTTATTTTCTTTGCTTCACTAAATATTTTTGGAAGTATTGACAACGCCATATCCTTAAAAGCAAAAGTCTCTCCATTAAAAAGTTCAAGCAAAGAAAAATCATCAAAATGTTTAAGATTAACTTGATTAGGTAAAAAACTTTCATCATAACAATTTTTGATTATTTCTTTAATTACTTCTTTTGAGTAATCATCTAAAAACTGTTCAAAAATCACTTCAGACAATTCATTGTAAGTATAGTTTAGTAATTTTTTACTAAAAAATTGTGAATTAATATTTTCACATACATATAATCCGCCATCTAAAGCTAATCCATTTAAAATAGCTTTCGATGCAGATATATTTACTTTATTCCTTGTTGAAGTATACATAAATATTAATTCCTTTCAATAATTTTAAAACTATAATCAATCTATATCTTATAAACTTATAATTTTAACTATAAATACATTTTTTATATAAATAAAATTGTTTAAAATCATTATCACTTAATTATTTCTATTTTACATTATATACCTTATATTTACAAGAACAATAGCCTTTCTATATAACAATAGATATTTTATAAACAACTCTTTTTAAAAAAAAGCTCACCGAAAATTTTACTTTTCAGAGAGCATTTATATTAATAAAATTATTTATTATTTAATTTATAATAATCTCCAGGAGCTGGTGTCTTAAATATAATAATTTCTAACATCTCTTGGTTTTCATTTCGTACATTCATTTTAGTATTAAACGGAATACTTAAGACCTTCATTGGTGAATAAGTTCTTGTTTCTTCATCATTTAATGAAATTGAAAGAGTCCCTTTTAAAACTGTCATATACACATTTGCATTAGATTGGTGAAGAGGTAACCCCTCATTTTGCGGAAGAATCGCATGCATATAATGTAAATGTTCATTAACAATAACTTTTTCTATAACTTTATCATCAGTTTGTTTTAATTCAAATATTTTTTCAATCATTTTTTTCTCCTTATTATTTAAATTTTTTCTTCATATTCAATTAATAATTGTTTTATAAAAAATAATTAAATATCAATATATTTATATTAAAACAATTTATATTATGAGTATTAAAGAAAATATATTATATCACTATTTTGATTACAAATGAAATATTGTGCTTACTAATTATTGTATGCTATTTTTATAAATCAATAATACCTAAAAATATTATTTAAACATATTAATTCAATTTTTATAACATTTAAAAATTTAACATAATATTAATATCTGCCTTTTTAGGCTCAATAAAATTTTCAGCATTTTTTAATCTTTCATTCAAATTTGGAATAAACTCTTTATGTTCATCTAAAATATGATTAATTCTATATTTAATATTCACAATTCTATTTTTTTTCACAGAATAACCAACTGGTACAAAAAATAAATAATCTTTACTAACACCAAATTTACAATCTGTTCCAATGATAAAATAAAATAAATTCTTACAAATATATGTATTTTCTTCGCTATTTTTTTGCTTTAATTTATTTAAATCACTAAGTTTACTTGTTGAACTAACAAATGTAATAAACTCATCATTTGCAAACTTTTCTCTCATCTCTAGTAACGACAATGGTTTTTTGTTAATATCAACAAATAATCCATCACTTGTTAGATCTAACATAATCCACTTGTTTAACTTTTCATCATAAATTTCATTCACTACATGATTGTCAAAATCATAAGGTGAAAAAGGTAAAATTGATACTCTTCTTGCATAAATCCCTAAAGCTAAACAGCATTCCTCAAAAATTTTTGCTTTATTCAAACAATTAATACCTTGATTATCATTATTTAAACTATATTCTAATAATTTCAAAGAATTACATTCAATATGATTATCATACCATGAAGAATGTTTTAATTTTGGAGCTAAATAGTGAAGTAATCTTTTGGCTCTTGTAAAACTAGAACCTTTTCCAGCAATTTTTTCAAATTCATATTTTTCTAATAATTCTTTATACTCAGGACAATCAAAATGATATTTAATGGGAATATTAATTTCATTGTCAAACTTTTGATTATTAAAAAGTATTCCCTTATATAATAAAAATCTTTCTTCAATTGATAATTTTTCAGTTTTTGTCATAAAATAATCCTCCAAAATTATTATTAATATATTATATCATATTATAAAAACTCTCTTTAAGTATTATTTCAAAAGATAATTTTTACGTTTATAAGCTATAAATAATTAGTGCTATCATCATTTAACTAACATATATTTAAGCAAATAAACTTTGATGTATACCAAAGTTTTTTTAATTAATAAAAAAATATAAGTCTGTTTTTCATTTTTTTAAAAATTTCTATATTTAAGTGTATCTGATGGCTCTTTTGAAATAAGATAAAAGTAAACTCCACTTATATATGTTCTTACTTCAACCCATGTTGTACCTTTTACTATTGTAGTGCTATCATTATCATTTGTTTTTATAAAAAATATATCTGCTATATTAAATTCTTGGTTCTCTATATTTATATTAGAAATTTGTAAAGTAACATATAAGAAGCCTTCAGCTTCTTCTATTTTATTAAAATCTTCTCTCTTATAATTTATATCATTAATTGTAATAGAATCAAATGTTCTTCCATTATTTTCTTTTACTTTAAATTCTACTAGACAATTTGCTGTTTCTTCAACAGTTGTTGTGTAATATAACCACAAAGGTTGTGGAGAGTTAACTTTTTCTAATCCAAGATTAATAGGCCCATAAAAAGCAGAATAACCTTCAAAATAATTTGGAGAACGAGATTCTTCAATTTCTACATCAAGCTCTACATCGCTTTCAGCGTAATAAATTTTAATATCTTGTAATTGTCCATTAACAATTCCATCATTATAATTATAGCAACCACTTAAAAAGAAATTGATAAACAAAAATAAAAATAACATTAATACTTTTTTCATATTAAATCCCCCTTACTATACTGAATGATAAATTAATGGCATTAATATAAGGCCCAAAACTAAACTTGCTATATTTGCAACAAAGGAAATTAAAAATCCTAAGCGTACATTTTTTAATAAATAAGATAAAACTATTCCCTCTATTATAAATACCAATATTTCAAAAAATCCTAAATACAATGTATCTTGTTCATAAGAAACCAGTTCTAAACTTAAATTCATGCTTACGTTCGTGATACAGTTAGTGATAAACATCACAAGATAGATTTTATAATCTTTTATCTTAAAAAAAACTAACACAGTTAATTCAATCATTAATGTGATAATTAAAGCAATTAAAATAGGTTGTGTAATAAATATAAAATAAATGAATTTCATTATTAACACTCCCTTATAGTTAAAAACAACTCGAAAGAGTTGTTTTTTAATAAATAGACCTGCCTTTTTTCATCTCAAAAACATAATCTATCAAAACTCTTAGAATACTAAGATAATCTTTAATAAATATTAATAATTAAAAGAATTTTGCTCTTGCTTGTTCTTTTGTCTCTCTAGATGCAGTAAAAGGAATTCTTGTTGTTACGCCAGCTCTTGCTGCAACAATCATTTTAGTTGGCCATCTAAAAATATCTGTGTTCCATTTTAATACTGTATCATTATATACTTCTCTAGCAGCAGTAATTTCTCTTTGTAAATAAGAATTTTGTTGCATAGCATCTGCAAGTGTTTCATGAGCCTTTAAATCCGGATAAGCTTCAAAAGCTACATTAATACTACGCATTGCTTGATCAATTTCATTTGCAACTTGATTACGATTAGTATCATCAGGATGAACTCCTCCACGATAAGCCGCAACAGTTTTCATTACATCTTTGTCTAAATCGATGCTTTTTTCAACAATACCTACAGCATTTTGTAAAATTTGAACTCTTTGTTCAAGATAATTATCGATTTGTGATGCATTATGTTGAACACGTTGTTCTAATTGTCTCAAATAATTTCTCGCGCTAATCTTCATAAATAAGAAAATAACACCAGGAATGATTCCTAAAACCCATAACATTACCTCAAATAAAGTTGATCCCCAACCTATTTTTACAGGTAATTGTTTTTCAATAACATTAATGTCGCGTCCTTCTTTATTTACTGGACCCTTTAATTCATCTAATTCGTTTCCCATTTTTTTCTCCTTTTCTATTTATATTATATTATTTCTTTTGTTTTTTTGCAAGATAAACAATAAATGGTCCTATTTTAACCATATCATCTTTAGTAATCTGTCTATCTTTAAATTCTTCAAAGATGGCTCTGATTTTATCATTATAAGATTCTGCTTTTTTATCTTCAACAACATTTATATCAATATCTGTATCCTGTGAAACAGGAATGTACTCAACCCAATGAACGGGAATTGTATGTAATTTCCCATCATTACCCATTTTATTAATATAATCAATTCTATTAATCATATCATAACCATATGCAGTTACTTTGACTGTGTCACAATAATCACCGCTTTTAACAGTTGATGTTTTTAAAATATTTCTTGTTTTTGAAAGAGGATGTTTAAACTCTCTTTCATTCATCAAGTTAGCTAATTGTTCATGTTCATAAAATGAAACATAACTATTATATTTATCTTTATAAATATACTCATGTGGTTTTTGATGTTGATAAAGTGGAATTGATAAAATCGGCGCAAACCCAAAATAAATATATTTAAAAAAATTATTATTATAATCCAAAAACTTCTTTTCTGTTTCATCAATATTATAATCTCTAAAATATTCAGGATTAATATTTAAATCTATATTTTTAAGGTGTTCTGGTAATACAATATTAATCATATTATGTTTTTTAAAATCAAAATTATCTCCAAAACCAATTACTTTATCTTTCATCAACTGTAAAAGTTGTTTCTGAGCTAATGCAGTAAATAACAATCTAAATTGAACTTCATTGTTTCTATTACTGCCCCCAAATAAAACTTCAAATTCAGTATTACCCATTAATGTATAATTATCACCAAATTTTAACCCTTTTTCTGCCTTTTTTTGTAATTTTTTTGTTGTCTTTTTAACATGACGTTCTATTTGTTTTTCTTCCATATGTTCTGCATCTGAATCTTCTCTAGAAAATATCAAATCTGGAGCTGCTTCATTAGCATAAACAATATATGGAGATTCATAATAATAAGGACATGGTTTAGTTACTTCAGCAGTTAATGTTTGCGTATGATGCCTTGTAGTTAATTGGCCCTTTGAATTTGTACCCACAGTTGTCCAATGAATAGTAATAGAACCAGTATATGTTTTAGTCCCTAATTGATGCACTAAATCCCTAGCAATATAAAAAGGATTACCATTAATATCTCCAGATTGAACATACAAAGCTGATCTATTTAAATCTGGTGTATCATCTAATTTAAATTTATTTACCATATAATCTAATCTTTTACTATCAAACATTCTATCAAGCTTAATCAAAGGGATAGTCTTTTTAAAAATAGAAGTACTCATTCCATATGTAAACAATTTATTTAATGGCTCCATCTGGCTCCACGCTAAATCTAAGGTTTCTTTATATTCTTGATCTAGTTTTCCTTTTTCATCGCTAAGTCTAAGTAACTTCGGATTTAACTTTTTTAAAATAATAAATAAGAAAACGGGAAATGAAATAGCACTAATTCCTATTAATATAGCCTGAATATAATGAAATCCTTTGCTTACCCATAAATAAATTGATACTCCAAACAAAATTACAAAGATTACCATTAAAAATATCAAAAAACCTTTTAAAAATTTATTATTATTAATCTTTTTCTGAACTGAATTTCTTCTTTTATCCAAAGACACTAATTCTTTATTTGCAAGTCTGTTTGCTTCTTTATCTAATTTTGACTTTTTAACCAATTCTTCAAAAAAATCAACAACATTTTTGTGATGTTCTTTTTTAAAAATTTTATCATATGCAATCAGTGGCTCATAAATAAACTCACCATCATATAAATTTTCAGGCATAATATCCCTCTTTTCCAAAATAGTAAAATATAAACATTAATAAGAAACATTCTATAATCATTTATATTATACACAATTTTTACTAATAATTATAGTTAATTTAATAAATTAAAATTTATTTTTTAAATATTATTTGATTTTTACCATTTTGCTTTGCTTTATATAACATACTATCTGCTAAATGAACAAATTCTGTAATTGATTCCTTATTAAATTGACTAACTCCACCACTAATTGTAATTTTTAATCCATCAACAAAATTATTTGCTTCAATTGCTTTTCTAATTCGCTCAGATATTTTATAAGCAACAGATAATTTAGTATTAGGAAAAATTATCATAAATTCATCGCCACCATATCGACCAACATAATCAGTTTCTCTAATATTTTTTTTCATCAGTAAAGCAACATCAACAAGAACTTGATCTCCATATATATGACCTTTAAGATCATTTACTTTTATTAAGTGTAAGAATAATCCTAGAAGATAAATTGTAATACCCAACAAACTTATTATTTATCCATAATTTACATTGTCTATTAAAATTATCAAATGATAATATATATTCGTCTTTATTTTTTACATTTATTTCAAACCAATAATAATTAATACATAATTTCCCTGCTGGATTGCGATTAACTATAGCAATATGTTTGTTATAGTCATATTGATAGTTAAAATTTAAATTGAAATCTTTGATTGGTTTATCAAACATTACAATGTAATCATTTTTATCTATGTAAAGCGGTTCTTTTTTACAAGCTTTTGTTATATATAAGTTTTTTTTCAATATATAATTCATATTCTTATTCACCTAAAAACTTTATTTGTATTCTCAACAATACATTTTAAAAAATCGGTCATCTTCTCATAAAGGAAAACCTTAGTTTTTAAAACGACATTCAGAGAGATTTAACCGATTACCACACATTATTTTTCAACTACATTAAAATTAATTTGTTTGTATTATGGATTTTTTTCTTCACAAACAAATTATTATATTATGTTTTACCCACCAGTTTCTTTCTTTTTTTGATTTTGAAGAGCAATCTTTTCTTGTCGATTCATTTCATTCTTATATTTTTTTTCAATATTAAGTGCTATTCCTAGTGTTATAAAAGCAAACAGTATGATAGTCACTATACTTAAACCTGTTTTTGAATAATCATTTAAATAAAAAATCATTATATAAAAAGGAAATAATGTTATATAACAAATTATAGATCCTACATTATTAACTTTTTTCCAGACTTCATCATATTCTAAAGCTAATGGTGTCTTTACCCCGAAAAACGAATTTTTCTTCATAATTGGCATGGTAATGGCATGGAAGATTTCGAGTAATAGAAATATTGCAGGAAAAATACTTTTCATCGATGTATTACTATTTAAAAAAATAGGATTAATCAAATAATATACCATACCATTAACAATAGATAAAACATATAATATAAATAAGATGCGAGATCTGAAACTTGTGAACAAAAGAATACATAAGTACACGATACTCAAGATAACACTTATTAAACCGAGAATATTAAAATAAATTATTTGTAATATGCCGGTTATTATTATATTTGATGTTAATATGTAGTCATGATTTTTAAGCTTCATTAATAAATAGCCTCTCTTTCTTACATTATTAATAACCAATACTATATATTGATTTTACTTTATTGATACTAAAACTCTCTAAAAGTATATTTCCTGCTTAATATATTATATTAGTTTTTTAAATCTTTGACTGTTTGCTTTCATTTTATCATATAATTCTAAATACTTGATTTGAATTGTATCGAATCTTTCCTTAATTTTAATCAAATAATTTTCATCATCTTTGAAAATATAACGAGCATATAATAATTTACACAGCTCAATATTTTGTAGAATACAATTAATTATTTCTATCAAATCAGATAATTTTAAAAATTCTACTTGCCTTTTTTGTATTAAACAAAAATCATACAAAAATAGAAAAATATCTATACAGTCATAATTTCTTCTTTCAATTTTAATTTTTTTGCAGATTTCAATAATATTTTTTGATAAATAATTAATAGCCCCTATATTCTTTAATTCATTATTTTGATCAAAAAATTCTAAAAAGTTAGAATACACGTTTTCTTTTTTTATTTTATTATTAAATGGAATTTTAGTAATATATGAAAATGGAAGACCCCAACTAGAAAATTTTATTTCGGTTTCTCTTTTTTTAGGTTCTTTTACTATTTTAATTTTTACATTTTTAATAGCTCTTCCTACTGATTCATTGCTTATGTTTTTTATTTCTCGTTGAGACGAAACCCGCGGACCTGCTTCAGTTAATCCATAGCATAAAAATATATTCACATTGTTCCATATTTTTCTATAATAATTTATAGGTTTAATTATTTTTGAACCACTAACATAAACTTTTTTTAAGAATTCCATTTTTATGTCCATTAATAAAATTGATTCAGTAAATTGATCAAACACAATTGGATTTAATCCAATAATGGTCGCTTTTGAATTAATTAATTGGTTTATATACAACCTAGGAGAATAGGACGATTTTAAAATGATAATTTTCATTTTAGATTTTAATCCAACTAATAATTCTCCAACAACAGTGGAAGAATGGCAACAAGACTTTATAATAGCAATTTTATCGTCTTTTGTAGGCCTCATATAATCAATAATAAAATCGGCATTTTTATTTATAGCCTTGTGAGATAATACTATTGCTTTTCTCTTTGCACTAGTTCCTGACGAAAACAAAATAAGCCCTTCTTTTTTTGAATAAGACTCTTCAAAATTGTTTTGTATACTGTCCGGAAGTAAAGTTTCTTCACTTTCGTCGTATATTATACATTCCCATTTTTTAAAATATGAAGAGAAACTATCAAATATATTTCTTGAAACTACTACTTTTCTTACAGAAACATAAACTAATTGTTCTACTATTTCTGTAATAGGTAATCTGCTATCTATTAGAACAGCACAATTACCTTCATTCCAAATATCTATTAAATTTTGAACATATTCAACTGAGTTCTTTCCTATTAAGCCAATTCTCACGATCCTTACACCTTACAAACGCTTTCACAATCATTTTATTATTTTTTCCTTTTTTTGTCAAACAACTTTTTATAATTAATTTGATAAATGAAATTTAACAAGCTGAAATATTTCTGCATTTTTCTACTAATACCACTTCACTGTTATTAAATCGAAAAGACTATTAGTTCCTTAAATTAAACTAATAATCTTTTTAATGTTTTTAAGCTAACTAACTTTTCGAAGTAGTAACCTTAAGTAAACACTTTTTAATAAGATTTTCCAAATCAGACATAGTTCTAAGTCTAGCGCTTCGTCACAACCGCAACTATCGATACTATACTATAAATATTTAGACTTGAATCAGATTATCAAATCTAAATAGATTTGATGAACATAAAATATTATTAATTTATACTTCTTACGAATATAAGTTGTATATTTTTATTGACTTCTAACATTCGTGGGCAACATATATCTTTTTATTTATATTTAACATAATATTAATTGTACCACATCTTGCATTACTAATAAACATTATCATCTTATTAAATGTCCTCTGGCGGTGGTAAATGGGGGGGATAAGAGCTCCCTAAATACGATGCTAAAATAATAAATAGGACCGACCTTGGCCCTATTTATTATATCTGCTTAAATAACAAGTTACTTAAAACAACCCATTAACTGTTTACGATTTGTAATACTCTCCTTGAGTTGTAAACATTTTATGATATAAACCACCCTTATTATTCATTAAGTCTTTATGAGTTCCTTCTTCCACTATACTTGAACCATCAAGTACAAATATTCGATCAGAGAAAATACAACTAGATAATCGATGTGAAATAAAGATTGTGAGCTTTTCGCCGACGATATCTTTAAAATTATAATAAATTTCAGCTTCGGCCATTGGATCCAAATTACTTGTGGGTTCATCTAAGACAACAAAGTCAGCATCTTTATACAAACATCTAGCCAGAGCAAACTTTTGCATTTCTCCACCACTAAATTCAACCCCAGTCCTATCAAACCATTTATTAATATAAGTATTTTCCTTTTTGGGTAGACTTAATACTTTTTCTAATACTTGAGCCCTTTTCAAACAATCATATAACTTATCTTGATTTTCATCGAGAATAGCAACATTTGATTTAATACTAAATGAGATAATTTTGAAATCTTGAAAAACAATAGCCATTAATTTCATATAGTCTTCATATTTGTAATTATTTATATTGATGCCATTTACTAAAATCTCACCTTCATCGATCGCATAAAAACGACATATTAGTTTAATTATGGTCGTTTTACCTGACCCATTTAAACCAACTAAAGATACTTTTTCTTTGCTATCAATTTTAAAATCTAGATTCTTAATAATAAAATTATCAGTTCTTGGGTATTTAAATGATACATTTTTAAATTCCAAAGTTTTAAACTCAGAAATAGGAAGCGTACCATCAGCGAAGATCGATTGTTTTTCCATAATGTTGATAAACTCTTCTTGATAAGCACAGTCTTGCACATAGGTTCTTGTTGAATAAACTAAATTTACCATAGAACTGTCAAAAGTATTTATTGATTGATAAAGCATTGTAAAAACAGCAATCGTCATATTTTTATCATAAACAGCATAAGCCAATAAAATTAATGTAATAAGTCTAGTCACTAAATGTGTTACAAATGTATCCATTCCGTCCCATAACTTTTTCTTTTTTGCGATTCTATTATACTCACTATATGCTTCCTTTATCTCTTTTTCACCAGCATCACTAATCATTTTTTTTGCTTGATATAAACGCAAATCTTTTTGTAATCTAAAACTGGTAATTCCGTCATTATAATACCAAAGTCTTCGAGAGTGACGAACCCAATTATGATTAAAGTTTTTATCTAGTTTCTGAATTTTACTGTAGTTAAAGGCACTTATCATGACACCGACTAAGGAGACCAAAATAACAAGATATTCTTTTGATAATAAAACAATACCAATTACTCCTAAAAGGGTAATCACTGAAGATATAAGATCTTGAAGCGTATAAATAAACGAATAGATACCATTGCTATATCTATTCATCCCTTCTTTTGCTCGTTTTATTTGATCTGCAAATTGGGGATCTTCAATATTAAAATAGTCAACCTTCATAATCTTTTTACTAAACATATCTTCAATCGCAAAATCAGCTTTTGAAGCATTAATGTAATTTAGACCTTGAATAAAATTTTGAATAGATCGAGTAAGAAAATTTGATAAGGCTAGTGCTAAAACTAGCATAGCTAAAACTTTAATATCTTTACTTCCCATTAACTCTTCAATTATAAATTTTGGAATCAATATCCATAGTAATCTACCCACCGAACTTAACAATGCACTAAGAATTGTATTTACAACAATCCACGGATTAAGGCGAAATAACATTGGAATAAAGAACTCTAAATTTCTCTTAATTATTTTGAGTTTCTTCATTAGTTGCCTCCTTATAATAGTTCGATTGCATCGAAAACATCTTTTTATATTCTCCATCTCGTTCCATTAATTCATGGTGGGTTCCTGTTTCGATAATCTTACCCTCATTTATAAAGATAATACGATCACAAAATTTAGTTGATGATAATCTGTGAGAGATAAAAATAGCCGTGTTACCTCTAATAATATCATTAAAACTCCGATACATATGAACTTCATTTAAAGCGTCCATGGCGCTAGTAGGTTCATCTAGAACATACAAAGGAGCATTCTTATACATAGCCCTAGCTAGGGCTACTAGTTGGGTTTCACCACCAGATAATTCAATGGCTGTTTCGTCCAATTCTCTTGTAATATGGGTTTTAATCTTATTGGGCAATGATTCAACCTTTTTATTAAGTTCAATTAGTTTTACAATGTCAGCAACCTTTTCATAGTCAACATTCTCAGTTGTAGCCATAGCTATGTTTTCTGCTATCTCGAGCGCATACATGATATTTTCTTGAAAAACAAGCGAGATAAGTTTTTGTAAACTTTCCCTCTCTAAAGTTTCAATATCAATACCGTTTATAAGAATCTGCCCCTTTGTTGGATGATATAGCCCGCCTAGTAATTTCACAAGTGTCGTTTTACCAGCGCCATTATATCCAACTAAAGCAATCTTTTCACCCTTTTTTATCTTAAATGAAACATCCTCTAAAGCATATCCCTCTTGCATGTAATAACTATAATAGACATTCTTAAATTCTACTTCGATATGATCGGCTTCTATTGTTTGATTTTCTTGTTCTCTAACATATTCAATACTCATAAAATTACGATAATCTTTTGTTTCCAAACTATTTCTTAAGACATGGGCATTTTGCCTTATAACAATATGCAAAGCATTAGTTAATGTATAAACACTTGATACCATAAAAGTAAAAGTAGCAATTTTCATATCGTTATAGATAACTTCATAAATCATAAATCCATATAAAAGCAATGTGTCAAAGAAAGTTATAAAATTAATTAAAATACTATTAATAATCGTTTTCTTTCTATTCTTAATAGCAATTTTAAGATATTCTCCGGTCGCATCATTTCTTTCTTGGCTAATAAACTCATCCATAGCATAAATTCTTAAATCCTTGCCAATTGTTAAAGTAGATGCTATGTTATTTGTATATCCAATCCTCCGCCACATTGGTGGTGTTTTGTCATAAAATTCATGTTTTTCTCGTTTTTGATTTTTATTTTCGAATAATACCTTGAAAAGTGCAAGAACAAGAATGGCAATAATTAAGAGCCAATTTACACTAATAACGATTGCTGATGCAATAATAAACATTAAAAAATGTTCAATAAGCATAAAGCCATTGTTAACTAACCCCATTACCCCATTCCAAGCATTAATTCTTCTTGTTGCTTTTTCAGCAGCATCTTGGGTTTCTGGTCTTTCTAATAATTCATAATCCATTTCAAGAGTCCGAATACTCTTTTGTTGTTTAAGAATTGTTGCTATTCTATCACTCTTATACCAAAACGTTTGATCTAGCATTTTTCTGCCAAATGAGATTAGAAATGCAATACCAGAAACGATTAATACATCCCTAATAAAAATCTCAATTGGTTTATTCTGCTCAATCGCTGATACGGCTACTCTAATTACATATGCATAAGCAAATGAATTTACTGAACTCAATATTGCATACAAAATCTTTTGATAGATAAATAACTTATCAATGCTAGCAACCTCTTTAACAGCATAAATGAACTCTTTTACGATATGCGCCTTTTCTTCCAAAGTTAATCCTCCACATCTTTTTCTTTCTTCAATAATTTCTCATTTCTATCAATTCTATCTTCCAATAGATTGAACGACCAATTAAAAGTTTTTTCTTTCTTAGTTTATAAAAGTACCTCCTATCATACAATTTCTTTATTTATAAAAAGCTATTTCTCTTTTTTATAAGATAATGGTTTAATTATAATCATCTTATATAGCAATTTATTGTAAATTCTTCTTTTTGTTAAGTATATCAATTCTGTTTTTTGAAGTCAATATATAAAGGGTATTCGCTTGGCAATGATTGGTTGCATCCGTACTTCTTGAGACAACTCCATTACTTATCGCCCTGCGGAGAAGTAGTACTGCTACAAATATAAAAAGAACCAACCATTACCGATCAGTTCCAATCTTTTGATTAATATATATACACAATGAAATACACTATACATAGTATTAACAATAAAAAGCCTAGAATTAAGAATATAATCCATGCATACTGCGTAGAATAACTCTTATCATCTCTGTGAATAAAAGAATAGTTCTTCTTATTAAAACCCCAAATACCATTAAATAATAACAAAACACTGAAACATAAACCGGTAACAATTGTCTTATTTGAATATATAAATAGTAAGGCCAAAGTTGTAATAACAATAAGCAAATTAATTATTATATAGATAACCTTATTCTTTTGTGGCGAGACAAACTTATATCCTTTCATATCAATACCTTCATTCATTAATAACGTTTTTCATTTTATTTATTGTGAAATTATATATTAAAATAATCTTTTGTTTTATTATTTATTCCATTTTTTAATTATTTTGACTTTTGTTTTTCCCACCTTTGTTCCTAAATATGTGGAACGGCGATCATTATAATACAAATCGTACTAATGTCGTATTTATTCATTTCCTTACACTTTTTTGAATTCATTTATAGTATTTATGTGCTGATTCTTTCTTTTACTTCTCATTTACATTTACGGTAAAAGCGACACCTGGTGTTTCACCAACAAAAACAACTTTTCCGTTTTCGGGAAGTATTACTGGATGATTCCCGTGTATTACTGAAAAATAAACGCATATATCGTCTTCATATAAGGCGAAAGAACTTTTTTCTGGTATATTAACAGTTAATGTTTTACCGATATCCTTAGGGTTTACTGTATACCACCGAGCGTAACCGTCATTTTCAACGGTTATTTCATTATTTTCACTTGTAGGTAAATCAGTCATGGCTTTTTCGCTTATATATACCATATCCTTTATTCTCAAATATTCTGCACCACCAATTTCAAATATTTCGAGAGTCGAAGTATCTCTGCCAGCAAGACAAGGTATTTGTATATCTTTTACTCCTTTATTTTTGTCAGCAATTTTATAATATGCTGCATAACCTGGTATTTGTTCACTTGTAGTAATTTCAAAACAAATGCTCCCAGGAATGTAATACTGCTGGGCATAAGGATTATCATTTACAATATAATACTTTTTACCACTTCGCATATCCCAAGCATGTTGCGTATCATTATCTACTTCATTAGATTGTATCAATTCATAATCATATGAACTCATTGAAGCCTGTCCTAAATCAGGAATTAATAACTGCCATTTTACCCATATATAGATTCTTCCATTACTTTCTTCAACAAAAGTCAGCTTTTTACTGCCATCTTCATTGACAAACCAACCTTCAGATGTATACAGATATATCTCATCAGGTACATGTCCGCGATAAAGCGTAGATATAGTCATTTTGCCTTCACTTATAATAGTTACTTTTTTTACTGAGTCTTCACCTATATAAATCCCAGAATAATCGACTTTCTCAGCAGGCATTGAAGACAATTCGGGAACTTTTATCTTTACTGGCGCGATGATTTCATTTATATAACCAACTGATAACAATGTCTCAAGTATGAGTTCTTGCCCCATTACATGTCCAAAAAAACTAGACCCACCCGATAAGACGGCTGCGAAGACAATGTTATGTTCGGGAATCACTATTAGGCTGCTATGATATAGCTGTGTATCACCACCTTTTATTAATGGTTGAATGTGATACTCGCTATATGGATAGGCATCTACCGAATCCCAGCCTAGTCCATAACCAAAAAGTCCATCTTGCTGGTTTGGCCCAAACCCATTTTGATATTCCTTTTGCTTTGTTTTATTTTTTGCGTTCTTTGATAGCATGGATTTTGCTACTTTAATTGATGGGTTTGACATGTATACTTGTCCGAATTTACATAGATCTTCTGCAGTTGAAAATATACCACCCGAACCGATTACGTTTATTGTATCTACAGGCGTTTCCTGGTTACCAACATAAGTTCGGACTAGTCGTTCTTTGTCAAAATCACTTTGAGGAGTATATGTATTAGTCATCTTTAGAGGTTCAGTAATGTTTTGCTTTATATAATCTGTAAAGCTCATTCCACTTATTCGTTCAACAATAATCTCTGCAAGAGTAAATCCGTCATTACAATAAACAGAAAATTCCCCCGGCGCTGCTTTAAGCCCTTGAGTTTCAAGATTTGATAATAAATTATCATGAGCAAGAGGAGATGGATAATCGAATAAAAAGGCATTTTGAAACGTACTTCCGTAAATTCCAGAGGAATGGTTCAAAAGCATTCTCACTGTAATCTGCTTATAACGTTCATCGGCCATTTTAAATTCTGGAATATACGTTAACACCGGTTGGTCAAGGTCAACTTTTCCTTCGTCTGAAAGCATCATTATGGCTGTGGTGGCAAACATTTTGCTTGTCGAACCTATACCGAACAACGAATTATTATCTAAAGTCTGTGTATTCTCTTTATTAAAAACGCCAGCGGTACCCGATACAATCATTTTACCTTGACAGACCAAGGCGTATTGAATTCCTGAAACGCCATATTGGCTTACAAGCACGTCAGCTAATCTTGCAGCGTTGCCTCTAACAGCGGAATAATTATCTCTTTTCCTTAATAATACAACTGAAAAGATTATAAGGATTAAAAACATTGTTGCTATAATCACAACTATTGATTTTAAATGTTTGGAATAAAATTTCATTTTCATACTCCCTTTTTTTATAACATACTAAAAAACATTTTATTATTTAAACAGCAATTAATGGTAATTTGCACAATTTATCAATATTAGTATAAGTAATAATGGTGGATTGACAAAATTGATTACAACGCAGAATATTGTTCGGTATAAAATATGCAAGCCACTTTTGATTTTAGCCGGGGGTAATTATTGATTATATTTACTAGCTATTATTCTAATAGCTGGTCGGGCGCCAATTGCGGCAGTGTAGACGGGGTTAAATGGTTGAATACTTCCGTAATCGTCTATGTTCATTGACTGAAATTCATAGAAAAGGTATGGACTGCGAAGCCACCAATTTCCGTTTGCGTAGTATTTTGAGTCGATTGCCATGTATACACCAATTGCTCTTACAAGATCGGTTGTGAATGAAGTTCTTGCTGAATTTAGAGTAAAACCATAGGTTGATGATATGGCTTCTTGATATGATAGTAAATATACTTTATCATTAGTGTTGTTACATGCATTGGGGTTTGAACTACTAATTGTTGTTGATGCACTATTATCTACAACTGTCGTTAAAATGCTAGTCTTTTCAAGAGTTGAAAAGGATAAATTATAAAATACATTGTTTAACCATTCTCGCATTATAGAATTTTCATAATTATTACTTGAATTGTCGAATATTTGTTTATCAATAATATATTCAGATAATAAAGTATAAGTATCATCTACTTCTTCTAATACTCTCCATTTAATTGGTTCCACTTTAAAGTAGTAGGTTGTGCCATATTTAATTGTCTCACCATTCATAAATTGATATATGTTCGAATAAGGAGTTGCTTTCGCTTTCATATATTCACAACCTTCATATTCATAGTAACCTTTGGTATTTGTTGAGGTAAGTGAATTAAGTGAAGAAATTAAGTTACTATCAGCAACAACTGTTTGTGGGAAAGAACCAAAGTACACATACTTTTTAGACGTCAATTTAGTACTTAAATTAAGGGTTATTATTTTTGTAAATCCCTCATAATTAATTGTAATAATATGCTCTCCTACGGTTGATAACAGTGCTTGATCTTCGCTAGATAACATTGCTTCAGTAATAGGTATTAATCGAAACTTGCCATCAGAATAAGTAACTTTAATATTTATGCTTGACAATTCAAAAGTATCAATATCATAGCTTTCTGCTAGTGTCGCTGCATCTACTTCAATTGAAGTAATCGTCGCTTGTGGTTCGAATAATCCCCACCCCGACAAAATAGAAATTGAAACAATAAAAATGATTAAAGTTCCAATTTTTTTAAGACTAATATTCATAATTACCACCTCTATTTAATTTCTAGTTAATTACAACAAATATGCCAAATAATGTCAATTATTTCTGTTACTTTTTTCGATTAAAAATGCAAAAAAGTTGAGATTGTTTAAATCTCAACATTATCTTTTTTCTAATTCCGGCAAATAATGTATAATAAAATCCTTCCCGAAATCTTAAAATTTAACTCTACCATATATTTTGATATCTATTCTTTAAGTTCATATACTCCCTTTTTAATAAAAAATAGTTTTAAATTTATTATTCTTTATATTAATTGCCATACAACTTGGAATTTAATCAAAAATTATTAATTCAAAAATAGATCCTTGTTTTAATGAATAACTATTCTTAATCCTAACTTTTATATCAAAGCTAGATTTATCAATTTTAAACGGCTCTGAATATTTATAAGTGTTTTTGGGATCTGTAGAAACCGCCCATGCAATATAAAGAATATGCTCTTCATCATCAATTGAATGCATGAATTCTTTTCCATTTTTAACTTTTCCTATTTTTTTTCGTCTATAAAAATGAATACTGGCACAATAAATGCATTAAACTTTCTATCTCTTTTAAATATAACATTACGCATTATAGTATAATTCTCACTTTCAATATATTTATTTGTGTTAGAAAACAAGTTTTAATTAATGGTGCTATCCATTGAATATTTTATTTTCTTTCATTACATTTTAAATGCTTTATTATATTCTTTTAATAGAACGATAACTTACTATTTAACTGTCAATTTCATTAGTAACAATATGAATTAGATGACTAGGTAAATCCTTTATGTAGTCTTTTAAAAAAATAGGAAATGCTTTGTATTTATCCAATTTTGAAATTTCAATCCAATGCATTTCCTCTCTTACTCCTAATGTATAACTATTACTATTAAGTTCTCGACTTCCTCTTGGTTTCATAAGAAAATAAAAAGCTATCTCATGACAATTTAATCTTTCTATAGGTCCTTCATAACCTTTAAAGAAATTTTCATGAATAACTGCTAATCTTTCAATCTCATAATGAATCCCAGTTTCTTCAAACACTTCTCTTGTCACAGCACTTTCAGCAGTTTCATTCATATGTACTCCACCACCTACAGAATAAAAATAATCGGTATTAGCATTTCCAGCTAATAATACATAACCTTCTTCAATAATGATTGCAGCAGCTCTATATCGAAACCAATTATTTTCTTGAATAAATCCGCAATCAAAACCCATATTATCTCCTTATGTAAATAATAGCATATTATAAATTGTTGAGTTGTTTATTTTTACTTATTTTATAAAACATCGTTTATTGGGCTAAGATCCTATAAATCTTAATCGTTCGTCAAATTGGAATTTTTCTCTCTATTAAAGTTTTAATAAAACTACCTATACTTTAACAATATGGGATAAAACACCTTCTTGTAATTTATAACTCTGATAAAACCTCATTAATAAAATTATTAATATCTACCAATTTATTTTCATATATTCTCCAATTATCGCTTGTCGGAAAAACTATTCCATCTGGTTTAAGATTTGACATATCCCAATAATCATCTGATTTGTTATTAATTAGCCACGTCTTAACAAAGTTTAAATCCATTTCTGAATTTGCATAAACAGAAATTAATTTAATTGCTATTAAGTAATATATTGTGTTTTTAGAATCAAATACAGTTGGTACTTCATTAAGATTTTTATTATATATATAATATATCCCATGTTCCATAACATATTGAAAGTATGCCTGTTTAGCACTTGGCGTTAACTTATTTTTTAATAAACATACCATATAAAAAGAAGATGGACCAATTTCTCTTAACCCTTTTATACCATGCATGAATCGATATTGTTTTTTATATTCCATAAAGCTAAACTCGTTATTAATAATCGAGTTTTCTATAACGTTTTTCCAAACTTGTTGAATTGAAGCAACTTTTTCATCCTCAACTTGAAACATATTTAACCAAGCAGAAAACATCAATTCTTCAAAAACGTCCCAATTAATAACTTTTTCTCTTCTATCTGGAACTATAATTTCTTTATACAAACATTTCTTTACATATTGTAAACATTTTTCCACAATTTGAAAATCTTTATTCAAACCAAGAAAAAGAAAACGTCTTAATGCCTTTTCTGTAGTTATAGAACTATCACTACTCATACTATGAAATCTTCCAAAACCTCCATCGAGATTTTGTCTTAATGCTAAATCTTCAATTTTCATATGAACCCTTTCTTGAAATGTGTTAGAAAGATATATAGGAATTAACAGAGCTATTAATTAAAAATATTAAATTGGCTTAACTAAAATTTGGCAAGGGTTCCACTCGTCCCACAGGGTAGGAAAAACTTCTAATTGATAAAAACCTAAAGAACGATAAAACAAGTTAGTCTTATCATAGCTTTCATATTTTCCAAATTGTACAGTTTTAACCTGCAATAGTTTATACCCTTTGCTTTTAGCATATTGCTCAAACTTTTCAAATAATTGTTTACCAATATTCTTCCTATGATAGTTTTTCATTACTCCCATGCAATATATTTCTGCTGTTTCGGGACTCGTCTCTTTTAATGAAATAAATCCAATTGGCTCCTCATCTACATATGCTGCAAAGAATGGCATAAGACCGCTTTGAACAATATAGTTATTTGTGTATTCAGGTAATCCAAACCATTCTGTTAAATCATCTAACACTTTTTTAGAAATAATATTCTTTGTATTTTCATCAAAGATTTGTTTTATCACATTCGCCCTCCATTATTTAATACTACTATGTCTTACGAGTAACTCCATTTTGTGTTAGCAATTCAGATTAATATTTATATTAGATCGACAAATTGGAATTTCTAGAGTTATCTGTTATTAGTCAATTTAAATCAATTAATATTATCAATATATTGTCAAATTGTTTCAATTTTTGTTTTTTTATTGTATAATTAACTTGCCAATTAATTGTCACTTTAAGCCGACAATTAAAATACAATAGAAAAGGAAAAAGATGAAAACTAAAAGCCTCAGAAGCACCGTTTTCATCTTCACCACGATAATATGATATCATACATTGATAGAAAAAACAAGAAATACATTTATAATATTAATCCAAGCGAACAAGAATTAATGAAGATGATTTGTCCAAAGTGTAACTCTCAAGGACAGTTTTATCGTCATGGGTTTTATGTTCGCTTTTTAGTTCTTTTTTCTTGCGTTGCTAACATATTTATAAAAGACAAAATTGAAGTTACTGTATTAAGAGTTAGATGTACTAACTGTAATAAAACTCATGCAATTTTGGATTTCAACATAATCCCCTACTGTTCATATTCAGTATCATTTATTTTTGAGGTTCTCTCGTGTTACTTTATTGATCAAAATAAGATCGAAGACATCTGCATTGAATTCGATATTTCAGAATACACTTTTAATTTATTCGTAGATCATTACAATAAAGAGATGTTAGATTTAAAAGCTTATTATAAGAATATCGGTCTTGATGCTCTTTTTGAAGAGTTAGTAAACGATGAAATAGATTCTTTTTTAGTAAACTTTTTTAAATTGACTAAGAGATATCTTTTTCACTTTGTTTCATCTGGTACTCTATCTATATTCAAGAATCGCTCTTTCCACATAACTTTCAAAATCTACCTTGTGTAAGTCATCAGAGCCCCATTTATTAAGAGTACCGACAACATCACGGTCGCCACTATCACTTGAGTAATCTGCGCTAATGTAAACCCGTTTGCTCATAATACAACCTCCTAAATAATTGACTTTATAATATTTATTAAAATTCTAACATGAAATTTATTTTTTGTCAAATTTTTACAAATATTTATATCTTAAGTTTTCATTTATTTACACTTTCGTGTTTTTGTTGACCTTTCGTGTTTTAGTTAGGCTTTCGTGTTTTAGTTAGGCTTTCGTGTTTTAGTTGATTTAAGTATAAAGAAAAAGCCTAGTAAATGCTCTTGGTAGAACACCCACTAGGCTAAAATACGAAACGAAAAAAGGGAATTTATACCTATTTTCTCAATAAAAAAAGCTTGATAACATTGTATCAAACCTATCGTTCTAATATGGGTTTGTAGAACTATATTGATACAATTACGCACCCCTATCAAAATCTACGCACCCCTGTTTTTTTTACGCACCCCTAAATGGTGGCTTAACAGAGCATTCTTATTTGATGTATTCTTCTAATATTGATTTTATCACAGAAATATTATTATTTTCAAGTAGATCTATTAATTCTCCCAATAAACATCAACATTTATATTGTTATTTTTTCAACATCAATTCCATATATTAAATTCTCAAACAAATCTATGTAGGGCAACGACTTTCTCTTATCTAGATATATTACTTTTCTAAGGTTTCTAATTAAGTTTTCATCATTTGTTTTGCTAAAATCATACTCGATACAAAACCCTCTATTTCCATCAGCATATGCACCTCACATAGATGGTATGTCGTAGCTATCACTCATAGAAAAGATTTTCATTTTTTTTCTTAATGTACTATTAAACTTTGCAAGGGGTTCATCCTTTTCTGCAAGTTCAATTTCTTTCTTTTCCATCAAAGATTTCATTTACTGTAAATTTAAAAAAATTTATTAATATTTTCATTGTTTTCACCGTTACTAATCAAATATTCTTTTATTTCGTTATCTGACTTTTTAAGAATCTTAATCATTTCTAACAATTTATCATTAGGAACTTTTGATAAGGAATCTTTAATATTTTTATTAGGAACAAAAGAATTTACAATACTTTGAACACTCTCAAGTTCATGTTCATCATAATATTGTTTAAATTCCATAAAATCTTGTTCTTTACCATAATAGATGATTGAATCAGATTTATCATTTAACGACAGGACATCAGCAAACCATAAATATCCATCTTTTAATGATTCTAAATAATATGGGAAAACTTCACTTTTAATTGATCTATATTTATATAGTTTCATTCGTTCACCTACTTTATTATAAATTATTTGATTTTCTATGAACATAATAACTACGATTTATATTGTATGACTTTCAAGAAGTTATAATATTTATATCAATTTTTTTCATACTCCTTAACCAATCTTCTCCATAGTTAGATAAATCCATTACTCAATAATTATTGTACTTGAATATCCAAATAATGTAAATAACTTTTAATTTCGAACAAAAAAGCGAATCAATATTTCCTAATTGATTCGCTTTACTCTATTTTCTACTATTTACTTATATTTTCTAACTAACAATACTAAAATACTATCTTCATATCGCCGGTAACATACATTATCGGGTGTATGAAAAACAAAAATATAGAAATTCATTTCCAATTCTGATTTGTTGGATCATACTATTCTTTTATTATTATATAAGAAAAAGCTCTTAAGAGTCATGTAGACTGACAAGGGCATTATTTATAAATTTAAAACTTGCGACACGTTCGTTTCTTCTTTTATCGCACTACCCAATTCAAACTATAAAACATAAACGAACACAGGCCCAGTTACGGGCCTAATTTTTTGTTATTTAACTTTCCAAGCTGTATAAACACTTCTGTAGCTACAATCCCAAGTATCTAGGATAACTCCATCAACTACACAAGTTATGTGTCCTGCCATTTTTAATATAAAGGTACCTCTTGGATGTAGCTCTGTAAAATCAGATCCTTTTAGTCGAGGTTCACCTTTTATAGTTTTGGAAATGAGTCTTGGAAAAGCTTCAAAATATTTATATAAAAACTTTGTTTCTTTATAAGTTCCAAAGCCTAACTCTTTTTTTGCTTGGTTTAGTTTTTTTCTACATTCTAAGTAATCAATATCTAATACTGTTGAAATTGCTCTAACTACACAATCAGTTGTTTTTAATCATTTTGGATGTCTGTTATATTCTTTAAACATTATTCAGATCAACCTTCGTTTAACCATACAACTAATTCTTTAACTAAGTTAGTTTCAAATAATGGCTTTTCAAAGTTATTCTTTTTTCCAAATACTGTGTACTTCTTTTCGTTCCAACAACAATTTATTTGAATTGTAAATAATACGTCACCAGTAACAATATCAGCAAATCTAAAATCATCATAAAGCGGACCGTTTAATGGACAGTTATTTTTAAACCTAACATAAGTTGTATCTAGGTTTATCTTTCCAACATCTTTTTATTTGTTTTACTATGTTACCCATTTTTGTAGTTTTGTTTGCAAGACTTGTATCCTTACAAAACCAATCATACCATCCAGCTTCAATTTGTGTTTCTACATCCTTAGATGAATACATTTCATTATTAAAGTTTAATATCCAAGATCTCAAATTTGTTTCTTTTGCCATTATCAATAATCCTCTTTTCTGCACAATATTTTGCATGTACATATTCGCTCTAAAGAAGACTAATAGCAAGTTATATTTTTACATATGTGAGGTATTTTAATATTAGAAAAAAAAAGGTTTCCCTCTTAAATTAAAACTATATTCTTGTATTTTCTTTAAATATGTTGGCCCTACAAATCGGAACATATCGCTCTATTCATATTGAAGTTTATCTTTTACTAAATGGATAAGTATACCATCAAGATATCTAGTTTTTATTGTTTAACATCATTAGGTAATAACACTACACACTAATCATAATAAAATATTATCCTGAAGAATTATGTACCATTTTACATATAATCTGCAAGGTAAGATTTCAATGTATCAAACGACAATAAAAGCGCTCATCAGCACTTATATTCAATATTTATAAAGTTTTGATTATTATTATTCACAAAAAAATCTCATCAAATAATTAAATAAAAGTTATCCATTTAAATTACAGTATGATTCCTTTATAAAATGTTTTTGAATATTATAATGAGCTTAAAGCTGCTATAACTATAATTACTAGCCAAAAAGAAAATGATCCTACTGATAACCATAATCCTATTTTAGATCGTCCGATGTACATATTTTTTTTATCATTAATTCCTACTATTCCCGTAATTATACCTACTATAGAACCAATAAAAATGAGTGGATAAAATCCCAAAGACCCAAAAACCACCGAAATTGTTGCTAACCCTTTCCCTCTTGGTTGAATAATCGCTTGAACGTTTTCTTGGTTTACTGCGTGACCACAAGATAAGCAAACTGAAGCCCCCTGATTAATTTCTTTACCGCAATTCGGACAAAAATTCATAAAATATCCTCCTAAATATTTACCTATTAATTAAACTATTGTTTTGATAGCTAATTATAAGAGCCATTAATTTCACTATTAAATAATAACTAAATTATATCATTTTTATAATGATTTTTTAAACTAAATTTTGAGAATTATCATTTTCATATAGTTTTTTCCATAATTTTAAGCTTTTTTATATTCCATAAAATTTTATAATTACTGCTTGTTAATCCTGAAATTAATGTATCTATAAATTACTATTTCGTAGATCTATCGCTACTATAAAACATTATATCATAATTAATTAATTATAACTACATAATTTCCAAAATATAGTTATATTTTAACAACTCCGGCTTGTGGGTATCTAATGGGGGAAATGAATTTTAAAGCATAAAATCAGTTATTTTATACAACTTTTACCAAATTATATTTTTATATTTTGTACTAGAGTAAAATAAAATGCTATCAACGTACATCTAACGTCAATAGCATAGTAATATCTAATCAATGGGTTTGTAGAACCATATTGATACAATTACGCACCCTTGTGTTATTTTACGCACCCTAGATGGCAAATCACGCACCCTTGACTAGTTTTACGCACCCCTAGTTTATTATATTTTCACAGGGTATAGTTTTCCCAGAAACATACGCTATTACTTAATCTTCTTTCTGTAATCCATCATTCATCATTTATAGATAGATTGACATGCTTAACTTTGTTAGGACGAATAATTTAATACAATACGTACCCCTTTAAAAAAGTTCGTCCACCTCAAGACATAAACATAATAATTACTATATGTAATTTAAATCTAACTTAGAAATTTTCTGTGTGCTAACTTTACATTATTTTGTTCTACCATAGCATATTGCAGAGTAGTATCAACTTTTGTATGACCTAACATGTGTTGGACTTGTTCAATTGGCATTCCTTTATCTATTGCTTTAGTTGCCAGTGTTCTTCTAAACTTATGGGGATGAACTTTATCTATATTTAATCTTATGCCTAGTTTTCTTACTCTAATTTCAATTCCACTTATATTTAATCTAGTATAAGGTTTTTTTAGATGGACAAATAAAGCCTCATTACCATCCTTTCTTGATGAAATATATTCCTCTAAATGTAGTTTTGTTTTTGCATCAAAATAAGCCTTACGTTCTTTGTCACCTTTTCCAAAAACAATACATTCTCTACTATTAAAATTGATATCAGATATATTTAAATTTACTAATTCCCCAACTCTTATACCACTAGAAATTAGTAAATCTATAATTGCTAAGTCTCTTAAGTTATCACAATTATCCCTTAGTATCTCAATACTCTCATCAGATAAAGTTTCTTTTACAATTTTACCAGTTCTAATTTTATGTATTTTTTTGATTGGATTTTTTATAATAAAATCTTCTTCTTCCAACCATTTAAAAAAAGTTGATAGAACCCTCCTGATATTATCAATTGTTGTTTTTGAAGCTTTACTGTTTTTTTGATAGTTATCAAGGTATCCTCTAATATCTTCAGTTGTTAGATGTAAGATTTCCTTATTTAGATTATTTAATATTATATTTAGAGTGTACTGATAATAACTAATTGTTTTTTTCGAGCATCCTTCAACTCTCTTTGATGAAATGAATGAATCAATTAAAGAAGTGTTAATACTAGCATTTTTATCATTTTCGTATATCTTTTCTATTTTTAAATTACATAAACTTTTTTCTAAAGCATCTTTTAACTTTTTAAGCTGCTGGTTGTTTAATTCAACAACCATTTCTTTTAGAACATTTGAAATTATTGCATTTTGCATTTAAAAAACCTCCTAATAGATGTAGGTTCTACATTAATTAAGAGGTTTATTATTTTAATTAATCGAGCGACAAATTGGAATTATTTGAGCTATAGAATTATTTTAAATCTCAATCCCAATACATGCTATTAGCAAAAACATGAGTAAGTAAAATAGAATATAAAATTAACATCACAATACTTACGATAAATAATATTATATTTTTCTTGCTTTTTAATTGAATATTTTTCAGAAAATTTAATACGAAGATTAAAATGGTAGTAATTCCTACTAATATCCAAAAAATATTAGTTATGTTATTGGCATTAAAATCAGGTTTGTCACAAGGACACCCGAATAGCTTGACAATTAAAATGTAATTGACAAACTTATATGGAAAATATAATACAGGATAGACCAAAACAGGATAATAAACTTTTAACCACTTTTTCATGTAATCCCCCTTTAATATTTATCTTTTAACCGATAAAATAACAATTAATCGTTCAATACAATAAATTACAAGTTATCTTTTAATGCTAGTTATTTGAATATATTTTACTGTAATCAATATTTGTTTTTTTAATTGAAACATAGGTTGTATTTTTGTTATCATTTCTTAAATAAATATAGTCATCTACGAAATAAAAAGTTCTAGATACATCATCATAGGTTTTAACATAAACAATCAGACTTGTATCAGTAATTCTTTCAGAACTATTTGAATCAATAATTTCATATTCAATATCTAAATGGCTATAAAATTTTTTATCAAATTCCCACATATAAGATTGAAGTAATGATGTGTTGCAAACAGCGCTTTCTATATCCTTTATTTCAAAGCCAGCTGCCTCAGATAACCTTGTATGAATTACAGCACTAACAGTATCATCATATTTAGAATTAACCATTCCTGATGGATTAATAAAGCAATAATTTACTTTGTCATCAGAATGTAGTAAGTTAATTACTTCTCCTCCACCAATTCCTCTTGTTAAATATTCACCCGCATACATTCTATTAATTATA
>JAQUZE010000022.1 GCA_028691515.1 Bacilli bacterium
GTAGTTCCAGATCCAGAAAATTTAGGTGGATATGTAATTACTATTATGGAAACAGAATCTGTTTTATCTGATATAGATCCATTTTTAGAAGGATATAAAGGTGTAGATAAAACCCACAAGCAAACTGCTTGGAATGAAGTTGAAGCTTTATATAATTGTGATATACAAGTAATACCATATCCAGATACAGCTCCTTGGGGACCTGTGCGTTGGAATTGGTTAAATAGTAATGCAAGTAATAATACAACTCAAGCAGATTTTTATGTTATTACTAGCAGTGTTATTAATGAATTAGATGCATCAAAAGCTTTATATGATACAAAGGATTTATATACATCTTTTGGTAAAAATTCTTTTAGTGCAGGTTTAAAAGAATCTGTTACTTATAAGGGTGGATTATATGCAATGTCAACTGGAACTTATGCTCAAAATTATGTTGATAAAGGTTTATACTTTAATGTAACTTTATTACAAAATTTAGGAATAGAAAATCCAGCACAAATGTTTTTGGAAGGAAGATGGACATACACTAATTTTGAGACATATATTAAAGAGGCACAAGCATTATTAAGTGAAGGACAATACGCATTATCTGGAGAGCCAGTTTATTACTGGTCTGGAATGGTAAATGCAGCAGGAATTAAAATTGCAGATATAAATAAATTACAACTTAATGTTGATGGTGTTGTACAAAAACAAGCAGCAAAGGTACTAAGAAATATAGTATTAGCAGATGCATTTGATGTAGCTGGGCATAACTGGGATGCTGATGTTGTTTCTTTTAAAAATGGTGATGCAATTTTCCAAAGTGGAGAGTTATGGTTTTGTAGATACGAAGGTAGATGGCCAGTAGATATGTGGGGAGAAGGAGAAACTAAATTTGGTTATGTACCATATCCACATCCAGATAATGTAGATGTAAATAGTTCAAGAATTTCTATTAAGAGTCAAGCTGTAATATCTATGGCAAACTTTAGAGAAAATAACTACGGAAGTACGGGAGCAACTTATCAAGGAGTATATAGAGCATTAAATGAAGTATTTTTAAGAACATCAGAGTATTCTAAAAATGATATTTCAATGAATGAGCAAGATATTAGATTACAAAATGCAGGTATATTCTTAGATGATCAAGCTTCAATGCAAGCATTACTATTTTATACAGGTGATAAAGTTATTTTTGATCCATTTGAAATATTAATACCACTTTATACTGCTGATTCACTTAATTCAGCAATTACTGATGCAGTGTTTAATGGAGATGATTTTTCAACAAAAATTGCTGCAAAAAAGGCTTCAACTGAAGCAGAGTTAATTAATAAATATGGTAATTAATATTTAATTATATATTTTACTGTACCCATTTTTATGGGTACAGTTTTTCTATAAATAATTTTTATTTGTTATAGTTTTTTTTGATAACTTTACATATTTTTATAAATGTTGTATAATATGTAAACATATAAGGAGTTATATATGCGTACAGTAGATTTAATAGTAAAGAAAAAAGATGGTTTTGAACTATCTACAGAAGAAATTCATTTTTTAATTGATGGTTATGTTAAAAATATAGTTACTGATTATCAAATGAGTGCTTTTTTAATGGCTATATGCATTAATGGTACTACTATAGGTGAACAAGTAGCTCTTACAAAAGAGATTTTAGAAAGTGGAGAACAAGTTGATTTAAGTGAAATTGATGGACTTTGTGTTGATAAACATTCAACAGGCGGAGTTGGTGATAAAACAACATTGGTTGTTGGCCCAATTTTAGCAGCTTTAGGATTAAACTTAGCTAAGATGAGTGGAAGAGGATTGGGACATACTGGTGGCACTTTAGATAAGCTTGAATCTATTCCTGGTTTTAAGATTTCTATTTCTTCTAAAGATTTTATTAATCAAGTTAAGAAAATAGGTTTGGCTGTTGTTGGACAAACATTAAATATTACTCCTGCAGATAAAAAATTATATGCTTTAAGAGATGTAACTGGGACTGTTAATTCAGTTGGGTTAATTGCCTCATCTATTATGAGTAAAAAGTTAGCAAGTGGAGCTCATAGTATATTATTGGATGTAAAAGTAGGTGAAGGAGCTTTTATGAAAACTTTAGAAGAAGCTAAAGTTTTAGCAAAAGCAATGGTTGAAATAGGAAAGTCTTATGGCAGAGATGTTGTAGCAATGTTAACTAATATGGAAGAACCTCTTGGTGAGGCTGTTGGTAATAGCATTGAAGTAATTGAAGCTATTGATACACTAAAGGGAAGAGGACCTAAAAATTTTACTAAATTATGTGAAGAAATATGTGCTGAGATGTTAATTGTTACAAATCAAGTTACAAATAAAGAAGAAGCTTTAATTAAAATTAAAGAAGTAATTAATAATAAGCAAGCTTTAAATAAGTTTAAAGAAATGATAGCTTTTCAAGGTGGAGATGTTAGAGTTATTGATGATTATTCAATATTTCCACAAGCAAAAAATATTATTAAGGTATATGCGAATAATCCAGGTTATATTAAAAAGATTGATGCGTATTTAGTTGGAGTTGCTGCAAGTAAACTTGGAGCAGGAAGAAATAAAAAAGAAGATAATATAGATCCTGCTGTTGGTATAAAGGTTATTGCTAAAGTTGGAGATAAGATTAATAAGGATGATTTGTTAGCAATAATCTATGCTAATGATTTAGGAATTGATGAAGTAAAAAATGATGTATTAAATGCATTTACAATTACAAAAGAAAAACAAAATCATTTAGAGATGATATTGGGAATTGTTAATTAATATAGAATAGTAGGGTGATGTTATGTTTCTTGTCTTTAAGGATATGAGTTGGTTTTTTAAAAAGAATTGGTTTAAATATGTAATTGTATTTGTATTTACTATTCTTTTTTCGTTTTTACTAACTTTATCTCCTGAAATTATTGAAGATGTTGTTGATTTAATTAATAATGGACTATTAACACTTAAAGATATTTATAAAGCGAGTGGTTTTTTACTTGGACTTGCTATTGGTATTTATTTAAGTGCTGTTATAAAAAATTATTTGTTAGGCTCATTGTTTCATGAATTTTTTTATCAGATTAAAGTAAGATTTATGAATAATATCTTTAGACAAGATGGAGATTTTTTTGAAGAGTATTATTCAGGTGATTTAATTTCAAGAGCTACTGGAGATACTCATGGTGTTGCAAGAGTCAGCACTTATTTGCTTTTTGCTCTTGTAGATACGACGTTAACAATATTTTTAAGTTTTTTTAGAATGGTGGAGAAGGATTTAGGGCTAACATTGTTAGCAATAATTCCCCTTCCTATAATTTTTGTTGTGGTATTAATTATTAGGCCTAAAATTTCAGCAAACTGGCGTAAAGTTAGAAAAGAAATTTCTCATTTAAATAACTTGGTAATGGAAAGTGTTGCTAATGTAAAACTTGTTAGAGGATTTAATAAAGAACAAGAAGATTATGTTAAGTTAGAAAAAAGTGCAACAACTGCATTTGAAATTGAGAAAAAATCTGTATTATTAAGATCTGTTTTTTCTCCTATATTTAATTTAGTAGTTTTAATAAGCCAAGGAGTTGCTTTAGGATATGGATCTTATTTAATTCTTAATAACTCAGGGTTTACTGTTGGTCAGTTAATTTCATTTAATATGTTTTTAATTATGTTTTCTAGACCATTATTTAGATTGGGTAATCAAATTACATTTATTAGCCAAAGTGGTATATCAGCTGAACGTGTTAGTGAAATATTAAAAGCTGAACCTAAAATTAATGATTGTTTAGGTGCTATTCCTTTAACTGATATAAAAGATGTTGAATTTAAGGATTATAGTTTTCATTATCCAAATGAAAAAACAAATATTATTGAAGATATAAATTTAGTTATTAAACAAGGTAATACAATAGGTATTGTTGGGAAAACTGGAAGTGGGAAATCTACTTTAGTTAAACAATTGTTAAGAATGTATACTATTACTGGTGGTAAGATTTGCATAAATGGTAAACCAATTAATTATTATCAAAAAATGAGTATTAGAGAAAATATTTCATATATTCCTCAAGAAAATCAATTATTTTCTAGGACTGTTTTAGATAATCTGTTATTAGGAGAATCAAAATATTCAACATTTTCTATTGATGACGCTATTGATATGGCTGATTTTAGAAAAGATATTCCTTATTTAGAAAATGGACTTGATACTATTGTTGGTGAAGCGGGAGTTACTTTGTCAGGTGGTCAGAAACAAAGAATCTCAATTGCCAGAGCTATGTATAAAAATAGTGAAATATTAATTATGGATGATGCTTTATCTGCAGTTGATGGTATTACGGAAAAGAATATCTTAAAATCAATTAAAGATTATCGAAAAGATAAAACTAATATTATTATAGCTCATAGATTAACAGCAGTAGAGTCAGCTGACGTAATCATTGTTATGGATCACGGAAGGATTGTTGAAAAAGGAACACATGAGGAATTGATGAGTAGAAAAGGTTGGTATTATGAACAATACATTTTCCAAGAAATGGAGGATGTAAGTCATGACTAAGAAAAATAAAGATTTAAATATAGATTATACAACCAATGAGATTTTAAAAAGAGTATTTACATATGCTTTAAAAAGCAAATGGACATTAATTTTTTCTGTTTTGTTATTAATTATTTTTACTAGTTTACAAATGATTCAACCATTAATAACAAAAAAGGTTATTGATGATGAATTATCAGGTGTGCAAACTATTTGGGAAGAAACAACAGATACTACAAAAGCTTTTTATAATGATAAATATTATGTAAAGAGTGATGGAGTTGGTGATAATTTAATTACTATTAAATATTCAGAGGAAAATGAAGGTTATATTTTAATAGAAAATGGATATGATAATAATTATCAAATTAAAACAATTGAAGGAAATAATGTAGTTTTAGTTAGTGAAGATGGAGATGAACAAACTTCAACATTTATCTTTTTAGGAGATGATATTACTATTTTTTATGATTTATCTTCTAAACCTATTTTAAGATGGATATTAATTTATGCGATTATTTCTATTATTGTTATTACAACAAGATATATTCAAAATATTTCTTTTACTTTTGCTTCAATGAAACTTACTTTGGATATTAGAAAATCAACTTTTGATAAGTTGAATAGATTGCCTGTAAGTTATTTTTCTAAAGAACCTAGTGGCAAGACAGTTACTAAAATGATTTATGACTCTGAAGGAGTCAGAGGATTATATAATGTTATTTTTTCTATTTTTAGTGCTATTATTTCTTTAGTAATTGTTTATGTAGGTTTGTTTGCTTTAGATTATAAGCTTGCTTTACTTACATTTGCTTCTTTTCCAATTGTTCTTTTATGGTTAACTGTTTATAGAAAAATTGTGAATAAATTTAATAAAAAAATCAGAGAAACTAATTCTAGAATTAATGGTAAATTGGCTGAGTTTGTAAATAGTGTTGGAGTTATTCAAATTTTTAATAAAGAAGAAAAAATGAGTAATGAATATGATTTTATGCTTAAAGGTAATTATGGCACTAAAATGAAACAATTAAGAGTTAATACTTTTTTTGGGAATCAAATGTTACTCTTTATTGAAAGAATAATAATAATGTTTGTGTTATTTTATTTTGGTTTAAAATATTTTAGTTTGCCATCATTGCTGATTGCAACAACTATAAGTGTTTATATTGATTATATTCAAAGATTGGTTTATCCAATATCAGAAATATTTGGTAATTTAAATTCATTAGAAGATTCACTTGTTTCAGCATCAAGAGTATTTGATTTTTTAGATTCTAAAGAAGATATTGGACTTGATAGTATTTCTGGTGTAAAATTAAGTGGGAATATAGAGTTTAAAAATGTTTATTTCCAATATGAACATGATAATTATGTATTACATGATATTAATTTTAAAGTTAAATCAGGTCAATTTGTAGGGCTTGTTGGTCATACTGGATCTGGTAAGACTACTTTAATGAATTTACTTGAAAGATATTATGATTTAGATGAGGGAAATATTTTTGTTGATGGAGTAGATTATAATACATATTCTAAATATGATATTAGAGAAAATATTGGAATTATCTTGCAAGATGCATCTATTTTTGAAGGAACTATTAAATCAAATGTAGCATTTGGTATTGAAGCAACAGATGAAGAAGTTATTGAAGTTTTAAGAAGTATTGGTGCTGATAAGTTTATTTATGATTATCCTGAAGGGATTCATTCTAAGATAAATTATAGTGGAGAGAATTTATCTACTGGTGAGAAACAATTAATATCTTTTGCAAGGATATTATTGAAAAATCCTAGTATTTTAATTCTTGATGAAGCAACAGCTAATATTGATACTGAGACAGAAGTGTTAATTCAAAAATCTTTAAAGATGTTGGCAAAAGACAGAACAACATTTGTTGTTGCTCATAGATTATCAACAATAAAAGATGCTGATGTTATTTATTTATTTGAAGATGGGAGAATATTTGAGCAAGGAACCCATGAAGAATTATATAAGAAAAAAGGGAAATATCGAGCAATGTATGATGCTCAATACCATAAATAAGGAGGTAAATTATGTTTTTAAGTATTTTTACAGAACCTATCAGTATTGATGGATTTCAACTATTAGAACAAATTTTAAGGGTTGTTATTTGTATCATTATTGGTGGTGCAATTGGTTATGAAAGAGAAATTAAATCGAAACCAGCTGGCTTTTTTACTTTCATTTTGGTATGTGTTGGTAGTTGTTTAATTGCTATTTTGCAACAAAATATAACTGCTAACGCTATGGTAGATATTATTGAACATCCTGAACTTGCTGATTCAATTAAAGTTGATCAAGGTAGAATAATTGCTCAAGTTGTAAGTGGAATTGGTTTCTTATGTGGTGGTACTATTATTCATACTAGAGGAACAGCTACTGGAATTACAACTGCAGCAATGCTTTGGCTTGCAGCTGGACTTGGAATAATGGTTGGTACTGGCGGTATTTATAATTATATAATTGCTATTGTAACAGTTGCTTTCATTTTACCTATTTTGATTTCTACAAGAAGATTTGGTGCTAAAATTTCTGGTGTTAGAAAGATTAGAAGAGTAAGAATTGTATTTAATGAAGATTTTGAAAAAGAGTTATTTGATGTTTTAGCATCAATGGGAGTTATTGTAAGAAAAACTTTTCTTGTAAATAAAACTAAAACTGGTGATACTCATAATAAAGAATCTATTATTTATTTTACAGTTCCTAAAAATAAATTATTTAATGATGT
>JAQUZE010000011.1 GCA_028691515.1 Bacilli bacterium
AATTATGAATAAAGAAAGAATTGCTGTTTTAACAGATTCAGGCTCTGATATTGATAATACATATGCAGATAACTTATTTATATTACCATTAACTATTCAAATTGATGAACAAACTTTTATAGATGGTGTTGATATAACATTGGATCAAGTTTTACAAAAACTTGATACTAGTAAAATAACTACATCATTACCTAATCCTGAAGTCATCATTGAAACGTTAGATAAAATTAAATTAATAGGTTATACGCATGTTATTATAAACACGATTTCATCAGGGTTAAGTGGCACATATAATGTTATTAGAATCTTGATAGAAGAATATGAAGGGTTAACAATAGGTTTAATTGATACAAAAAATATTAGTAAGGGCAGTGGTTATACTACATATAAGGCAATAGAACTTATTGAAGAAGGAAAATCGTTTAATCAAATTATGAAAGTATTAGAAAGTACTTTAGATGATCAAAAGGTTTTCTTTACAATTGGTACAGTGGATTATTTAAGACGTGGAGGAAGAATTGGTCTTGTTGCAGGAACTGTTGCTAGTATATTACATATTAAACCAATTATATCTTGTAATGAAAAAGGTATTTATTATACTGTGAAAAAAACAAGAGGTTATCAAAAAGCCATTAGAAAATTGATTGAACTTGCTTATGAATTTGCAAATGAAGCAAAAAAATATGATATAACAATATTAGTAGCAAAAGTTGATGAAAAAATTGAATCTTTTATTAAAGAGATTAAGACTTTATTTACTAACAAAAGAAATTTTGAAATACGATCTGTAACACCTGCTCTTGCAATTCATATAGGTCCTGAATCTTTTGGTATAGTTGTGAGGAAATTATTATAATATATATTTAAAATTTTTATTAATATATTTCTTTCTAAGAATTGAAAAAAACTGTAGATTAAAATATCTACAGTTTTTATTTGTTTTTTTCAATATATTCATTAAATGCTTTAACTACTAAAGGATTAAATTTTTTCCCAGATAATGAATTTATAATTTTTACAGCTTCATTTACAGATGTATAGTTTCCATAAATACCTGTTATTAATGAAACATAATGATCAGAAATAGAAAGAATTTGAGAGATTATATGAATTTGATTTCCTTTTAGTCCTTTAGGATATCCTGAACCATCCCAATTTTCTTTATGTTGATAAACAAAGTCAGCTATATCAATTGTTTCATCAAATAAAGACAATATTCTATAGCTAATTGCAGGATATATTTTTGATGTATCTAGGTTGTCTGGTTTAATGCCTTTTAGTGAATTGGGAAGTTTACCTATATTATGTAAGCGTCCTGCTTCTTGTAATGCATATATTTCATTTCCGCTCAAATTAAGTTGTTTACCGATATGTTCACACATTTTAGATGTATGTTCAGAGTGAAATTTCTCGTCGGGATAAATTTCATAAAAAGTATTAATAATGTTTTCAAGAATTTTTTGATCAAAAATTTTCTTAGATTCAGTTTTTTCTTTATACATTTCATTTTCAGCATTTTCTTTAATTGCTTCTATGTTTTGTTGATTATTAGTTTTAATATCAAAACCCATTGCTAAGCTGCATTGAATTGTATAAACAGTTTCTTTTTCTAAAGCTTTTTTAACTTGCAGCATAAACATACTTGCTTCCTGAAAATTAGTATTTGGTAAAAGAATGATAAATTCGTCTCCCCCAATTCTAGCAAACACATCATTTTCTCTGGCAGCTGATTTTAAAGCTTTAGCAGATTTTTGAATTAACTCATCACCTGCTGTATGTCCAAAAATATCATTTGCAAGTTTTAAGCCATTCATATCTGAAAATATAATTGTAAGGGGGTAGTATTTTTTATTATCATATTTTTTTAATAATGATTCAAAACTACGTCTATTATAAAATCCGGTTAGTGAATCATGATTTAGTAAGTAATTTATTTTTTCTTCATCTTTTTTTCTATCGTCAATATTACGTGTAGAACAAAGCATTAATGGCTCCTTATTCTCATTCTTAAAAAACTTCATTACAGTTTCAGTCCAAACAATGGAACCATCTCGATGTTTAATTTGCATTTCATATCTATCATAAGTATTTATATTATCATCTTCATTAATTATTTTATAGTTTTTAGCAACAATGTTCATAAATTCTTGATAATAATTTGCAAGCAATATATTATCTATTTTGATATTTTTTATTTCATCAAATGTGTAACCAGTAAGTATGGTCATTGCAGGATTTATATAGACAATTTTATTTAGTTTTAGATTTACTATCCAAATGATATCAGAAACATTCTCTGTAATTATTTTAAATTTTTCTTCACTAGCAAATATTTGTTCTTTTGCCTTTTTTTGTTCTGTAATATTTGTCAATAGAGAAAGGATTGCAGGTTCATTATTCCAGATAGTTTTTATAATATCACAATTAACATAAACAATATTGTTATTTTTTGCAATTAATCGATATTCGTAATTTATTTTAGTAGCTTCTGTTTTAAAAAATTTATTTTGTATTGATAATACTCTTGTTAAATCATCAGAATGTACATATTTATTAATTGGGGAATTTGCTAATTCTTGTTTTGAATAACCAGTCAATGTTTCCATTTCTTCGTTAACAGTAATTATTTTATCATCTTGATAAACTGCTATTGCAGCAATCATATTCTCAAATAGTAATTTATAATTTTTTTCAGTTATTTGAACTTTGTCAGCAAGTGAAGATATTTGTGATTTAGATTTTTTATGTTTTGTTTGAAATAAAAATATGATAATAATAATTATCAATAAAACAGCTATTAGGTATGGCAAGTAATTAGAGAAATGACCAAATAGTAGGTAAGATTTACTTTTAGTTATAGCATTAGATTGTATAACAGAAAAAGATATAATTATTAAAAAACTTAATAAATATTTTTTAGTTTTCAAAATATACCTCCTAATTTGGAAATTTTCCCTTAGTTTTAATATTATATATTAATATTGTATTTTTATCAAGTTTATTTTTAATTTAATTGAAAAGATTAATTATTTAAAATATAAATTATTTTATTTGCTTTTTATTTTTAGATAAATGTATAATAATATCATAAAGTATTGACAAGACTTAAATATAGTTTATTTGTGTTTGTGCTTTATTTTAGAAAGGAAATCATATGAAAAAAATGCGTGGAAAAATTATACTTATTGTTGCTGTGTTGTTTGTTGTTGTTATTGGGGTCAGTCTTATAGTTGGTTATAATTCATTAGTTAATGAAAACGAAGAAATTGATTCTAATTTTGCAAATGTAAATAATGTTTTAATCTCAAGACATGATAAAATTACTCAACTTGTTGCTACTGTTAATGGGCTTCAAGATCATGCTGAAAACATTTATAATGCGATTACTTCAGCAAGGGAAGCATATGCTGCTGCTCAAGCTAATGGTACAGTTGGTGAAATTGCAGAAGCAGATGCTTTAGAATCTCTTGCAATTACAGATTTGGTTGCTTTTATGTTAGTAGAAGATAATCCAGAAATTACTGCAACTTCAGCATATAATAGTTTGATGGATGAAATAGCTAGCACTGAAAATGAATTAAAAATTGCAAGAAAAGATTATAATGATTCTGTAGAAGAGTATATGAAGTCTATTAAAAAATTTCCTAAATTATTATATGCTGGTATTTTTGGGTTTGAAAAGCAAAAAGAATATTGGAAAATAAATGATGGGCAAAATGAAATACCACCAATGGTTTTCGGGAATGAAGAATAATTTAAATAAATATATAAAAATCACAGGTTTTTGTTTTTTGTTTATTTTTTTTGGTTTTATTCTTGCAAGTTGTAATAACAAAAGCTATCCAAGACCGACTCAAGCTTATTACGTTAATGATTTTGCTGAAGTTTTTTTACCAGCAACAAAACATAACATAATAAAAAAAGGGGAAGACTTATATGATATTTCAAAGAGTTATGAAGATAATGGAGGAACTCAAATAGTATTTGCATCATTTATAGTAGAGAATGAAACTGATCTTTCTTCTTGGGAAACAAACAAAACTGAGTTATTTAGAGAATGGAAAATTGGAAAAAATGATATGGGTGTTTTAGTTTTGTTCTTTTTTATTGAAGAAGAAATTGATGGAATAACTTATAAAACTTTTGTTGAGCCTGTTGGCTTTGAAATTGGCTATAGAATGACTCAATATTTAACATCAAGTAGATTAGGTATTATTTATAATTCAATTGATTTTGAATCTGATTTTGATATGGGTGTTACACAATTACTTCATGAAATATTAAGAGTAATTTGTACAAAAGCTTATAATTTTGAGGAGTTTGATTCATGGGAAATAGCAAAGGAAGGATATCAAGATTATTATGACAATTTTATTGAAGAAGATGTCATTACTGATATTCCAATGAATATTATTTTATTTATATTTTCTCCGTATTCTTCAGTATTAGATAAAATTTTAGCTATTATTCCTTTCGCATTAATTTTATTAGGTGGAGGTTTTGTTATTAATAAGGGTAAAGGCGGATCAAGTGGTGGAGCTGGTTTATTTAGAAGAAGACGTTAAATAAAAGATGATTTAATTTAATAAATTAAAATGAGAACCTATAAAACAATTTTTATAGGTTCTTATATATATAAAATAGTAATAATTTTATTATATATATGATATGATATAAATAATAAGTAAAACAAATATTTATTAATTATGGTATTATTTTTATTTAGACATATAAAAATATATTCTTTTTAGATTATTTTAGAATTATGTTAAAAATAAAATGGAGATAAATACGTTGTAAAACCATTTTAAAAATGTTATTATATTATAATGCAATAGATTATCATTGGTTAAATTCTTTGGGAGACTAAATATATGATGGACAATAAAACAAAGCAAAAAGTATCTTTAAGAGATATTATTATTATAATTTTCATTGTAGCAGTTACAGTTTTAATTATTACATTTATTAATAAAATGTTTGAAGCAAGAGAGCCAGATACTGAAGTTATAAATGAAGAAATAATTAATGTAAGAAGCTTTATTTTACATTGGTATCAGGAGTTTGATGAAGAAGAAGTAGCTAGTGTAAGTAGAAATGAATTAAGTTTTGATTCTGGTAAATATAGTTTAACTTTTGCAGTCAATCGCCTGCGTGCAGTGTTTCCTGATGAAAAGGCAATATTTATTGTTTTTAATCACGTAGAGTATTTAGAATTTTATCAAAATGATGGTGAAATCTTGTGTGTAATTTCTTACATTAATTCTGGTAGATATACATTCAATGTTGAATAAAAAATTTTTAAGATATTACTATCTTTATTTAGTCATGTAGTGTATAATACTATTATTAAGATTATCAGTTACTATTAAAGTCCCCAGTGTGGATTAGATATGATGAAATTAAGTCTTAAAAAAGAAATAGGAGAAAAAATGGCAGACAAAACATTAGCATGCAAAGATTGTGGTAAAGAGTTCGTATTTTCACAAAGAGAACAAGATTTTTACAAAGAGAAAGGTTTTCAAAATGAACCTCAAAGATGTCCTGATTGTAGAGCAGCAAAAAAACAACAATTAAGAGGTGGAAAATCACAAAGAGAAATGCATAAAGTAATTTGTGCATCTTGTGGAAAAGAAACTATGGTTCCTTTCAAACCATCTGGTGATAAACCAGTTTACTGTAGAGATTGTTATCAACAAAAAAATAATCGTTATTAATTAATAGATTATAAAAACAAAAGCAAAACCTAGAGGTTTTGCTTTTTGTGTTAAATTTGGATATTTGTATAAAATATGTTAATGTAAAAGTAAGGAATTTTGCAAAATTATAAATTAATTAATTAGAAAGAAGGTATGCGTATTAATAAATTTGATTATATGGAAAAATATGGTTTTGAAGAGTTAATATACTTTTATGACAAAGAAACAGGATTAAAAGCTATTACATGTATTCATGACACAACACTTGGGCCTGCTTTGGGAGGAACAAGAATTTGGGATTATTCGAGCGAAGAAGAGGCTGTTTTAGATGCTTTGAGACTTGCAGAAGGTATGACTTATAAGAATGCAGCTGCAGGGCTTAATTTTGGTGGTGGGAAAACAGTTATAATAGGAAAAGCAAATGAGATCAAATCTGAAAGTTTTTTTAGAGCTTATGGCCGATATATTGAAAGTTTAAATGGTAGATATATTACTACTGAGGATGTTAATATGACGACTAAGGATATGGAATATATAAATATGGAAACAAATCATGTTGTTGGACTGTCTCATAAATCAGGGAATCCCTCTCCAATAACAGCACTTGGTGCATTTCATGGTATTAGAGCAGGATTACAGTATAAATTTAATAATGAAGATATTTCAAAATATACTTTTGCAATTCAAGGAGTTGGACAAACTGGTAGAACTCTTCTTGATTATTTAGTGAAATCTAAAGCAAAGAAGATTTATTATACTGATATTAATCCAAAGAATATTGAAAGAATTAAAGAAAATTACAAAGATGCAATCTTTGTAAAATCTGAAGAAATATATAGTTTAGATGTTGATGTTTTTGTGCCTTGTGCACTTGGGGCTATTTTAAATGATGAAACAATTCCCACAATTAAAGCAAAAGTTATTGCTGGAACAGCAAATAATGTTTTAAAAGATAAAAACAGACATGGGAAAATGCTTATGGATAGAGATATCTTATATGCTCCTGATTTTGTAGTTAATGGAGGAGGAGTTATTAATATAGCTCCAACAGGAAGAGACTACAATAATGAGCAAGTTATTCATAATGTTGAAAAAATATATGATAGATTGTTGGATATATTCAAAATTGCAAAAGAAAAAAATATTCCAACACAAGATGCAGCAATAATGTTTGCTGAAGAGAGAATTAATAAAATTTCAAATATTCATAAAAATTATATTGGTAAAAAATAAGCTTGGAAACAAGCTTGTTTTTTATTTAAGTAGCAATATAATTTGTGTGTTTTCAAAAATTTCTATTTATCTTTTAAGTAAATAATGTTATAATATTATGTAAGCGTTTTCGGTAACGACAAAAAAAGAAAGAAGGAAAGTGTATGAACAAGTTTGAATATTTAGAAAAATATGGGTATGAAGAGCTAGTTTACTTTTATGATAAGGAAACAGGATTAAAAGCAATAACATGCATTCATGATACAACTTTAGGACCAGCATTAGGAGGGACAAGAATATGGAATTATTCAAGTGAAGAAGAGGCAGTATTAGATGCTTTAAGACTTGCTAGAGGAATGACATATAAAAACTCTGCAGCTGGTCTTAATTTAGGTGGTGGCAAGACTGTTATTATTGGTGATGCTGATAAAATTAAATCTGAAGCTTTTTTTAGATCTTTTGGACGTTATGTTGAGAGTTTAAATGGTAGATATATTACTGCAGAAGATGTTAATACAACTACTAAAGATATGGAGTATATAAATATGGAAACTAATCATGTAGTTGGGCTTGCAGGTAAATCAGGAAATCCTTCACCAATAACAGCACTTGGTGCCTTTCATGGGATTAGAGCAGGAATCAAATATAAGTTTGGTACTGATGACATTTCAAAATTCACATATGCTATTCAAGGAGTTGGTCAAACTGGAGGGTATCTTCTTGATTATTTAATGGAAGCTAAAGCTAAAAAAATATATTATACTGATATTAATCCAAAAAATATAAATAAGATTAAAGCAGTTTACAAAGATGCAATCTTTGTAAAACCTGAAGAGATTTATAGTTTAGATGTTGATGTCTTTGTTCCATGTGCTCTTGGAGCTATTCTAAATGATGAGACTATTCCAACAATTAAGGCAAAGGTTATTGCTGGAACATCAAATAATGTTTTAAAAGATGAAGATAAACACGGAAAAATGATTATGGATAAAGGAATTTTATATGCTCCTGATTTTGTAGTTAATGCAGGTGGAGTTATTAATGTTTATCATGAGATTCATGGTTATAATAAAGAGATTGTTATGAAAGATGTTGAAAAGATTTATGACCGTTTATTAGACATTTTTGAAATAGCAACTGAACATAATGTTCCAACTCAACAAGCTGCAAAATTATTTGCAGAGCAAAGAATTGAGAAGATTCATAATGTTCATAGAAATTATTTAGGAAAGAAATGAAAAGAATAACATTTATTGCTGGTCACTATGGTAGTGGTAAAAGTGAGTTTTCCCTTAATCTGGCAATTAGTAAAAAAGTTGATATGCTAATTGATTTAGATATTGTTAATCCTTATTTTAGAAGTAGAGAACTTGAAAAAGAATTAAATAAGCTTGGTATCAAGCTTATTTCTTCTTCATTAAAAGATTCTTTAGGAAGTGATTTACCTTTTCTATCTAGTGATATATTTTTGCCTTTTTATAATAAAAATATACATGCAATTTATGATCTTGGTGGTAATGATATTGGATCAAGAGTTTTTAGACAATTTGGAGATTTATATGATGATGAAGTTGATTTATTTTTGATTATTAATGTTTATCGAGAAGAAACAGAATCAAAAGATTTAATAATTAAAATGATTAGAAGTATAGAATCTTCATCTGGGATAAAGGTGACAGGTTTAATAAATAATAGTAATTATTTAAGAGAAACAAAAATTGCAGATATTTTGTATGGTGAAAAGATAATTTTAGAAGTTTCTAAAAGTCTTAATTTGCCAATTGTTTATACAGCAGTATATCAAGAATTAGTTTCTAATGATAATAGTTTTAAAGGGGAAATTGTCCCTTTACAATTATACTTAAGAAAGAAATGGTTATAGGAGGAATTATGGCAAAAGGTAAAGTAACTTTTGATTATGAAAAATGTAAGGGATGTCTTCTTTGTGTTGCTTATTGCCCTACAAAGATATTAGAAGTTAATAAAAATGAGACCAATAATAAAGGTTATAATATAATTACTGTAACTGCTCCAGAGAAATGTATTGGATGTGCATTTTGTGCAATTATGTGTCCAGACTCAGTAATTACAGTGGAAAAGATTAAGGAGTGATTAATATGAAAAAAGTGTTAATGAAAGGAAATGAAGCAATGGCTCTTGCTGCAATAAAAGGTGGTTGTGATGCCTTCTTTGGTTATCCTATTACTCCTCAAAATGAGATTTCTGAATATTTAAGTAAATATTTAAAATTAGAAGGTAAAGTGTTTTTACAAGCAGAATCAGAGATTGCTGCTATTAATATGGTTTATGGTGCTGCAAGCACAGGAAAAAGAGTTCTTACTAGTTCATCTTCGCCTGGCATTGCTTTAAAGCAAGAAGGTATTTCATATTTATGTGGAGCAGAACTTCCTTGTTTAATTATTAATGTTATGAGGGGAGGACCTGGACTTGGTGGAATTCAACCTGCACAATCTGATTATTATCAGATTACTAGAGGTGGAGGAAATGGAGATTATCATGTGCTAGCTTATGCTCCTGAAAATTTGCAAGAAACTGTAGATATTATTAAGGAATCTTTTTTTCTAGCTGATTATTATCGAAACCCTGTTATGGTTGCAGTAGATGGTTTGATTGGTCAAATGATGGAACCTGTTAATTTAGACAAAGAAGTAGTTTTTAAAAATGATAGTGATAAATCTTGGGCTTTAACTGGCAAAAAAGAAAGAACACGACATGTAGTTAGTTCTTTGTATTTAGATCCTGCTGAACTTGAAAAGCATAATTTGAAGTTGAATAAAAAATATCAATTGATGATTAATAATGAACAAAAATGGGAAATGATTAATTGTGAAAATGCTGATATGATAATTGTAGCCTATGGTACAATGTCTAGAATTTGTAGATCAGCTATTTTAATGTTAAAAAATAAAAATATTAATGTTGGAATTTTAAGACCAATTACTATTTGGCCTTTCCCTGAATTAGCATTTAAGGAAATACCTAATACTGTTAAAGGAATAATGGTATGTGAACTTAGTTTGGGTCAAATGATTGATGATGTGAAAATTGCAAATAATGGAAGGCTTCCAGTGTCTTTTTTTGGAAGAGTTGGAGGAATGCTTCCTGAACCTGAAGATATAGTAGAAGCAATTATTAAGTTTAATAAGGAGGTAAGTCATGGGTCAAATAGTTTATAAAAAAACAAAAGGTTTAACTGATTTACCACTTACTTATTGTCCTGGGTGTACACACGGTATTATCCATAAATTAGTTGCTGAAGTAATGGAAGAATTAGGTTTACTAGATAAAGCTATTGGTATTGCTAGTGTAGGTTGTTCGGTTATGTCTTATTATTTCTTTAATTGTGATATGATTCAAGCAGCACATGGAAGAGCCTGTGCAGTAGCCACAGGAATTAAAAGAACTAATCCAGATAATATTGTTTTTAGTTATCAAGGTGATGGAGATTTAGCTTCAATTGGAATTGCTGAAACTATTCATGCAGCAAATAGAGGAGAAAATATAACAGTTATTTTTGTTAATAATGCTATTTATGGTATGACTGGAGGACAAATGGCTCCAACATCTTTAATTGGACAAAAAACTACTACATCTCCTTATGGAAGAAATTTAGAAGATCATGGAATGCCAATAATGATTTCAGAAATGTTTGCTACAATTCCAAGAGCTGCTTATATTGAAAGGGTATCCTTAACTACACCTAATAAAGTAAAAAAAGCTAAAGAGTCAGTTCGTAAAGCTTTTCAATATCAAATTGATAAAAAAGGTTTTACAATGATTGAATTTTTGTCAACTTGTCCAGTCAATTGGGGAATGACGCCAATTGAGGCTATGAAATGGGTTGATAATTCAATGTCTAAATATTATCCTCTTGGTGTATTTAAAGATATAGGTGAAAAAGATGGAAATAACTAAAAAAATTACATGTGCAGGTTTTGGTGGCCAAGGAGTTATGATGATTGGCCAAATGATAGCTTATGCGGGAAATGAAGAAGGATTAAATGCTTTGTGGTATCCATCTTATGGGCCAGAAACTAGAGGTGGGACTGCAAATTGTTCTGTTACAATTTCCTCTCTTTTAATTAATTCACCTGTATTTTCTAAAGCTAATACTTTAATTATGATGAACAAACCTTCTTTAGTTAAGTTTTTAGATAAAGTAGAAGATGGAGGGGAAATAATTTATAATTCTTCCCTAATTGATATGGAAGTAAAAAAAGATAATGTTAGATGTTACCCTGTTCCAGCAAATGATTTAGCAATTGAACTTGGAAATATGAGAGTTAGCAATATGATTATACTAGGTGCATATCTTGCTTTGAATAATGAATTATCTCTTTCAACAATTCATAAAGTTTTAGAAAAACTATTGGGAGAGAAGAAAAAGGATTTAGTTTCTATAAATATTAAAGCAATTGATATAGGAATGAAATATATTTCTACTTTGGTGACCTAAATGAAGCAAGTTAAAGATATTTTAAAATTAATTAATAAAGTAAAAAAAACAAGATTAGTTGTTGCTGCTGCTCATGATGAGTATGTAATTGATGCAGTTAATAGTGCTTTAGAATTAGGATTTATTTATCCAATTTTAATTGGTAATAAAAGTAAAATATTAAGTATTATTAGAGAAAAAAAATTTGATGAAAAATTATATGAAATTATTGATATTTTTGATGATTTATTAATAGCTGAGTCTTCAGTAAAATTAATAAGAGAAAAAAAAGCAGATATTTTAATGAAAGGTTTAATTGATACTAGGGTTTTATTAAAAGCTGTAGTTAACAGTGAAACAGGCATTAAAGATGCAAAAATGCTTTCACATGTAGCTTTATTTAGCTATCCTATTCTTAATAGGGTTTTATTTGCAACTGATTGTGCAATGAATATTGCTCCAACTGTTGACCAAAAAATATTAATTTTAGAGAATGTTTTAAAATTAACTAAAGTTTTAGGATATAAAAAACCTCTTGTTGGGATTGTTTCAGCAGTGGAAAAAGTTAATCCTAAGATGGTATCTACAGTTGATGCTGAAGCGATTAAAAATGAATATTTAAATAATAATATTAAAGGTTGTGTTGTTGATGGGCCTTTTGCAATTGATAATTTAGTTTCTATGGATTCAGTAAAACACAAAGGAATTGACAGTTTAGTAGCTGGAAAAGCAGATATTTTATTAATGCCAACAATTGAGGCAGGAAATGTTTTTTATAAAACATCAGTGTTTTTAGCTAATGCTCAAACTGCAGGGATTATTCTTGGAGCTAAAGCGCCTATTATTTTAACAAGTAGAGCAGATACGGCAGTGAGTAAACTTTATTCAATAGCATTAGCAGCGGTGTTAGCAAATGAAGCCTAGAATATTAGCTATAAATCCAGGTTCCACTTCAACAAAATTAGCTATATTTCTAGGAACTGAATTAATATTTGAAAAAACATTAATTCATGATGTAAGTGAAATAAAACATTTTAATACAATTTATGATCAACTTGAGTTTAGATTAGAAACTGTTACTAATTTTTTAAAAGAAAAATCTATAAATTTGGATAATATTGATTTATTTGTTGGCAGAGGAGGGTTAATTTCTCCTGTAGAAAGCGGAACATATTTAGTTAATGATAAAATGATATCTGATTTAAAAGAGGCAAAATATGGAAGCCATGCTTGTAATTTAGGAGCAATTATTGCTTGTGATTTAGCAAGATCTGTAAACAAAGAAGCATATGTTGTTGATCCTGTTGTAGTTGATGAATTGCATGATGTAGCAAGAGTTAGTGGATTAAAAGAAATTGATAGAATTAGTGTGTTTCATGCTTTAAATCATAAAGCTGTTGCAAAAAGATATGCAAATGAAATAAATAAAAAATATGAAGAATTGTCATTAATTGTTTCTCATTTGGGTGGAGGAATTTCAGTAGGTTGGCATAAGTTTGGTAGAATTGTTGACGTCAATAATGCATTAGGTGGAGATGGACCATTTTCTCCTGAAAGATGTGGAGATTTACCAATCTTTAGTTTGATTGATTTATGTTATTCCAATAAATATAGTAAAGATGAATTGAAAAAACATCTTATTCCCAAAGGTGGATTAGTATCTTATTTAAATACACGTAGTGGTATTGAAATATCTAGAAGAATAAATGAAGGTGATAAGGAAGCAATTTTTTATTTCAAAGCGATGGCTTATCAAATTGCAAAAGAAATTGGAAGTTTATATTTTGTTGCTAAAGGAAAAATTGATGTAATTATTCTAACTGGAGGGCTTGCTTATAATAATCATCTTATATCATTTATTAAAGAATATTTGCCAGATTTTATTAATTTAGTAATTTATCCAGGTGAGGATGAAATGTCAGCTTTAGCATTTGGTGTATTAAGAGTATTTGAAGGAAAAGAAGAAGTTAAAACATATTAATTTATATATTCTAAATTATAAGCAATCAAGATATTCTTGATTGCTTTTTTAAAATTATAATTAGTTATTCATTTTGTTATTGATTAGTGATAGAATATAAGTAATAAGGGAATAGGAGGTCTAATTATGAATTTTAAAAATAACAAAAGCATTCTTAACAAAAATCTTTTCATTTATGTTAAGAATTTATGCTTTGTTATTGTTTTTTTGATGATGTTAGCTTTGGTTAGTGGGTGTGAGAAAGTTATTAAGGTTACAGATATTAATCTTGATACAGATGATGTTACTGTTGAGGTTGGAGATGTAGTTAATGTTTTTGCAACTGTTTTACCAACTGATGCTACAAACAAAGTTGTTATTTGGACATCAAGTGATCCTCTTGTAGCTACAGTGGATGAGGGAGTAGTTAGTACTTTAAGTGTTGGTGAGACTATAATTACTGCTAAGATTGATAAAATTGAAGCAAGTTTTAAAGTAACGGTTATATTAGAAAAAGTTACTATTAGTTTTGCTAATACTAGTTTGGACAATATTGAAATTAATAAAAACAGTAAACTAAGTGTGCCTGAAGAACCAGTTAAAGAAGGATATACTTTTGATAATTGGTATATAGATAGTGAGTTTAATACTTTATATGATTTTGATAATGAAGTAACAGAGAATTTAACACTTTATGCGAGATTTATAAAAAATAGTTTTGATGTTGTTTTTGCAAACACTTCGCTTGAGATACAACAAGTTGATTCTGGAAGTAAACTACTTAAACCTGAAGATCCTGAAAAAGAAGGATATACTTTTGATAATTGGTATATAGATAGTGAGTTTAATACTTTGTATGATTTTGATTCTTTAGTTACAGAAGATCTAACAATTTATGCGAGATTTAGTGTAAAGGTATACACTGTAGTTTTTGCAGATACTGATATTGATGATGTTTTGGTTGAACACAATCAAAAAGTTGCAAGACCAGAGGATCCTGTAAAAGAAGGATATATTTTTAGTGGTTGGAGGGAAAGCTTATCACCTTATAATTTTTATAATTTTGATTCTTTAGTTGTTAGTGATATAACACTTAATCCAGTTTTTACTGAAATTACAGAATTTATAGTATCATTTGAAAATATTGCTATGGAAGATATAGTTGTAAACAAGGGAGAAAAATTAAGTGAATTAGAAGATCCTATAAAAGAAGGATTTACTTTTGGAGGATGGTTTAGTGATAGTGAATTTAATACTTTGTATGATTTTGATTTAGTATTAACTAATCATTTAACACTTTATGCTAAATGGGATGAAATTACTTATACTGTTACTCTAATTTCTTATGATGATGTTATCTTAGATTCTTTAAAAATTAAAGAAGGTGAAAATTTATCAACAATTAATGAGTATAACAGAGATGGTTATATTTTTGTTGATTGGTATATAGATAGTAGTTTTGCTGTAAAAGCAAGGCTTTCAAATCCAGTAATTGAGGATTTAACTTTGTATGCTAAATGGGAAGCTAGAACTGATGTAGCATATACTATTAATCATTATTTATATGATGTAGATAGTGATGAATATTTAATTGAAGAAACTATTAATTATACAGGGACAACTGGTGAGACTGTTTTTGCTGAGTTTAAAGAATATCCAGGTTTAATGAGTGAATATGCAGTTTATTCAGGAGTTGTAAAAGGAGATGGTTCTTTAGTTATTAATATTCGTTATGTGGAGTTTGATGGGGATATTATTTATCATTTAGATGGTGGTAATTTTACTTATCCTAATAGAGAAGCTATGGCTCTTGATTTTTTAGCAGATTATAATGAGGCTACAAGCTCTGCAATTACTTTAGCTGAGTTAGAAGCTTATGGTAATTGGAGTCCATTAAATATGCATATAATGTTATTTACTGAGCCTTATCGTACTAAATGGATGTGGATGATTGATTATTTAGGACAAGTAGGTTCAACAACAAATAAAAGTGCTTGCAAATTATTAAAAACTGCAAGTTCACTTGCAGCGTTTACTAGTAGTAGTGATAATAATAAATATGCAGTTGAGTATGAAGTAAGAGCATTTATTTTAGGAATTAAATATACTAAGAATGCTAACTGGATGTCATCTGATTATTCTGTGTATGATATTGGAAATGGTTTTTGGAATTTATTTGTTCAGTATAATGAGCAAACTAAATATACTACAGATGGTAGTGATGTTGAGTTAGCATATAAAGTGTATAAAGAAGGCTTCTTATTTAAGGGTTGGTATTTTGAAGAAGATTTTGTTAATAGAGCAACTGCATCAGTTAACAGAGGTTGTGATTTATATGCAAAATGGGAACCAGATAATCCATTAACTGAAATTATTATTACAAATCCTGTTACTGAAATAACTAAATTAGAAACGCATCAATTGATTTTAGATTTTGTTCCTGGTGATGCATTTAGTAAGCAAGTAAAATATTCATCAAGTGATCAAACTATATTGTTGGTTTCTGAAGATGGATTAATTACCGCAGTAAATTCTGGAACAGCAATTATTACAGTTAAATCAGCAACAAGTGATGTTTCAATATCTATAACTATTAATGTGCCTGTGGAATCTAATATAGTAGTAGATGTTTCAAGTGATTATAATGGAGTTTTAAATGTTTCAGAAGAATTTAGTTTAATTGTGAGTAAATATGGTGTTTATTCATCTGAAGAAATTGAATTTGCATCAAGTAATACTGATATTATAACTGTTACTGATAATGGTGTAGTTAAAGGTATATCTGAGGGATCAGCTTTGATTATGATTTCCGCAAAGAGTTTTGGGAGTATATTTATGAGTTTAGATGTAACAGTTAAGAATTTAGAAGAAACAAGCGATATAGATAAGTTGTTTAAATTACTAGTTGATGCTAATCAACCTGTGGTTGATAAAATTAATGCTAGTTTATATTATGATAATTTTTCTTCTTATCAACAATATTATGATGCGTCTTATGGAAGTGTTAATTTATTCTTATTTGATGATTTAAGATTGGATCGAGAAACTTATGCAGTTACGCCTTCTATTGGAAATAATACTAGTGGATTAAAATCATCTACTGAGTTTATTGCAGTTCATGATACAGCAAATCTCAATGGAGGATTAGCAGGTCATGGGAATTATTGGTTAACTGCTTCAACTTCAATTCATTTTACTGTTGGTGATTATGGAGTAATTGGGAATCTTCCAGAAGAGTATGTAGCGTATCATGCTGGAGATGGAACTAGTTCCACATTTACTTGGACAGATACTTCTGTAGTATCAAATGGTAGCAAACCTATAATTGATATTTCAAGTGATGGTTATTATACATTTAATGGTGAGAAGAGTAGTGTAAAAGCACCAACTGGAAATAGTGGACAAATTTTGGATTCATCATATTTTACTTCATTAGGACCAGTTTGGAAGATTGGTGAAAATAATAATTACTTTATCGGTACAACTTACTTTACTACTAGTCAAGTAAGTCGTGGAGTAATAGCTAATCATGGTGGTAATAATAATAGTATTGGTATAGAAATGTGTGTTAATACAACTGGAGAAATAGTTGATACATGGCAAAGAAATGCTAAATTAGTAGGAATGTTATTAAATAAATATGGTCTTGATTTAACAAGAGTTCAACAACATAATAGTTTTAGTGGTAAAAATTGTCCACAATCTTTAAGAATGAGTAATTATTGGGATAAATTTATGGAAATGGTTGCTTTAGAATTAGAGATTCAATCTAATTATAGTGAAGCTATTATTAGTATTGTTTCAAATAATCCAGATTTAATTAGTAATACTGGTAGAGTTATTGGTATGCCAGTAGTAGATACTGCAGCAAGTTACACTTTAACTGTTAAGCTTGGAGAAGAAACAAGAAGTATAGATTTAGGAGTAATAATTCCTGGAACTGCTTCATGGAAACAATTAAATGGTTATTATTCAACAAAATAATACATATTATATAAAAATAATATTTTGTAATTGAGGGGATTATTTTGAATCAAACACATGCAAAATTTAATACAAAAGGACAAATAATTAAACTAGCTTTAGGAGATAGTCATTCTGTTGCCTTATCTAAATCTAAGCGATTTTTTGTCTGGGGCTCAAATGCTAGAGGGCAACTTGGGGATGCTACACTAATTGATAAAAGAGTCCCAACTGATATAACTGATTTATTTGTTTTTGATGAAGATGAAGTAATTAGTAAAATTAGTGCTGGTGGATGGCATACAGCATTACTTACATCTAAAAATCAATTGTATATTTGGGGTTACAATCAATATCGTCAACTTGCTACTGGAACTAAGGTTGATTCATCAAGTCCTATTAACATTACTAATAAATTTGAATTATTTCATGATGAAAAAATTATTGATGTTAATTTAGGTGGATATAATTCTTCACTAATTACATCATATGGTAGAATTTTTACATGGGGTGATAATGAATTTGGTAATTTAGGTGGCTTGTTTGAAACTATGAAGCAAGTATCAATTGATATTACTGGGAATTTTAATTTAAATGAAAATGAAAAAATTGATAAATTATATTTAAGAAATAATCATTCAGCAGCAATATCATCATCAAAGAGAGTTTTTACTTGGGGTGTAAATGCTAGTGGTCAACTTGGAAATGGAAGTTTTAAGATTAAAAAAGATCCGACAGATATTACTAATTTATTTAATTTAGATGATAATGATTATATAATTGAAATGTCTCTTGGTGATTGGTATTCTTTTGCTTTATCACATAAAGGAAGACTGTTTGGATTTGGAGATAATCAGTATTATCAATTAGGTATAAAAACTTTTAGTAATAATATAAGAAAACCACTCGATGTAACGTTTTATTTAGGTTTATTTACAGATGAGAAAGTAGTTTCAGTAGTTTGTGGAAAAGACTGCACTGCAGTTTTAACATCTAAAAATAGGATTATTACTTTTGGTCGTAATAAGTTTTCACAATTAGGATATCCTCTTAAAAAGAAAAAAGCTTTACCTTTTGATATTACAACGCAGTTCGGATTAAAAGATGATTTTATTTCTTCAATTTATGCAGGTAATAATCATTTTGGTGCTTTAACAATTGCGGGTAAAGTATTAATGTGGGGAAAATTATATTAAAAACAGAAAAAAAGGTTCACTTATAGTGAGCCTTTTTTTAAATTAAGAATGAAAGTTATTGACTTGTTAGCGTGATTTTTGCTAAAATATGGTATATAGAAGCGTTTTCAAAAGAGACGTGGTAGAGGAGCATTGCAAAGGTAAATCGAAAGAGGCTAAGCACTTATGAGGTCGATTGAATGTTAGCAATGCCGAAATGGTTTGATGAGCTTTTAAGTCAGACTGTTGGAAATTTTTTGGACAAAAGATTTCTGTCATTGATTAGTCAATGGAGTGCTACCGGTTAAACATTTTGTTTAACCGGTATATTTTATTTTAGGGAGGATTTATTAATGAAGGCAATTTTAAGAGTTAGAATGGGAAGTCAAGATGCTCATTATGGTGGTAATTTAGTTGATGGAGCTAAGATCTTAGCTTTATTTGGTGATGTTGCAACAGAGCTTTTGATTAAGCTTGATGGAGATGAAGGATTATTTAAAGCATATGATATGGTTGAATTTATGGAAGCAGTTTATGCTGGTGATTATTTAGAAGTTAGTGGAGAAATTGTAAAAGTTGGTAATACTTCTAGAAAAATGGAATTTGTTGCTAGAAAAGTTATATCTGCAAGGAAAGATATTTCTTCGTCTGCTGCTGATTTTTTAGATGAGCCGATAGTTGTTGCTCGTGCAAGTGGAACTTGCGTTACTTTAAAAGATAAAAAGAGAAAATAATTATGGAAAAATTAATTATTACAGCTGCAATTTGTGGGGCAGAGGTAACCAAAGATGATAATCCAGCAGTTCCATATACTATATCTGAAATGGTTAGAGAAGCAGTTTTAGCATATAATGCTGGTGCTAGTATTATTCATCTTCATGTAAGAGAAGATGATGGGACTCCCACGCAAAATATAAACAGATACAAGCAAGTAATTAACGCTATTAAAGAAGCTATTCCTGATGTAATCATTCAAGTATCTACTGGGGGAGCTTTAGGTATGAGTATTGAAGAGAGAACGGATGTTCTTAATTTAAAACCAGAAATGGCTACTCTTGATTGTGGAAGTGTTAATTTTGGTGGTGATGAAGTTTTTATAAATACCGAAAATGATATTATTTATGTTGCTAAAAAACTACAAGAAAATAATGTTAGAGCAGAATTAGAGTGTTTTGAAAAAGGGCATATTGATTTAGTTTTAAGATTATTAAGAAAAAAAATTATAGATATAAATCAACATTTTAGCTTTGTTTTAGGAGTAAATGGAGGAATGAGTGGAGAAGAAAGAGATTTCTTTTTTTTAAAGGATTCAATTCCTAATACTGCAACTTATTCTGTTGCTGGAATTGGAAGATTTGAATTACCACTTGCAAAACTTGCAATTAAGCATGGGGGACATGTAAGGGTTGGACTAGAAGATAATCTTTATGTAAGCAAGGGTGTTTTAGCAAAATCTAATGCAGAATTAGTTAATTGTGTTGTTGAAATTGCCAAAAAAGAAAATAGAGAAATTGCATCAGCAAATGAAGCAAGAAGAATTTTAGGATTAATGGAGGGTAAAAATGAATAGTGGATGTAAGTTTGGAACGCATAGAGTAATTTATCCTATTGGTTCACTTCCTCAAGCGGCCAAAAAATTAGATAATGAGTCATCTATTTTTGATAATGAGATAGAAATTAATGTTGATGTATTAAATATTGATTCGGCTTCATTTACACAACTTAAAACTGCTAGTGATAACAATCCAGTTAAAATAGCAGAAATGATTTTAAATATTGTAAATGAAAGAGGAAAAATGCAGAATCCAGTTACTGGATCTGGGGGAATGTTAATTGGAACAATTAAAAACATCGGCAAGAATCACCCAGATAAATCATTAAAAGTTGGAATGAAGATTGCAACTTTAGTTTCACTCACTTTAACACCTCTTTTTATTAAAAAAATTAATAAAGTTAATATTAAAAATGAGCAAGTTGAAATTGAGGGAACTGCATATTTATTTGCTACAGGAATATATGCTGTTTTACCAGATGATATCCCTGAAAAATTAGCTCTTGCAGCATTAGATGTTGCTGGAGCACCTGCACAAGTCAATAAATTAGTTAAAAAAGGAGATATAGTATATATCCTTGGTGCTGGTGGTAAAAGTGGACTTTTATGTTGTTATCAAGCAAAGAAAAATGTTGGAAAGACTGGTTTAGTAATAGCAGTTGAATATAGAGAAGATCAAAAACAATTATTACTTGATAATAATTTAGCAGATATTGTTTTAATTCATGATGCAAGAAATGCTCATGGATTATATAAAAAAGTTATTGATAATAATCTTCCTTTAGGAGATGTTGTTATTAATGTTGTAAATATAAATAATACAGAAAATGCTTCAATATTAATTGCTAAAGATGAAGGATTAGTTTATTTCTTTTCTATGGCAACTTCTTTCACAAAAGCTGCACTCGGTGCAGAAGGAGTTGGGAGTGATGTAACGATGTTAATTGGAAATGGCTATACAAAGAATCATGCGAATTTTACTTTAGATATTATTAGAGAATCTGAATTTATTAGAAAAATATTTATGGAAAAATATGTTTAAGGAGAATACATATGTCAATAAAGTTAAATGATAAATATTTACAAAGGAAAGCTAAATATTTTCCTAATGTTAGTGTTGATGATTGGAATAATTGGAAATGGCAAGTCAGAAATAGAATTATGACTGTGGAAAAATTATCTGAGTATATAAATTTAAGTAAAGAAGAAAAAGAAGCAATAAAACAAGTATTATCAAAATTTAGAATGTCAATAACACCATATTTTTTATGCTTAATTGATCCGGATGATCCGAATTGTCCGATTAGAAAACAAGCCATACCTTCTATTAAAGAAACTTATAATGGAGTACATGATTTATTAGATCCTCTTCATGAAGATGTTGATTCACCAGTTCCAGGACTTACTCATAGATATCCTGATAGAGTACTTTTTTTGATTACTGATATGTGCTCAATGTATTGTCGTCATTGTACGAGAAGACGTTTTGCAGGGCAAAAGGATTTTGAACAACCACTAGCAAAAATTGATAATGCGATTGAATATATTAGAAATCATTCTGAAGTGAGAGATGTTTTATTATCTGGAGGAGATGCATTACTTGTTAGCGATGAGAGATTAGAATATATTATTAAAAAGTTAAGAGAAATTAAACATGTTGAAATAATTAGAATTGGAACAAGAACACCAGTTGTTCTTCCTCAAAGAATTACTGATGATTTGGTTAATATGTTGAAAAAGTATCATCCTATTTGGATAAACATTCATGTTAATCATAGTAATGAATTTACTAGCGAATTAGTAAATGCACTTAATAAAATGAATAATGCAGGAATTCCTTTAGGAAATCAATCAGTTTTATTAAGAGGCATAAATGATTGTGTTCATATTATGAGGGATTTAGTTCATCATTTAGTATATTACAGGGTTAGACCATATTATATTTATCAATGTGATTTATCTATGGGAATAGAACATTTTAGAACTTCAGTTTCTAAAGGAATTGAAATTATTGAAGGGCTACGTGGTCATACATCTGGATTTGCTGTACCAACATTTGTTGTTGATGCACCTGGAGGTGGAGGAAAAATTCCTGTGGGACCTAATTATGTTATTTCTCAAGGCCCAAATAAAGTTATATTAAGAAATTTTGAGGGACGTATTGCAACTTATTTTGAACCTGAAGATTATAAAGATGAATGTAATTGTCCAGATTGTCAGAGTAAGAAAGCTTTAATTGGAGTTAGTGGATTATTACAAAAGAAGTAAAGGAGTAATTTATGAAGGAGTTATTAGCAAATTCAAGAGTGATTGCTATTGTTGGAAGAGGTAAAAATGTTGGTAAAACAACAACACTTAACCATATTCTAAAATTATATAGCGATGAGGAAGGTATTTCTATTACTTCTATTGGTTATGATGGTGAAGATATTGATAATATTACTGAAACTATTAAACCTAGAATTTATATATATCCAAACACTTATTTTGCCACAACAACTTTTGGATTAAAACATTCTAATTTTTTATATGAAATAATTGAAAAAACAAATATTAAAACAGCTTTAGGAAATGTTGTTATTGGAGTTGCAAAAGGGTATGGAAATATTCTTCTTTGCGGGCCTTCAATTAAAAATGATATACAATGTGTTATTGATAAATTTAAAAATTTATCAAATAATAAAATATTTATTGATGGAGCTTTTAATAAAAGTATGCAAGCAGAACCTTATTTAAGTGATGCTATGGTTTTAGCAACTGGAGCTGCTTATAGCACTAATATTGAAGAAATAGTACTTGATACTAAGTATATTATTAGTTTATATAGTAGGGAATATTTATATCAAGATAAAATAAGTGATCTTTATATATATGATGCTTTATTTGGTGATATTGCTGAATTTTATAAAAAAATTAGTTCTAATAATACTATTAGATTAAAAGGTTCCTTAACAGATAACTTTATAAAAGAATTACTTTATACAAATAAAAAAGTTAAAGATATTGTTTTAGTAGTTGATAATCCAACAATTTGTTTTCTATCAAGAAAAATATTTGAGTATGCTAAAGTGAAAAACATTAGTATTAGATTTTTACATACTACTGAAATTAAATTAATTACAATAAATCCTGTTTCTATTAATGGTATTTATCTTGATAGTGAGAAACTCATTAATGATTTAAAAGAAATTACAGATATAGCTATTTATGATGTTGTAAAAGAAGCTAAAGGGGAGAATTAATTTGGGAAAATTAAGATTAGATCAAAAGATAATTGATTCATCAAGAAATCTTGCTAAGAATATTTCTGATGATATTAAAAAAATGATTGATTGCCATACAACAATAACTGTTGAAAGAGCAATTTGTAGAATACTTGGAGTTGATGGGGTTAATGATGTTGGGATTCCCTTAGCTAATGTATTGGTAGATTTTGTTATAGAAAAAGGTGATATTAGTAAAGGTATTAGTTATTATTTAGGTAATGCTTTAATTGAAACTAATAAAAGCATTCAAGAGATTGCTAATTTAGTTAGTTTAGATGAATTGGATATAACAGCACTTAATATAAATTCTCTTGAAGATATTAAGAAAGCACTTATATCTTTAGTAAGAGAAAAATTAGAAATTATTAAAAGTAATAGGAAATTAAGAAGTGAGTTATTAAAGAAATGTAAGAAGAATACACCAGAATTGTATGTAATAGTAGCAACGGGTAATATTTACGAAGACGTTATTCAGGCTAAATCAGCTGCACGTTGTGGAGCGGATATTATTGCAATTATTCGTTCTACTGGTCAATCATTACTTGATTATGTTCCTTATGGTGCAACAACAGAAGGGTTTGGTGGAACATTTGCTACTCAAGAGAATTTTAAAATAATGAGAAAAGCTTTAGATGAAGTTGGAGAAGAAGTAGGAAGATATATTAAGTTAGTTAATTATGCATCAGGGCTTTGTATGCCAGAGATAGCTGCTATGGGAGCATTAGAAAGACTTGATGTAATGTTAAATGATTCTATGTATGGAATATTATTTAGAGATATTAATATGAAAAGGACTTTAATTGATCAATATTTTTCTAGAGTAATTAATGCTTATGCGGGAATTATTATTAATACGGGAGAAGATAATTATTTAACTACTTCTGATGCTGTTGAAGAAGCAAGAACTGTGATTGCATCACAGTTTATAAATGAACAATTTGCTTTATCAGCATATTTAAAGGAAGAGTTACAAGGGTTAGGACATGCATTTGAAATAAATCCTAAATTTGAGAATGGTTTTTTATATGAAATTGCTAGTGCCTTGGCTGCTAGACAAATTTTCCCTAAAGCACCACTTAAATATATGCCACCTACAAAATATATGACAGGTAATATATTTATGGGACAAGTACAAAATGCTTTGTTTAATGTAGCATCAATTATGACTGGGCAAGAAATTCATTTGCTAGGGATGATGAGTGAGGCTGTACATACTCCTTTTATGAGTGATAGAGCTTTAGCTATTGACAATGCTAAATATGTATTTAATACTATGAAAGATATTGAATCAGAAATTGAATTTAAGAAAGATGGTATTATTGAAAAAAGAGCTAATCAAGTATTAAAAGAAGCTCATGATTTATTAGAAAAGATTTCTGAAATTGGTCTATATAAAGCTTTAGAAGAAGGAATGTTTGCTGATATAAAAAGATCAATTGATTCTGGTAAAGGAAAAGAAAATGTTTTCTTGAAAAACAGTGAATACTTTAATATTATCCAAGATGAAATGATTAAAGAGTTAAAGGAGGAATTTAATGATAAATAAAAATTTAATTCTTCCTTATGGAGATACTTTAAATGATGGAAGAGTGCAAGTGAGTTTTACATTACCAATTTCTAAAGGGGAGCTTGCAATGCAAGCTAGTAGAGAAGTTGGTGTTAGTATGGGCTTAAAACAGGTTGAAGTTGTGCATATGGAGAAAGTTGATGAAGGATTTACATTTTTTGTAATTTATGGAAGCTTAAATAATCCTGTTGATTTAGGAAAAATTAAAATTAAAGATGAAAAGAAAAAATCCTTAACAAAGGATGAAATTGAAGAATATATAACGAATAAATTTGGACGAGATATTGTTGTTGTTGGGGCAACAACAGGAACTGATGCTCATACTGTTGGCATCGACGCAATTATGAATATGAAAGGTTTTGCGGGTCATTATGGGCTTGAAAGATATAAGGGAATTACTACGTATAATTTGGGAAGCCAAGTTGATAATGAAGATTTTATTAGATTTGCGAAAAAGGTTAATGCTGATGTTTTATTAGTTTCGCAAACAGTTACTCAAAAAAATGTTCATGTAAATAATTTAGTTAATTTAGTTGAATTATTAGAAGCAGAAAAAATGCGACATAAAGTAATTTTAATTGTTGGTGGAGCAAGAATTACTAGAGAACTTGCAAAAGAATTAGGTTATGATGCCGGTTTTGGTTTTGGTAGTTTTGCTGAGGATGTTGCTACATATTTTATTGAAGAATTATTTAATAGAACACAGGAGAGCTAGAGATGGATAAGATAATTAGTATTGAACAATTTAAAGGCTTGCTTAAAGATGGTATGAGTATAATGGTTGGAGGTTTTATGGCATGTGGTACAGCTGAACCACTAATGGATGCTATTGTTGATAGTAGGGTAAAAGATTTAACTATTATTTGTAATGATGCTGGTTTAAGTGATATGGGTGTTGGAAAACTTATTAACTTTTTACAAGTTAAAAAGTTAATTGCTTCTCATATAGGATTAAATCCAACTGCGCAGAAACAAATACTTTTGGGAGAATTGGAAGTTGAGCTTGTTCCTCAAGGAACATTAGCAGAAAGAATTAGAAGTGGTGGTGCTGGTCTTGGTGGTGTTTTAACAAAAACAGGATTAGGTACTATTGTTGCAGAAGGAAAAGATGTAATTAAAGTTGATGGTGAAGACTTTTTATTAGAAAAGCCATTAAAAGCTGATATGACTATTCTAAGAGGTTCTTTTGTGGATTCATATGGTAATGTTATCTATTCTGGCACTACAAGAAATTTTAATCCAGTTATGGCAACTGCAGGAGAGATTGTTGTTGTTTGGGCTGAATCTATGGATGAAAGTTTAGACAAAGAAAAAATAATGACGCCACATGTATTTGTGGATTATATAGTTAGGAATTAATTATGGATTCTAAAATATTAATTGCAAAAAGAGTTGCTAAAGAATTAAGAGATGGTGATATTGTTAATTTAGGTATTGGTCTTCCAACAATGGTTGCTGAGTATGTTCCAAAAGATATTGAAGTTTTTTTTCAATCTGAAAATGGTTTAATAAATTTAGGACCAAGGCCAGAAGAAGACTTAATTGATTTAGATGTTGTTAATGCTGGAGGAAGTCCTGTTTCTATATTAAAAGGAGGAGCCTATTTTGATAGCGCAACTTCATTTATGATTATTAGAGGTGGACATGTTGATGTTACAGTTTTAGGATCTTTGCAAGTTGATGAAGAAGGAAGCATAGCCAATTGGATTATTCCTGGAAAACTTGTTCCTGGAATGGGTGGGGCAATGGATTTACTTTGTGGAAGTAAGAAAGTAATTGTTGCGATGATGCATACTAATAAAGGAAGGTTAAAGATATTAAAAAAATGTAGTCTTCCTCTTACTGCAGTAAAGGAAGTTAATTGGATCTTTACTGAACTTGGCGTTATGGAAATAACAAAAGAAGGTATTGTTTTAAGGGAATATAATCCTAATTATTCAATAGATTATATTCAAGAAATGACAGAAGCAAAGTTAATTATTCCAAGTGATATAAAAGTAATGGAAATAGAATAAGGTGAATATATGAATAGTTTAACAATTGATAAAATTAAAGTAGGAGATTTTGCAGAAAATAAAAAAGCTTTTACAGAGGCTGACGTATTAGAATTTGCCAGAATTTCTGGAGATTTTAATTCTGCACATATAGATGTTGATTATGCCAAAACAACTAAGTTTAAAAAAAGAATTGTTCATGGCTTATTAACTGCTGGTTTAATTTCTAGTTTGTTAGGAATGGAGTTACCTGGTAAAGGAACTTTATATTTAGAACAAAATTTACAGTTTCTAGCACCTGTTTATTTTAATGAACAAATAACTGCAAGAGTAGAAGTCATTGAAATAATTGATAATAAAAAAGTTAAATTAAAAACTACTTGTAAGAATTCAGAAGGAATATTAGTAATTAACGGGACTGCTTTAGTATATCCGCCGAGGTAAATAAATAAAAAAAAGCACTTCAAATGAAGTGTTTTTTAAAGAGAATAATTTGTTATTATAATAACAAATGCATACTAAAACTTGGTGTTTACACCAAAATAAAATATTTAAAGTTTTAATAATTTTATAGGGCAAATAGTATTATTTAAATTTCTTTACTTTCTACGCTTTTTTCTTGAAAAAATAAAACTAAATAATAAACTAAAAGGCCAATTGCTACAACCTCAATTAAAATCAAGAATATAGTTAAGAAAGTAATAATTGTTGCAAGATTTCCTCCACCCAAACTTGTTGCAGCAGTAATGACAACAGCAAGAAACAAAACAGCTTCAACAATTACTCCAATTGTGAAAATGCGTTCAACCATTTTTGATTTCATTAGAATTCCTCCTCATTGTTAATTTAGTATATCATATTGATTTTATAAAGAAAAGCCTTTTTTTATAAAATATATTAATATTTACATTATATTGTGTTTTTTTCTGCTAAATTGACAATTTGTTTTAAAATATGATATATTATATTATATAATATCTTTAATTTTATTTATAATATTGATACCAGTTATAATTATAAAAAAATATTATCAATTATTTATAAAATATGTGGTAAAATATAATATGAAGAATAAAAAGGAATTAATAATCAGATATGATTATCATCCTTTTTCTTTATAAGGGGGTAAGTTCTCTATGGTAAATAAAAAAACAAATAAGGGGTTTACTATAATAGAACTTGTAATTACACTTGGAGTTTTTGCAATTGTTGGAACCTTAATTACTGGATTAGTAGTAATGGCTAGTAATTTTACTAAAGAACAAAATATAATATCAAGTACTATGAGGGAAATTAATGATTCTAAAGAAATTATTATTAATAAATTTTCGGAATATGATACGGATTTATATCAAGTTGTGCTAGAAGAAAATAAAGTTACTACTCTTGATGAAGATTTATTATTAGAGTTTAATGAGGGAACTTTAAATAGTGGAAGTAAAATTACTATTTTAGAATATATTGTAAATATAAAATTTGAAAAGTTAAGTGAAAGTAAATTAATTAAATGTACTTTTGTTTTACATGATGATCAAGAATTTAGTTTCTTGATAAATAGAAGAAGTGAGTAATAATTAAAATTGAAAGGATTATATTATGATTTTTGGTGTTGATGTAAAAAATTCTAGAATTAAATTAATGAGAACACAATCACAAGTTGAAAAAATTGTTGTTGAATATCTTCCTTTTGATGATGAACTTGCTTTAAGAGGAAATATTGCAGAAATGTTTGAGTCTGCTTTATCTATATATGTTAAGGAACATGGTGATTTTAAATCAACTTCTGTTACTTTGGTTTTACCTAATAATTTAGTTGCTATTGATGCAATAACTCTTCCTACAATGAAAAAGTCAGTTTTATCAGATGTTTATTCAACAGAATTTAAGACTTTATATAAGAACCATACTAGTTTGCAAAGTAAGAGTTTAGTTATTAAAAGCACTAAAATGTCTACAACATATTTGGTTACTATGATTCAAAAGAAAATTATTGCTGACATTGATGATGTTTTAGATAAATATAATTTAAATTTAAAATTAACAACTTTTGCTGCTGCTGCAACTGCAGATGCAGTAATTGCACTTGGACCAAAAGTTGGTAAACATAATACAATGATTGTTGATGTAAAAAAAGAAGAAACTGAAATTGTATTTTATGGAAAAGATATAATTTATGGTTTTTCTTCTCTTCCTTTTGGTTATGATGTTTTAAAAAAAGATTCTGTTATTAATGATAGTATGGTTTATTTTAATGAGGTTTCAGAGTTAGCAGTTATTAATGCTAAAGAATCTGCTAAGAGTAAATCATTAACAATGGCGATTGATTTAGAGGAAGATGAAGAAGTAAGTAAAGATGTAAGTTCTGACCCTCAAGTTATGGAAACTTCTAAGACAGAATTAAGTAGAGATGAATTTGTGAAATTAATGCAAGAGGATAGTAAGACAAAAGAAGAAGATTTAGAAGATGATGATTTAGAATTAGAAGATATTAAGGTTGAAGAAAGTAAAAAGACTTTAACAAGAAAAATTAAAAAATATCCTAAATTTATGCAAAGAGAAGAGCCTACTAGTGAGGAAGAATATATTATTGAAAATTTTAGATTGTTTCAAAAAAGAATTTTGTTATATGCAAAACATTGTGAACTTAGTGATTATCTTCCTAATGTAGATTATGTTTTAGTTCATTTTCCTGAACAATTTATGTTTTTAAATAATAAAGATATTCAAAAAAACAATAAAGATCTGGAATTAAAGTTCTTTTCTTCTGTAAATGCTAATAATGGAATAGTATCTGAAAACCTTGATTTATATGGAAGTAAAATAGGAAGATTAACTACAAAAAATTCAATATTTTAAAATATAAGAGGTATTTAATATGAAAAAATATTATAGAAAAAATAAAAATGGATTTTCTTTATTAGAGTCTGTTATTTCTATTTTGTTAATTTCTATTATTATGACAGCAGTTCTTTCGACTATTTTATATACTAATTCAATTACTAAAAAAGCAGAAATTAAGATGTATGCGATTAATGAAATTGATAATATTGTAACTTGCTTTAAAGCAGAAGATTATACTTATTATGAAATGGATGGATTTGTTAATAATCAAGAATTAAAATTTTCAAATGATTATGATTTAATTAATTCTACAGAGTATTTTTATAAAATTGTTTTAAATGTTATAGAGATTGATGGTGGAATAAGAAGTATTAGGGCAACAGCATATAATAGTGAAGATAAACAAATCTATCAAATGGAAAATCCTTATGTTTTAGGAGGTTCCTAAATGAAATTATTTAAAAATAAAAAAGGGATGTCTTTGTTTTATGTCATTATTATGATGGCAGTTGTAACTGCTCTTTCAAGTGCTATGATAGCAGCAGCTGTGTATAATAATACTCTAGCAAGATTAACTGAGAGTAAATTTGAAAGAAGAATTGAATTAGATCAAATTGGTGAAGATTTTCTTGGGGGAATTATTACTTCTGAAAATTTTGAAGAATATGATACAATATATGAAATAATATGGCATTTCGAAACTATTGAAACAGTTGAAGAAATAGGAATTATTGTAAAAAAGGAAGATAAGAATTTACTTATTGTAAAAATGATAAGTGGAACTACTAATATTACTTCTTGGATATATGGAGAGGAATAAAACAGATGGGAACACCTACACTAATTATTATTTATGTACTTTCTGGAATTATTGGACTTTGCGTTGGTAGTTTTTTAAACGTAGTAATTTATCGAGTTCCTTTGGGAATGAGTCTTGCTAAACCAAGTTCTCATTGTCCCAATTGTCAATATAAATTAAAATGGTATGATAACATACCAGTTATTTCTTATATAATATTAAAAGGTAAATGTAGATCTTGTAAAAAAAACATATCTATAAGATACACTATTGTTGAAGTTGTAACTATGTTATTATGGCTTTGTGCTGTTTTAAGATTTATTGATGATAGTTATATATTTACTATAATAGCAATGCTTGCTATTGTTGCTTTTATAGCAGTTTTCTTTATAGACTTAGAACATCAAATTATTCCCGATAGATTTAATATTATGATATTATTACTGGGAGTAATTGCTATAGTCAGTAATATATTTTTTAAAGATAATAGTTTATTAATAGATACAATTCCATGGCAACAAAGACTTGCTGGATTAGTTTTTGGTGGATTGTTTTTCTTGATATTTCATTATGGATCTATTTTGATATTAAAGAAAGAAGCTTTGGGATTTGGTGATGTAAAGTTAGTTGCAGCTTGTGGTTTATTACTAGGAATATATAATTTATTTATTGCAATTTTAGTATCGAGTATAATAGCGAGTGTTGTTTTATTAATAGTTAGAAAAAAGAAAAATGATAAAAAAGATACTGAATATCCTTTTGCTCCTTTCTTAATATTTGGAATGACTTTTGCTATGTTTTTTGGCTCATACATTGTTAATTGGTATATTTCACTATTTTAATAATGGAGGAGAAAAATGAAGAAATTTAAATATACAGCTATAAATGCCGATAAGAAAAAATTTACTGGTACTTTTATGGCTGAAGATGAAGAAAGTTTAAGAGAACAATTGATTTTACAAAAATTATATTTAGTAAAATCAAGAGCTGTTTCTTTTAAACCCCCGAATGCTTTTTTCTCCGTATCCGGAAAAGTAAAAGTAGGGGAATTAACGACATTCTGTCGGCAATTTTCTATAATGATTAGTTCTGGTATATTAGCAATTGATTGTTTGTCTGTTTTAAAAAGTCAATCGTATACTGGTTATTTTAAAAAAGTATTAGAAGAAATGCATGAGGATGTTAAAGCAGGAAAACTAATTTCTGAAGCTATGGAAAAGCATAAGAATGCTTTCCCTGAGTTTTTTAGAAGTATGACTTATGTTGGTGAGATGAGTGGGACACTTGATAAAGTTTTAGTCAGTTTAGCTGATTATTTTGAAAGTGATAGTAAATTAAAAGCAAAGACTAAATCAGCAATGGTTTATCCAATTATGCTTCTTGTTATGTTAGTTGGTGTTGTTATGTTAATGATGATTTTTGTTATTCCAACATTTAGAGATTCACTTGCAGCACTTGATGTTGAAATGCCAGCATTAACAATGACTATTTTTAATTTTAGTGAGTATTTAATTGCTAATTGGATGCAAATATTTTTATATGTTTTTGTTATCTTTTTTCTACTTTCTATGTTTGGTAAAACCAAAAAAGGAAGATATGTATATGATACTATAAAATTAAAAATACCAATTATTAAAAATATTCAAGTAAATAAAGCTAGTTCTAAATTTGCAAGAGCATTTGGTTTATTAATTGGTAGTGGAATGGATATAGTTGAGGCAATGTCTATAGTTTCAATTGTTTTAGGAAATAAAAATATTGAAAAACGTTTTAAAGTTTCAGCAGAAGCTGTTACTCAAGGCAAAACCTTGACTTCAGCTTTAAATGAAGAAAAAATTTTTCCTGATATGTTAATACAGATGATATCAATTGGAGAAAAGACAGATTCAATAGATGAAGTATTATTAAAATCTTGTGCATTTTTTGATGATCTTGTTGAAAGATCTTTGTCAAGACTAACTACTATATTACAACCTATTATGTTACTTATAATGGGATTATCTGTTGGAGTTATATTCTATGCTATTTATTCACCAATGTTATCAATTATGACTGGGCTTTAATAAATATTTTGTAAAAAGAAGGAGGATCTTTAATGAATTTAAATTTTGAATTATTACAATTCTTTGCATATAAGAAAGTAATTAAACGAAGACAGATTAATGAAATACTTTCTGAATGTGAAAGATTAAAGATGCCTGCTGAAAAATATTTGATTGCAAAAGATTATTGCACAGAAATTACAGCATTAGCTGCTATGGGTGAATTTTATTCTATGCCATATATAGAGCTTCCAATGTTAGAAATTGATGAGAGTTTAGTAGATAATTTTAGTTTACCATTTTTAAAGAAACAGAAAATAGTTCCTGTTTCTTTAGATAATGATGGGATTATGTTAGTTGCAGTTGCAAGACCACTAGATTTTAATGCTTTATCATCTATTGCTACATTTTATTCTGGAAAGATAGAATTTATTTTAGTTCCAGGAGTTCAGATTGATATTTATGTAGATTCTGTTGTAGCTGTAAAATATACTGAAGATGCTTTGGATAATTTAAATAAAGATAAAGATAAAAGATTAATTAGTAAAGCCATGGGAGACCAAGACTTTAAAATTGAGACTGAAAGTGATGTTATTAATGCGCCAGCTGTTAAATTTGTAGATTCTGTTATTAAAGAAGCTATTCCTTTTAGAGCTAGTGATATTCATATAGAACCATTTGAAAGAAATGTTAAGGTAAGATATCGAATTGATGGAGAACTATCTGAAAGAGCTGTCTTTCCTTTGGAAAGTTATCCAGCTATTGCAGCAAGAATTAAGATTGTTTCTGGAATGAGTATTTCTGAAAGAAGACTTCCTCAAGATGGCCGTATTAATTTAGTAATTAATGGAACTGAATATGATTTTCGTGTTTCTTCATTTCCAACAGTTTATGGTGAAAAAATAGTAATTCGTATTTTAGATAAATCTGCATTTAGTTTTTCAAGAACTAAATTAGGTTTTACTGATGAGGGTAATGCAGTTATTGATAAAATATTAGCTCATCCCCATGGAATAGTTTTATTATCAGGGCCAACTGGTTGTGGTAAGTCAACAACTCTTTATTCATTTTTAAGAGAATTAAATAAACCAAATGTTAATATTATTACGGTTGAAGATCCTGTAGAATATACTTTAGATGGAATAAACCAATCACAAGTAAATATAAAAGCTAATTTAACTTTTGCTACTGCCTTAAGAAGTATTTTAAGACAAGATCCAGATATTATCATGATTGGTGAAATTCGAGATGAAGAAACAGCACAAATTGCTATTCGTGCTGCTATTACTGGACATTTAGTTTTTAGTACAATTCATACAAATGATGCACCAGGTGCATTAACAAGATTAGTTGATATGGGTGTGACTAATTATTTAGTTGCTGATGCTTTAGTTGGTGTTATATCACAAAGACTTGTAAAAAGATTATGTCCAGCTTGTAAAAAGAAAAGAAGAACTAATGCAAGAGAAATGGCTATTTTAGGTTTAGATAAACCAGTAAGTATTTATAGGCCTCAAGGATGTCAATTTTGTAATCAAACTGGTTATAGAGGAAGAACTGCAGTTCATGAAATTATGTACTTAAATGATAAAATTAGAGATGCAATGGTAAAAGGTATGTCAGCAGAAGAGATAAGAGAAGTGGCAAAGAAAAATGGAATGATTTCTCTTTGGAATGTTGGTAAAACTTATGTACTCCAAGGTATTACTAGTATTGAAGAATTAATGGGATTATATATGGAATAAAAAGAAACAATTTAAAATTGTTTCTTTTTATACACTAATATTATTTTATGAATTAAAGATAAGTTGACATATATTTTTATTAGTGATAAAATTAGTATATGTAAGTAAATTGTTTTGCATGACATTATAAAATTAGCAAATATTTTATAGTTTTATTTCAAAATTACTAGTTTATTTTTTTACAAAATAAATGGAAAGGCTTTCAATATGCTTATTTTATTTTTATACATGATTGAAAACATAATAATAGCTCGATTTTTCGAAAGAAAAAACATGAAATTAGCTTCGGCTGCTCATGTAGTTTTTTTCGTGTTTTTTGGTTTTTATTTGCTATTTCCTCCATTTAGTAATTTCTCCGCATATAAAGAGCTTTTTATTAAAGAAGAGGTTTATGCTCTTTTGTCAGAAATAATAAATGGTCCATCACAAGTTTCTTATTTTACTTTTAGTATTTCTAGTTTTGTATCTTTAATAATGTTAATAATGTTAATTGTTAGTGCAACTTTAGTTGGCATTAAATTAGCTGAATTATTTATTGAAATACATTCATTTATTAGAGAAGAAGATAACATCAATGAGAATTTTAACTGTATATATAAGTATGTACAGCCACTAAAAATATTTAAATTATATTGTTCTTGGAGAAATTGATTTTTTTGTTTTACCTAAAAGGTTATACTTCCTTTTCAAAAGTTAAAACAAAAAAATTAAGGAGAAAATTA
>JAQUZE010000012.1 GCA_028691515.1 Bacilli bacterium
TGGTACACCCGCAGGGACTCGAACCCTGGACCCATTGATTAAGAGTCAATTGCTCTACCAACTGAGCTACGGGTGCATATTGACAATAAATATTTTACTATAAACATTGAAATTTATCAAGAAAAATTTTATTTAAAAAAAGCCTTTTAAAAGGCATTATTTTATAATTATTCCATAATCTCCAAGTTTTATCCCTGCAGCATTTGATTCATCTGTATCTATATGCATTGCAGCAGCAAAAGTATTTTTTATTCTAATAATTACTTCATCAAAAATTAGTGATCTAAAATCATTTTTTATTGCTACTTTTACAACATCATTATTTTTAACACCAAAATCAATAGCATCTTTTTCAGTTAAATGAATATGACGCTTAGCAACAATCACACCTTCTGCTAACTCTATTTCACCACAAGGACCAATTAATTTACATCCTGGAGTTCCATCAATATCTCCACTTAATCTAACAACACCTTCAACACCAATACTTCTAGCATCAGTTGCTGAAATTTCAACTTGATTAGCACTTCTTTCAGGACCTAAAACAGAAACATTTTCCAATTGTCTTTTAGGTCCAACAACAGTAACTCTTTCATTTGATTGAAATTGTCCTGGTTGTGATAACTCTTTTTTAAAAGTCAACTTTGCATTTTGACCAAATAAAATTTTTACTGCTTCATCATTTAAATGAACATGACGAGCAGATGTTTCAACAAGTATTTTGTTTTTCATAATATTCATCTCCATTTTCTATTAAAATATTATACCATAATAATTTTTAAAAATCTATCATTACTCTTTATTATCTAGCCTAACTTATAATTATTGTGCTAAAGACCCCTAATAATCAAATATAATCATAATAATCTTTATAATTATTAAACCCTTAATGTGTTATGATTTTAACTATTTTTCTTATCCATAAAAAAATTCATTAATTTAACTATAATTTATTAATTTTAAAAAAGCCTTAGAAATAACCTAAGGCTTAAAATCTAATTAGATTCTAAATAATCAATAAATACATCTCTCATTAATCTATTTGGAAGAGTGTGAGTTGCATTAAAATATGAACTATAATAATTGTTAGTATATACATAATCAATAGTAACAATATTATAAGTATCATAATCATTTATATTATAAATTATATCATTATTAAAATACAAGTAAGAACCCTGATCATCTAACAAAGACCTTAATGTTGAACCTGAAAGAGTTGTTAAAACAATTGCATTATCAAACGGAAAGACTTCAAAAACATCTTTAACTCTAATATTACCAGTTGAAAGTTCAGTACGAACTCCTCCTGTATTAATTATAGCTACATCAACATTAAATTCATCAAGCATAGCTTTAATCATTTCATTACCTAAACGATATCTAGATAAATATTCAGTAGTATAAGTAAGAACTCTATCCCCTTCATTAATGTCATCTTGATATTTATTAATAACAGCTAAGAATTCTTGACTGCTAGGATAACTATCTGGAGCTATTTGATTAATAACAGCTTTATAAACATTACTATTTCTTAATTCAATTCTTAAATCAATTACTGTGCCATTTTTTGCTCTACCTTGAGCAATAGGCATATTATATTCATCTTCTCTCATTTCAAACTCTGATATTTGTTGATGCGTATGAGCACATAAAACTGCATCTACATAACTATTTCCAGTTAAATTACTAATTCTTCTATTTATACTTTCAGTATAATCATGTAAAGCAACAATGACAAAATCAACATTCTCTTCTGATCTAAGTTGACTTGCAAGAGCTTCAACAATTGGCACAGGATCTAGGAATTGATAATCTTCAACCATCTCAGTTAATATTGAACTTTCAAGACCATAACCTATAGCACCAATAATTGCCGTTTTTTGACCATTTCTTTCAATTATTGTATAGTCTTCAGTCCAAGATAATTTTTGACCATTATTTTTTCTCACAATATTAGCAGCCAGGAATGGAAAGTTAGCTTCACCATTTTCTAAATTACCATCTTTGTATTTAGCTATTTCTTCAATTCCCCAGTCAAATTCATGATTTCCAATTACAAAAGCATCAAAATTTAATTCATTTAAAGCATCAATCAGTGGTAACCCTTTATTTATATTTGACACATAAGAACCTTGAAAAATATCTCCATTAGCAATCTTGATATAATCACCATTCTGTGACTCTAAATCACTAATTACTGAAGCAACTTTATCAAGACCAATATTTCTATCATCAGTATTAAATGCTCCATGAGTATCATTTATCGAAAAAATATTTAAATAACTAGAATCTATATGTGTATCAATTACTATTAAATCATCATCTAAGCCAATACATTGAATAGTATATATATCTTCACTTGTATAGTATCGATATATAACACCCGTAATTGTAACTTTTTCACCATCTAAGGATAAAAATTTATTTGTACTACTATCGGTTATTTGATTATTAAAATTACGCGAATAGTGATGAATTGATAAAATTTCATTGCTTTGCTCATCTAATAAATAAAATGAGTATTTATCAGCCCCAACTTGAACATAACCTGTAACTGTAACTAAGTTACCAAGGTACAAATTATTCTTATAATCTGATGTGTCAGATAATACTGATAAATCTATTTTTTTTGCACTAATCGGTATACTTAAATCACCATCATAATTTTCAACCACAATATTATCATACTTAATTTGTCTTGTGTATTCAGGAAAAGAATCTGACCCTTGATAAACAAACCCAGTTCCACTAATCTTAACTTTAGCTCCCAAATATAGATTCGGATTTGTAGCTCTTACATAAATTGCTCCAGTTGCATCTGCTACATGTGCATAATTAGATGAATCAAATCCAATTACTGTACCAGCAAATGTAACGTCTACTCCAGCTGGAGATTCATCAATCAAGGTTTTAACTTCACTTATTTTTGTATATGGAAACAAATTAGAATCTATCTCATAAATAGGATAAACATCCAAATCCGATGTAATGTTTGTTACTATCTCACTCCAGGAAACAAATGTATAACCATCAATAGGTTCTAAAGTTGGATATTCAAGATTGACACCTTTTTCTACAGTTTGAGTATCTATTATTTGATTATGAATATTATAAAAATTAACTGTGAATGTTAAGACATCCCACTTAGCATACAAAGTTATATTTGATGCAATCATTGTTTCTGACTTAAATTCATTTGTTCTGTTCTCATCAATAAACCACCCATTAAATATATAATCATCTTTTATTGGAACAGCTAAATTACCAAGAGCAGATCCAAATTCTTTTGTTATTGAATCTAAATCAGATCCACCATCACTATCAAAAGTAATTGTATATTCATTTACTTCCCACTTGGCAAACAAAGTAATATTATTATTTAATGACTTAGAATCAACAATTTTTGAAGTCTCATCATTAATATCTTTATACCACCCTAAAAAAGTATTACCTTCTTTAGTAGGATTATCAAATACTACAACTTCCTGATCAACTATAACATCATTAATGGAACTTCCTCCTCTACTATCGAAAGTGACAGTAAACTTTTCACCAACTATATCTATTGTACAAGAACTTAAAATAAAAAGAAAAAATAACAAATATACGATTTTTTTCATGTAATTCCTCCGTTAGTTTATATTATACCATAAAACACAAATAGTTAAAACCTGGTTTTTACAGTATTATGCTAAACAACCGTTAACCAAATTTAATCATAAAAGTAATAATAATAATTAAAAATTTTTACAAATGACTTAATAGCTTAAAATATTAAAAAAGATCCCTCATATTAAGGGACATTTTTCTAAAGAAAAAAACTACAAAAATATATTATTACTCTTTATTATACAATTCATATATCTCTTCAGCGCTCTTATCAATTGATTGTTCAAAATTATTAATAATATAATCTACACCAATAATTTCACTTGGAAAGTTATCATCATCATATGCTTTCTTTTTATCTATATTATCTAATAAGTCACCACGCCTTATCATTCTTTTTAGTCTTTCATCGGTAGGAGCTCTTAAAAAGAAACTAGTCATTTGTTTGGGTATAATTTTTTTTAAACTATAAAATCCATTAGCTTCAATAATTAATATTTTTTCCTTGCTAACTTCTTTTTTTAAAGTACCATAGTAATTCTTATTATATAAAGTATATTCTAAAAACTCATTATTAGCAATTTTATCATTAAATTCTTCAAAAGTTAAAAAATAATAATCAACACCATCTTCTTCTCCAACTCTTTTTTTTCTTGTAGTACATGTTACTACTCTTTTCATCTTATATTTTTTAATTAAATAATGAGCAATTTCTGTTTTTCCACTGGCACTCGGACCAATTAAAACTAGCATATAACACCTCCGAAGCTTTAATACATTATAATTTATCCTTATGAAAAATGCAACCTATAAAAACTTTTTATACTATAAATATTATATTTTTCATGATATACTATTTAATGTAAATAATAAATCAAGGAGGAACATATGGGCAAATGCGTAGTTGTTGTTGGAACACAATGGGGAGATGAAGGAAAAGGTAAAATTACTAACTATCTTTCAAAAAAAGCTGATTTTGTTGTTAGATATCAAGGAGGCAATAATGCCGGTCATACAATTAAGTTTAATAATAATACTTATAAACTCCAATTAATTCCTTCAGGTATATTTAATAAAAACATAATTAATATATTAGGAAATGGTATGGTAATAAACCCTAAACATTTTCTTATGGAAGTTGACAACTTAAAACAACTAGGATTTGATTGCAATAATTTATTTATTAGCGATAGAGCCCAAGTTTTATTTGATTATCATATTACACTTGATGGTGTAAAAGAAAAAAAATTAAAAGACGGATTGATTGGAACAACAAAAAAAGGAATAGGTCCCGCATACACTGATAAAATAGCAAGAATAGGAATAAGAATGACTGACTTTACTAGTGATAATTTCTATGAAAGTTTACAAAAAACTCTTTTATTTAAAAATGAAGAATTATCTTTGTATGATGAGCAACAAATTGATATTAATAAATTTTATAATGAATATAAAGAAATAGCAAAAAAAATAAAACCTTATGTCATTGACACTATTACTTTATTAAATAATGAAATTAAGAACAATAAGAATATTTTATTTGAAGGAGCCCAAGGAGCTCTTCTAGATATTGATTTTGGATCTTATCCATTCGTAACTTCCTCTAACCCCTCAGGTGGCGGAGTATGTATTGGAAGTGGCGTTGGCCCAACAAACATTAATGAAGTAATAGGAATTTGTAAAGCTTATTCAACAAGAGTTGGTAGCGGAGTTTTTCCTACTGAATTTGAAAATGAAACAGCCAATTACATTAGAGAAACTGGTCATGAATATGGGACTGTAACAAAAAGGCCAAGAAGAATTGGTTGGCTAGATACTGTTATTCTAAATTATTCAAAAATGATTAATGGTTTAACAGGAATATCTTTAATGTTGCTTGATGTTTTAAGTGGCATTAAAACATTAAAAATATGTACATCATATTCTTTAAACGGAAAAGAAATTCATACTGTACCAGCAAATATAAATGACCTTGAAAAATGCATTCCTATTTATGAAGAACTGCCCGGCTGGACCGAAGATATAACCAAATGCAAAACATTTGAAGAACTGCCTCAAAACGCAAAAAATTATATAAATAGAATTGAACAAATAACATCTATTCCCATTGTAATAGTATCAGTTGGCCCTGATGAAACAGAAACTATTATTCGAACACAAATATTTTAAATAAAAACGCATCATATATGATGCGTTTTAATCTATATTTATTTGTTTCTTTACTAAACTTTCTTTTTTATTTTCATACATTTCCTTTGTAATTATACGGGCATCATACAACCTTTTTAACTCAGAAAATTTATCATCACAATAGATATTAATTTCCCCAAAAGTCGTTGGGTTTTTGTGCTCCATATACAAAAAAATCAAAGAAAATACTAAAGGTGTTCCAAAAATTATGAGAAATATTGGACAAATCACTATAAAAAACAAAGGGTATTTTTTAAATGTAAAAAAAGCAATCAAACCTGAGCCTAAGAAAAAAAACATTACATAAAAAATCATTAGTATTTTTATTTCACTTTTGCACCTAATATTCTTTTTTAAATTATTTTCTATCTTACACCCAAAATACAAGAAAAAAAGCCCAATTACCGATATCCCTGTTAACCCACCTAAAACAAGTGAATAAATACCTATCACTTTTGCAACTGTTTCTTTTTTCATACAATATACTCCCAAAATAATGTTTTTTAATACTAGTTATTTTTAAACTATATGATGATAAATCGACAGGTATAAAATTGTAATGTATTATATTTGTTAATACTAATATTAAAATTAATTTCTTGTTAAAATTTTATTCTTGTTAAAAAATAAGTTAACTTATCTTTAATTTCTTTTTCTTCATTATTTTCAATTAATGCTTTTATTTCTTCTAATTTACTACAATTACTTTTTTCTTCTTTTACGACTATGTTTTTCTCAAATTTATCAATTATTTCTCTATCAAGTTCATCATATTTTTTAGCATATAATAACGAACTAATAAAACATTCATCACTTCTCATCTTATTATTCACTTTATAATATGCAATCCCTAAATCATAATAAACATAAGATAATTGTTTAAAAAAGATAGATTTATCTTTGCCAATATAATTTATAATAACACTGATATATTTTAAGCCTTCTATTAAAATATCTTCATACCTTTGCATTTTATAATAGTACTCATATAAATATTTCCAATAAGTAAAGTATTCTTCTAATAAACTAATTAAGTTTATTTTTATATCTTTATCAATATCTATATAACCATTATTAAACTTAATTATGATATTATCTAACTTAGGATTAATTCCTTCTGCCAACATTAGTTGTTTATTTAAATTAAATGCATTATCAAGATCTTTCACTCTTGAATAAATTAATGACAAAAAATGCTTACTCCATTGTGAAATATCCTTATTTTTAGAATTAATTAATTTTTCAAAAATATTTATAGATTTCTTAATTAAATCATTTGAAACATTAGGCTTTTTTCTAAAAAGCAAAAAATATTTTTTAGCAATTTCAAATTCAAGATTTTCATTTTCTGGATATTCTAATAAATTTTTTTCTAAATATAAAATTGCATTTTGTAAATCATATTTTTTGGGGTCATTAACGTCATCAATAATATTATCAATAATTGATACTAATACAAAATCATTATTAAATAATTGATTAATAGAAATATCAAAGATATCAGAAATTTTAGGTAGTAAAGATGTTTCTGGATAAGATAAATTATTTTCCCATTTTGAAATAGTCGCTCCAGAAACTCCTAACCTAAAAGCTAGTTCTTCCTGAGTCATATTATTTTTTTTGCGGTAATAATGTATAATTTTACCTATTTTCATAGAAAGTCTCCTTTTGAGTTTTTTCTATAGTAAAGTTAATCTAAGTAAATATCTATTTTTTATAACCATTAATTTTGGTTTTTTCACTAACAAGCAAATCTTCTTTACAATCCCATAATTCTTTTGACAAATCAACATAATAATTATGAGGATTTTCAAAACGTTTAACCTCATCCCAAATACTATCAACTTCACTCTTACAATAACTTCTAATTTCTTCTAAAGTAGGAAGTGTGTATACAAGTTTACCTTTTTTAAAAATAGGTACTAACATTTCTCTTGCTGAATATGTAATTAAAGTTCTTCTTTTCCAAGTAATATGGGGATCAAATATTTCCAAAGGTTTAGAGAAATCTGGTTTTTCATTATGAATAGTAATGTAATCAGCAGTAGCTTTACCATCTTGATATAATCTATATACCTTCTTAAAATGTGGGGTAGTGATTTTTTCAACATTTTCACTAATTTTAATTTTTGGAATTATTTTACCGTCTTTTTCTATAGCAGCAAGTTTATAAACACCCCCAAAAACAGGACTGCTCTTTGATGTGATCAATCGTTCACCGACACCAAAAGAATCAATTTTAGCTCCTTGTTGCAATAGATTTGTAATTAAATATTCATCTAAAGAATTAGATACAATAACCTTACAATCAAAATATCCAGCATCATCTAACATCTTTCTGACTTTTTTTGATTGATAAGCAATATCTCCTGAATCAAGTCGTACCCCAATTGGTCTTTTACCTAAAGGTTTTAATACTTCATTGAATGCTTTAATAGCATTAGGAATTCCACTCTTAGTAATATTATATGTGTCTACTAATAAAACAGTAGAATCAGGATATATTTCACAATAGGTTTTAAAAGCTTCATACTCAGTATCAAAGACTTGAACCCAAGAATGAGCCATTGTTCCAGTAGCAGGAATATTAAAAATAACATCGGCTAATGTGTTACTAGTTGATGCTACACCAGCTATATATGCAGATCTTGCTCCAAGATATGCTGCTTCTGCTCCATGTGCTCTTCTAGCTCCAAATTCAGAAACAATTCTGCCTTCAGCTGCCCTAACAATCCTATTAGCTTTAGTAGCAATTAAAGATTGATGATTAAAAACGGTAAGCATATATGTTTCAATTAATTGCACCTCAATAGTTTTCCCTCGTACAATAATAACAGGTTCATAAGGAAAAATAACACTTCCCTCAGGCATTGCATAAATATCAGCTTCAAATTTAAAATTTTTTAATATCTCAATAAAATCTTCAGAAAACTGTTTTTTATTTCTCAAATAAATAATATCCTCTTCTGAAAATTTTAAATTTCTTATATACTTAACCATTTCCTCTAAACCAGCAAAAATTGCATATCCACCATTATCAGGAACATCTCTAAAGAAAATATCAAAATAACAAATCTCATCTTTTTTCCCAGAAAGGTAATAACCATTTGCCATAGTTAATTCATAGAAATCGCAAAGCATTGTATAATTCATTTTGTTCATATAATTTTCCTTCTAATTTAATCTTATATTATTATTATATCACAAGTACACATTATAAAAAAGCCACAATATAATATTGAGGCTTTAACTGTTTATTATTTTAATATTTTTTTAATTAATGTCATTTTTTTATTATAAGGTGGATATCTTAAAGCTATATCAAATAAACTTCCCTTTTTTAAAATACCTTTTTCATGAGAAAATGTTTTAAAGCTATAATAACCATGATAATTTCCTAATCCACTATTTCCAACACCACCAAATGGTAAAGTTTCAGAAGATAAATGAAGTATTGTATCATTAATGCATCCTCCTCCATAAGATATTTCTCTTACTATTTTATTTTGAATTTCTTTATTTTTAGAAAAAAGATATAATGCTAAAGGTTTTTCTCTTTCTTTAATTTTAAGTATTGCATCAGATAAATCTTCAAAGTCTAAAATAGGTAAAATAGGCCCAAATATTTCTTCTTGCATTATTGGTGAATTCCATGAAACATTATTCAAAATTGTTGGGGAAATTTGTGTCCCATTAGTTTCATTTCCATAATATACTTCTTCATTAAGAACTAATTTTAATAATCTATCATAATGTTTATTACTAATTATTTTAGGATAATAATCACAATCTAAAGATTTTTCTTCATAAAAATTTATAATTGCCTCTTTCATTAATATAAGAAGTTGATTCTTAATAACTTTATCAACTAATACATAATCAGGCGCAATACAAGTTTGACCTGAATTTATTAACTTACCCCAAATAATCCGTTTTGCCGCTAATCTTAAGTCTGCAGTTTTTTCAACAATACAAGGACTCTTTCCACCAAGTTCTAAACAAACAGGTGTTAAATATTTTGCTGCAGCTTCCATAACAACTTTCCCAACTGCAACTGAGCCAGTAAAAAATATAAAATCAAACCTTTGATCAAGCAAAGAAGTATTTTCGTCTCTACCACCTTCAACAACTGAAACATATTCCTCAGGAAAAACTTCTTCGATTATTTGTTTAATTATTTTTGAAGTATTAATAGAATAATTTGAAGGTTTTAAAATTGCAGTATTCCCTGCAGCAATTGCCCCAATTAATGGATTAATAGCAAGTTGAAAGGGATAATTCCAAGGTGAAATAATCAAAGTCGTCCCAAAAGGCTCATGATAAATAACCGATTTTCCAGGCGCTTGAGTAATTGATGTTCTGACTCTTTTTGGTTTTGACCATTTAGTTATTTTTTTTAACATAAATTTTATTTCTGATAATACGATTCCAACCTCTGTCATATAAGCTTCATACTTCGATTTATTTAAATCTGCTTTCAAAGCATCCAAAATAAGCTCCTCATTTCTCACAATAACTGAATAAAGACTATTTAATTTTTCTTTACGAAAATTTATATTTTTTGATAAACCAGTTTCAAAAAACACTTTTTGTTTTTTAACTAAAAGTTTTATTTCCTGTGCTTCCATCTTTTTCTCCTTTAATATTTAAATTTCAATATTTTTCTAAATAATATCTCAAAATCTTTCTTGTCAAAAATTTTGGGTACTGGATACAATGGAAATGATTCCTTATAAGCTCTTTCAATCATTAAGCGTAAATTATCCTCATTATCTATAATAATAAAGTCAGGAATATCCATATTCTTATTCATTAATTCTATTCTATCAATAAATTTATTAGCTTTAATACTTTCTGAATCACTTTCTTCACCAATATGAACATAACTTGCTAGTTCAGCCAATCTCTTTTCAACATGTTCTTTATAATATCTAAGAACATGAGGTAAAATTATCGCGTTTGCAAATCCATGTGGGACTTGATAAAATCCTCCTAAAGTATGGGCAATTGCATGAATATTACCAACATATGCTCTCGTAAAAGCAAGTCCTGCATAATATGATGCTTTCAGCATATTTTCTCTTAATACTAAATTATTGCCATCTAAGTAACTTTTTTCTAAATCTCTAAAAATAATTTTAACCGCTTCAATTGCATACTTCTTTGTTTCTTTTGTATTACTTCTTCCGATATAAGCTTCAATTGCATGTGTCAAAGCATCCATTCCTGTTGTAGCAGTTAAATGAGAAGGAAGTTTTTTTAATAATAAAGGATCATGAATTGCAATATTAGGAATTAATACCGGATCATTAATTGCATATTTTTCATGAGTATGTGAATCTGTCACAACAGCAGCTAAAGTTGCTTCACTACCTGTTCCTGCTGTTGTTGGAACAACAATTAAGAAAGGAATTTTTTTACCAACTTTCAATTCACCCTTCATTTTTGAAATTGATTTATTTGGACGAGCGATTCTCGCTCCTACTGCTTTTGCACAATCCATTGCTGTGCCTCCACCAAAACCCAAAATTCCATCACAATTTTTTAATAAATATAATTCTCTAGCTTCTTCAATATTTTCAATTGTAGGATTAGGAACAGTTTTATCGTATATAACATATTTGAGTTTATTCTTTTCCATTTCCTTCAAAAATTGGTCCATTAGACCCAATTTAACAATTCCTTGATCAGTAACAATTAATATGCAATTAATATTATTAGCTCCGATAATATTTGGAAGTTCTAAAAGGGAGTTAACACCACTAATCAATAATGGTTTTCGCCATTTTAGAAAATAAGAAAAAATTTTAAAAATAGTTTGATATACTCTTGCATATATTTTTTTCATAAGCAGATACCTCCTTATGTATACATTATAAACTATATAAACTAATATAACAACAAATGACATTAAACAAAAAAAGCCATAAATAAATTTATGACTTTTTTTTATATTATTTACTTGCTGCTTTAATCATTAAATTAGTCATTTTATTAGAAAAAGAAACAGGATCTTTTAATGGGAACCCTTCAATCATTAATGCTTGTTGATATAATAAATCAGCAAAATCTTCTAAATCTGAATCATTATCATTAAATAAATTTTCCAATGATTTAAACATTTTATGATTTGGATTTATTTCTAATACTCTAGAAGCCTTAAATTGCTCACTATTAGGTAAATGTGAAAGTGCTTTTTCCATTTCAAAAGAAACTCCATCTTCAGATACTAAACAAACAGGTGCATCAGTTAATCGTTTTGATAATCTAACATCAACAACGTCTTTTTCTAAAAGAGTTTTTAATTTATCTAATAAATCTTTATGATCAACTGTTAATTCTTCAATCTTTTTATCTTTAATTTCATCTTTTAAACCAAGATCTCCTTGATTAATAGATTTAAATTTTTTCTTCTCATACTCACCAAGCATACTAATTGCAAATTCATCAATATCATCATTAAATATCAAAACATCAAACCCTTTTTTCTTTATTAAATCCATTTGTGGAAGAGAACTTGCCGATACTTTATTTTTTGATGATGCATAATAAATATACTCTTGTTCTTTAGGCATATCTTTTACATACTCACTTAATGTAACGTAAGCATCTTTATTAATTGTTTCATAGATTAATAAATCTTTTAATAAATCTTTGCTAGCACCAAATTGATCATATACACCATATTTAATATTAACGCCAAATTGTTTAAAGAATTCGATATATTTTTCTCTATCATTTTTTAATAACTTTTCTAATCGAGATAAAATTTTCTTTTCAACATTTTTACCTATTTTTTCTAAATCAGTTGTTTTTTGCAATACTTCTCTACTAATATTTAAAGGCAAATCACTTGTATCAACAAGTCCTTTTATAAATCTTAAATAATCCGGAACTAAATCTTTACATTTATCCATTATAAAAACACCACGTGAATATAATTGTAAACCTTTTTCATATTTCTCTGAATACATATTTTGTGGAGCATGTTTTGGGATAAATACTAATGCTGTATAATTTAAATTTCCTTCAACATTTAATAATAAATGAGTAAACGGATCTTCATAGTCATAATACTTTTTACGATAAAAACTATTAATTTCTTCTTCTTTTTGTTCTTTTTTAGGTTTTTTCCATAATGGAACCATTGAGTTTAATATTTCAATTTCAGTAACTTCATCATATTCTCCTGAAATCTTTTCACCTTTTTCATCTAACTTAGGAACAGATTTACTTACCTCCATTTTAATTGGATATCTTACATAATCTGAATATTTTTTTACTAAATCTCTTAATGTAAATTCTTCTAAATAGTGATCATATTCATGAGACTCTTTTTCTTCTTTTAAATATATTACTACTTCAGTTCCTCTATCAGTTTTATCTATTTCTTCAATTTTATATGATTCAACACCATCTGAAGAAAACATATAAGCTTTATCACTAAATGGAGATTTTGTTTTAACATTTACTTTACTTGCAACCATATAAGCTGAATAGAAACCTACACCAAATTGTCCAATCAGTTCTAACTGCTCCTCTTTTTTTGCTTTATCCATTTTTTCTAAAAATTCTTTTGATCCACTTTTAGCAATTGTGCCTAAACTATTAATCAACTCATCATGAGTCATTCCAATACCATTATCTTTAATAGTAATTGTTCTATTTTTTTCATCTCTTTCTATAATAATAGAATAATTTCCTTCTCTATCTAATGACTCATCAGTAAGAGAAGAAAAATGATGTCTATCTATAGCATCACTTGCATTAGAAATAATCTCTCTTAAGAAAATATCTTTGTGTGTGTAGATAGAATTTATCATTAACTCTAATAAACGTTTTGATTCTGTTTTAAATTTTTTTAATTCTGCCATATTTTTTCACCTCACTATTTTAATTATACATTCCTTATTATACCTTAAAATATTAGCACTGTCAAGTAAAGAGTGCTAAATATTTAATAAAAAAAAGCTTTTTGGGCTTATTTTGCATATAATTTATACAAAACCCAAAAAGCTACACGAGAAGGTAAAATTTTATATAAAAATAACAAAACCTTATAATTAAACCCGACAGCTTTAATGACTTTAGGATTTTTCCTGTTAATTATTTTTTCAATTACTTTTGTGACCCTTATAGGATCCATCCCGTTTAATTCATCTTTTTCCATTTTAGAAACTGACCTATTAATTCTATTTTGATAAATATCATCACCAAGAACTTCTTTTTTTCTGTTCTTTGTAAACTCAGTTTTTGTATCCCCTGGTAAAACACAAGATACTTTTATTCCAAATGGCTTAACTTCCATTGCTAATGTTTCACTTAACTTTAAAACTCCGCTTTTAGTTATACTATAAAAAGATTGAAAAGGAATTGGAATTATACTAGCAACAGAGCCAATATTAATAATCTTTCCTTTTGTCTTTCTTAAGAAAGGCAAAGAAACTTGAACCATATTAACAATACCATTAATATTTACATCAATAATGTGATTAATTTCTTTAGTACTATTAAATTCTAACGCTCCACTAATTCCCATCCCAGCATTATTAATAATAACATCAATTCTTCCTTCAGAATCAATAATCTTATTAATCGCTTCAATTACTTGATTTTTAATAGTAACATCACAAGCTAGATATTTTATAGAATTATTTTCTCTAATAGTACGAGAAAGACTATATACAACATTACCTCTCTCAGCTAAATAATTAGCAGTAACTCCGCCAATACCTGATGTAGCCCCAGTGATTACTATTACTTTCACTTTATAACTCCTTTATTAATTATTTATAATGCTTATTTTGCTTCTTCTTTATTTGCTAAAAGTTCTTTAATGTCCATTAATAACTCTTCAACAGTTGGTTTAGGCTCAGCAACAACTTCAAGTTCTGCTGCAACAGCATCAATTTCTTCTTGCTCTTTTGCACTTAGCTGAACACCTTTAGCTTTTTTCTTTTCTAATCTAGCAATAGCTTTCTCTTTTTTTCTCTTAGCGCCTTCTCTTAAATTATTTAATAATTTAATAATTGCAAAAATAACAAAAGCAATAATAAGGAAATCTAAAATTGCTTGTAAAAATGCGCCCCATTTTAACAATACTGTTCCATCAGCATAAATTGGCAATCCACTTGGATCAACTCCAGTTTCAGAACCCCTCATAATTAATACTGCAGATTTTACATCGAACTTAAATACTAAACTAATAACAGGCATAAGCATGTCGTTTACTAAACTATTAACGATTTCTTTAAAAGCACCACCAATAATTATACCAACAGCAAGGTCCATTACATTTCCCCGTTGAATAAATTGTTTAAACTCTCCGAAAAATTTTTTCATTGTATTTCTCCTTCTTAATAATTATATCATTATTTATAAAAAAACAAAACATTTTAATCAAAATGATAAAAAAGAATATATAGTATAATAAAGTAGAAATAGCATTAGAGAGTTAAACATAAATTTTAAAAAACATAAGATAGAAAAAAGATTGTAGGCATAGTTATATATAGATCTAAAAACTTTTAATTAGTATATAAAATAATAGACTAAGAGACAGAAGAATATAATTATAAGAAAAAAAATCGATAAAACGACTTTCTGGGTATTTGTAGATATAGAACCTTAAATTTATATCACAAGCAAGCAGTCAAAAGATTTAATTACCCTATATACTAAAAAAGATAAAAATGGATATAAAAGTAAAGTTTGACGTGGAGATAAATATCAAAAAAAATTTATAAATAATAATAATATTTTATTGTAATATATTATGAAGATTACTTAATAAATACACAAATTATATATTTCATAAAAATAAAAATGGTCGTCAAATAAATGACGAGCATCTTTATTTAAATAGCATAACAGAGAGGATTTGTAAATCTTACTGACTTACACTCTAATTTTATCATATAGTCTATTTTGCTTCATCTAATATGCATTTTATAAATTAATTGTTTTAATCAACATTGTTAAATATTTCTCAGGTTCTTTTATTGATTCTTCTAAAGTGCAAATTTCAGGAACAATTGCATAAGTTTTTACTCCCAATTTATCTTTTAATTCATTAGCACCACAAATGACAATTAGTTTATCCTTATTTCTAGTTTGATCAATAACACTCTTAATTGCTTTTCCATATAAAGTTTGCTCATCTATCTTTCCTTCACCAGTAATTATTAAATCATAATTATCTTGTATTTCTTTATAATTAATATTCTCGAGTATAAAATCACTCCCTTTAATCATTTTTGCATTAGCAAACTTCATCAACCCATAGGAAACTCCACCACTTGCTCCAGAACCAATTCTATCAATGTAATAATTATCATGATTAAAATTAATAAAACTTTTAATATTGTTTTCCAACTCTTCTAAATCTTTTGCTCCTTTTTGTAAACCAAAAGTATAAGTAGCTCCAAATTTTCCTAACAACTTATTATCTACATCCCTAAGTACATTTATATTAACATCTTTTATTAATTTTGTAATCTTTACTGTATTAATATTTATTATATCTTTTAAATCATTATTATTTAAAGCTTTATTGTTAGTATACAAACCTAAAGCAGTTAGTAATCCAATTCCTAAATCATTTGTTGAAGAACCACCAATACCAAGATATATATTTTTATATCCTCTATCTATCGCATCTTTAATAACTAATCCTAATCCATATGTTGATGTATAAAGAGGATTCCTTCTCTCTTCTTCAAGCATATTAAGACCACAAACTTTTGCTAATTCAATAAAAGCTTTTGTACCATACACTCCATATTCAACATATATTTCTCTTAAAATAGCATCATATGTATTAACTGAAATCATTTTTAAATCTATAAAAGATTTAACAGCATCAATAAATCCTTCACCACCATCAGATAATGAAATTATATCTACTTCATGTTCCTTTAATTCACTTTTAATAATATTTCCAATTTCTTTTGAAGAAAGACTCCCTTTAAAGGAGTCACTAATAACTAGTATTTTCATATTATTTTAATTCAGCTCCAAAAGGAAATAAAGATAATAATCCAATTTTAAACCATTGAATCCCAAAAGGTATTCCTATAATTGTTATACAAAAAAACAGCGCCAAAGCAAAACAAGAAAGCATCAATTCCCATCCAAAAAATATAGCCCATAATATATTAGCTATTGGATGTTCATTAAATAAAACGTCAATATCAGTTCCCATTGGCCATAAAACAAACTTACCAACTTTAAAAGCTTGTAACCCAAAAGGAATACCAATTATAGTAACACATAATAATATACCCAAAAGATAAAAAGCAATTGCCATAAAAAAACCACCAAAAATAAGCCAAATCAAATTCCCAATAATTCTCATTATTTAACTCTCCTTTATATAATAATCTATTATTGCTTGAGTTCCCATTTCGCTATAACCTCTGTCTGATAACTCTTGAAACATATCACGAACTGTGTGAAGCATTTTTAATTTTACACCTTTACTTTCACTTTCATTAATGGCTAAATTCATATCTTTAATAAAATGTTTAATAAAAAATCCTGGTGCATAATCATTCGCTAATGCTCTTGGTGCCATATTAACCATTTGCCAAGATCCCGCACTTCCACTACCCCAAACATTAATCAATAGTTTAGGGTCAATATTATTTTTAATTGCATAAGTTATTGTCTCACACATACCACTAATTGCCCCAGCAATAGCAATTTGATTAGCAAGCTTTGCATGTTGACCACTTCCACTATCTCCAACATATTGAATAACTTTCCCCATAGCTTTAAAAACAGGTAAACATTTTTCATAAATTTCATAATCTCCACCTACAAAAATAGTTAATTCTCCCTTAACAGCTCCCAAATCCCCACCAGTAACAGGGGCATCCAAACTACTAATACCCTTCTCTTTAGCTATAGCATATATCTTTTTAGCAAGTGTTGGACTAGATGTAGTCATATCAATAATAATTTTATCACTATCAAAATTAGGAATAATTTTATCATGATCCAAATAAACTTCTTCAACATCACTAGGATATCCCACTATTGTAATGACAACATCAACATTTCTTACTAACTCTTTAATACTTTCTTTAAAAATAAACCCTTCAGTAATTAAATCCTGAACACTATCCATATTTCTAGCATATACATTTACTAAAAATCCACACTTAGCAAGATTTCTAATCATATGTTTCCCCATTACACCTGCTCCAATAAAACCAATTTTCAAAAAATCACCTCATTTTTTTTATATACTTATATAATATACAAAAAAAGACATTTAAGCAATAAATTATAATTAATAAAAGGCAAAGCCCGAAACGAACTTTGCCTTTTATTTTGCTTTTTTATTAAAAATTATAAATAAATTTTTTCCTAGTTACTAAATCTTTATTTAATTGAGATCATTTTTGGTTGTTTCTCAGGTTTCTCACTAACATCAGGTATAGTAACTGTCAATATGCCATCTTCATACTTTGCCTGAATTTCTTCTTGAGTAATTTCACCTACATAAAAGCTTCTAGAGCAAGTTCCAAAATATCTTTCTTTTCGCAAATATTTTGTTTTTTCATCATTATCTTCTGTTTCTCTTACTTTTGTTGCTTCTATTGTTAAATACTCATCCTTTAGAGTAATTTTAATATCTTCCTTTTTAAATCCAGGAAGATCAATATCCAACACATAATCACTTCCCACTTTTTTGATATCTGTTTTCATAACACTTGCAGTTGGTCTTAAAACAGGATTAAAAAAGTTTTCAAACAAATCATCATTAAATAAATCTCTACCTTCTCTTTTAATTAAACTTAACATATCTTTCACTCCTTTTTTTATATATTAGCACTTAAGTATCTCTTGTGCTAATTGTATTATATCACATATTTTAGCACTGTCAAGTGTTATGTGCTAATTTTTAAAAATATTTTAAAATTTTTTAATTTAAACATACTTTTATAAACTATTTATTCTGTTTATATATTTATTTATATCAAACTTTCTTTCTAAACCTTTATCATTCATATATCTAAGTTTTCCAAATATATTTCTTTCTTTCCACGGCCTATCATGTTTTCCAAAACACCAAGCAATACCAGCATAACTATTTGCATCTCTACCATCAATAAAATATTTATTATTCAATAACACTATAATATTATAAGCTTCTTCAAATGTAGGAGTCCATTCAATTATTTTTTTCGCCCAATACATTCTCATATAATTATGCATATATCCCGTTTCAAGCATTTCTTTCATGGCTGCATTAAAATAAATATCATGCGTCTTTAACTTTATCATTTCACTAATACTATATATATATTCTTTTTTATCATTTGCATGCTCATTCATGGTTTTATATGCCCAAGATTCTGTAATAAACAAAAAATTATCATAATATTTGTTATAAGTCACATAATTATATGCTAATTCTCTCCTAATTAAAACTTGTTCAATAAAACTATCTCCTGCATTTTTATCTATTTGCTTATTGCTTATAGCTTGTAAAACATGCTCTAATATTTCCAAGGAAGAAATTTGCCCAAAATGAAGATACATTGATAACTTTGATGTCAAATCTAAACCTGGATCACTAGAAGCAAGATAATAATTAAGCTTATTATTAATAAAATCATAAAGAATTTTTTTAGCTTGACTGTATCCACCAATAAAAACTTCGCTTTTAAAAACAGAGTCATCCACATTTATAACTGAATATAAGAATTTAATATCTATGTTTTGATAATTAAGTTTTGTTTTATTTTCCACTTCTTTAAGGTTGTGAAAATCTAAATAATCTAAATACATTTTTGTTATTTTAGGCCTTATAGTATATGCTCCATATTCAACTTTTTGTGAAACTATATTAACAGGAACAATCACATCTTGATCAATCATAACAATTCTAATATTTGGATAATTTTTATCTATTAAACCAAAACATTCTTCTCTAATACTCTTTTGATAACGCAAATAACCTTTATCAGTAATTAAAAGCATAGTATGTTTTAAATACTTATTAATTGTGTCCTTTACATTCCCTATTTCAATTATAAAATTTATTCCTCTATTAGTTAATTCTTCCTTTACTTCTTCTAATCCTTCTAACATAAAAAATAAACTTCTTTTATTAATATAAGGAAAAGCAGTATCAATTGTAAAATATACCAAAACCGGAAGAAAAGATTCATTCGCTCTTTCAATCGCATAATTTAAAGCATGATTATAATTGACCCTCATAGACTGTTGCATCCAATATAAGACATATTCCCCTTTATCAATAGAAAGTTCTGCAGTTTTAATAATTTCAATTCTATTTTTATTCATATAAATTCCTCTAACAATAAAAGTATATCATATATTAAAAAAAACGCATATTATTATTACATTCATATTATTATATGCTATAATTAAATTATCTAAAGGAGAAAGATGTGGAAAAAAACATTTTTCAAAAATTGAGAAAATTTAATTTAATTATGGGAGGCATTCATCTTATTCAAGCTATTGCCATGGCAATCTTAGCAACAACTGTAATTCAAAAAATTAGTGAATTTCAGCCAATAATTACGCAAAACTATTTAGAGTTTGTTCAAGGACAAGGATTAGTTTTACAAACAAAAGAATTATTTACATTACCATTTGGAATAATGGTTGCATTATTCTTATTTATTTCTGCGGGAGCTCATGGACTAGTATCTCTACCCAATAAACTAAATATGATTTATAATCAAGATTTAGAAAAACACATCAATAAATTTCGCTGGTTTGAATATGCTTTAAGCTCTTCTATTATGATTGTTTTAATTGCAACATTATTTGGAGTTCATGATATTGGTTCATTAATCTTAATTTTTGTAATCAACGCAATGATGAATTTATTCGGATTAGTTATGGAACAATTAAACTCAAATAAAAAAGAAAATGAAAAACAACATTGGGGGCCTTTCATTTATGGAAGCATTGCTGGAATCACACCTTGGATTGTAATTATTATCTACATGGTAGGAACTGGAAATTTAGGAAGCGTGCCTTGGTTTGTATGGGCAATAACAGGAACTTATTTTGTTACTTTCAATACTTTCCCAATCAATATGATTTTACAATATAAAAAAATAGGAAAGTGGAAAGATTATATTTATGGAGAAAAAGTATATATAACTTTAAGCTTAGTTGCTAAAACTTTACTTGCTTGGTTAGTTTTATTTGGAGCTATGCAACCATAAGCAAAAAACTCTTGGATTTAATCCAAGAGTTTTTTAATACTTTCTTACATTCAAAGCTCTAGTAGCATTAATAATTGCAATAACAGAAACACCAACATCAGCAAATACCGCATACCACATCGAAGCATATCCTAAAGCACCTAAAAGTAAAAAGATAAACTTCACACTTAATGCAAAAATAATATTTTGCCAAATAATTTTTTTTGTTTTTTTAGCTATTTTTAAAGCAATAGCAATTTTGGATATATTATCATCCATTATCACAACATCAGCAGCTTCTATTGCTGCATCAGTTCCAATACCGCCCATAGCAATTCCAATATCTGCTTGTGCTAAAACTGGAGCATCATTAATTCCATCCCCAATAAAGACTATATTGTTTTTATTATTTTTGCCTTCTTTAAACTTTTCTAAATAATAAACTTTATCATTAGGAAGTAATTCAGAATACACTTCCGTGATTCCTACATCATTTCCAACTTTATTAGAAATAGCTTTATTGTCACCAGTAAACATAACTATATTTTGTATTCCTATATTCCTAATATCAGCAACAGCATCTTTAGAATTTTCTCTAACTTCATCCTCAATAACAATATATCCACTTGCTTTTTTATCAACTGCAATATAGATAACCGTTCCTAAAGCTTCACTTTTTTTAATATTAATATTGTTTTTTCTCATTAACTTATAGTTACCAACTATAAGTTTTTTATTTTCAAACTTAATTTTAATTCCATGACCAAAAATTTCTTCATAATCTTGAATTAAATCTTTTTTAATTTCTTCTCCAAATGCTTCTAATATTGAAAAAGCAATTGGATGATTAGAATTACTTTCAGCATAAGCAGCAAACTTTAATAACTCCTCTTCGCTAAAATTTCCAATGCTTTGAATACTTACAACTTTAAATTTTCCTTTTGTTAATGTACCTGTTTTATCAAAAATTACAGTATCCACGTGATTTAAAGCATCTAAATAATTACCACCTTTTACAAGAATTCCTTTTTTAGATGCTCCACCAATTCCTCCAAAAAAACCTAAAGGAATAGAAATAACCAAAGCACAAGGACAAGATATTACTAAAAACACTAAAGCCCTATAAAGCCAATCATCAAATGTATTCCATCCAACAAAAATTGGAGGTACTAACATTAATAAAACAGCTAAAATTACAACGGATGGAGTATAATATTTAGCAAATTTTGTAATAAAATTTTCAGCTTTTGCTTTCTTATTACTAGCTTTTTCAACAAGCTCCATAATTTTAGAAATAGTAGATTCAGAAAATATTTTAGTAACCTTTACTTTCAACAATCCGTTTTTATTTATATATCCACTTAAAACATTATCATCAATCCCAATTGCTTTTAATGCTGATTCACCCGTTAACGCCTTTGTATCAACCCATGCTTCTCCCCCAACAACAATACCATCAAGAGGAACTTTTTCTCCTGGCTTTATAATAATAATATCATCAACTTTTATTGTCTCTGGTTTTACTCTTGATTCGGTATCACCAACCAATAAATTAGCGTAATCAACTTTTAATCTCATTAATGATGTAATTGACTTTCTAGACGAGTCAACTGCCATATCTTGAAACAATTCTCCAATTTTATAAAAAAGCATAACAGCAACAGCCTCTTGAAAATTTTTAATTGCAAAAGCTCCCATTGTAGCAATAGCCATTAAAAAATTTTCATCAAAAACTCTTCCTTTAATTAGATTTCTAATTGCCCTATATACAACATCAATCCCTACAGTCAAATAAGCTATTATATATAAAATTAATTGTGATACTATTCCTATTGGTAGAAAAGCACAAAAAAATGCAACTAAGCCTATTATAAGCCTAACAATATCAAGTGAATGTTCCTGCCAAATAGATTGTTGAAGCTCATCTTCATTTATTATTTTTGCTCCAGGCTCTAACTCCTCTAAAATTTGTATTATATTATTTCTTAATTCATTTTGATTTAAGTCTTCAACAATATCTATATCTAGTATTTCACTGGCAAAATTTAACGCTACAGTATTTACACCACTAATTTTACTAATTTTATTTTCTATCTTCATCGCACAATTAGCACAGCTAATATTTTTTAACTTTATTCTTAAATTAACAGAAGAATCAATACCATATTGATGTCGATGTTCCCTTAATACAGTAGTTGCCTTTTCAACAGCATCATCAAGAACCTCTCCATTTTCTCCCTCAATAATTAATAATAACTTTTCACTATCGAATTTAACTTTTAAAGCCCCTTCTTCACTAAGGACCTTTTTAATTGACTTAAAGCATCCCTTACAAGATTCACTTAAATAAATCTCTCTTTTTACTTTACTCATAATACTAAGCCCTCTTCTCTAATATGTTCCAAAGCTATTCTAAACAAATCATTGACATGATCATCTTTCAACGAATAAAAAACAATCTTACCAACTTTTCTTGATTTAACTAAACCTTTATTTCTTAAAATTCTTAATTGATGTGAAACTGCTGATTGTTCCATCTTTAATAAATCTACCATTTCACAAACAAAAAGCTCATCAACTGTTGTCAACAATAATAAAATCTTTGCTCTACTACCTTCTCCAATTGTTTTAAATAAATCAACTAATTTATCTTCTTCTTTTATTGAAATATATTTTTCTTTTATTATGTCTAATTTATTTTTTCTAATATTTTTGCATTTAAATATATCATTATTAATCATCTAATATTTCCTCTTCTTTAAATCTTATATCATATATTGTTATTTATATTATTTTATTATTTAAAATACTAATTTATTATATTCTAATTACATAAAGATGTCAATATATATGAATAAATATTCATATATGATTAAATAAAAAAAAGAAAGATTTAATTAAATCTTCTTTTTTCTAATTATAAGAAAACTAAGTGCAAAAAGAGCAAACCAAACATAAGCAATATTTGTACCACAACCAAAACTCTTATACTTTGGAGATAAAACAATATCTTCATAAATAGGTTTACCAAAATCAAATAATTGATCATCCAAATACCAACCTATAAACTTATCATCATTCATAATATATTCAGTAGGTATTTCCCCATATAATACATCGTCAGTTCTAAATACTAAACCTAATTTATCTAAATAAGATATTTTAAATATATTTTTTTGAGACACAATATCAAGTGTATAATTTTCTTTAATTACAAACGGAAGTTCTTGTGGATAAATAAATTTATACCCTGTTTTTTCATCAACTTTGGGATATACTTCTAAAGAATCGCCATAATTAATATTTTTTCTTTCAATTTCTTTACCATCCAAGGTAATTATCACTAATAATTTTTTGATTTTATAATATACATTAACTATTAAATCTTCTTTAATATTGTTTAAATCTATATCTTCAAAATAAGAATCGTAGCCTTCTTTTTGAGGAACACTTGGAAGCGAATCAATTGAATCGCCATACTCTACAATCATTTCATCTATTAATGTATCTTCATCCATAAATCTTACAACAAATGTTTTTACATTATATATAGCTATATAAGTTTCATTTTGATATGTATTTGTAATTTCTTTATCCCATCCCATAAAATCAAAACCTATAATCGTAGTATCAAAATCCATAACTGGCATCATTCCGTAAACTACCTTTTGGTTTACCACATTGTCTCTCATTACAAAAGATATTTCAAACTCTCTTTGAACTTTATAAAATACAGGATATATTTCCATATCTTCAATAACATTAGAAAAATCTTTATCCCACTTAGTAAAATAGTATTCAAATTCTTCATCATAATCTACATCTAATTCAAAATTTTCTGCACTACCCGAATAAATAACTAAATCATTTTTATATAATTCCCCAAAGTAATCATAAAAATTTACTGAAAATTGTCTATACTCTTTACTAAATAAAGGATATAAATTTAAATCACTAATAATGCTAGAGTAATCTTTATCCCAAGAAATAAATTCATATTTATAAACATCATCATATGAAATATCAATACTAGTCATCGAAGCAGATGAACCATACTCTACAATTTCACCATCAATAAAATCGCCAAAATAATCATAATAATTCACAATAAACGTTCTAGTTTGTTTTTCAAAAACAGGTCTTACTATTAAATCACTAGTTATATATGATAAATCTTTATCCCAGTTACTAAATATATAATCATATTGTTCATCCTGATAACTATTAAGTGAAAAAACATTTGCACTATTTCCATATATTACTTGCTCTTCCTTTACCAAATTATCAAAAGAATCAAAATAACTAATAGTAAATTCCCTTAACCTTTGTTCATAAACTGCTTTATATAAAACATCACCTTTTAATAAAGTTCCATCAACAAATGTAGGACTCCATCCCAAAAACAAATAATCATAAATTTCCGTTGAATTTTTTTCTGGATTGGGAGGTGGTATAATTATAGAATTATAATTTGCAGTTTGTTCTTTTATTACAGTATTATCATCATTTAAAAAAGAATACGTAAAACTTTTAATTACAGGACTAAAATTAGGTTTAACCACAAGATCACTAGAAACAACTGAAAAATCAGTATCCCAGCCAATAAAATTATAACTATAACCCTCAGTATCAGGTTTAACAGGAATAATATTATATGTGGCACTATCTCCTGATACTACATATTGCTCATTTAAAACAGAATCATCATAATTTAAAAAAGTTACTTTATATAAATCATATATATATCCAGAATATGCATCAATATATCCATAACCTGAATATATATCTTTCCCAACTTCATTAATATCAATTGCTGATGAATATAATTTATTTATAAGTTTTTCAATATCTTCATTTGGATATACGCTTTTATATAAAGCTAAAACACCAGAAACTATTGGTGCAGCAAAAGATGTACCACTTCCAATTACAACATCATTATTCATTGTAATATTAACAATATCTACACCAGGTGCACTAATATCTACATATTCATTATAAACCGAAAAAGAAGCAATTTCTTTATTATCATCTGCTGCAGCAACACTAACAACATTATTATAAGAAGCAGGATAGATAATACTATCATTTCCTTCATTACCGGCAGCTGCAACAACAATTACTTGATTTTCATAGGCATAATTAATAGCATCTTGCGTTAATTGATTGTATCCTTCTCCACCTAAACTCATATTAATAATATCTGCATTATTATCAACAGCATAATATATCGCATCTATTATGTCATTTTCACTAAATCTACTCTCATTTTCTAAATTTAAAGTATTTGTCTTAATTACCATTAATTCTACATTAGGAGCAACACCAGCCATTGCATTCCTATTATTATGATTTGCAGCTAAAATACTAGCAACACTAGTTCCATGGCCATCATCATCAGTCACTTCACTAATCCCTACTGTTCTAGTAACGCTATTATAAGATAAAGTAGAAATACTGTTTTTAAATTCTAAATTGCTTGCAACAATTCCTGTATCAATTATAGCAACAACAACCCCATCTCCAAGCGTATAATTCCAAACTTGATTAATTTTAGTATCAGTTATTTCATTTTGATAATTATAATAAGGATCAGTTGGAGTATATGCTGGAGAAAAACTATTATTTATATAAAATCCTTCGTTTAAAATCTTATTTAATTCATTTTCATTTGTTTGATACTTAACAATGTTATAAGGAGAAATATCAATTAAAGTTAAATTATACTGGCTTGCTAAAAAGTAAGCTTCTTCTTCTGAATCCACTTTTCTTATTACCTCAATATAACTTTCATTATTATTAATATTAATTGATTTTTGAAAAGAAATAACACTTATTATAAAAAACAAAATAAATATTATTTTTTTAAATATATCTATTTTTCTCATTATAACTATCCTACATAACCTATAAAATATTTTTATCTTTCGCTCCCCATAAAAAAGATAGCAATAGTTCCAGGACCTGAATGAGCCCCTATTATTGGACCAATATTTCCATAAACTATTTCTTTTACTCCAATTTGCTCTACAATCATTTTTCCAACATTTTTTGCTGTTTCTAAGTCATCTCCATGAGATAAGAATATTGTTTGGTTTTGAGAATCTACAATTCTTTCTTTCATCATATCAACTAACATAATTAAAGAACTGTTTCTTCCTCTTGCCTTTTTCAAAGGAACAAGTTTACCTTCATTATTAACATGTAAAACTGGTTTTACTTTTAATAAATCTCCAAAAAACGCAGCAGATCCAGAAAGCCTTCCACCTCTTCTTAATGTCCCTAAATGAGCAACAGTAAACAAATGGCAAAGTTTTAACTTATTGTCTTCTATCCATAATGCTACTTCATCTATTGATTTTCCTTGCTCTCTTAGTTTATCTGCATAAGAAATCAATAATCCTAATCCCATAGAGGCAGACAAACTATCAATAATGATTATTTTTCTGTTTGGATATTTATCTTTGATTTCTTCTTTTGCAATAAATGCTGAATTTACAGTTCCAGACAATGCTGAAGAAAAACCAATATATAAAACATCTTTTTCTTCTTTTAAAATTTCTTCAAAAAAATCAATAAACTCATTAACATTAATCATTGATGTCTTTGCAACTCTTTTGTCTCTTAAAAGTTCATAAAAATCTTTTACTTTAATTTCTCTTTCATCAGGATAATCACGATAGCTTTTTCCATCAATTTCAACAGATAAAGGAATAATTCTTAAATCCATTTTTTCTACAAAATTTATCGGCAAATCAGAACATGAATCAGTAGTAATAATAAAGTTTTTCATATTTTCCTCCTACAAAAAATCAAATGTATTTTTTTATAATTTATTATAACACGAAATAAAATATAATTCTTTTTATAAACCTTTAAAAAATAAAAAGTTACTAATAAATAGTAACTTTTATATCAAAATTATTAGTTATAATAATTCTCTTTTCTTTTGCTCATACTCTTCAAGAGTTATTGCACCATCATCATACAAACTTTTAAATTTTTTTAATTCATCAGCTTTACTAACAGGTTTCCCACCAAAAGAACCTTCTGTTGATTCTACTGCTTCTAAATTATATTTTATTTTAAAATCTTCATCTGTTTGAGTTAAAATAATTATTCCTTCAACTAAGCCAATTATTGCTGGAATTCCAGTCCAACAAAAAACTATACTTAAAATGCCATAACCCATTCTCCCTAAATAAAAATGATGTATACCTATACCTCCCAAAAGAATTGCTAATAAACCGGCAACCAATCTGTTTTTCATAATTTCTCCTTTTCAATAATATAATTAAGTATATATTTTCTTGATATTAATGTCAATACTTATCTTTTAAATCTTAGAAGCTATTATTGATGCAACTAAAAAATATTTAACTCTTTCATCAACTGATAAATTACCCAAAATTCTTTTATCCCATTTAGAACTATCTAAATTATCTCCACCATAAATAAATGAATACAACTTTATATTTCTTAAATTGACAAATGCCTGAACAGCACTAATTTCCATCTCAACTGCAATGCAACCTTGATTTTTTCTCTCTCTATATAATTCTTCTGTTTCCCTATAGAAAGCATCTGTCGTCCAAGTGTAACCCTTAACAAAATCTATTCCATTATTTTTTAAAACACTAGAAACAAAAGAATTTTCTTTTAAATCTATAAATTCACTTGAAGGTTGATAGTGATAACTTGTTCCTTCATCTCTATATGCTTTCGTTGGGACAATTATTTTCCCAGCAGCAATTTTTCTATCTAAAACTCCACAACTTCCATACATAATTATATTCTTAACATCAAATGCATAAATAATTTCTTCTAAAATTCCCACTGTTGCTGGCGCACCAATAGGAGATAAATAGAAAAGAACGTTTTCTTGTTTTGTTAATTTATATATTGGATACTTAGAATTTGATGTTCCAAACTTTCTATCAGGAATTTCAATAATAAATTTAGAATCCAGTAATCCCTGTAATACTTTGCTTTGAAAAGTAACAATTATTGTTTCAAAAGATTGATGATATTTTTCACTAACTTCATTAACAGTAAATTTCTCTTTTGAATTTCTATATGAATTTTCTATTGGCATTTAAGCCTCCTTTTCTTTAACATATATATTATAATATAAAGAGACATGTTTTAAAAGGTTTACTAATACTTTCTTGTGTAAATGAATAAAATTTTATATAATATATTTGGAGGATTTTTATAATGCAAAAAAATTATCAAGAGTTTCTTGAATTACTAAATCAAGAAAGAAAAGACGAATGTGTTATTTATATAATGGAGCTCTTTAATTCTGGTTTTTCTGTTAAAGAAGTATATGAACAATATATTATTCCTTCATTAGCAGAATATGAATGTAATTCTGACGTGGAAGAAATATGTATTTGGAAAGAGCATACTAGAACTTCAATCATTAGAACAATATTAGAATCATCATATCCGTATTTAATTAAACAAAAAAAAGAAAAGATTAATAAATCTATTATTGTTGCCTGCCCACAATTAGAATATCACGAAATTGGTGCTATTATAAACACTAATTTTTTTATTCTAGAAGGATTTGATGCTAAATATATTGGTGCAAACACACCAAGCGAACAAATTATTTCAGCAGTAAAAATTTTAAAACCTGATTATTTAGCTTTAAGCATTACTAATTATTATAATATAGTAGCTACAAAAAAACTAATTGAAACACTAAAAGAAGACAACAAAGAGATAAAAGTAATTATTGGAGGACAAGCTACTAAAAACCCATTAACAATTGCTCAGCTTAAATACGATTATATTCTTCAATCTTATGAAGATATTGTTATGTTTAAGGAGAACCTATTATGAAATTAGCTTTTCAAATAGCAAAGAGATTTCTTCTTGCTGCAAAAAAACAAACTTTAGTTATAATTTTAGGAATTGCTGTTGGGGTTTCTGTCCAAGTGTTTATTGGCGCCTTAATTTCTGGTTTACAACAGTCTTTAGTAGATACTACTATTGGCTCAAGATCACAAATAACAATTAGTTTGGAAGATGAGTACATTAGCAATTATCAAAATCTAACTGTTTCTGTAGAAGAAGCTAGTAGCAATATTAAAGTTATAAGTCCAACCCTAACAACAAATGGATCAATAAGAAATAATGATAAAACCGAAAGTATAGTACTAAGAGGCTTTGATTTTACTACTGCAGATGAAATATATAAATTTAATCAAAAAACACTTTCTGATAGTAAGTTACCTACTTTAAATAATGAAGTAGCACTAGGTATCAATTTAAAAGAAAAACTTGATATTGATATCGGAGATAATATAACTTTTTTCTCAACAGTTTATGGTAGCCATACATTTAAAATAGTTGGTTTCTTTGATTTTGAAGTTAGTGCAATTAATGATACTTGGTTAATATCAACACTTGCAACTGTTCAAAATATTTTAGGTAAGGGTGATGTTGTAAGTAATATTGAAATGCAGCTATTTGAAGTTTTTGATGCTGAAGAGATTACAAAATTAGAAATTGAAAATGTTATAAGTGAAGATTTTAAAATCATCACTTGGATTAGTGAAAACCAATCATTATTATCTGGTTTACAAGGACAAAGTACATCATCTCTTATGATTCAACTTTTTGTTATTGTTTCAGTAGTTCTTGGAATTTCCTCTACTTTAGCGATTTCTGTATTACAAAAATCTAAACAACTAGGAATCTTAAAAGCTATGGGAATTAAAAACAGCGATGCAAGTTTCATTTTCTTATTTCAAGGAATGATTTTAGGAATCTTTGGTGCTCTAGTTGGTATTTTATTAGGTATTGGCTTATTATATGCCTTCACAACTTTTAGTGGTTCAGATATTCCAATAAGTATTAATTTGGGTTTCATAATACTTTCAGCAGGAATTGCTATTGCTGCTTCTACCATTGCGTCTCTAAGCCCAGCAATTAAATCATCTAAATTAACAGTAATGGAGGTAATTCGTAATGGCTAGTATTTTGAGCTTAAAAAAGATTTGTAAAACATATGGAGAAAATACAAAAAACCCAACACAAGTTCTATTTGATATAGACTTAGAATTTGAAGAAAGTTCATTTAATTCTATTATAGGTCAATCTGGTTCTGGTAAATCAACTTTATTAAACATTATAGGTTCATTAGATAGACCTACAAGTGGAGATATTTTATTTAAAAATAATTCTTTATCAAAACTTAACAATACAGATCTTGCCTCTTTTAGAAATCAATCATTAGGTTTTATTTTCCAATTTCATTATTTACTTCCAGAGTTTACTGCTTTAGAAAATGTTTTAATGCCTTATAGAATATCAAAGCAACCAATTACTGAAGAAATAATTAAAAGAGCCGAAGAACTATTAGATATTGTTGACTTAGGTCCATTCAAAAACAAACTATCAACAAACCTTTCTGGAGGACAACAACAACGTGTTGCAATTGCTAGAAGTTTAATAAATAATCCAAGTATTGTACTAGCAGATGAACCTACAGGAAATCTTGATAGCAATACAACAGAAAAAGTTTACGATTTATTAAGAGAAATAAATAAAAAATTTAAAACTACATTTATTGTTATTACTCATGATAGAACAGTTGCTGAAAAAACAGATCGTATTATAGAAATTAAAGATGGAAAAGTCTACTTAGATATTACAAAATAAATAGGTATTCATAATTAATACATAAAAAGCCAAGCATCTCAGAAAAAATCTGAATATTGCTTGGCTTTTTTATATGATCTTATAATATATATTACATAAAATACACATTATTTTTTTATTTATATTTTACTATTTATAAATAAACAAACATTTCTCTTTATAAATATTATAATAATGGAACCAAATATTTAAAACAGTACAAATAATACAATAGTAATTATTGCGAAAGATTATTATTAGAATTAAATAGTTTATTTAGAAAAAATAATTTTAATTGAAGTTCCTTTACCCAGTGTTGAAGATAGCATAATATTACCATTATAAATCTGTGTAATATGTTTAACAATTGAAAGCCCCAATCCTGTTCCACCTGTATTCCTTGATCGTGATTTATTTACTCTATAAAATCTTTCAAAAATTCTATTCCTATCTTCAACATCAATTCCAATACCATTGTCTATAACTTCTATAGTTACTTCGCTATCTGTTTGATTAAGAACTATTTTTACTTCTCCATTATCAATATTATATTTTATAGAATTTTCAACCAAGTTTTTAATTAATTCATAAAAATGTTCTTTTTCACCATTAAAACTTGCTTTTCCTTCAATTTTCAGACTAACATTCTTACTTTCATATAATGGTTGCAACACTTCTTTAATTTCAATTGACAATTGTAATAAATCAACAGCATTCCAAGTAATATCTTTAACATTTTCAAGTTTTGAAAGTTTTAACATATCTTCAATTAAAATTAATATTCTATTTGATTCTTTATTAATGCTTTCAAGAGGTTTTTTAAGTGATTCATCAGTATTCTTAAACATAATAACTTCAGTAAATCCTTTAATAGCAGTTAAAGGAGTTTTTAATTCATGAGAGGCATTTGCAAAAAACTCACTTCTTATTATCTCATTATTTTTAGCTTCTGTAATATCATTTAATACTAAAATATAAATATCATTTTTAATCTTCATTAAATTACACACATAGTAATTACCATTATAATAATATTCAAAAAATTGATTTTTTCCGTCTAATAGAATTGATCGAATCTTATTTATAAGTATTATATCTAAGCTTAAATAATTAAGAGTTTTATTTTCAGCATCATTAATATTAAAAATTGTTCCTGCTGTTTTATTTATTAATTTAATTCTCTCATTTTCATCAAAAGCAATAATACCATTAGAAATATTATTTAAAACATAATCTAATTGAGCTTCATTATCTTTCAATTGAATAAAATTGAGTTTAAGCTTATCACCAATATCATTTATTTCTAATAATATTTTATTAATATCTTCATCGTAAGTTGTTTGAAAATCGCTTAATTTTTCACCATTTTTAATATTAATTAAATTATCTTTTACTAATTTTAAAGGATATAAAATATTTTTAGAGAAAAAATAACTAATTATTATGGATAAAGTTAAAGCAAAAAATAAAATCAATAACAATGAAGGAATGGTCCTCAACACTAAATTCAAAATATTGCTTAATGGCATAGATATTCTAACAAATATATAATTATCTCCATCATATGCTTTCAAAGCATAATAAATCATTTTTACATCAGTTGAATCACTTTTCCTAATGCATGTTTTAGGATTATTATTTAATGCTGCAACAATTTCTTCTCTATCAATATGATTATCTAAAGTGTCAATATTTTCTGAAGAATCAGAAATAACTTTTCCTGTTGAATCTATTATTGTAATTCTTATATTTTCATCAACACTATTACTATAATCAAAATTAACATCATAATTTGAAGCATATATTTCAGTAATTATTTGTATTTCTTTTTCTGCTTGATTTTGATCATGATTTTTTGTAACTACAATAAATAAACTAAACATTAAAACCAAAGCCACAAAAGTTACAATTGCATTATAAAAGATATACTTTTTTTTCATTTTAATTTATATCCTATTCCTCTAATAGATTCAATAATTACATTGCTTTCAGTTAATTTCTTTCTCAACTTAGTAATGTGCATATCAAGAGACCTGGTTTCGCCAATAAATTCATCTTTCCAAACTTTATTCCAAATTTCTTTTCTTTGTATAGCTTTATTGTTATTAATAATCAAAAACAACAATAAATTATACTCAGTAATTGATAAATCAATAAGCTGCTTATTTATATAAACTTCGTGTTTTTCATCTTCAATTAATAAATCCTTGTAAATAAATCGTTGTTTTTGATTTTGTTTAAACCTTAATTTTGAATTAATTCTAGCTATAAACTCCATAATACCAAAGGGTTTTTCAATATAATCATCTGCGCCTAAATTAAACCCTTTAACTTTGCTTATTTCTTCTCCTTTTGCGGATACCATTATTATAGGAACATTACTTAATTTATAATCTTGACGAATTTTTTTTAAAATTTCAAATCCGTCCATTTCATCTAACATTATATCTAAAATAAACAAATCTGGAATTTCTGTTTTTAATATTTCAAATAATTGATAACCATTTTCGAAACATTTAACCTCATACCCTGCCTGTTCAATTAAGCAATAATATAAATCTCTAATAGATTCTTCATCGTCAACAGCATAAATTAATCTTTTCATATTTACT
>JAQUZE010000023.1 GCA_028691515.1 Bacilli bacterium
TCCGTTCGACTTGCATGTATTAGGCATGCCGCCAGCGTTCATCCTGAGCCAGGATCAAACTCTCAAATAAAGTTTATATCCCGCTCCACCTGTTCCATTCAGTTTTCAAAGACCTTATTTTAATAAATACTGCTTTTTCCGCAGTATGTACTATTATATATTACTGCTACTATATTGTCAAGAAAAAAAGGGACTATTTAGCCTTATTCCTTTGTCAAAACAAACAGTACGTCAACATACGCTTAATAAGTATACTATAAACACCCTATAAAGTCAACAAATATGTTAGAATAAATAAAAAATTAACGAGACTATTTTATCATCTCGTTAATTATTTTATCTCTTTTAAATTAAAACATTCTCATATCTTTATGCTTTCTTTTTACTCGTTTTTACTTCAATTTTTAATTCTTCTTTGTTAATTATTTCAGATTCTTTTCGTGGTAAAACTAAATTAAGCAACACACCAACAATTGCTGCCAAACTCATTCCACTTATGGAAAAATTAACAGACCCATTACTAATTCCTAACACAGCTCCTCCCAATCCTATTACTAGCATAGCTGAGGCAATAATCATGTTCCTAGTTTTATTTAAATCTACTTTAGAATTTATTAGTACTTTGATTCCGTTCATTCCAATAAAACCATATAAAATAATACATATACCACCCATTACAGCAAGAGGAATAGTATTAATAACAGCTATAAAAACATTAATAAAAGACAAAATAATTGCTATAACAGCAGCAAGCCCCGTAACCCAAACAGATCCCACTTTTGTCATGCCTACAACGCTAGTATTTTCTCCATATGTTGTATTAGCTGGCCCTCCAAACATCGCAGCAAAAGAAGTAGCAATTCCATCTCCTAAAATAGTTCTATGCAACCCTGGATTGTGTAAATAATCCTCTCCAGTTATTTCCGATAAAACTGCATGATCACCTATATGCTCACAAGCAGTAACAAAAGCTAGTGGTAAAATAGTAATTAATGCTGTAAAACTTATTTTAGCAACAGTAATTGTACTACTACCAACACTATATGATGCGTCTTTAAATCCAAGAAATATAAATTCCGGAAGACTAAACCATTTTGCAGGACTTTTTAAAACTTCAACTACAGGAGTAAAATCAATTAACCCTAATACTGCACCAAGAATATAACCCCCTATAATTCCAGCCAAAAATGGAATAATTTTAAAAAACCCTTTTGCTTTAATTGCAACAAACGCCACAATCAGAACAGAAACTAAAGCAACAAGCATTACTTTCCAATCGCCACCAACTACCAGACCAGCATTTGAAACAGCAGACCCCGATAAACCAAAACCAATAATTGCAATCATTGGTCCTATAATAATCGGCGGAAATACAATATTTATCCATCTTGTCCCTGCAAACTTAATTATTAGTGAAATTATAATATAAACCAAACCGACGGCAAATAATCCTGTAAGAACTGGGCCATAACTTCCTGCTATCCCCAATTCTGGATTGAATCCCGATACAGCAATAATTGGAGTAATATACGCGAATGAACTTCCCAGATAAACCGGAACTTTTGCTTTAGTACATAATATGTAAATTAATGTACCAACTCCTGAAGTGAACAATGCAACCGATATCGGTAATCCTGTTAAAATAGGAACTAATATAGTTGCACCAAACATTGCAAACACGTGTTGAAAACTTAACAAAATCCACTTCCCTGTTTTTGGGCGGTCTTTTGCTCCTAAAATCATTCTTTGATTCATTTTCTTTCCTCCTTTTTCCCAGAAAAAAAGGTCTTAAAATAAGACCTTAATTAATTAATATATAATTTGAAATAGTGAAAATATCCTTCATGCCCAAGAATGATGAAAAAACTTTCTTGCAAGCAAGATCAGTCACTTTATTTAAAAAAATTAAACATCTTTTCATGTACTCTCCTTATTTAAAGAAAAGGCCTAATCTAGGCCTAAAAATACCATTTGGTGTTTAGGCGTAGTCCTGAAATATTACGGCTTCAGGGTAGAAACTTTCAATCCATATCATTGAACTTATACGGCTTTTTCACTTTTCCATAATATTATATCAACATTATAACAATAATTCAAGAACTAATTAAAAATTATTTTTAGGATTATATTTAAACAAATCACTAACTGCTTTATCGTCAATGATATTCAATATTCCTTGACCAATAATTTTAGCAATAGATAATTGCGTAATTTTGGAAATTTTTTTATATTCAGGGAGTTTAATAGAGTTTGTAACAATCACTTCTTTAATTTTTGAATTTTGCAATCTTTCAATTGCTGGATCAGATAAAATTGGATGTGTAGCAACAACATAAATATCTTTAGCGCCAGCATGATTTAGAGCAATAGCTGCTTCTGTTACACTTCCCGCTGTATCAATTATATCATCAACAATAATTGCATTTTTTCCTTTAACATCACCAATAATGCTCATAACTTCAACAACATTCGGTTTAGGTCTTCTTTTGTCAATAATTGCTAGAGGTGCATTAAAATTTTCAGCAAATTTTCTTGCTCTTGTTGCTCCACCATGATCCGGAGAAACAATAACAAAATCATCAAGTTTCTTTTCTTTAATATATCTGACCATAATCGGTGCCGCTTCAAAATTATCAATAGGTATTTTAAAGAACCCTTGGATCTGGCCAGCATGTAAATCCATAGATAAAACTCTTGTTGCACCAGCAACTTCCAATAAATCTGCAACTAAACGTGCTGAAATTGGTTGTCTAGAAAGTGCCTTTCTATCTTGTCTAGAATACCCATAATAAGGCATAACAATATTTACCGTTTTAGCTGATGCTCTAATTAAAGCATCAATCATAATTAGTAATTCCATATAGTGCTCATTAACCGGAGATGAAGTTGATTGAATAATAAAAACATCATGGCCCCTGACAGTTTCAGAAATATTTATATTTAATTCTCCATCTGCAAATCTTGTTATTATAGAATCCGACAATTCTATTCCCATATATTCAGCAATTTCTCTTGCTAAATCAGGATTTGAATTTAAAGTAAAGAGCTTTACCTTTTTACCGTGAACATCCGCCATTTAAAGTCCCCTCCTAATATAGTTTTATTATATCTTAAATACCATTATTTTGCAATCCCAAAAACAAATAATCATTATTAAATAATATTTAATATTTTATTATTAAAAGTAAATAAGATTGTTTATTTAATCATTAAAAAAAGACACCTTAAGGTATCTTTATTCTTCAGCATTATATTTTTCTAAAACTGCTTTTTCAATCTCTTCTCGCGTTACAGCATTAATTGGATGTGCAATATCACGATACTTTCCATCTTTTGCAGCCCTGCTAGGCATTGTAACAAACAATCCAGCATCACCTTGAATAACTCTTAAATCATGAATAACAAAGCAGTTATCAAAAGTAATAGATACTATAGCTTTTAAACGGCTTTCGTTATCAATTTTTTTAATCCTAACATCTGTAATTTGCATAAATATACCTCTTCCTCTCTATTTACACTTTTATTATACCACTTAATAAAATAATTACAATATAAATTGTAAAATAATTTATAACCCTTAAATGAAATAATTACTTAACCATATTTTATAAAAACACTACCTCGAAAGTCAAAACCTTATATTTTTTATTTATAAAAGAAATTATATTATCAACATTTGTATCTTTATTATATAATGCAAAAACAGACGGTCCTGACCCACTCATTAAACTTAAAACTCCATTTAAATCATTTTTTATATTAGTTATAAGTTCAAAAATGTCTGGATATAGATTTACATAAACACTCTCTAAATCATTTTTTATATTCTTCAAACAAACACTATCTGTCTTATACTTAAAACTAGAATAATTATTATAATTATAATTTTCATATATCGTTTTAGTACTTATGCTATATGGCAAAACAACCAAAACAATTTTATATGGTAAAACATAATCAATTTTTTTAAGAATTTCTCCTTTACCCTTAACAATACAAGTTTTTCCGCTAACAAAAAAAGAAACATCACTCCCAATTTTTTGACCAATTTCTTCCATTTTTTTAACAGATAAATTCAGTCCCCATAATTTATTTAATCCTCTAATTACAGCAGCAGCATCGCTACTTCCTCCTCCTAAACCTGCTCCAATTGGAATAACTTTATTAATTACAACTTTAACGCCCCTCTTAATATAATATTTATCTCGAAAAAACATAATTACTTTATAAATTAAATTTTCTTCAATCGGAATATCCATTCCTTCAATAACAATATTATCACTATTTTCCAAAGAAATATCGTCACATAAATTAATACGAGCCATAACTGTTTCAATATTATGAAAACCATCGCTTCTTTTCTTACCTACTTTTAAACCAATATTTATTTTAGCATAAGCTTTCTCAAAAATTTTATTCATTTTGAAATAATCCTTTATATATATTCGCAATATCTATTAACGTTAATTCTTCACTCCTTATTGTTTCTTTATAATTATTATCAACTAAATATTTATTAAGATTACTTTTACTTATAGAATTAGAAGCAGAAATGTTATTAACTAAAGTTTTTCTGCGATTAGCAAAAATATCACTAATAAACTTTAAAAACAATTTATCATTATGAATTCCCAAATTCAATGGAAAATATTTCATTTTAATTACTGAGCTTTCAACATTTGGAATTGGTATAAAACAGTTCTTTGAGACATTAAACGCATAACCTGTTTTTGTTTTATAATTCATTAATACTGTTAAAGCATTATATTCTTTAGTTCTTGGTTTGCTTGTTAATCTTTTTCCGACTTCTTTTTGTACCATTAATACATAATGTATAATATTATAATTATTTTCTAACAGACGAAAAATTACTGGAGTAGTAATATAGTACGGAAGATTACTAATAACAACAACTTGATCTGTAAAATCAAATTCAGCTAATACTTTGTTCATATCAATTTTCAAAATGTCTTCATTATATAAAACAAAATTATCACTTTTTATTTCCTCTAATAAAATTGATGCTAATTTTTCATCTAATTCAATAGCAACTATTTTTTTACATTTATTAATCAAAGGAAATGTTAGGGCTCCAAGCCCTGGACCAATTTCAACAACACAAGTATCTTTTGTAATTTCTGCTTCTGAAATTATTCTTTCAATAACCTCATCATCAACCAAAAAATTTTGCCCTAAATCTTTATTTATTCTTATATTATATTTACTCATTAATTCTTTAGTTCTTTTTAGGGTCGTCATTATCGTACTCCTTTATATATTTCTCAAGCAATTTTCTATCTATAGAAAACATATTTAGTCTGGAAAGAAAAGTTTTACCGTTATTATATCCAATATTAAGTTTCTGACAAATAAATTTTCTTTTATAAGATGAATATTTACTTCCAACAAGTCCCCAATTATATAAATCTTGAAATGAATATAAAAAACTTTTTTTAGGCTTATAGTAATTATCAAGAGCAAACCTAATATCTTCTTCTTTAGCGTGCTCAATTCCAACTTTTCTTTTGTTCTTACTTATAGCTTTATTAATATCTAAAAATGCATGAGATACTTTTGAAAGTTCTCTTTCAAGATTTTTTCTGATTATTCTTCCGGGACCATCTGGATCTAAAAATAAAATGATTTCGTTTGTTATTGATAATTCATTTAAATTTTTAATTAATTCTTCATTTATAGCACTTCCACCAGTTGTAATTATTTGCATTAGAGGATATATGGCTTTTAATCTTGAATAATCGTTTTTCCCTTCAACAACAACCACGACATTCTCTTTATTCATTTAAAAATTTTAATTCTTCTTGCATTCTTTTTAATTCTTCTGGAATGTTTATCATTTGTGGACATTTTGGTAAACACTCTTGGCAATATATACATTGGTTGAAATCAGCATTATTTTTCACTAAATTAGAAAATACCCATTTTGCACTACCCTCATTTTTATACATCGCATAATCATTAAAAATACTAAAATTGCCAGGTATATCCACCCCATGAGGACAAGGCATACAATATCCACACTTTGTACAATCGACTTCTATAATGTTTTTTAAGGCTTTTTTTACTTTCATTACCAATGTATGCTCTTCTGGGTTAAGTGGAACAAAGTTTGAAAATGTTTTTAAGTTATCTTCCACTTGTTCCATTTCATTCATGCCACTTAAAATAGTTTTAACTCCCCCTAAACTTCCAACATATCTTAACGCCCAACTTGATAAACTAGCACCCTTATTATAATCAGTAAATATTTTACTTACTTCTTCATTAAAATTAGAAAGTTTTCCTCCTTTAATTGGTTCCATTACAACAATAGGTATCTTTTTTTCTTCACAATCAAAATAACCTCTAATTCCTTGTTGAATCTCTGTATCCATATAATTTAGTTGAATTTGACAAAAATCCCATGAATACATATCTAATATTTGTTTAAAAGTTTTATAATCATCATGAAAAGAAAAACCTATATATCTAATTTTGCCTTCTTCCTGCCATTGTTTTACAATATCTAATATTTTCCATTCTTTAATAATATCTATTTTATCTTTGTTTAAAGCGTGTAATAAATAAAAATCAATATAATCAGTTTGTAAAGATTTAAGTTGCAAATCAATTGCGTTTAAAACTTCTTCTTTTGTTTTTAAATATCCAAGACTAAGTTTTGTTGCTAAATAAAAACTATCTCTAGGAAATCTTTTCAAACTCTCTCC
>JAQUZE010000004.1 GCA_028691515.1 Bacilli bacterium
ATGGGAGATAATCGCAAATTTAGTATTGATAGTCGTGATATGGGTGTTTTCTCTAACGAGCAATTAAGAGGAGTTGTTGTTTATAAATTAGAAAGCATTCTGGAAATAAAAAAATTAAGATAGGAGAAAATTATGATTCAATGGTATCCAGGACATATGGCTAAAACCAAAAAAGAAATACAAAAAAATCTTAAATTGGTAGACATAGTATTAGAATTACTTGATGCAAGGATTCCTATATCTTCTGAGAACCCGATGATTAACGAGATTTTAAAGAACAAACCTCGTCTTATTTTATTAACCAAATCAACAATGTCAGACCCAATAGATAATGCAAAATGGGTAAGTTACTTTAAAAAATTGAAGATCCAAGTATTGCTTGTTGATTCTATTTCAAAGTATAATGTTAGTAATATTGTTAAACAATGTAAAATAATTTTAAAAGATAAACTTGAAAAAGAAAAAAATAAGGGTATGAAGGAAAGACCAATTAGAGCAATGATTGTAGGAATTCCTAATGTTGGGAAATCAACATTAATTAATTCTTTAGTAAATAAAAGAATTACTGCTGTTGCAAATAAACCAGGAGTTACAAGAATTAACCAATGGGTGAGAATTAATAAGGATTTAGAGCTTTTAGATACACCGGGAGTTTTATGGCCTAAATTTGAGAATAAAGGTATTGCCAGAAAATTACTATTAACCGGGGCTATAAAAGATACAGCTGTTAGTGATAGTGAATTGGGTTTGTATTTTTTAGATTTTCTAAAGTTATACTATCCCGCATTATTAGAACAAAGATATGATGTGAAGACATCAATGAGTAATGATTTGATATTAGAACATATAGCTAGAAATAGAGGTTATTTTACAACAGATAAAATATTTACAGATAGAGCAATTGAGACATTGATTGCAGATTTTAGAAATGAAAGACTAGGAAGAATTTCCTTAGATAAAACAGAAGATAATGAACAACTTGTATGAGTATGAAATAGAATTAAATAATAATGGATTTACTTTAATTGCTGGTTGCGATGAAGCAGGAAGAGGACCTATGGCTGGACCTTTGGTTGCTTCTGCTGTAATTTTACCTAAGGGATTGAAAATTGAATTTTTAAATGATTCAAAAAAAGTAAGTAAAAAAAATAGAGAAAAATTATTTGATATAATTATTGAAAAAGCAATAAGTTATAGTATTACTTTTATTGATGTAGAAGAAGTTGATTTTTTGAATGTTTATAAAGCTAGTCAAAAAGCAATGATTGATTCTCTAAGTAATTTAAAAATTAAACCTGAAATTGTTTTAACAGATGCTATGCCTTTAAATATTGATATTGAATGTATCCCAATTATTCATGGAGATGCATTAAGCAGTAATATTGCTGCAGCAAGTATTCTTGCAAAAGTTTCTAGAGATAGATATATGGAAGAAATATCCCTTATTTATCCTGAATATGGTTTTGATAGACATAAAGGTTATGTTACAAAACTTCATTTAAAGAATTTAAAAGAGTTTGGACCTTGCGAAATTCATCGGAAAAGTTTCGCTCCGGTTAAAAAATATTTATAAATAAATTTTAAAAAAGCATATGATTATGCTTTTTTATATTAATTAATAGATTAATATCATTGCATAGATAATATTATAATGTTATAATCTTAACCACTGGAGGTATATGATATGGCAAAATATCTGGTTATTGTGGAAAGCCCTGCAAAATCTAAAACAATTGAAAAATATTTAGGTGATGATTTTGTTGTTAAATCAAGTAAAGGTCATATCAGAGATCTTACTACAGGAGGATTTGGCGGTTACGGAGTAGATATTGAAAATAATTTTGAACCTAAATACAAAATTCAAAAAGATAAAAAAACGATTGTAAAGGAATTAAAAGCAGAAACAAAAAATGTAGAAAAAGTGTATTTGGCAACTGACCATGACAGAGAAGGAGAAGCTATTTCTTGGCATCTATATGATGAATTAGGGTTGAGCGAACAAAACTATGAAAGAATAGTATTTAATGAAATTACCAAATCTGCTGTAATTAATAGTTTAAGCAATGGAAGAAAGATTGATATGGATTTGGTTAAGTCTCAAGAAGCTAGAAGAATATTAGATAGAATAATTGGTTTTAGTTTATCTAAGCTTCTACAAAATAAAATTGGTTCTAAATCTGCTGGCCGAGTTCAATCTGTTGCTTTAAAATTGATTGTTGATAAAGAAAAAGAATATGAAGCGTTTATCCCTCAGGAATATTGGGAAATTTATGGTACATTTACTCATTCTAAAAAAGAAATTAAAGCAAAACTTGTTTCACATAATAATGAAAAAATTGAACTTAAATCAAGAGATGAAACTGATAAAGTATTATCTGATTTAAATGATAAATATATAGTTGAGTCAATAACTAGCAAGGAAAGACAAAGACAATCTCGTGCTCCGTTTATTACTTCAACTTTACAACAAGAGGCTTCTTCTAAATATAATTATACTTCTAAAAAAACAATGATTGCTGCTCAAAAGTTATACGAAGGAATTGAAGTTTTTAATGAACGAGTTGGTTTAATAACTTATATGCGAACAGATTCTATGAGATTATCTGATGAATTTATTGAAAATGGAAAGAAATATATAAGTGAGAAATTTGGGGGAAAGTATTTTAAAGGCTATAATACTCCCTCAAAAAAGGGTAAAAATATTCAGGATGCTCATGAGGCAATTAGACCTACAAATTTAGAATATAAACCCGAAGATATAAAAAAATACTTAAGTGTTGATGAATATAAAATATATTCTTTGATTTATTATCGTGCTCTTGCAGCATTAATGGTTAATGCTATTTATGAAGATGGCAAAATTATAGTTTCAAATAATGGTTACAAGTTTGAAGCTACTGGAAGTAAAGTCATATTTGATGGTTATTTAAAAGTATATAAAAAGTTTGAATATGGTACGGATAATGAATTACCTTCGTTTAAGGAAAATGATGAGATTGTAGATTATACTATTGAAGAAGAACAAAAATTTACTAATCCTCCTGCTAGATATTCTGAAGCTAAATTAATAAAAAAGATGGAAGAACTAGGAATTGGACGACCTTCTACATATTCAACTGTTATTGATACACTTAAAAAAAGAATATATATTGAAACAGTACAAAAGAGTTTCGTACCTACTGAACAAGGTGTTTTAACAAGTAACAAGCTAGATAAATATTTTAGTAAGATTATTAATATTCAATATACTGCCGAAATGGAAAAAACATTAGATGAAATTTCAAATGGTGAAAAGGTTTCTTATGAAGAGCTTGCTTCATTTTATAATTATTACAAACCATTATTAGAGGAGGCTCAAGAGAAAATGGAAAAAATATATCCAAAATTTCTTGATGAGCTTTGCCCACTATGCTCTAAACCTTTGGTTGTTAGGCGAAGTAGATATGGAGAATTTATTGCGTGTTCTGGGTTTCCAAAATGTCGTTATATAAAAAAAGAAGAACAAGATGAGCCGGTTGATACTAAAGTTATTTGTCCAGAATGTAATGAGGGGACACTTGTTGAGAGAATTGGAAAAAGAGGAAGAGCTAAAGGAAAGAAGTTTTATGGGTGTTCTAGATATCCAAAATGTAAAGCGACTTTTAGCGAATTACCAGAAAAAAAATAACCGTATGGTTATTTTTTTTAAAAAATTGAATTTTTTAGACTATAAAAAAAAGGGATATTATGTTATAATATATTATATATAAATAAATAAAAATGGAGATTTTATGGGATTATTTGATATTTTTAAAAGTAAGAAAAAAAGAAAAGAAGCTGAAAAATATAAAAACACTATGGAAAAAACTCGAAAAAGTCCTTCTTTTTTGCGCCTAAAAAAATTATTCGATAATTTTAGTGAGGTTAATGATGATTTCTTTGATGAGTTAGAGGAAATTTTTATTATGGCAGATATTGGTGTTGATACGGTTGTCAAGTTTGTTGATGAATTAAGAGATGATAAGACAGTACAAAACCTTGATTCGCCAAAAGAATTACAAGCAATAATTATCGATAAAATGTTTGATATTTATTTAAAAGGACAAATAGTTAATTCTAATTTAGTAGAAGATAAAGATAATTTAAATGTTTATTTATTTGTTGGTGTTAATGGCGTTGGTAAGACAACTACAATTGCAAAAGTTGCCTATAAACTTAAAAAAGAGGGTAAAAAAGTATGTTTAGCTGCTGGAGATACATTTAGAGCTGGAGCAATACAACAATTACAAATTTGGGGCGATAGAGCAGGGTGTCCTGTAATTTCTAAACCTGAGGGATCAGATCCATCTAGTGTTATATATGATGCAATTTCTTATGCAAAAGAGAATGATTATGATTGCTTGTTATGTGATACAGCAGGAAGATTACAAACTAAAGTTAATTTAATGAAAGAATTAGAAAAAATCAAAAAAGTAATTTCTCGTGAAGTTCCAAGTGCTCCTCAAGATACTTTGCTAGTTATTGATGCCACAACTGGACAAAATGGTTTAAATCAAGCAAAAGCTTTTATTGAAGCGACAAATGTTAGTGGTGTTGTTTTAACAAAACTTGATGGCACAGCAAAAGGTGGAATAGTTCTTGCAATTAGAGATATTTATGATATTCCAATTAAATTTGTTGGTACTGGTGAAAAAATAAGTGATATTGAATACTTTGATTTGGAACAGTATATATATGGGTTATTTGCTGAACTAATTGAAGAAGAGGATTAATATGAATCCATTAGAAAAACAACAGCATTATATTATATTATATGACTTTTATGGTGATTTATTAACTGAAAAACAACAAATTTATTTTAAAGATTATTATTTTGATGATTTATCTTTGGCTGAGATTGCTCAAAATCATGAAGTTAGTAGAAATGCTGTTTATGATAGCATTAATAAAGTCTATTTATTATTAGAAAATTATGAAGAAAAATTAGGACTTTTAGATAAATTTATAAAAAGAGAGAAGTTATTTAAAGAATTTAAAAAATTTAATCAAGATAAAGTAAATGAAATTATACAAAAATTACAAGATATAGAGTAGGTGAAATTATGCCGTTTGAAAGTTTATCTGAAAGAATTCAGATGTCATTGCGTCGTGTTACGGGACGCGGAAAATTAAGTGAAAAAGATATTGATGAAATGATGAGAGAAATACGTTTGTCTTTACTTGAGGCGGACGTAAATTATAAAGTTGTAAAAAAGTTTACAGCAGAAGTTAAAGAAAAAGCTCTTGGTGAGAAGATTATGAAATCTTTATCTCCTGGAGATATGGTTGTAAAAGTTGTTCATGATGAATTAAAATCATTAATGGGAGAAGAGGCAACACCAGTTGTTTATAAAGCTGGGGGCTTAACTACATTTATGCTTGTTGGGCTTCAAGGTGCAGGAAAAACTACTCATTGTGGGAAAATAGCTACTTTTTTAAGAAAAAAAGACCAACGTAAACCAATTATGATTGCAGCAGACATTTATCGACCTGCAGCTATTGATCAATTAGTAACAGTTGGGAAACAATTAAATATTCCGGTTTTTAGTATGGGTACTGAGCATAAGGTTGTAGATATTGTTAGAGAAGGATTAAAATATGCTAAGGACAACGGTTTTGATCTAGCAATTATTGATACTGCTGGGCGACTTCATATTGATAATTTATTAATGAATGAATTAGATGAAATTGTAAAAATATCCGAACCTGAAGAAATATTATTAACTATAGATGCTATGATGGGTCAAGATGCAATAAACGTTATAACCACATTTAATGAAAAATTATCCTTAACAGGATGCATTCTTACAAAACTTGATGGTGATACAAGAGGAGGAGCAGCTTTATCTATTCGCTATTTAACAAATGTTCCAATAAAATATATTGGTGTTGGTGAAAAATTAGATCAACTTGAAATCTTTCATCCTGATAGAATGGCTGGTAGAATTTTGGGAATGGGCGATGTTGTTAGTCTTGTTGAAAAAGCATCAGATGCAGTTAGTGAAGAAGAAGCTACAAAACTTGCTGAAAAAATGCAAAAAGGAAAATTTGATTATGATGATTTTCTTAAACAAATAAAATGGATTAGAAAAATGGGTTCTATTAAGGGATTGTTGGGGATGATTCCTGGAGTAGGAAAACAGATTAAAGGGTTAGACATAGATGAAAAACAGTTTGCTTATATTGAAGCAATAATTAAGTCTATGACAGTTAATGAAAGAAAAAACCCACAATTGCTTGCAAAAAGCTCTAGTAGAAGAGAAAGAATATCTAAAGGTTCTGGAAGACCTTATCCAGAAGTAAATGCTTTAACAAAAAGATTTGAAGATATGAAAAGGCAAATGCAGATGGTTTCAAATATGGGTGAGGATGATATTAAGAAACAAACATTGAAAAAGAATAATTTTAACGCTTCTCAAACAAAACCTAAAAAAGGAAAGGGAAAGGGAAGAGGAAATTTTAGATTTTAAATAGTAAGTTTTATTGTTTAATACTATTTAATTAAATAAAACAATTACTTTATTAAAATTGAATAAAATGAAAAAGAATATTATTAATAAAAAAGGTTTTAAAAAAAGTGTTCTTATGAACACTTTTATAATAAATTTTTTAGAGCAATTTTTATTATTTCTCCAATTGGTTTATCGTTATTTTCTTCAATTAGAGGGGTTATTTTCTTGATTTCAGAATTTTTATAACCAAGAGAAAGTAAAGCCTCGATTGCTTTATCAGTATTTGGATTTGGTTTCTCATTTTTAAAGTCAATTTTGCCATGAAGGTCTAGAATAATTTGCTGGGAACTTTTTGGTCCAACACCTGGAAATTTCTGTAAATATTTATTATCGCCTTTTTCAATTGCTGAAATAACATTTTCGATATTTCCTGAACCTAGTATTGCTAAGCCTCCTTTAGGGCCAAGACCTTTAACTGAAATTAATTTTACAAAGAAATCTCTTTCAATAATGGTTTTAAAACCGTACAGGTCTAATGCATTTTCTTTAACATTTAAATAAGTATGAATAATTATTTCTTCATTTATTATAAAATCAAAAGGATTTGGAGTTTTAATTATAAAGCCCAAATTGTCTTTCTCAATAACTATATAATTTGTTGTTATTGATGTAATAATACCTTTAATATAACTAATCATTTTAATCACCTGTAAGAATTATAGCATATAAATATAAAATTGTAAATTGGAAAAGGAGCCTCAGTAATGGAAAATAGAGATTTAATTGAAAAAGTTACGGAATATGATATTAATTTAAGACCAAAGAAATTAGAAGAATTTGTTGGTCAAAAAGATATAAAAGAAATGATGAATATTTTTATTCAAACTGCATTACAAAGAGAAGAAACTCTTGACCATGTTTTACTTTTTGGACCTCCCGGATTAGGGAAAACGACACTTGCAAATATTATTGCAAATGAAATGCATTCAAATTGGCATAGTGTTTCTGCTCCTAGTTTAGAAAGAGTAGGAGATCTTGCTGCAATTCTTTCCAATTTGGAACCTGGTGATGTATTATTTATTGATGAGATTCATCGTCTTCCTAGAGTTATTGAAGAAGTTCTTTATTCAGCAATGGAAGATTTTGTAATAGATATTATTGTTGGAAAAGATTCTACAGCAAGTACAGTTAGAATTGATTTACCTCCATTTACATTAATTGGAGCAACGACAAGATTTGGGGATATTTCTGCCCCTTTAAGAGATAGATTTGGAATAGTTAATCATTTAAACTATTATAACGTTTTAGATCTTAAATATATAGTAGAAAGAACTTCTAGAGTTTTTAATTTTGAAATTGATGAAGAATCAGCATTTGAAATTGCCAGAAGATCGAGAGGTACTCCAAGAATTGCAAATAGATTATTTAGAAGAGTAAGAGATTTTGCTCAATTTCATGAGCATGATTGTAAACTTATTAATCTCATTGCAACACAAATCGCTTTAGAAAAATTAAGTATTGATAACTGTGGTTTAAATATTACGGATCATTTATATTTAAATACTTTGATATTACGTTTTAATGGTGGTCCAGCAGGATTAAATGCTATTGCAGCATCTATTTCTGAAGATACAACTACTTTAGAAGATGTATGTGAACCTTATTTATTAAAAGAAGGTTTTATAATAAGAACTCCTCGTGGAAGAGTTGCAACAGAAAAAGCATATAAACAATTAGGTGTAAAAAATGCGCGTTAATGAATTTGATTATTATTTACCTAAGGAGTTGATAGCTCAAGAGCCACTTATAAGTAGAAGTGCCAGTAAAATGTTGGTACTTAACAAAAAAACAGGAAGTATAGAGCATAAGCATTTCTATGACATAATAGACATGCTTAATAAAGAAGACGTATTAGTAATAAATAATACTAAAGTTTTACCATCAAGGATATATGGAAAAAAGATTGATACTGATGCTAAAATTGAAGTATTACTTTTAAAAGAATTAAGTGGGTTTTGGGAATGTTTAATAAAACCAGCGCGAAGAGTAAAAGTAGGAACGAGAATTAATTTTAGTAATTTATTTATGGGTACAATTATTCAAAAACTTGAAGATGGAATGTGTCATATAAGTTTCAAGTATGATGGGATTTTTTTAGAATTACTTGAAAAACTTGGAGAAATGCCACTTCCGCCCTATATTCATAAAAAATTAGCAGATCAAGATAGATATCAAACAGTATATGCTAAAGAATTAGGTTCAGCTGCAGCTCCGACTGCAGGACTTCATTTTACTGAAGAAATATTAAGTAAAATTAAAGAAAAAGGTATAACAATTTGTAATGTTACTTTAAATATTGGTTTGGGTACATTTAAAGGAGTAAGTGAAGAAAATATTGAAGATCATAAAATGCATACTGAATATTTTCGTATGTCCAAAGAAACTGCTGAAATATTAAATAATGCAAAAAAAGAAAATAAAAGAATTATAGCTGTTGGAACAACTTCAGTGAGAACAATAGAATCAATTTATGGTAAATATAAGAAATTTGTAGAATGTGCTGAAGATACTAATATTTTTATTTATCCGGGATATGAATTTTTAGTAACTGATGCTTTAATTACTAACTTTCATTTGCCTAAATCGACATTAGTAATGTTGGTAAGTGCTTTTTCTTCAAAAGATATAATACTAAACGCTTATAAGGAAGCAATTAATAATAAATATCGTTTTTTTTCATTTGGAGATGCAATGTTTATTAGATAAATGGAGAATATTATGGTAATAAAATATAAATTAATTAAAGAAAGTAATGAATGTATGGCAAGACTTGGTGTTGTTACAACTCCTCATGGAAGTTTTGAAACTCCTATTTTTATGCCTGTTGGGACACAGGGAACAGTTAAAACAATGACAAGAGAAGAGCTTGAAGAAATAGGGTCAAACATTATTTTAGGAAATACATATCATTTATGGAATCAACCTGGAAATGACATTATTAAGAAAGCTGGCGGACTTCATAAGTTTATGAATTGGCCTCATTCTATTTTAACAGATTCAGGTGGATTTCAAGTTTTTTCACTTGCTGAATTAAGAAATATAAAAGAAGAAGGGGTTACTTTTAAGCATCATAAAAGTGGAGCACCTTTATTTTTGACTCCTGAAAAATCAATCAAAATTCAAAACGATTTAGGATCTGATATTATGATGGCTTTTGATGAATGCCCTCCTTATCCATCATCTTATGATTATATGAAAAAATCTGTTGAGAGAACTACACGTTGGGCTAAAAGATGTTTAGATGCTAACAAAAACATTGATACTCAAGGAATGTTTGGAATTGTCCAAGGGGGAGAATATAGAGATTTAAGAGAATTAAGCGCTAAAGCTTTAGTGAAAATGGATTTTGATGGATATTCTATTGGTGGTTTATCAGTTGGTGAACCTAAGCACATACAAAATGAAGTTCTATCATATACAACTTTAATGCTTCCAAAAGATAAACCAAGGTATTTGATGGGTGTTGGTTCCCCTGGGGCAATACTTGATGCTGTTGAGCGAGGGGTTGATATGTTTGATTGTGTCTTACCAACTAGGATAGCTAGACATGGTACTGCGATGACAAGTGTTGGAAGAATTATTATTAAAAATAAAATTTTTTCAGAAGATTTTTCTCCACTTGATCCAAAATGTGATTGTTATTGTTGTAAAAACTATACAAAATCTTATTTAAGGCATTTAATTCAAGCAAATGAAATCTTAGGTTATAGATTATTAAGTATTCATAATATAGCTTTTCTTACTAATCTTATGTCTGAAATTAGAGAAGCAATAAAAGAAGACAGATTTTTGGATTATAAAGAAAAAGTTTATAAGAATTACGGTTTAGACAGCAACGAAAAGGATTTTTAAATGAAAAAAATATATCTATTTTTATTGATAATTTTATTAGTTTCTTTATCTGGGTGTGGCCTTACAGGGAAATCAGTTCCAAATGAAGGGACAATCACTTTGGAAATGCCAGATGATTATTTGGCTTATTTAGATTATAAAGCAAGTGAAATACCTAATTTTACATTATATTTTGATGGAATAGTTAATACTAGTGATGCAGTAAAAAGTAATAACCAAGTTATATTTACTAATAATGATGATTTTCTTATTAGTGATATAATTTCTAATTTAATAAATAAATATCAAGATAATGAATATCTTTTTACTAGTATTACTGTGTCTGAAGAAATACAGGCAGAAACATTAATGAATTCCAAAAAAATTATTAACGATAAAGAAAAATATGAAAAACATTATCTAGAAGTGTTTAATAAAAAAATATACAATGAAATTTGTTATATAACATTAGAAAATGGATTACAACTAAGTATAGATTATAGAAGATTTCAGTCTTTAGACGAAAATAATAATTTAATTACTTATTATGCTTGGCAGTATAGGCAAAGTATTAGGATGATTTTACATTATCCTTTAATGTTATTTGAAAAGGATAATAAAAAAAGATTTGTAATAGTTCCTTTATTAAATAATACGACATTCACTTTAGGAACACAGCTAGATATTAAAAAAGTAATTGATAATGATCAATATTTAATTAATGATGGTTTTAGAACTTATTTTTATCCAGATTATGATGAAAATGTAGGAATGACTAGTGAAGAATTACTTGAAAAACAACAAGTTGTGAAGAGTTTTTATATAGAAAATTTTGATGGTATTCAAGAAGATATTTTCTTATTTACATATTTAGAAAGATTATATTCTATTGATTTTAATGATACAAATTATATTATTAATTATATAGGATAATTTTATTAATTTTTGTTGTTTGTTTTCAAATATAATTGTTTTATTTTTGTAAAAACAGTTATGATTTATTAGAGTTAATAAAAACTATTTATTTTTATTATTCTTTATGTTATAATACTTTTAAGATTAATACTATTATTTGATTTAGTAATTATGATGATACCAATATGGGAGGATTAATATGTACGGACAAGATTCTTTTAATGAAAAGCCAGTTTTAAAAGTTGTAGGAGTCGGCGGTGGCGGTGGAAATGCCGTCAATAGAATGATTGAAAATGATGTTAAAGGTGTGGATTTTATTGTTATTAATACAGATGCACAAGTTTTAAGATTATCAAAAGCTGATACAAGATTACAAATTGGCAAACAATTAACAAAAGGTTTAGGGGCTGGCGCAGATTCTGAAGTTGGAAGACTTGCTGCTGAAGAAAGTGAAGATGATATTCGTGAAATTCTTGCTGGATCTGATATGGTGTTTATTACTGCTGGTATGGGTGGCGGAACAGGCACAGGTGCAAGTGCAGTAGTTGCAAGAATAGCCAATGAACTTGGGTGCCTAACAGTTGGTATTGTTACAAAACCATTTTCTTTTGAAGGCCGAAAAAGACAAGAACAAGCAAAAAAAGGTCTCCAACAATTAAAACCATATGTTGATACTTTAATTGTTGTTCCTAATGATAAAATATTTATGATGATTGAAAAAACAACTACGATGTTAGAAGCATTTAGAGAAGTAGATAATGTTTTACGTCGTGGTGTGCAAGGCATTGCTGAAATTGTTGCTATTCCTGGATTAATAAATGTCGATTTTGCTGATGTCAGAAATGTTATGCGTAATAAAGGTACTGCTTTAATGGGTGTTGGAATTGCAGATGGTCCAAATCGCGCAATTGAAGCTTCTAGAAAAGCTATTAGAAGTCCTTTATTAGAAATTGATATTAATGGTGCTACAGACGCTATTGTTTTTATAACTAGTGATGTTGATATTACTATGCATGAAATATCAGAAGTTATGGAAGAAATTAGAAATGCTTCGACTTCAGAAATAGATGTAGTTGTTGGTACTGGTTTTAATATGGATTTACAAGGTGAATTAATTGTTACAGTAATTGCAACTGGCTTTGATCATAATGATATGACTAAGGATAATGAATATAATTATGATTATAATCCTAAAAAAGAATTTGAACAAAAAGATCAAAGAAAAGTTGTGTTAGATAAACTTGATAATCCTGCTGAAAATATTAGTATTACTAAAAGTCCAGAAGCAAAGACAAAAGTTAAAGAGAGAGCTAAAGGAGAAACAGAAATACCTTCTTGGTTAAAAAGAAGATTTAAGTAATTAATAATGACTCCATCAATATTGATGGAGTTTTTATATACATATATATTGACACTAGTTTAATAAAAGTCTATAATTATAAATACAGAGTAGTTAGAAAGCGTGAAGTGCTATATTATGGGAGTATAATATAGACGAACGGGCAACCGGCGGTTTTCTAGCGCATCCGCTGTATTTATTGCGGGTCTCTTAGGAGGTCTTTTTTTATGAACAAAAATAATTATTTATCACGTTTTTCGCCCTTGTTTTGGAAAACAGCTTTTAATGAAATAAAGAATTTAAAAAGTATTGTTATGATATCAATATTAACTTCTTTAAGAATCATTGTTTCGTTATTTTTTATTCCTATTACCGATAACAATAGAATATATTTTACATTTGTTTTTGTGGTTTTAATTGGATTTTTATATGGGCCAATATCAGGTATTGTTTCCGGAATTATTGCAGATTTAATTAGTTTTATCCTATTCCCAACAGGTCCTTTTTTTATTGGTTATATGATTTCATCAGCATTATCAGGTTTCATTTTTGGCTTATTCTTATATAAAACTAGAATAACTATTCTTAAAATATTATTTTCTAAATTTATAATAAATATATTCATAAATGCTTTTTTAGGAAGTTTATGGTGGATTATATTAGTTAAGAATTTTTCATATGATTTTTTCATATTTATATTTGTACCTAAATTATTTAAAAATATTATTTTATTGCCAATTGAGATTATAATAATATATTTATTGTTTAATTTTATTATTCCTATTGTACGTGATGATAATATGATGTATTTTGGGAAAGAAGAAAAAATGAAATTGTTTTAATTATTTGTGTAACCGCTTTTAAGTATGCAGAGTTATTGCTTAAAGACTACATAAGTGTTATAATTATATATGTATATTGGAGGCAAAAATGAGTAAAAATTTAGTAATGCTTACTATATTAGATGGTTTCGGATTATCTGATACTATTGAAGGTAATGCAATAAATGCTGCAAAAAAGCCAACATATGATTTTCTTGTTAAAAATTATCCTCATACAACTTTAGAGGCCAGTGGCGAAGCCGTTGGGCTTCCTGAAGGTCAAATGGGTAATAGTGAAGTAGGACATATGAATTTAGGGGCTGGTAGAGTTGTTTATCAATCATTGACTAAAGTTAATTTATCAGTAAAAAATGATACATTAATTAAGAAACCAGCTATACAAAAAGCAATTAATAATGCAATTTTAAATAATTCAAAATTGCATATTATGGGTTTATTATCCGATGGTGGAGTACATTCTCATACAAAACATATTTTGTATTTATTAGAAAAAGCTGTAAAATCTGGTGTTAAAGAAGTAATTGTACATGCATTCTTAGATGGTAGAGATGTACCACCACAATCTGCAATTAAATATTTAACACAATTACAAAATAAAATTAATGAAGTTGGACATTCTAAAATAGGTGTTGTAAGTGGAAGATATTATGCAATGGATAGAGATAAAAATTGGAATCGAGTTCAATCTGCATATGATGCCATTGTTTACAATAAAGGTGCATTTAAGGAAGTAATTCAAGGGATAAATGAATCATATGCTGAAGGTATTAATGATGAGTTCGTATTTCCATTTATTGTAAATAAAGATTCTAATTTAAATGATAATGATTCTGTAATTTTTGCTAATTTTAGACCGGATAGAGCAATTGAAATGTCAACAGCATTAACGAATTTAGAAAAAACAGGAATTATCAATGGTAAAGTTTTTAATAATTTAACTTATGTCTGTATGATGTTATATTCTGAAAATGTTCTTGGTGATATAGTTTTTTCACTAGATGAGTTAACTAATTTATATGGTGATGTAATTTCACAAAATGGATTAACACAACTTAGAATTGCTGAAACAGAAAAATATGCTCATGTTACTTATTTTTTTGATGGTGGTGAAGATAAAGAGATTATTGGTGCAACTAGAATTCTTGTTAATTCTCCTAAAGTAGCTACCTATGATTTAAAGCCAGAAATGAGTGCATATGAAGTAAGAGATAAAGTTGTTGAAGCGATTAAATCAGAAAAATTTGATACTATCATTTTGAATTTTGCAAATTGTGATATGGTTGGTCATACTACAGATTATAATGCTACTATTAAGGCAGTAGAAACTGTTGATGAATGCTTGGGAGATGTTTATAAGGCAGTAGATTCTGTTGGTGGTCGAATGTTAGTACTTGCTGATCATGGTAATGCTGAGAAATTGCTTGACGAAGAGGGAAGACCTTTTTCTGCTCATACCAATAATCCAGTACCATGTATAGTTACTGATAAGAATTTAGAATTGCGCGACGGCGGTAATCTTGGAGATGTTGCTCCAACATTACTTGAAATGTTGAATATTAAACAACCAGTTGAAATGACTGGAAAATCTTTAATAAAATAATAAATACATAAAGGAGAGAAAAAAAATGCCATTTATTAATGAAATTTATGCACGTGAAGTATTAGATTCACGAGGTAATCCAACTGTTGAAGTAGAAGTATATACTGAAAGTGGTGGATTTGGAAGAGCGATAGTTCCAAGTGGAGCTTCTACAGGAGCACATGAAGCAGTTGAGCTTCGTGATGGAAATAAGAACCGTTTTTTAGGCAAAGGGGTATTAAAAGCAGTAGCTAATGTAAACGAGATACTTGCACCAGAACTTATAGGTATGAATGTTTTTGATCAAGTTGGAATTGATAATACAATGATTGATTTAGATGGAACTGCAAATAAAGCTAAACTTGGTGCGAATGCTATTTTAGGTGTTTCTATTGCTGTAGCTAAAGCTGCTGCAGAACTTGCTGGATTATCACTATATAATTATTTAGGTGGATTTAATGCAAGAACTTTACCAACACCAATGATGAATATACTAAATGGAGGAAGTCATGCTGATAATAATGTAGATTTCCAAGAATTTATGGTTATGCCAGTCGGAGCACCTTCTTTTAAAGAAGCAATTAGAATGGGAGCAGAGATTTTTCACAATTTAAAATTGGTTTTAAAAGGAAAAGGGCTTAATACTTCTGTTGGTGATGAAGGAGGATTTGCTCCAAATCTTTCAAGTAACGAAGAAGCAATTCAAGTTATTTTAGAAGCAATTAAAAAAGCGGGATATGAGGCAGGAAAAGATGTATTTTTAGCAATGGATATTGCTGCAAGTGAATTCTATAATAAAGAAACAAAAAAATATGTTTTATCTGGAGAAGGTGGAAAACAACTTACAGCAAAAGAGTTAGTTGCTTTTTATGAAGAATTAGTTAATAAGTATCCTATTATTTCAATTGAAGATGGTTTGGATGAAGATGATTGGTCTGGTTGGAAATTATTAACTGAAAAATTAAGTAAAAAAATTCAAATAGTTGGTGATGATCTATTTGTTACTAATACAGAAAAGCTTGCAAGAGGCATTAAAAATCAAACAGCTAATTCTATTTTAATTAAAGTTAATCAAATAGGTACTTTAACTGAAACTTTTAATGCAATTGAAATGGCAAAGATTAACAATTATACTTGCGTTGTATCACATAGATCAGGTGAAACTGAAGATACAACTATTGCTGATATTGCAGTTGCTTTAAATACTGGCCAAATTAAAACTGGTTCAGCAAGCAGAACTGACAGAATTGCTAAGTATAATCAATTAATGAGAATTGAAGATGAGCTTGGAGATACTGCTATTTATAGTGGAATGAATGCATTTTATAATTTAAAAAAGTAAATTAAAATAAATTGCGGGTATATCCCGCTTTTTTATATGTTGTTTTATTTAATTAATAGCGTAAAATATGATATAATAATATAAATAATTGAGTATAAATGGGAATAAAATGAAAAAAAACAATAAAGAAAAAATAAACTTAATAATTACAGAGCCAGCACAAAAAGAGCCTGAAAGTTTTAATCCAAGTTCTTACTATCAAGAAATAATGGATATTGATGAAAAGAATGAAGACGATATTATTTCTTATGATGAGAAAAAAGATTATATCAATTTATTTCTTGAGTCTTTTGTAAATAAGATTGAAGAAGTTTTACGAAGTTTTTATTTTATGGAATTATTTTATATATCCATAAATAAAGATAATAAGTCTTCATTAATTAGAGATGATTTAAAGCAAAGGGTAAAAAAAATAGCTTTGTTTATTGAGGATATTCAATCAAAATTTTTTGATAATATTTCAATAAATGAATTAAATCAATTATATCTTTTAACAAATGAATATATTGATTACTTTAGAGAAACAAAAGAAATGGTTATTTTTTTAAAGGAAAATTATTTTAAGAATATTAAAACTATTTCTTATGCAGCTTTTGCAAATAAGAAGTCTTTTGAATTAGAATCGTTGTGTAAAGAAACTGAACAAAAAATTAAAGAATTTAAAAGTATTTATGAAATATATGATTATTGCTCTTATTATAGTGGAGATTTGATTGTGGAAACTGTTAATGCATTAGTTGAATGTTTTAAAAAAAGTAATAATAGAGAATATATTAAAACGTATAATTTTAATTATTTTTTGGAATCTGATGTTATTATGCAGTTTGATTTTTTAAAATGGGTTAACTTATTTAATAAGATTAAATATGTTATGAAAACTACATCAAATGTAGAAATGTTTGATTATTTAAAGTTTGATACTTTATTTAGAAAATTAGAGAAAAGATATTTACTTGTTTTAATTTATAATGAGACGGAAAATAATAGGAGAGGAAATAACTAAATGAGAGGCGATTTTCATATGCATAGTACTCATTCTGATGGGAAACTAACAGTTGAGGAAGTTATACAAGAAGTAAAAAACAAAGGCTTATCTTGGTTTAGCATAACTGATCATGATAATTTAGATGGATCTTTAAATGCTATAGAATTAGCTAATAAAAATGGACTTAATTTAATAGTTGGTCTTGAATTATCAACTTTTTACAATAATGAATCTATACATGTTTTAGGATATTTCCCTACGTTAGATAAAATTCATTTTATCAATAGTTTCTTACATGATATGAGAGTTAAAAGGAAAAAAAGAGCATTTGATATAAAAGATAAGTTATTTCAGCATTTTAATATTGACTTAAATATGGAGCGACTTGAAAAAATGCCAACTATTACTAGAGCAAGTATTAGTAGTGAAATTATAAGACAAGGATATCCATATACAAAAAAAGAAATATTTGAAAGATTTATTGGTGCTGATTGTCCAGCTTATATTCCTAGTACCAACATTTCTACACAAATAGGTATAGATATAATTAAAAAAGCAGGAGGATATCCAGTAATAGCTCATCCAGTTTTGTATAAGAAAACTAAAATTACAGAATTAATTAAAATGGGAATTACGGGCATTGAGGCGATATATCCAGCAAATTCTTCTTCAGAAACTTTATATTATAAAAAAATTGCAAAAGATGAGAATTTATTTATTACTGCTGGAAGTGATTTTCATGATTTTGATGATTACAAACATGGGAATATAGGTGATTGTTATTTAGAAGGAGAAGATTTAAAAGTGTTTTTAGAGAAATTAGGTAAATCATGAATGTAAGAAGATTAGCTCTTGAGGCCATTAGTAAAATAATGGATAATAAAGCTTTTGCAAATAAAGTAGTTAGTAATTATTTAAATAAATTTGAAATGTCTAAAGAAGATAAAGCTTTATTTACTAATATTGTTTATGGAACTATCCAATATTATTTGACATTAAAGTTTTATATTGAACCTTTTTTAAGCAAAAAAAAGACTAAGAATTGGGTTCAACATTTAATTTATATGAGTATATATCAGCTTGTATATTTAGATATTCCTGAATATGCTGCAGTTAATGAAGCAGTTGAAATCGCAAATTTAAGGGATCGGTCTATTGGTAAGTTTGTTAATGCAGTTTTAAGGAATTTTTTAAGAAATCCGAAACGAGATTTTGAAAATTTAGATGATATATTAAGATTAAGTATTAAATATTCTCATCCTTCATGGTTGGTAGCATTTTTTCTTAAAGACTATGAGTATGATGTAGTTACTAAAATTTTGGAAGAAAATATTAGAGTTAAAAACGATGGCTATCGTGTAAATACTTTACTTATTAAAAAAGAAGAAATTTTGAGTTTGTTTAATGAAGAAAAAATTAAATATTTTGAAAGTAAATTAGTTGAAAATGGTATTTCTTTTAAAGATCCTATGATAAATAGCAAATTTTTTAAAAAGGGATATATTACAGTACAAGATTTTTCCAGTCAGTTAGTTAGCGAAGTTTTAAATCCAAAACCAGGAAGTGTAGTAATTGATTTATGTGCAGCACCAGGTGGTAAAACCGCTCATATGGCGGCATTAATGAACAATGAAGGTATTATTCATTCTTGTGATATTTCTACAAAAAAAAGCAATATTATGAATACCAATTTTAAAAGACTGGGAGTAAAAATTGCAAAAATTCAATTAATTGATGCCAGGATAATTTCAGAGTATGTAAAAGAAGAGTCTGTTGATTACATTCTTGCTGATGTTCCTTGTTCTGGACTTGGTGTTTTAAGTCATAAGGTAGATTTAAAGTACCATATAAATTTAAAATCAATTAGTGAGATTATTAAATTACAAGAAGAAATTCTTGAAAGCAGCTCTAAATTATTAAAAGTTGGTGGATATTATTTATATAGCACTTGTACTCTTAATAAAGATGAAAATGAAAAACAAATAAATAAATTTTTATTAAAAAATAAAAATTTTAGTAAAGAGTTTGAAAAAACAATTTTACCATATGAATATAATTGTGATGGCTTTTATATTTGTAAATTGAGGAGAATAAATTAATGAAAAGTATATATTCTGTATCTAGAGAATCGTTAGAGCAGTATTTTATAAGTAAAAAAATGCCTAAATTTAGAGCAACACAAGTATTTGAAGGACTTTATAAACAAAATGTTAATAATCTTTTTGATATAAAAGGATTAAAAAAAGAAGTAATGGTTATGCTTAATGAAGATTTCTTTTTTAATAAATTGGATATTATTGATAAAAATGAAGCAGAAGATGGAACTATTAAGTATTTATATCGTTTAGCTGATGGTTCACTAATTGAAACTGTATTAATGGTACATAATTATGGATATAGTGTTTGTGTATCTACGCAAGTAGGATGCAATATGGGATGTGCATTTTGTGCAAGTGGAGAAGTTAAGAAAATTAGAGATTTGACTCCTGATGAAATGTTATTACAAGTAAAGATAATTAATGATGATTTAAAGAAACAGGATTTAAGAGTAACTAATGTTGTTATTATGGGGATTGGAGAACCATTTGATAATTATGAACATGTTATGGAATTCATTAAAATTATTAATGATGATAGAGCATTAGAAATTGGTGCTAGACATATTACTGTTAGTACTTGTGGAATTTCATCTAAAATATATGACTTTGCTAGTTTCCCATATCAAGTAAATCTTGCAATTTCATTGCATTTTGCAACAAATATTAAAAGAAGTAAATATATGAGGATTAATAATACTTATTCGTTAGAAAGTATTGCTGATGCTTTAAAATTTTATTATCAAAAAACTAATCGAAGAATTACTTTTGAATATATTATGTTAAATGGTATAAATGATTCTTTAGAGGATGCTGAGGAATTAGCAAAATTTGCAAGTAAATTTAATTGTTATATAAATTTAATACCTTATAATGAAACAGATAATGGATTAAAAAGAAGTAGTAATGAGCAAGTGCGAAAATTTTTTGATTATTTAAAAAAGAAAAATTTAAATGTAACTAGAAGAAGAGAACAAGGGTCAGATATTGCAGCAGCTTGTGGTCAATTGAGGGTAAATAAACTTAAGGAAGAATTATGAGAGGATTAGTAATTAAATTAATTAGTGGTGATTATACCGTAAGAACTAGCAATAAAGATTTTATTTGCAAAGGTAGAGGGGTTTTTAGACATATAGATCAAGAGATCATTGTTGGGGATTTGGTTGAAATTGACATTAATACTAATACTATCATTAATGTTTTACCAAGAAAAAATAGATTGGCTAGACCTTCTGTAAGTAATGTTGATAAGGTATTTTTAGTTTTTTCAGTTCAGGAACCTGATTTGAATTTAAATTTATTAGATAGATTAATTTCATATTATGAATATTTAGGTTTAGAAATTATAATAATTTTTACAAAGCTTGATTTGCTTAGTAGTAATAAATATGAGAATATTATTAATTACTATCAATCGTTAGGATATAAGATTTTTAAAACTAGTATATATGAGTCAAATAAAATTGAAATATTGAAAGAGTTTGATAATTCTATTTCTGTATTATCAGGACAAAGTGGTGTTGGTAAGTCAAGTTTGCTAAATGCAATTGGTCAAGATTTAAATATTAAAACAGATAAAATTAGTTATGCTTTAAATAGGGGAAAACACACAACACGACATGTGGAATTACTTGATATTAGTAAAGGTCTTGTTGCTGATACTCCAGGCTTCGGTACTATTGATTTTGAAGATATTGATGAGGTTACTTTATCTCATACATTTGTTGAATTTTTTAAGTTAAGTGCAAAATGTAAATTTAATGGTTGTCTTCATATTAATGAGCCAGGATGTGCAGTAATTAAGGCTTATAATGAAAAAAACATTTTACAATCTAGGTATAATAATTATCTTGGTTTTATTAAAGAAATAAAAGAGTTTAAAAAAAATAAATATTAGGAGGAATTATATGCATATTTCACCATCTATATTAGCTGCAAATTTTAATGATTTATATAATGATGTAAAAGATTTAAAGAAAATGGGTTGCAATTATTTACATATTGATGTCATGGATGGTCATTTTGTTCCCAATATAAGTTTTGGGCCAGTTGTATATAAAGGTTTAAAAAAACAACTTGATATGATTTTTGATGTTCATTTGATGATTGATAATCCTAGGTTTTATGCTGCAAAATTTGTTGAAGCTGGAGCAGATATTATTACTTTTCATTTAGAAGCAGTTAAAGACTCCTATGAAATGATTAATTATTTAAAACAACTTGGAGTAAAAGTTGGCATATCCATTAAACCTAAAACTAATGTTGAATCTATTGAAAAATATTTGCCTTTTCTTGATATTATATTAGTTATGAGTGTTGAACCTGGATTTGGTGGTCAAACATTTATGGAATCAGCAATAGAAAAAATACAAGTATTAAATGATTTAAGAATTGCAAATAAATATACTTATTTAATTGAAGTAGATGGTGGTATTAATCAAGAAAATGCTTCTTTATGTAAAAATGCTGGTTGTGATATTGTTGTTGCGGGTACATATATTTTTAAAGCAATTGATAGAGAAAAAACTATTAAAGGTTTATTAAAATTATGATTGTAAAGATAGTTGCCGGTAGCAACGATTCATTTTCGGAACTTTATGAAAAAGACCAAAATGAATATATTATTGGTGTCGATTATGGTTGCAAAATATTAAATGATTTGGATATTAATATAGATTTAGCAATTGGAGATTTTGATTCTTTTCCTGTTTCAGAAGTTACGGCTAATTTATATCATTTACATCCTTTTATAAAGGATTATGGAGATTTAGAAATTGCTATAATTGAAGCTCTTAAATTAGATTTTAAAAAAATTGTAATATATAATGCAACAGGGGGAAGAATTGATCATTTTATTGCTGCTTTAAATATATTAAAAAAATATCATCATAAAAATATTGTTTTAATTGATGATATAAATAGAATATATGTTATGAATGGGATAAAACAACTAAATAAAGATGGTTACAAGTATATATCTTTTTTTGCTATTGAGGATAAGACTACAATTTCCTTAAAGGGATTTAAGTTTGATTTAAATAATTATATATTAAATGTTAATGATAATCTCTGCTTGAGTAATAAAATAATTTGTGATGCTACGGTTTCAACAAATAAACCAGTTCTTGTAATTTTTTCAAAATAAAAAAAGGCTTATTATTCATAGCCTTTTTATTTTGATTAGACTCTTTCAACTAATCCTGATTTTAAAGCGCGTGTAGAAACATATACGCGTTTCACTTTTCCATCAACATCTCTAATTCTTACTTTTTGTAAATTTGCTTTCCATTTTCTACGGGTAGCTTTTAAAGAGTGAGGACGGTTGTTTCCACTAACTGTACCAATGCCAGTTACATAACATTTTCGAGCCATAATGACTACCTCCTTGAATATTAGATATAATCTAACTTGTAATATATTATCATATTTATGAATAAATTGCAAGTAAAAAAAATTTGTATATTTTATATATAAGCTAATAAATTAACTTTGATTGTCAAAATAAAAATGAGTTTTAAGGTTAATATTTCTTGATAAATTTATTGCGTTATGATATAATATATAAAACTTAACTATTATATAGATTGTGAAATGAATAAATAATAAAAAAAATTAATAAAAGGAGCATTAAAAATGCAAATAGATAAATTAGGTGGTGCTTTATTTAAGGCTATTGTTATAAATGGTGCAGAAAATTTAAGAATTCATTATCAACAAGTTGATGCTTTAAATGTTTTCCCTGTTCCTGATGGGGATACTGGAACAAATATGAGAATGACTATTGAAGGTGGAGTTAGTGAAATATCAGAACTAAGTGAAGAGTCAATTTCAGAAATGTCAAAAAAGCTTTCTAGAGGAATGTTAATGGGAGCAAGAGGTAATTCTGGTGTTATATTGTCTCAAATATTTAGAGGAATTTCTAGAGTTTTTGAAGAACATGAAACAGCAGATGCAATGCTTTTAGCAAAAGCTTTTTCTGGCGGCGTATCTCAAGCGTATAAAGCTGTTATGAAACCTGTTGAGGGAACTATATTAACTGTTGCTAGAAAAGCAAGCGAAAAATTAATGCAAATATCCTCTTCAAGAATGACAGTTAATGAATTTTTTAAAGAATTTATAGAAGAAGCTAAAATTACTTTAGCAGATACTCCTAATTTATTACCTGTTTTAAAAGAAGCTGGAGTTGTAGATAGTGGCGGAGCTGGATTAGTATATATTTTAGAAGGTATGATGATGGCTCTTGAAGGGAATTATATTAGTTCAAGCGCTAAATTTGAAGGAGTTCATGTTCGTGGTAAAGCAGCTGCTAAAGCTGCGGAAGATCATTTTGGATATTGTACAGAATTTATCATTCAACTTTCTGATGATAAAATTGATTTATATAATGAAACACAAGTAGTTGATTCCCTAAAAGAATTAGGCAGTAGCATTGTTGCTGTTAAAGATGAGGATTTAATTAAAGTACATATTCATTCGCTTACTCCTGGAGAAGTTTTAAATAAAGCTCAAAAATTTGGTGAATTTATTAAATTAAAAATAGAAAATATGTCTATTCAACATAATGAATCTCCAGATATTCCTCATCCTCCTCATGATGAAAATGAGAATGAAGAAGTTATAACTAAAAAAGAAAAACGTAAAAAATATGCTATTGTTGCTGTTGCTAGTGGAGCAGGTCTTACTAAAACTTTTGAAGAATTGGGTGTTGATTACGTTGTTAGCGGTGGTCAAAGCATGAATCCCTCTACAGAAGATTTTATTAAAGGTTTTGATAAATTAAATGCTGATAACATTATAGTTTTTCCTAACAATGGGAATATTATTTTAGCAGCTAAACAATCTGCTAAAATATATGATGAGAGTAAAGTATGGATTGTTGAAACTAAATCACTTGCTCAAGGCTTTTCAGCATTGACAATGTTGGATTTAAATGGAGAACCTCAAGAAATAATTGATGATTTAGCAAATGTAATTGATAATGTTACAACAGGATTGATTACATATTCTATTAGAGAAACCAATAATAATGGTTTACATATTAAAAAAGATGATTTCATTGCTATTAGCGATGGTAATATTGTCGCTGCTCATCATAATAGATATGAAGCGTTAAAAAAATTATTAGAAACTAGTATAACAGAAGATAAAGAAATTGTTACCATTATTTATGGAAAAGATGCAAATAAACGTGAAATAAATAATATTGTTAGACATATTGAGAGAAATTACAGTGAAATCGAAGTCGATGTTATATGTGGAGATCAAGAAGTCTATAGTTATATTCTAGCAGTAGAATAACAATAAGGGCTTTGCCCTTTTTTGTTTATTATTTAATTTATTTTTTATTTATAGTATTAAGGATACATTATATAGAAAGGAATGTATGATTATATTAATTAAGCTATTTTTGTTAATCATACTAGCATTATGAAAGAGATATTATTAAGTGATTTAGATTATGTTACACAAAAAAATGTAGCAATTTTAAAGAAAAATAAAATATTTACTGCTTGGGACCTTTTAACTAGTTATCCTTCTAAGTTTGATGATTATACATTAGTATCTGTAAAAAATGCAAAACTAGAGGAGAATATTACAATTGCGGGTGTAGTTCAAGGAAAATCAACAGTGTATAATGCAAGAAGTAAGCTTTCAATATTGAATTTTTATATTGAAAGTGAGGGTCATAAAATAAGAGTTACTATTTTTAATAGACAATATTTAAGAAACAAATTAAATTATGGTGTTTATGTAAGATTAACGGGAAAGTTTAAGAATAATTTTACTAATTTTACAGCTTCAGAAATTCATATGGATGAAATTTGTAATGATATTAGCCCTGTTTTTAATATAAAAGGAATTAAAGATGAAGTTATTTTTGAAATTAAACAAAAATTATTAGAAGAAAATAAAGATAAAATTAATGATTATTTACCTAAAGAGCTAAAAGATAAATATAAGCTTATTGACTTATATGATGCTATTAGTTATATTAATACTCCTGATAATATTCATGAAACAAGTGAAGCTGAAAAAAGAATAAAATTTGATGAATTATTTTTATACCAGTTAAAAATAAAATATTTATTATATATGAGAAAAAACTTTCCTGAAGGCCAAAAAATAGTTTATAATAAAGAGAAAGTGGAAAGTTTTATTTCAAGACTTCCTTATTTATTAACTAGTGATCAAAATAAAGTTATTGAAGAAATACTTGCAGATCTTTCTTCAAATTATAAAATGAATAGATTACTACAAGGAGAAGTAGGTTCAGGTAAAACAGTTGTTGCTGCTATTAGCTTATATGCTGCATATACTGCTGGATTTCAAGGTGTAATAATGGCTCCTACAGAAGTTTTAGCTATACAGCATTATAAGACTTTTACAAATATTTTTAAGGATATAAATTTAAATATTATATTATTAACTTCTACAAATTCTTCTAAAGAAAAAGAGGAAATATTAACAGGCCTTTGTGATGGCTCAATTGATATTGCAATAGGAACACACTCATTATTTCAAAAGGATGTATTCTTTCATAATTTAGGATTGGTTGTTACTGATGAAGAACATCGATTTGGGGTAAAGCAAAGGGTAGAAATGGTTTCAAAAGGTAAATTAATTGATCATTTGAAGATGAGTGCAACTCCTATTCCAAGATCATTAGCAATTTCTGTATTAGGTGAATCTGATATATCTATTATTAAAACTATGCCAGGTAATAAAAAAGATGTTATTACTAAATTTGTTAATTATAAAGATAATAAAATGGTAATAGAACATATGAAAGCTCAAATTGCTCGTGGGAAACAAATATTTGTAATTTGCCCAATGATTAATGAATCTGATGTTATGGATTTAAATAATGCTACAAAAATTTATGATAATATGCAAAAATATTTTTTGGGAATTTGCAACGTTGGATTAATTCATAGTAAATTGAAACCAATTGAAAAAGAAACTGTGATGAATAAGTTTACTGAAAATGAAATTCAAATATTAGTTTCAACAAGTGTTATTGAAGTTGGAGTAAATATTATTAATGCTACAACAATTGTAATTCTTGATGCAGATAGATTTGGAATTGCACAATTACATCAAATGCGCGGTCGGGTTAGAAGAAGTGATGATCAAGCATATTGTTTTTTAGTTTCTGACACGGAAACAGACTCTGCTATTAATAGATTAAAGTTAATAGAAAGTAGTTCTGATGGATTTGAACTTGCTGAAGCAGATTTACTAATTAGAGGACCTGGTGATTTTTTTGGTGAGAAACAGACAGGGTTAGTAACCTTTAAATTATCTGATATTATTGCTGATAAAGAATTACTTGAGTTATGCAATAATGCTGCAGAAGAAGTAATTGAAAAAGAGTTGTTATTTAATGAGAAATATAAAGAAATTTATGAAATTGTTCATAAGAATTATTTAGAAAATAAAGAGATGTTAGACTAAGGAGATATCTATGATTAAATTAGCTATTGATGCAATGGGTGGAGATTTTGCTCCAGAAGAAATTATTAAAGGAATAAATTTGGCCATTGAAGAATATGATGATATTCAACTTACAGTATATGGTGATGAGGGTAAAATTGCTAAATTTTTGATTCCAAACGAAAGAGTAATGGTCATTCATGCTCCAGATGCTATTGATATGGGAGAAAAAGATCCAATAAGAGAAATTAGAAGAAATAAAGAAACCTCACTTGTAAGGGCTTTTCAAGCAGTTAAAGATAATGAAGTTCAGGGAGCAGTTACTGCTGGTCCTACGCAGGCAACAATTATTGCTGCACATTTAATTATTAGACGGTTAAAAGGAATGAAAAGAGCAGCTTTATGTCCGACTTTACCAAATCTTGGTGGCAAAAACCGATTGCTTCTTGATGTTGGGGCTAATATTGAATTAAGAGCTGAACATATTTTACAGTTATCTCAATTTGCATCAATTTATATGAGAGAAGTAATGCAAGTTCATAATCCACTTGTTGGACTTTTAAATATTGGTTCCGAACCAGGAAAAGGGAGAGAAGTAGATAAAGAATCTTTTCATTTATTATCTGCTGATCCTAACGTGAATTTTTATGGTAATGTAGAACCAAAAGAAATGTTTACAACAAATTGTGATATATTAATTACTGATGGTTATACTGGTAATATGATAATGAAAACATCAGAAGGTGTCGCAAAAGCTGTTGGTACTTACTTAAAAGAATCAATTAGTGAATCATTTAAAGCTAAAATTGGTTATTTATTTATGAAAGATGTTTTTAAAGATTTTAAAAAAATTATGAGTGCCGATGAAATTGGTGGAGCTACTCTTTTTGGCGTTAATGGTATTGTTGTAAAAGCTCATGGTTCTAGTACAGCATTTGCTTTTAAAAATGCTATTGGTAAAGCGAGATTAGCTGTAAAAGGACGTGTAATTGAGAAAATGGAAGCAATTTTAAGCGAAATGGTGGAAGAAAATGAATAGTAATTGGGATGAGCAACTGTTGGAGCTTGCCAATAAGTATAATTTTACAATTAAAAATAAAGATTTATACATTAAAGCATTTACCCATACATCTTATGCTAATGAACATAAATCAGATAGTAATGAAAGATTAGAATTTTTAGGTGATGCAATTTTAGATTTTCTTGTGGGAGAATATTTATTTATTAAATATCCAAATATGCCAGAAGGAGAAATGTCAAAAGCTCGATCAACATATGTTTGTGAAAAAGCTAATGCAGAATATTCACTGATTTTAAATTTGGATAAATGTTTATTGCTTGGTAAAGGTGAAGAAGAACAAGGCGGAAGAAGTAAAACATCTGTTTTAGGTGATTTGTTTGAAGCATTTTTGGGGGCAGTTTATTTGGAACATGGAATGAATAAAATTAGAGAAATAATAAGTGATGTGATTTTTTCTGTAATTGTGTTTATTGATGAAGATGGTTTTTTTGAAGATTATAAATCGACTTTGCAAGAATATATTCAAGCCGAAAGTAGGAAAGGTGTTTTATATAAATTAGATCACGAAGAAGGACCTAGTCATGATAAAACCTTTACAACATCTGTTTATCATGATAATATCAGATTAGGCCAAGGAATAGGTAAAAGTAAAAAAGAATCTGAGCAAATGGCTGCTAGAAATGCGTTGGAAAAATTAGTTAAAAGTTGAGGGATTATAGATGGAAAAATATTATGAATTAATTAAAAATAATGTAATTGATTTTAATGAATTATTGTTAGAACAATATTATTTGCTTGGATTGACAGAAGTAGATGTTGTTTTACTTATCAAGCTACATAATTTAATTGATAAAGATGTTAATACTATTTTTATTTCTAAACTTTTTAACAAAATGAGTATAAGTGAAGAAGAATTATCTAATTGTTTAGTAAGATTAATTGATATGGATTTTATTAATATAAGCCTTGATCAAAACAAAAAAGAACAATATAGTCTTAATGGAATATATAAAAAATTAAGTTTTTTATTATCAACAAATGAAAATGATAAAAAAGATTATTTAGTTCAAGAGAGAGTTAAAACAACTATAAAAAAATTGGAGAGTTCATTAAATAAAATTTTGTCGCCTTTAGAATTACAAATGATTAATAGATGGTTTTATGAGTATAATTATAAATATGATGATATTGATAAGACTATTAATAAAGCATTAATTAATAAGAATTGTGGAGTTAAATATATAGACAGAAGTCTACATAATTTGCTTAATAATAATGAACATAATGAGGATTTAAATGATTTAAAAAAATTATTTAATACTGTATATGGAAAAAATAGATAGAATAATAAATAAATTAAATGAAATGTACCCTGATAATAAGGGAGATTTGCATTATAGCAGTATATTTCAATTAATTGTTGCTGTTACATTATCTGCTCAAACTACTGATATTGCAGTTAATAAGGCTACTATAGAGTTGTTTAAGAAATATCCTACAGAAAAAGAATTGGCAGTTGCTAATATTAATGATGTAAAGGAAATGATTAAAACAATAGGATTATATAATAATAAAGCTAAAAATATTATTGAAATGGCAAGAATTTTAGTCAATAATGAAGGTATTATTGAACCTAATTTAGAGTTTCTTACTAATCTTCCAGGGGTTGGAAGAAAGACAGCTAATGTTGTTTTAAGTGAAGGGTTTAAAATTCCTAGAATTGCTGTTGATACTCATGTTTTTAGAGTATCGCGTAGGTTAGGGTTATCAAATTCTAATAATGTATTAAAAGTCGAAGAAGATTTAATGAATTTAATTGATGAAAAAATGTGGGGAAAAGCTCATTTGCGATTATTACGTTTTGGCAGATATTTTTGCAAGTCATTTAAACCAAATTGTAGCGAATGTCCTTTTCAAGATATTTGTGTTTATGATAATAAGAACATTTAAAAAAAGTAGCGATTTTGCTACTTTTTTATTGCTTTATTAATTTTATCTATATTTGGAGTAACTGATAATGTTTTTTGGTTTTTATAAGTAACATAAGATCCGTAAGTTTTTGGTATTTTTTTTACATATTTAACTAAAGTATAGTCAACTTGAATATTTTCACTATTTTTTGCTTTCGAGTATAATGCCGCAATTTCAGCTGCAAATATTAAATCATCATTAGTTATAGATTTTCCGCGTAAGATTGTATGAGAACCTGGTATTCCTTTCACATGAAAAAAATAATCATTTTTATTTGCAAAAGAATGTGTTAAATAATTATTTTGGATGTTATTTTTTCCAACATATATTTTTACGTTATTATATTCATAAGTATCAAAATTAGGTTTTTTAGTTTTAGTAGTTTTTTTAGTGGGTTTTCCAATATTTAACTCAAAGATTATTTCCTTTAAATCTTCAAATTTTGCTAATTCAATTTGGGTTAATAAATCTTCAAAATAGGCAATTGAGGATTTAGTTTCTTTAATTTGTATTTCTAAATAATTAATAGTTCTTTTCGCTTTTTTATATTTATTAAATATTTTATCTAAATTTTCTGATGGAGATATTAAAGGATTTAAATCAATTTTTATATCTTTATTTTTATCATAGTAATCTTTAACAGTTATAGAACTAAATCCCTTTTTTACAAGATGTAAATTTGATTTTAGTAATAATCCTATTTTTTCTAAAACAAGATTATTATTTGCTTCTTTTTTTTCTTCAATTTGTTTATTAAGTTTTTTTGTTGCTTTGATTATTTCTTTATTAACATGATTTAGTAATAGTTTTTGTTCATGGTTTAAAATATTTTCTTGATTAGTTTGATAGAAGTATTGTTCTAATAAAATAGACAAATTATCATAAACTACTCTTTCACCCGGAAGATGTTCTAAATTAAAACAGTAAAATTTATTTTTATTTTTTGATTTAAATAAAGTTGGAATTGTTTTGTTATTAATTAAATCAATATTATTCTGTAAAACTATTTCTGAAAATAATTGATTGGAAACTCCTTCATATTCGTTGGTTTGGTATATTATTTTAGTTTTAAAAGGGTTTATTTTATTTGTGATTGGATACTGATATTTATTTTTGTTTATTAATAATCTATTAGATTCTAAAGTTGATGGTTTTAAAACTTCTTGTATTATAAAATTTTCATCAACAATAATTAAATTATACATTTTTCCAAATGCTTCAAATATAAGTGTGTATTGGGCACTATACCCTAAATCATCATATTTTTCGATTTCTAGAAGGATAATTCTATCGTTGTTGTGCTGTTTAATATTTCTTATGATACTATTATCAAATAATCTTTTTAGAGAGACATAAAATCGCTGATTATTTGTTGAATTAATAATATCCATTTGCGTAAAATGAAGATTTGGATTAGAACTAATATTAAATAAAAGCTTTTTTTTATTTGATAACAACATGACAAAATCATGATCGTTTAAAACCACTAGTTTATTGATTCTTTGGTTAATGATAAAAGGAGATAATTCTTTTAATAAATGATTAATAAATACGCCATCAAAACTCATATTTTATACTTCCTAACTTTATTATTTTATCAAAAAATATCTAAAATATCAATATAAACAACTAGCTCTCGCTTTTAGTTCATTTACTAATACTTATTAATAAATATATTTGTATTATAGTTGTTCAAGTTTGACTTTTTTTAATAAATGAAGTATAATGATTAAAATATTCTTTAGAGGTGATTTGTGAAATTAGATGAAAAAGGTTTATTGATAGTTATATCTGGACCATCAGGTGTTGGAAAAGGGACTGTTCGCAGTGCTTTGTTTGATATGACAGGTCATGATCTTGTTTACTCAATTTCTATGACTACAAGAAAACCAAGGGCAAATGAAGTAGATGGTGAAGATTATTTTTTTGTCAGTAAAGAAGAGTTTGAAAAAAGAATATCAGAAGGTAAAATGCTGGAATATGCAGAGTTCATAAATAATTACTATGGAACGCCATTAGATGAAGTTGAAAGAAATCTTAATTTAGGGAAAGAAGTTGTTTTAGAAATTGAGGTAAATGGAGCAACTCAAGTTCGTGAAAAAATGAAGGATGCTATTTTTATTTTTATTGCTCCTCCAAGTTTCAAATCTCTAAAAGATAGATTAATGAGTAGAGGAACAGAACCTGTTGAACTTATTGAGGAACGATGTAATAAAGCTGAAAGAGAATTACATTTAGCGTATATGTACGATTATATTGTTGTAAATGATTCCGTAGAAAATGCTGCAGATAAAATTATGGCAATTATTAGAGCTGAACATGCAAAGACTGAAAGAACAATTCAGAAATATAAACAAATATTGGAGGAAGAAAATGAATATTGATCATTCTAAAGATGGTATGCGATATCCATCTATTGATGTTTTATTAGATAAAACGGAATCAAAATATGTTTTAGTTGTTGGAGCTGCTAAAAGAGCAAAAGCTATTAAAAAAGAGGGAACATGTTTAGTTGAAAATCCTTATAATAAAAAGACGATTGGTATTGCTTTAGAAGAAATTTATACAGGGAAAATTTTAATTAAAAAAATTAATGATTAATAAAAGCAGACATCCTGCTTTTTTTATTTTTTTTAGATTAATTAGTTAATATATAGAATACAATATAAGTAAATGTTTATTTTATCATGGTGCTATGTTAAAATATATAATATAGGAGGAAGATTATATGTTAATTGGTGCTCTTGAAGCAGGGGGAACTAAATTTAAATGTGCTGTAGCAATTTCTTCAGGGGAAATTATGAAATCTGTTGTTATTAAAACTACAACAATTGAAGAAACTATGCAAAAGGTTGTTAATTTTTTTCTTCCATATCATATTGAAGATTTAGGAGTTGGTTGTTTTGGACCAATTTCACTTGATAAGAAAAGCAAATTCTATGGACAAATTTTAGATACGCCTAAAGAAAAATGGAAATATTATGACATTTATAATTATTTAAAAGATAAATTAAATTGTAATGTTTATATTAATACTGATGTTGTTACATCAGCTTATGGTGAATATTATTTTGGTTTTAATAGCTTATATAAAAATATTTTGTATTTTACAGTTGGAACTGGTATTGGAGTAGGGGTTATTTATAATGGAAATGTATTACAAGGAAATCACCATACAGAAATGGGACATATTACTATTAATAGAGAAAAAAATGATGATTATTTAAGTACTTGTGAATTCCATGATAATTGTTTGGAAGGATTAGCTAGTGGTAATAGTCTCGATAATAGATATAATTTAACTTATGAACAACTTGAAAATAGAGAAGATATTTTAAGACAAGAGGCATTTTATCTTGCTCAAGGAATATATGCATATGTTTTGGCTTTTGCTCCAGATAAAGTAATTATAGGAGGTGGGGTTAGCCATCAGAAAAAGTTAATTCCTTTTATTAGAGAAGAATTTAAAAAAATTAATAATGGATATTTTCATTATCCATTATTAGATGATATTAATAATTTTATTGTTGAACCTAAATTGAAGGATGATTCTGGATTATATGGGGCTATTGCTTTAGCAGTTAAAAAACTATAAAGGAGATGATTTTTAATGTTTGCAAAAGTTGTTGTAGATGTAAGATCTAGCAATGTTGATATTATGTATACTTACTTTATACCAGATAAATTTATTGATTATATATTTATTGGTAGTAGAGTTTTAGTAAATTTTAATTTGCGAGATATTTTAGGTTATGTTATTGAAATTTCCGAAGAAACTGAATATTCTGGAAAAATTAAAGAAATAATTGATGTTTTAGATTTTGATAAACAATTAACTCAAGAGCAGATTGAACTAGCATTAAAAATTAGTCATGAAACAAGAAGTTTACTTGTTAGTAGTTTAGATTTGATGTATCCTTCGTTTTTAAAAACAAAATACAGAAAATTTTTAAAAGTAATAAATTATGAGTCTCTTGATGCAAATATAGCATTATTATTTAAAGAAAAAGATAGGATTGTTTTAGATAGTAATTTATTAGATAATATACCTAATATTAATAAAGAAGTTAAAAAAGGTAATTTGGAAATTATTTATGATAATTATCATTATGGTAAAAATAAATATACCAATAAATATAGTATTAAAAAGGAAAATATTAACTTTGACTTATTAACAAAAAAAAGAAAAAGAATTATTAATTTTCTTAGGGAAAATGATAATAAAGATATTAATCAAATTAGTACAGCGTGTGATTGTAGTTATTTTTTAATTAAAGATTTAGCAAATAAAGGTTATTTGACTATAAATAAAGAGATAGTTATTGAATCAGAAGAAAAAACTTTTTACAGGCCAATTATTAATTATAGTTTTGATGAAAAAGAAGTCAAAGATAAATATTTGTTGAATACTAAGAAACCTTACCTTTTTGTTACAAATGATTTAGAGTTTCGTGATAAATTTATTTTAGATATAATATCAGAAGTTTTGTTAAATAATAAACAGGTTTTAGTTGTTACAAAATCTATTTTACAGTCATTTGAAGTTTCAAATTTTTTAGAAAGTCATTTATTTAATGCAGTGATTTACAATTTTAATTCTGCAATTCCAACCTCTGAATATTTTGATAATTATATACAAGTAAAGTACCAAAATGTTGATATTGTTGTAACGACAATGTCAGGAATATTTTTACCTTTAGAAAAAATAGGTTTGGTAATAATGTATGAAGAGAATGATATTAACTACATTAACGAAAAAAGTCCTAAGTATAGTAGTTTAGAAGTAATAAAATTTCGTGCTGATTATAACAATGCAAAACTTGTGTTTGTTAATGAAGCAATATGTGTTGAAAATTATTACCAATATTACATCAACAAATATACTTTTTTATCATATATTAAAAAATATGATAATGAAAAGTTTCTTATTAATATGCGAAATGAAGTTGCGAAACCTAGTTATTTAATGTCTAGTTTATTAGTTAAGAAAATTAATCAAACGTTAAATAATAATAAGATTTCATTTCTTATTTTAAATCAAAAAAATTATAGTGAAACAATAATTTGTAAGAGTTGTTCAACAGTTTTGAAATGTCCAAATTGTTTAGTTTCTTTAAGTTTTAATAAAGAACAAAATGAGGCTAAATGCCATTATTGTGGTTATAGTGTAAAAAAAGAAGAGATTACATGTAAGAAATGTGGATCGCATGATTTTGCTTTGTTTGATTTAGGTTTAGAAAAATTAAGTGAAGAAATTAATGAATTGTTTCCTAATGTTAAAATAATTCAAATTGATAGTGATACAGTAAATAATCAAATTGAGTATGACCAAACAGTTATATCAATAGAAGAAAATCAAGAACAGATTGTTATTGGAACAAATATTTTACTCGATTTACTTGATTATGAAAATATTGGCTTAGTAGCATTAATAAATGCTGATAATATATTAAATAACAGTGATTATAAAAGTTCTCAAATACTATATCAAAATATTTCTAAAGTTATGAATCGTAAAGATGTAATAGGCGTATTTCAAGGATATAATATAGGACATTATAGTGTTACTTATGCAATTGAAGGAGATTATTTTAATTTTTATACAAAGGAAATCGAATTTAGAAATAATTTAAAATATCCACCAAAATATGAAATTATGAGATTAATTATTTTAGGTCCATATAAAGATATGTATCATGCTGCGAATTATTTTAGGAAAGTATACAAAAATATTTTAGATGATGAGAGTGATATTTTAGGTCCTGTATATTTAAGAAGATATAAGGGAGTTCAATTAGTTTTAAAAACTAACGAATTTGATAGAATTTCTAGATTAATAAATGAAGTAGAAAAAAAATTCATTGCAAAAAATGTTACTTTTAAATTCGAAAGATATCCTAAATTATTTTATTAAGGAGTTGATAATTTGAAAATCATATTTATGGGAACACCACAATTTGCAGTACCAATTTTAGAAAAAATTAATAAAAAACACGACATTATTTTAGTTGTTACTCAGCCAGATAATTTAAATAGGAAGAAAATTATTTTTTCTCCAGTTAAGCAATTTGCAATTAATAATAATTTACAAGTATTTCAACCTCAAAATATAAATATTGAAAATGAAATTTTATTTAAAGAGTCTGCTGATTTAATTGTTACTGCAGCTTATGGACAATTTATTGGTCATAAAATACTTAATTTTCCTAAGTATGGTTGTATTAATGTTCATGGATCAATTCTTCCAAAATATAGAGGAGGGGCTCCTATTCAAAGATCAATCATTAATGGTGATAAAAAGTCTGGAATTACAATTTTATATATGGATAAAAAAATGGATGCAGGCGATATTATTACTCAAAGAGAGATTGAAATTAATGATCTTGATACTCAAGATTCATTGTTTAATAAACTTTCAATACTTGGTAGTGAATTAATTCTAGATGTTATTAGCAATATAGAACATGGTAATATCATAAGAGTAAAACAAGATGAATCAAAAGTTTCTTTTGCATATAACTTAACTAGTAAAGATTTAATAATTGACTTTAATAGAAGTGCATTAGATATTTATAATCAAATAAGAGGTTTGAATAGTAATCCAGGAGCATATTTTGTTCATAAAGGTAAGATATATAAAATTTATGCTTCTAAATTAAGTGATTTGAAACATAATAGAAAAAGTGGTACAATATTAAATGCAGATAAAAATAATTTAATTATTGCTTGTGACAATGGAAGTAGTATTTCTATTTTAGAAATACAACCAGAATCTAAAAGGAAAATGAATATCAAAAGCTTCCTTAATGGTAATGGTAGAAATTTTTTTATTAAAAATGAAATAATAGGAGAATAATATGGTTAATAAATTAATATTTTCAAGAGAAGAAATGTTCAAATTAAATCGTGATAAATTAAGATCACGAGGTGTGGAAATTGAAGATATTGCAAAGATCGCTTTCTTTCAACAATCCAAGTACAATAAAGATATTTCAATGAGTACTTGTATAGAAAGTGTTGAAAAAATTTTAACTTATAGAGATATTTTTCATATTGTGCAATTAAGTATTGATATAGATATATTGACCGAAAAAAAGATGTTTTCTGCTCCAATACAAAATATTATGGAAGCTGATTTAGGCATGTTTGGAATTGATGAAATATTAGGATTAAATATTGCGGCAAATTATGGCGTTATTGGACAGACAAATTTTGGAGATATTGATGTAAATAAACCAGGAATTGTAAAAGATTTAAATGATCACGGGAAATTAGGGTCAAAAAATTGTCACACTTTTCTAGATGATGTTGTGGGGGCAATTGCGGCTGCTGCTAGCACTAGGGTTGCTCAAATTCAAAGCGAAGAACAAGCAGAAAAAAATCCTAATGTAACTTATATAAAATTAGATATATAAATTAAAAATGTCAGTTTAACTGACATTTTTTAATTAATTATTTATTAATTTTTGAAAAGCATCAAATATAATTTTACTTACTTTATCATCTATATGTATTTCAGGATGCCACTGAATTCCAATAATTGGTAATGATTCATGAATTATGGCTTCATTAGTTCCATCTAAGTGTTTAGCAATTTCTATAAATCCTGGAGCAATTTGTTTAACTGCTTGATGATGATAACTATTTGTTTCAATAACCTTCTCAAATTTCAACAATCTATTTTTTACTGTTACAACTTCATGATTTTTTGCGATACTTTTGTGTGAATCACCTATATCTTGTATTAAAGAACCACCTAAAAAAACATTGATTGCTTGATGTCCTCGACATATTCCTAAAAGTGGTTTCTTATTTTCAAATGCATGTTCAACAATTTGTTTATCTAATAAATCAAGAGATGAATTAACATTTTTGGACTTCCCATTATTTTCTTCTCCGAAATATTCTGGGTTAATATCAGAACCACCTGTTATAAGAAAAGCATCACATAGTTTTAAAAGATCTTCTACATCTTCATTATCTAAAGTGATCATTAATACTTGGAAACCTCTATCTACAAGAGGGTTAACATATCTACGATTTACAAATTCTTTTTCCACATTTTCAACTGTTACTAAACGTGGAGTAATTCCTATAATTTTTTTCATAAAACTCTCCATTTCTTTGTTATTTTAATATAAAAGAAAGAAAAACTCAAGTAAAACAATATCTATATTATTTGTAGAAATTATATGATATAATTGTTGAAGGTGATAATGAATGGAATCTTTAAAAGAATTATACAAGATTGGGAGAGGACCTTCTAGTTCTCATACAATGGGTCCAGTTAAGGCGGCTGAAAATTTTCTTAAAAAAAATATGAATGCTGATAAATTTAAAGTTGAATTATACGGTTCTCTTGCCTTTACTGGAAAAGGACATTTAACTGATGTTGCTTTGAGACAAATTTTAGGCGAAGAGACAATAATTGAATTTCATTATGAAATAATTTATACATATCACACTAACGGTATGAAATTTTTTGCATACCTTAAAGATGAAATAATTGATGAATGGCTTGTTTTTTCTATTGGAGGAGGATCTTTAAAAGAACTTGATGAGCCTAGAAATTTTAATAAAGATAATCTTTATAAAGAGACTTCTATGCAAGAAATATTAGATTATTGTAGTATAAATAAACTTAATTTATTAGAATATATTCTTAAAAATGAGGACAACACCTTTATAACTTATATGGAAAAGATTGTTAAGCAAATGTTTGCTACGGTTGAAGAAGGTTTATCTAAAGAGGAAGTGTTACCTGGAAAATTGCAAGTTAAGCGAAAAGCAAAAAAATATTATGAAAATTATTTAATACACAAATTGTTTTCATCACTAGTTTTTGCAAATGCCCTAGCGGCTTCTGAAGAAAATGCAAGTGGAGGAATAATTGTTATTGCTCCTACGTGTGGTTCAAGTGGGGTTATGCCTGGAGTTATGAAGTCATTTTATGATGAAAAAAAATATTCTTTTAAACAAATAGTTGATGCGGTTATTGTGGGTGGTCTAATTGGCAATTTGGTCAAAAGTAATGCATCTATTTCTGGTGCTGAAGTTGGATGTCAAGGTGAAGTAGGCACAGCTTGTGCTATGACAGCTGCAGCACTTGCTTTTTTAAAAGGGGGAACAAATTCTCAAATAGAGTATGCTGCAGAAATCGCACTAGAACATCATTTAGGAATGACGTGTGATCCAATTTTAGGTTATGTACAAATTCCATGTATTGAAAGGAATGCTATTTCTGCAATGAGAGCAATTGATTCCGCTAATTATTCTTTATTAGGAGATGGAAAGCATTTAATTACTTTGGATATGGTAATTGCTTCATTAAAAGAAACTGGTGCTGATATGCATGTTAATTACAGAGAGACAAGTTTAGGTGGACTTGCTAAACATATTAAATAAAAAAAGCTAACTTTATGTTAGCTTTTATTTTCTTTCTTTAATTATTTTAACTGCAAATTCTAGAATTTTTTTTGGTAAGTATTCTGATACATCAGCATCAAAAATAATTAACTCTTTAATTGCTGAACTAGATAAGAATAAATTGTTCATTGTTGGAAACAAAAAGAATGTATCAATATTTTCATTAATTGTTCTATTAAATTGAAATCTTGTCATTTCATCATCGTAATCAGAAATATTTCTTAAACCCCTAATAATTATCTTTGCATTTTTTTCTTTCGCATAATTAATCATTAATTTTTCACTTAATTCACAATGAACATTTTTAAGATGTGAAGTTACTTTTTTCATCATATATAAACGTTCTTCATCAGTAAAAGTATATTTTTTATTTGGGTTTAAAGATATCAAAACATAAACTTCATCAAATGATTGTGCTATTCTTTCAATAATATTTAAATGTCCATTTGAAACTGGATCAAAAGATCCTGGATATACACATATTTTCATAAATAATACCTCTAGTAAATTATATTATAAATTATCATCTTTTGCAAGTGATAGAAGTAATAATACATTTATATAAATATTTTTAGATTGTTATTATTTTGACATTTATATAATTTTAGTGTAGTATAATAATTATATAGGTGGAAAAATGAGAACAAAAGATATTATTTTTAATACATTAAAAAACAGTAAAACTTTAATTGCTACACTTGTAATTTATATGATATTATCAACTGTTTTTCTAATTGGGTTTCCATTGATTGGTTGGAAGTTGCTTGAAGTTGCTGATACTTTAGAAGTTAATAGTATATGGCTTATATTATTTTCTTTATCTGCTTTATTGTTTTTTATATTTGATAATTTAAGAGTGAAAACTAATGTAATTTTATGTACTAAAGTAAATAATAATTTACAAAATGTGTTATATAAAACTGCTCTAAATGGCGATTTTCGAGATTTAGAAAAACTTGATGATGCTTATCTAACAAAAAATATTATTATAAACACTAAAAAAATTACTTTAGATTATATGGAAAACAACATTATAGTTTTTATTAATGAAATTTTAGTGATTATTGCAATTTTTATTGCTGCTTTTAGTGTCCATGCAATTTTTGCTGCAATATTGCTGGCATCTTTACCAATTATTTATATAATATTAAAAGCATTTGTAAAATTTTCTGATAAATTTTATGATAAAAAAATGCATACTGAAAAAGAAAGAATTTCTGAAATATCAAATAAAATTAAAAATATTAAAAACATTAAAATAAGAAATGGAATTCAAAAAGAAGAAAGTATTTTTAGTGAAGAACTAAAGAAATATTCAAAAAGTCATAAGAAAAATGAAATTTTAAATTTTATGAGTAATAAGAGTATGAGAACATTATTAAGTGCAGTGTTAATGGTTACTTTTATTTCTCTTGGAATTATTTTGATGAAGAATCAACATAATTGGGATTTGGGAATTAGACCTACTGGAGTTAGAGATATTTTACTTTTTGTGTTACTGACACCTATTGCGTATGCTTCTTTCAATAAAATTACTAGTTGTCATTTATCACCTTCACAAATTAGTGATGAATTAGACGAGATTGATCAATTTTTATTAATTAGAAGTGAAACAAAAGAAGGTCAAGTTGATCATTTTGATGATGTAAGGATATTGTCATTTGAAAATGTTTCATATTCTTCTGATAAAGCTAATTTTTCTAATATTAGTTTTGAAGTTAAAAAAAATCAAAAAATTGCGCTATTTATAGAATCAAATAATATTAATGAAGTTTTAACTAATTTAGTTAATAAACTTGAAAAACCTCAATATGGCTCAATTAGTATTAATGATTGTGATTTTAATCGAATAGATACAAATTATTTAAGAGGATTAATTAGTGAAATTATTCCGGAAAGTAAATTAACAAAAAACAGCATAAGAGATAATATTATTTACCCATTTGAATTTGATGAGTATCAATATAATGATGTATTAAATAAATGTTTATTGAAAGAAACCATTAATCGTTTTGAGAAAAAAGATAATACAATTATAGATAAAGAAACTGATCTTTCCGAAGATGAAAAATTACGATTAATTTGGGCTGGTGCATTATATCGTGATGGTAAAGTTATTTTAATTGATGATACTAATATATCTATTAGTGAAACTAAATATAGTTTGATTAAAGAAACATTAAAACTTAAAAATAGAATTTTTATTTTTATTACTAAAGATATTGATGTTATAAAAAATTGTGACAAAGTAGTAATTTTTAAAGATAATATAATTGTTGAATCAGGAGATACACAAGATTTGTTGAATGATAAAAAATCAATAATTTCGAGTATGATAAAAAAGAAGAATAGATAATTATAGTATTTGAAGGTATTATTCATAAAAATAATACCTTTTTTTATTTAAAAATATGTAAATATATTTAATTCCAAAAAAAATAATGTTATAATAAAGCAGAAAGGGACGGGATTTATTATGGATATACCTAATGTAGAATCATTATTTTTATATTTTAATATAGCGATGGTCGTTTTTTTGGTATTGGGAGCATTATTTGGTTTTTTAAAAGGATTTTTTAAGTCAACATATAATTTGGCTGTTTTTGTGGGGTTATTGATAATAGGAATTATTATTAGTCCAATTTTTGTAAAAATAATTTTAAATTTTGATATTTCAAGTGTAGTTGACGTTGATTATGATGGTGTTATAATTACTAGCCTCAGTGCATCAATTACTCCAATTGCTGAAAAAATTATGCCTGAGTTAGCAGGAAAAGTTGTACCGGGGACAGAAATGTATGAATTGGTTTATCAATTAATGGTAACTATTTCAAGATTGATTTTTATTATAGTTTGGTATTTTTTAACAATTTCAATTTTTAAATTTATAAGTTGGATTGTTTACTTAATAATTCGCCCCCGAAAGAAAAATAGAAAAAAGAAAACATTAAATTCTCGTTTGCTTGGTATGGGTATTGGATTTGTACATGTAGTTGTAGTTATGTTTATTATTAGTATTCCAATGGGTGGAATTACATCTCTTGCTGCAAGTGCACAAAACTTGATTCCATCAAATGACGAAGGGGACCTAGCTTTTTTTGAAGAAGAAACACCTTTAATAGATCTTGCATCTGGTGATTCAGATGAATTAATGACATTAATGATTGATTTCTCTAAAAAACTATCTAAGGATTATCGAAAAACAGTAATTGGTGGAATTAGTGGTTTTATCAAGATTGATGGAGAAGGTTTGGACGAAAGATTTTTCTCATCATTGTTCTCAGTAAAATATAATAAACAAAATATAAGATTAACTTCAGAGTTAAAAAAAGGTTTGTCAATTTATAGCTTAATTGAGGAAAAAATTGATGAAGAAATTTCTATTCAAGAAGTCTTGTCTTTAGATGAAGAAACACTTAATTATATTATTGATACAATTAAAGAGTTAAAAATTATAAATATTATACCTCCTGTTGGGTTAGAGTTTGCATATTTAACAGGTGAACTAGATATGATAACTCAAGAAGATTACCAGGCAATTCTTACTGAAATAAAAGCTGTTAATTTTTCTAATGATATATCAAGTATTGCTGATGTAGGCGTTAAAGCTGGTAAATTAGGTCTTTTAGAAAAACAAGAAACTGATTACTATTTAAATTTAGATGTAGATAAAGTTAAAGAATTATTCATAGGTATCGGTTCTCTTGAATTACTAGATGCTATTGATTCATTTGCATTTGATTTACTTTTAAATATGCCAGAAGTTAATGATGCATTAATTAATGCAAATATTGATCCAGAAGAAATTAATTTATCAAATGTTTCACTAGGAGATGAAGTTACAAATTTAGGTAACATTTATGAAGCTTTTGTTGAAATGAAAATTGCCTATAATGATGAAACCCAAACTGTTAATTTAGAGTTAGTTTCAGATGATAGTATTAATTTGTTTTCTACAGCAATTTATGAGTCATTATTATTTTCTCAAAATATTAATGTATTAACTAATATTTTAATTGAACAACTACCAGCTGAATATAGAGATGTTTTAACAATAGATATAATTGAGCAAAATGATTTTGTTTCAATTTTATCTTTGGGAGTTATCCTTATTAAAACCAATATTTTATCAGAGGAATTTGATTTTACTGATTTGTTTGGTGAAGAGACTATGGATAAAATTGCAACACATATTTCTAATTCACATTTGTTAGCAGATAATATCAACGGAGTATTAGATATTATTTTAACTGAAGCCGATTTACCATTTAAAATAGATATACCGGAAGATTTAACTTGGTATGGTGATACAGGTAAAACAGAATTAAAGGCTTTATTGGGCTCTGCTCGTCAATTATTTGAACTTGGTATTGCTGAAGAAAATTTTGTTGAAAATTTAAATTCAACAAATATTGAGGAACTTTCAGATGTTATGGATGATTCTGTAATATTAATGCATAATATGAATAATTTACTTGATTTTGTAATTGGAGAATCTGGTATTAATGATACCGTTACAATTACAATTAGAGATATAGACTGGGAAAGCACAGAAGGAAAAGAAGAGTTTAGAAATATTTTAGGTTCTGTTGCACTAATATTTGAAGCTAAATTATTAGACAATCCTAATCTTGCTGAATTGTCTGATGGTACTATTGATACAAATGAAGATGGAGTTATTAATGAAGATGATGATAATATTATTAATGACCTTGCAAAAAAATTATCTTCATCTATAATAATAAAAGATAATTTAAGTAGTATTATTGATCAATTAGTAACTACTGAAATTCCTGATTTAGAATTTGAAACATTTACTGATCCAGATGATTGGACAGAAACAGAATTAGATTCAATTTTTAGATCAGTTAAAATTATTATCACAAAAGAGAATATTCCGGAAGATTTGTTTGCTTTATCTGAAAATGAAATAGATACTGTTTTGTCCTCAAGACTTATTGGTCAAATTTTTGTTAAAACTATTGAAAAAGAAGCAGAAATTGGTGGTAGTTTACATGGGTTATTAATAGTCCAACGGGCTGAAGGTAATTGGTATGATCAGTATCTTGGTGAAGTTAGAGTAGACGGGGAATTAAGAAAGTTAGTTAAATCAGCAAAAATATTATTAGGAGACAATCCGAATTTTGATGATCCTGATAATATTCTTGACATAAATGCTATTTTAGATTTGACAGATGCGAAATTAGATGAATTAACAAATTCAATAGTGTTAAAAGATTCAATTTCTAATCAAATCATTGATTTAGGAAATGAAGAAATTATTGTTGTAAGTATTCCTCAATTTGATAATAGGTGGAACGATGAAATCCCTAATTTTATAAAAGGAATTAAAACTATTGTTGGAGAAGAAGTTGATTTAGATAATTTAAATATTGATGTTAATAATATTAAAAATTTAACTGATGGTACGGTTGATCCAAGTGATGATGAAATAGGAACAATGTTATCTTCATTAATTATTAGTGACACTATTATTGATAAAATAATTGGATTAGGTGATACTGGCGGCAGTTTAGTTGTAAATTTAACAGCAACAGATGCAAGATGGTATGACACTGAAACAGAAGATGGTGAAATAAGAAAGCTTATTAAGGCAATAAAAATTTTTATTGATGAAGAGGCTGACTTAAATGATTCTAATTCTTTTGACATTAATAAAATTAGAACTTTAACTGATGGTTCAGTTGATCCAAGTGATGATGAAATAGGAACAATGTTATCTTCATTAATTATTAGTGACACTATTATTGATAAAATAATTGGATTAGGTGATACTGGCGGCAGTTTAGTTGTAAATTTAACAGCAACAGATGCAAGATGGTATGACACTGAAACAGAAGATGGTGAAATAAGAAAGCTTATTAAGGCAATAAAAATTTTTATTGATGAAGAGGCTGACTTAAATGATTCTAATTCTTTTGACATTAATAAAATTAGAACTTTAACTGATGGTTCAGTTGATCCAAGTGATGATGAAATAGGAACAATGTTATCTTCATTAATTATTAGTGACACTATTATAGATAAAATAATTGATTTAGGTGATACTAGTGGCACTTTAATTGTTAATTTATCAGTAAATGATCCTAGATGGTATGATACTGAAACAGAAGACGGTGAAATAAGAAAATTAATTAAAGCGTTAAAAGTATTAATTGGTGAAGAAGAGGACATTAATAATCCAAGCTCGATAGATGTTAATACAATTAAGACCTTATCAGATGGTTCTATTGATCCAAACGATGATGAAATAGGAACAATGTTATCTTCATTAATTATTAGTGACACTATTATTGATAAAATAATTGGATTAGGTGATACTGGCGGCAGTTTAGTTGTAAATTTAACAGCAACAGATGCAAGATGGTATGACACTGAAACAGAAGATGGTGAAATTAGAAGATTAATTAAAACTTTAAAATTATTGATTGGAGAAACAGGAGATCTAAATGATCCTTCTGTAATTGACATTGATGAAATAATTAGCTTGGATGAAACAGCAATGAATACTTTAGTGACTTCAATTATTATTGTAGATACAGCTGTTAATTCGATTGAAGATTTAACTTCCTCAACTGGTTCACTTAATAACATATTAATTGTTCCTGATGATTTAACAAATGAGGATTACTATGGAATTAATGGGGAATTGAAAAGGTTCTTAACTGCTGTAAAAACTATTAGAGGTGCAGGAACTTTAGAAAACACAACCTTTAATGTTGATAAATTTTTGGGAGAAGACCAAGAAACACTTCTTAATTCTAGAATTATTGAAGCATCAGCAATTAGTTATATTTTATCTTCAGATAAATTATTGATTCCAGATAGTGTAACACCATATTATTATTTGTCTAATGAAGATATAGTTTGGGAGAGAACTTATTCTGGAGAAACTTTAGAAGATATTGGAGAATTAAGAAGATTCTTATCAGGAGTTAAAACTCTTGTTGGCGTAAATACATTTGCTGACTTGGCATTTGATATGAATACAATGTTAGCTATTGATTTTACTGATGTTGTTAAATCAAGAGTACTAGAAGCTACAATAACTGATATGGTTACTGAATTAATCGAGACAGGACCTTTAAATGGTTTAATTAAACAACCTAGTAATAATTATCAATGGTATTATCATGAAACAAGTAATGACGTAAATGTTGGTCTTATTAGAAGGGGCGAATTTGAATTAACAAATAGCCCAACTTATCAATATTCTGATTTACTTGGATTCTTGAATGCAATTCAACAAATGGATTCAGTTGGTTTGAATTTTAATTCTGTTGATATGAATACTATTGCAGCAATAAATTCTACAGATTTAGCAACTGCATTTTGGGATTATTCAAGAATTACTAGAGGTTCAGTTGCAACAATATTGAATTACGTATTAAAAGATGTTAATCATCCATTAAAACCAACATTTACTGATTCACAGTTTAGTGATAAACAAGATGTAATTGATGGATTAGATATATTTAAATACTTTGTTTCTTTAATGTAAATAAAAAATATAAAACCCTTAAGATTTATTAAACTTAGGGGTTTTTCTTTTATTATAAAGGTAATTAATTGGAATTATAAAGCTATCTTTTTTGTGTAAAATATGGTATAATAAGCAAAATGATTTAACTGTATAAAAGGAGATTTATTTTAATTATGAAAACGATAAGAACAAGATTTGCACCGAGCCCAACTGGATTTATGCATGTTGGTAATCTAAGATCAGCATTGTATGCTTTTTTATTTGCTAAGCAAAATAATGGGAAACTAATTTTAAGAATTGAAAATACGGATACAGATAGAGTTGTTCCGGGAGCTGTTGAAGTTATATATAATACATGTAAAGCAGCAAAGATTACTTTTGACGAAGGTCCAAATGAAGGTGGAAATTTTGGACCATATGTACAAAGTGAAAGAAAAGAAATATATCAGAAACACGCAAAAGAATTAATTGATAAAGGGCATGCATATTATTGTTTTTGTGATAAAGAGAGATTAGCAAATGTCACTTTTATGGGGACACATAGATATGATAAACATTGTTTATACTTATCAAAAGAACAAATAGAAGAAAATTTAGCAAAAGGTATTCCGTATACTATAAGACAAAACATCCCAATTGAAGGTGTAAGCGAGTTTGAAGATTTGGTTTTTGGTAAAATAACAATTCCTAATAAAGAGTTAGAAGATAATGTGCTATTGAAATCTGATGGTATGCCAACATATAATTTTGCTAATGTTGTTGATGATCATTTGATGGGAATAACTCACGTTATTAGAGGTAATGAATATTTAAGTTCAACTCCAAAATATAATTTTTTATATGATAATTTTGGTTGGGAAAGACCTGAATATATTCATTTAACTCCAATTATGAAAGATGAAAATAGAAAATTAAGCAAGAGACATGGTGATGCAAATTTTGATGATTTTATAAATAAAGGTTATTTAGCTGAAGCCATTGTTAATTATATTGCATTGTTAGGATGGAGTCCTAAAGATAATCAAGAAAAATTTACTATGGAACAACTTATAAATAGCTTTTCAGTTTCAGGTTTAAGCAGATCAAGTAGTGTATTTGATGAAGTGAAAATGAAATGGTTAAATGGAGAATATATTAAGGAATTAAGTTTTGATAACTTTATGAATTATGCTATACCATATTTTGAAAAATCTAATATTAAAGGAAAATATGATTATAATAAATTTGGACATTTATTGCAAAGTAGAATAGAAACTTTTGGTGAAATCCCTGAAAAAGTAAGTTTTATTACTAATTATCATAAATTTGATAAGAATTTATATTATAATAAAAGATTTAAAATTGATTATAATAAAGCAAGAGAAGTTATTGAAATAAGTTTATCTTTATTTAATAAACTTGATAATTGGTTAGATGAAGAATTAAATAATATAATTAACAAAACCGCTGAAGTATTAGAAATTAAATCAGGTGCTGTATATTCGGTATTGCGCCTTGCAATATCAGGTGTTCAAATTACTCCTGGAGGTGCTGTAGAAATTGCTGATATTTTAGGAAAAGAAGAAACAATAGAAAGATTGAATAAGGCTTTGAATTGGCTAAGAGATTAAATATAGGAGAAGATATGCTTAAAAAAGAAGAATTAAAAAAAATATTAGATGTATGTTTGGAAACTGGTGGTGATTTTGCTGAATTATATTTTGAAGATACAATTAAAAATAATTATGAATTAACTAGTGGTAAAGTAACAAGAATTACTACGAATAATTTGTATGGTGCTTCAATTAGAATTTTACATGGAGCAGAAGAGTCATTTGGTTATTCAAGTGATATTAGTTTTGATAGTTTAATGACTCTTGCTAAAAAACTTAATGCTAGTTTCAATTATCCAAAATTAGATATTGATTTTGAACTAAAAGAAGAACACACACCAATTATTAATTTACCTGTTATTTTACCTAGTTCTTTAAGTAATAAAGATAAGATTAAACATCTAAAGTTGTTAAATAAAGGTATTTTAACTTATAAAAGTGATGAAATTAGCCAAGTAATTTGTATGTTATCTGATGAGGAGCAAAGAATTACAGTAGTTAATACATTGAATAAAATGGTTACAGATTTAAGGACTCATATTAGACTTGCAGCAAATGTTGTGGCAAAAAATGAAGATGTAATGCAAACTGCATTTGATTCTAAAGCTGGCAATCAAGGTTACGAAATGTTTGATGATTTTAATTATGATGATTTTGGCTATGAAATTGCTAAAACTGCAGTAACTATTCTTCATGCTGATGAAATGGTTGGTGGGAATATGGATGTAGTTTTACATAATGGGTTTGGTGGTGTATTACTTCATGAAGCTTGTGTTCATTCACTTGAAGCTACTTCTGTTGCAAAGGGGAATTCTGTTTTTTGTAATAAATTAGGGCAAAAAATTGCTAGTGATATTGTTACTGCTGTTGATGATGGAACTATTCCTAATGGGTGGGGTTCTTTAAATGTTGATGATGAAGGGAATAAAACACAAAGAAATGTTTTAATTGAAAATGGAATTTTAAAATCTTATTTAGTTGATTATAGAAATAGTAAAATTATGAATCACTCAATTACTGGGTCTGGTAGGAGACAGAGTTATAAATATTCTCCAACATCTAGAATGACAAATACTTTTTTTACGCCAGGTGAAAGCAAATTTGAAGAAATTATTGAAAATACTAAATTTGGTTTATTTGCCAAGAAAATGGGCGGTGGATCAGTAAATCCAACAACAGGGGAATTTAATTTTTCAGTTAATGAAGGATATATGATTGAAGATGGTAAAATTACTAAACCTGTAAGAGGTGCTACACTTGTGGGGAGTGGTGCATATATTTTAAAAAACATAGATATGATTGCAAATAATTTGGAGTTTTCTTATGGTATGTGTGGTTCTAAGAGTGGTTCTATTCCAACAATAGTTGGTCAACCTACAGTTAGAGTTTTAAATCTAACAGTAGGAGGAAGGGGAGAGAAATAATGGATTATCAAAAACTTTTTGACTATGGCAAAAAAATAGGTTTTGACGATTTAGAAATTGGGATTAGTTATAATGAGTCTCTTTCAATCTCTTTGTTTGAAGGAAAAGTTGAAAAAAATGAAGCTGTTGTTGAGAAAAGATTTACATTAAAAGGTTTATTAAATGATAAGATGGCTGTTATTTCTTTTGAAGACGAATTTATTAATGAAAAAACACTTATAAAAAAATTAAAAGAAAATGTTGAGAGTTTAACTTCCGATGAAAAATATGAAATATTCGCTGGTAGTGAAGCTTATCCAGATACTATTAATAGAAATGCAGGATTTAAAAGCATTTCTTCTTTAGAGAAGATTGAGTTATTAAAGACTTTAGAAAAAGAAATACTTTCTTTAGACGATAGAATTAAAGCTGTTCCTCATTGCTCATATGAAGAAGATACTAGTGCTATTCAAATAATTAATAGCAAAGGTTTAAATCTTGAGAAAACAGGAGAATATTGTTTCTTAGTAGCTCAAGCTGTCGCAAAAGATGGAGAAGAAACACAAGATTCTTTTGAAGTGAAAGCAGTTTTAAAGTATGAGGATTTTGATGTTAAATCTATTGCAAAAAAATTAGTACATGAAGCTATTTCCATGTTAGGTGCTAAACCAATAAAATCTGGAAAATATCCAATTATTTTTGAAAAGAAAGCTATGAGTTCTCTTTTTGGAGCTTTTAGTTCTCTTTTTAATGGTGAAGCTGCAATTAAAAAATTAACAACTCTTCTTGGTAAAGAAGGAAAACAAATTATGAATAACAGTATCAATATTATTGAAGATCCTCTTGATTTAAATTTTTTAAGATATCAACCATTTGATGATGAAGGAGTTGCTACTTATAAAAAGTATATTGTTAAAGAAGGTATTTTTACTTCTTTTATCCATAATTTAAAAACTGCAAAGTATTTTAATACTAAAACTACAGGAAACGGGTATAATGGTTCAGTTGGTTTTTCTAATGTTTATATTGAAGCAGGAGATAAAAAGTATGATGAAATGATTTCTGGTATGGAAGATGGATTATTAATCACTAGTTTATCTGGACTGCACGCAGGTGTAAATCCTATAAGTGGAGATTTTAGTTTGCAATCTTCAGGATTTTATATTAAAGATGGAAAAATTGAGAAACCTGTTACTTTAATAGTTGTTTCAGGAAATTTCTTAAAAATGATGAATAATATTGATGAAATAGGTTCTGATTTAGAACTTAGATATAATGGTATAAGTGCACCTTCTATAAAGGTGAAAAGTTTGCCAGTTTCTGGCGAATAAAAAGTATTTTTAAGAAATACTTTGTGAAAGGAAAGAATGAATAATTTTAACAATTTAGAAATACACCCTTTAATATTAAAGGGTATCGAAAAAAAAGAATTTACGGAAATGACTGAAGTACAGGAAAAGGTATTACCTTTAGCTCTTTCAGGAAATGATATTTTGGCTCAAGCGCCAACAGGAACAGGAAAAACATTAGCTTTTGCTATTCCTATTTTACAAAAGATTGATACATCAAAAGATGAATTACAAGCAATTATAATTTCTCCAACAAGAGAGTTAGCTTTGCAAATTACAACTGAAATTAATTCAATAGCATTATATATTAAACGATTAAAAATAGTGACAATATATGGTGGAGAATTTATTGGTAAACAAATTAAAGAATTAAGAAAAACTCCGCAAATTATTGTGGCAACACCAGGTAGGTTATTAGATCATATGTCTAGAGGAAATATAAATTTAAGCGGAATTCAAACTGCTGTTTTTGATGAAGCTGATGAAATGCTTAATATGGGTTTTATTGAAGATGTAAATTATATTTTAGATCAAATCAAAGGTAAACCACAAATAATGATGTTTTCAGCAACAATTTCCAAAGAAATTGAAAAATTAACTAAGAGTTATTTAATTAATGCTGAAACAATTAGAATAAGTAGAAAAGAATTAGTTACACAACAAGTTAAAACTTTTTATATAGAGGTATATCCTGAAGATAAAATTGAAGTTATGACGCGGATAATAGACATTTATGATTATAAATTAGTAATGGTTTTCTGTAATACAAAAGTTGCTGTTGATGAAGTGACTGCAAAATTATTACAAAGAGGATATTTAGTTGAAGGTTTACATGGAGACATGAAACAAGAACAACGTGAAAGAGTCATGAATAGATATAGAAGTGGATCTCTTGATATTTTAGTTGCTTCTGATGTTGCTGCAAGAGGACTTGATATTAATGATATCGATGTTGTATTTAATTATGATGTTCCAACAGATATGGAATATTATATTCACAGAATCGGAAGAACAGGAAGAGCTAAAGCAGAAGGGAAAGCTATTTCTTTAGTTACAAAAAGAGAAAGGTCAAAATTAAGAGCAATTATGGCTTATACTCGTTCTGAAATTACAAAAATGGATATTCCAGATTTGGAAAATGTAATTAAAAAAAGAATTAAAAATTTGATTTTAGAAGCTTCTAAATCAGCATCTTCGGATTCGAAATATCAAAAATATGTAAATGAAGGAATTACAGATTTAAAAAACCAAGGTTATGATCTTGCTGATGTATGTAATGGTTTAATTAAATTGCGATTAAATAATTTAACTTATGATGAAGTAAATGATCCAAGTAAAGAAAGAAATGTTTTTTCAGGAAAAGAAAATACAAAAACTCGATTATTTATTACACTTGGAAAAAAAGATAAAGTTGAAATAAGAGATTTAATAAAATTAATTACAGAAACTACATCAATTAATAATAGAGATATATCTAAAGTTGAAATTCATGATACATTTTCTTTTTGTGATATACCGACTAGAAAACTAGAAGAATTATTAGAAGCGTTTGAGTTTATTAAGTATAAGGGGAGAAGAGTAAATATTGAAGTAGCCAACCGTAAAAAAAGAAGATAGAGGAAAAATTATGAAAGAGAAGAAACTATTTACATCTGAATCAGTAACTGAAGGTCATCCTGATAAAGTTTGTGATCAAATTGCTGATGCTATTTTGGATAAAATAATTGAATTCGATCCAAAAAGCCGTGTTGCTTGTGAAGTTTGTGCAACAACCGGTTTAGTATTGGTTATGGGTGAAATAACAACAAATGCATATATTGATGTTCAAAAAGTTGTTCGTGATACTGTAAGAAATATTGGTTATGATCGAGGGAAAATTGGTTTTGATGCAGATAATGTAGGTGTTTTAGTATGTATTGATGAGCAATCTCCAGATATTGCTCAAGGAGTAAAAGAAGATTCAAGTGGAGCAGGGGACCAAGGATTAATGTTTGGATATGCTACTAATGAAACTAAAGAATATATGCCTATGCCAATTATTTTAGCTCATAAATTAACCAAAAGATTGAGTGAAGTCCGTAAAATGGAATTAGTAAATTATTTGAGACCAGATGGAAAAAGTCAGGTTACTGTTGAATACAATAATTTGGGAAATATTATAAGGGTTGATAGTGTAGTTATTTCTGCACAACATGATGAAAAAGTAAAAATGGAAGATTTGCAAAAATTTATTATAAAAGAAGTAATAGAATATATCATTCCTAAAAACTTTTTAGATAAGGATACAAAATATTTTATTAATCCAACTGGAAGTTTTTTCTTTGGTGGTCCAAAAAGTGACACAGGTTTAACAGGCAGAAAAATTATTGTAGATACATATGGTGGCTATTCAAGACATGGTGGTGGTTCCTTTAGTGGAAAAGATCCAACTAAAGTTGATAGAAGTGCTACATACATGGCAAGATATATTGCTAAAAATTTAGTTGCAGCAGAAGTTGCTGATAAAATAGAAGTTGGATTAAGTTATGTTATAGGCATTTCTGAACCAAGCAGTATTTTAGTTGAAACATTTGGAACAGGAAAGTTTTCTGATGATGAGATAATCTCTTGTATAAGAAATTTATTTCCTTTAAAACCAAGAGATATTATTGACTATTTAGATTTAAGAAAACCTATTTATCAACAAGTTTCAAATTATGGACATTTTGGAAGAAATGATCTAGAATTAAGTTGGGAACAATTAGATAAAGTTTCAGAAATAAAAAAATATTTAAAATAATACTTTCTATAAGAAAGTATTTTTTTATATTTTACTTATTTAGTTATAAATATAAAGTGTTATTACTTATTTTTATTACAAAATCACCAAATTTAGTAGATTATTAATTAATAAAATGTTATACTATATTTGTAAACGTTTTATATTGGCAAAAAATTTATAATAGGAGGAAAGTAATAAGGAAAGCCAATATATATAATCCTTATTGCGAAGTTTTTATGAAAAGAATAACAAAATATTTACTTATTTTTGTTTTCGTTTTATCAGTCTTTACTTTGGCTGCTTGTGGCAAAGTAAAAGTTACTGATATTACTATTGAGAATCCTGCAATTTCATTAGAAGAAGAAGCTACAGAGCAAATCGTTTATACGGTATTGCCTGAAGATGCAACTGATAAAACAGTTACATTTGCTTCTGCAAATCCTGAAATTGCAACTGTTAGTGAGACAGGTTTAGTTACTGGTGTTGCTGCCGGTGATACAAAAATTACTGTTACTTCTGGTAAAATTGAAAAAGAAGTTGATGTAACAGTTGTTGAAAAAGGCCCTGAACCTTTAACTATTTCTGCGGCTTTAGCCCTTGATGATCTAGCAGATGTTACTTTAAAAGGACAAGTAATTGGTATCCAAGGTACACAAGCATGGTTAGCTGATACTGAAGCTGGTATTTCTTTATATAATGTACCAGAAGCAGATTTAGCTAAAATCGTTGTTGGTAATGTTATAGTTGTTACTGGAAAACGTGCTGATTATTCAGGCACAAAGCAAATTGGTGATATAACTGAAATTAAGGTTGTTGAAACTGATAAACCTGCAATAGCATCTATTAATCTTGCTGATTTGTCTGAAACTAAGTTAAATGAATCTAATCAAAGATTAATTAAAGGTAGTTTTGAAATAACACAAGTTCCTACAACAATTGAATATAATGAAGATGGCTCATTAAAGAACCATTTAACTTATAAAATGACTGACGGAACTAATGAAGTAATTTTTTATGTGAAAAAATATTTATCTGCTGCTGCTGTTACTTCAATGAAAACTGTTTTAGACAGTATTGAATTAGGTGGAAAAATTACATTTGATAAGGCTGTTGTTGGCTGGTATAAATCAGTTCCTCAAGTTTTAGTTATAAATGAGACAGTATTATCATATGAAGCTCCAACTATTGTTGAAGTTACTGGTGTAGAAGTAACAAATAAAACTGTTAAAGTTGATCAAGAATCAACAGAACAGATAATTTATGAAGTTTTACCTGCAAATGCAACAGATAAGACTGTTACATTTACTTCTGCTGATGATACTATTGCTACAGTTAGTGAAACAGGTTTGATTACAGGTGTTGCTGTTGGTGAAACAACTATTTCTGTAAAAGCAAAAACATTTGAACAAATCGTTACTGTAACTGTAACAGAAAAACCTCTTACAATAGCTGAAGTATTAGCTGTTGATGATGAAACTGAAGTTTTATTTAAAGGTCAAGTTATTGGTATTCAAGGAACACAAGCATGGTTAGCTGATGGAGAAGCAGGTGTGTCTTTATATTCAATACCAAGCGAACACATGGATAAAATCGTTGTTGGTAATGTTATTGTAGTTGCTGGGCAACGTTCTGATTATTCAGGAACAAAACAAATATCAAGTATTACATCAATTGAAGTTCGAGAAACTGGACAATCACAACTTGATTCAATTGATCTTGCAGATTTGGAAGCAGATACTTTAAATAATACTCTTCAACAATTAATAGGAGGCAGCTTTGAAGTTACTGCTGTTCCTAATGCTGTAGAATATAATGAAGATGGTTCTTTAAAAAATCATTTAACTTATAAAATAAGTGATGGAACTAATGAAGTTGTTTTCTATGTTAAAAAATATTTATCTATAGAAGCTGTTACATCAATGAAAGATGTATTAGATTCTATCGAATTAGGTGGAACACTTACTTTTGATAATGCTGTTGTTGGTTGGTATAAATCAGTACCGCAAGTATTGGTTATTAATGAAACATCAATTAGTTTTGTTGCTCCTGCTGATCCTACTAGTGTGGTTATAACAAATGTTGACGAATTTGTAATTAATGTTCCTAAACAACTAGAAGCAATCGCTATTCCAGTTGGAAAAGTTGTTAATTACGAATGGTCAGTAGATAATGAAGCTATAGCAACTATTTCAGAATCTGGGGAGCTTACATTTATTGCACCTGGTGAAGTTGTTGTTACAGTTAAAATTGTAGAATTTCCTACATTGACTGCATCTAAAACATTTACTCTTGTAGCACCAGATCCAACAGATATTACTATTGAAGGAGATTCAAAAGTAATTATTCATGAGGGACAAACTTATCAGTATATTGCTACAGTTAATCCAGCTGGCGCATTACAAACAGTAACTTGGTCTGTTAATGATGTTACTAAAGCTACTGTTGATGAATTTGGAGTTTTAACTCCAATTGCTGAAGGCTCTGTACAACTTACTGCCACTTCAACAATTAATGAAGCAATAACAAGAATAAAATTTGTTCAAATAGAAAATTATATTGAACCTAATGTTGTTATTGAAGGCTCACCAATGGTTTCTGTAGGAATTCCTACACCATTTAAAGCTACTGTAGAATCAAATTTTTTAAGTAAAAAAGTTGTTTGGTCAATTAGTGATGAAACTATTGCAACTATTTCTGAAGATGGAATATTAACAGGATTAGTTGAAGGTACAGTTACGGTTACTGCAACTTCTGAAGATGATCCTCTAGTAAAGAGTACATTCGAAGTAGAAGTTATTGTAATTTCACATGCTAATATTGTAATTGATGCAACAATTAATGACGAAACACCATTTGAATTAACTTATGATGAAGTAGTTTATTATAAAGGAATTAATGCATTTGCAGAATTTTCTGATGCAGCTGCTTTAATTCAAGATGGAGCTATTATTTATGTATTACCTGGTGAATACATTAAAAAAGCATCATTTAATGCTAGTAATATTCAAATTATTGGACCTAATGCAGGTATAAATCCTGTAACTGATTTAGGATCAAGAACTGATGAAGCTAATGTACAAGCTGAATTATCTTTTGGAACTAAAACTAATAAATTAAGCAATGTTGTTATAGATGGTCTTAAATTTACTGGATCTGGTTATATTTATGCTCCTTATGGAATAGATGATTTAACTGTACAAAACGTATGGTTTACTGCTCCAAATATTGACGCAGCGAAAGGTATGATTTATGCTGCTGCTCCAACAATTGATGTTACAAGTAAAAATATTATTGTTCAAAATTCAGTGTTGGATGATAGTAATTTCTTAGGATATCGTGGTATTAGATTAAATAATACTGAAAATATTACTATTATAGATAATTATTTCTATCAATTCTATGATGCAATTAGATTAGAATGTACAGGTAATGGTGGCTTTAATGTTGCTCCTAATGGTATTGGGGCTGCTGGAACTGTATTAATTTCAGGAAATGAATTTGATATGAATCGTCAGTATCCAATCATTCTTACTGTAGTAAGTGCAACAAAAGTAGATGTTATTCACAATACAGTTTTGACAGATGTTGCTTTTGGAGGATCATGGGGACAAGTTTATATGTCTAATATCGTTCCAACAGATGGAGTTAAAACTGTTATAAATATTAAATATAATACATTTGAGAATTTTAATAATTATCATTCTGTAAGAATTAAATCTAACGGTCTTACTGCTGAAAATCTTGAATATAATGTTAATTTTAATAAATGGTTAGCACAAAATAATATATATGAAGAAGCTGGTGAAATGGTTCATGAATCATATGTTTATTGTTCAATGGCTGAAGGAGATGTTGATTTAGTTACAAATGCGGCAAACAATTATTTTGCAGTAGCACCTGAAGCTATCGACTTTACAAATGTAAATACATTTGAACCTTACTTTACAGATCTTGAAGCGTTTGAATATGCAAAAGGTGTAGACTTAGGCGAAATTGATCCCCTTGAATTACATTTATTCTTAGAAAGCAATCAAATTCAAGCTGGAAAGACAGCTCAATTAACATCTAATCTTGAGGGAACTACTTATGTTTCAAGCAATACAGATGTTGCAACAATCGATGCTTCTGGATTAATAACAGGAGTAACTGAAGGAGAAGCAGTAATCACTGCTACAAATGGTGAAAAAACCGCAACTGTTACTGTAACAATTATTATGGGATACGATCCTTTAAATATGATGGTTGATCCAGCTTGGGCAACTGAAGTTGAAGGAACAATGATAACTGTTAATGAACTTGAATATATAGTTGGATTGAACGGTTTTGCAACATTAGCTGATGCTGTTGAAAATGCAATTGATAATTCAACAATCTTAGTTATGGCTGGAGAATATGATGGAGGATTTGACATTGTTAAATCTGGTGTTTCAATTATTGCACCTAATGCTGAGACAAATCCAGTACTTGATGAAACTCCTTTCTTAAAAGCATCTGAAACTGCAGTACATATTAATACTGAATTTTATGTAAACGCAAGTAATGTTACTATTAAAGGAATTTCTATGACTGGTGATGTTAGACTTCGTGGATTTACACAAATTTCTAATTTCCATTTTGAAAACAATTATGTATATGAAACATACGCAGCAACAGTAGCATGGAAAGAATTAACATATGGTATTGATTCTTCAAGTACTGGAGAGGTTACTCCTGGAGTTATTAATTTTGCTGGAAATTATACATGGGCACAAAATTTTGAATTTATTAATAACAAATTTTATAATGTTGATGATACAAATGTGTTCTTAGGATTCGCTGATAGCGCTACATTTATTGGCAATCATTTTGAAGGGTTTGGCAGAGATGCTGTACGTTTTGACTACGGACAAAACAAAGGAGTATTTGTATTAGATAACAATGAATTTATCAATGGTAAATTAAATGCTATTTTCTTTAGAGGCTATACATCTTCAATTGCACCTGGAGAAATTAGTGTAACAGTATCAAATAATACATTTGATTCAGTTGGATTAAATCCTGATGAAATTGTTACAACAAGTATTGCATTTGCTGGATTAGCAATTAGAAACCATCAAGAAAAAGCTGATGCAGTGTTTAATATATTTAAAAATGATTTTGTAGATTGTCCTGTAGCATTATCATTAAGAAATAATTATGCTTCAAGTATGCCTTATGAACTTGAAATATATGTTTCTTATAACTCATTTATTAATGAAGTAGCTCCAGCTTTCTATCATAAAAATCAATTTGGGGGAGATAGTAATACTTCAAATCCTGCTGATGCAGTATTTAAACACAACTATTATGGGTCAAGTGAAACTGTAGCTGTTGTTCCAACAGCAAGTCAATTTAATAATGCTGTTGTTGAACATGAAAATGATTTTGCAACATACGCAGATTTAGCAGCTGAAAGACCTAATGTAGAATTATATGGAAAACTGATAACTTCATTAGAAATTACAAAATATGATGGAGTTGATTGGAGTGGTTTATTAGTAGTTTTAGATCCAGATGGAGACAAAGGAGCATATTGGTATAATATTATCTTACGTGAAACTACTACTGAAGGATTGTATGAAATAGTAGCAATTGGCGTTGGCGCAGTATTTAATGCTGAAACTGATGACTACTGTATTGGTATACATGACGAAAATCCTCTTTATTCAAGCTTTGTAGCAAGTGGCCTAGAAGTTGGACATATAGTTACTTTCCCAGGAACTGATTTATCAACTTTATCTCCTGGTGCGATTTCTGTAATGGCGAATTTCTATGGTGAAGTTGCTGAAGATTTACCACCTGTTTTAGAATTAACAATTGAAAATACCGAAATTGAAGCTGGAACAAACGGACAACTAGTTGCCAATATTGAGGGAACAACTTATGAATCAAGTGATATTTCTATTGCTACAGTTGATGAGTTTGGAGTTGTTACTGGAATCAGTTCAGGAGAAGTTACTATTACTGCAACTAATGGGGAACAAACAGCGACTATTACAATAACTATTTTTGAAGTAATTGTTCCTTTAAATTTATTAGTTGATCCTGCTATGGTTTTAGCTAATGATGAAGTATTTACTTTTGACGGAATTGAATACAAAGTGGGAGAAACTGCTTTTGCATTGTTAAGTGATGCTTTAGCCATTTTAAATGAAGGTTATACAATAACATTAAGAGAAGGTCTTTATGATCAAGCATTTGCAATTTCTTTAAATGATGTTACTCTTAAGGGAGCTGTTAATGAAACAGCTATAATAACAAATAAAGTTACTATTTCAGGAGCAAATGGTTTAACAATTTCTAATTTAGCTTTTACTGAGTTAGGTCAAATATATGGAACTGGAGCATTAGATAATTTTACATTTGAAAACAATAATGTTTATGCTAGTACAATAGTTGCAAGTGCTTTTTCTCCAAATAATAGAGTAGATGTAAATGCATTTATTCAATTATATAGCGGGACTGGATCAAATTTATTAGGTAATGTTACTATTGCAAATAATGTATTTGATGGGATGTCTTCAGATATTATTAATCTTGATCGTACTTCTATTGGTAAAGAAATTAATATTTTAGATAATCAATTTAGAAATTTTGCTATTGGCGCAATTAGATTTGATGGTGGATATAATAATGGTACTTATAATATTTTAAAAAATATATTTGTTAATGATGAATTAGGTGCTTTTGCTGGAATAGTATTTAGAGCTTATAGTGCAAGTGCTGACCAAACACAAGTAATTAATATTGAAGAAAATTTATTTATGAATATTGGTGATTTAAGCTATGATGACGAGAATGATGAATCATATCCTCGTACTGCTGTTATTACTACTTCAACATTCAATGACAAAAATGTTACTATGAATATTTTGAATAATGAGTTTGTAAATAATATAAACGATCTTCATTTACGTAATTCTGGAGCATTAGCTACTAACTGGTTAACTACAATAAATTATAATGAGTTCAGAGGAACTCAAGGATATGTTTATTACGAAACAGTTGACTTAGCTGATTTGAATCATAATTATTTTGAAGATACAGTAGGCAATCCAATTACTGATCCAACAATTTTAGCTACTTTAATTAAAACTAACACTAATCATGCAACATTAAAAGAAAAAGCGGTTGTTGAAGCAGGGAATTTATTCTTCTCTGAATATACTGAAGGTGGAAGCTATAATAAAGCAATAGAAATTTATAATAATTCTGGAAAATATGTTGATTTGACAGGGTATATTATTGAATCTTATGCTAATGGAAAAACAACAATTGGAGCTACAATTGTATTAGAAGGAATTTTAGCAGCAGGTGACACATTTGTTATTGCACATACTAGTGCTGCTGATGAACTTAAGAATAAAGCTGATTTACTTAGTGGTTCTCTTTCACATAATGGAGACGATGATTATTTGTTGAAGTTTGGTGATGAACTTCTTGATGCTTTTGGTCAAATTGGATTCGATCCAGGAACTGGATACGGAACAGATCCTAGTACTGCTGATATGACATGGGTTAGAAAATCTAGTATCACAACTGGTGACAAGATTTCTGATGATGTATTTGATCCAAATGTAGAATGGGTACCTACATCTTATGAAGATTTTTCTGGCTTTGGAAGTCATACTATTGATTCAATTGATTAAATAAAAAGAAAGACTCTCTTCGGAGAGTCTTTTTTTGTTTGTAAATATAAATGAGTGAAAAAAAGTGTTTTATTTATTGTTTATTCCTTGATAATACTTTTTTCTAATCATTTCTTTATCAATCTCATTCATAATGATGAATTTTTGTAATGACCAAGTTGGAACTATTAATTCTTCTTTTTTAGGATCGCCATTAATTCTATGAATAATAATTTTTGGATCTAAGATAGCAAGTTGTTCTGTTACTATATTTACATATTCTTTTAATGTAAGCATTGGAAAAGGATTTTTAAGATATTCCTTTCCAAGTCGACTGTTTTTTACAACATATAAATTATGGATTTTAAGTCCCTGAATGTCTAAAGTGTTTATATATTTAATTGTATCTTTCATATCTTCTAAAGTTTCATTTGGTAAACCATTAATAATATGGACAATTGTTTCTATGTTTTTTTCTCTTAATTTTTTTACTGCATTTGTAAATACATCAAGCGTATAGCCTCTATTAATATATTTATTAGTTTCTTCATGTTTTGATTGAAGACCAAGTTCAATCATTACCGGAATTCTTTTGTTTAAATCATTTAAATAATCAATTATTTCATTTGAAAGACAATCTGGTCTTGTTGAAATGCTAATTGCAACAATTTTTTCGTCTAATTTTATAGCATCTTCATATAATTTTTTTAGTTTGTCTAGTGGAGCATATGTATTTGTAAAAGATTGAAAATATACAATGTATTTTGAATTTGGCCATTTTTTTAAAATATTGTTTTTTATTTCTTCAAATTGTTTTCTTAGAGAATCTAATCTATTTCCAGCAAATTCTCCGCTACCTTTTTCACTACAATATATACAACCTTTATCACTAATTGTGCCGTCTCTATTTGGACAAGTAAACCCGCCATCTAGACTAACTTTAAATACTTTTGAAGAATATTTATTTTTAAAATAATCAGATAAAGTATTATATTTATGTTGAGAAGTGACAAATTTATTCATTATGTATCCTTTCAATAATTATATAATGATATTAATAGTTTGCTATATGTTATAATATATATAGTAGTATAGACATCATTATATCATATAAATTATATTTAAGGAGATAAAAATGAAGAAGAATATTAGAATTATGGCTGATAGTACTATAGGGATAAATGAGTACGAAATTAAAAAAAGGAATATTACTATTATTCCATTAAATGTAATTATTGATGGAGTAAGTTATAAAGATGAAGTAGAGATTTTTATTGATGAAGTTTTAGAATTTGTAAAAAAGGGTGTAAAAGTGGGAAGTAGTCAACCTTCACCAGATCTTTTTGAAAAGAAATTTTTACAATTAATAGAAGAAGGAGCTACTGATATTTTATGCTTTACTCTTTCGTCTACATTATCAGGTACTTATCAATCAGCAAATATTGCAAAAACAGATATTAAAGATGTAAACATTTATATTATTGATACTTTTTCTGCATCAATTGGTTCATTATTAATGTATGATATTGCAATGGAAGATTTGGATAGCGGTATGGAAATTACTGATATGGTGAAACACATTGAAGCTTTAACAAGAAAAAGCACTGTAATTTTAAATATGGAAAATTTAAATGCTTTGAAGATATCTGGTAGAATTTCTAGAATTAGAGCTGCAATTGGAAATTTAATTAAGGTTAAACCTATTTTAGAATATAAGGAAGGAATATTAGAAGTTACTAGTAAATATAGAACTGAATCTGCAGTTCATAATGCAATTATTGAGAAGATTAAAAATGATTATCTTAAAATGAAGAAAAGAATGATTATTTATATTGGACATGTTTACAATAGAGAAAGCAGTAAAAAACTTCAAAATTTAATTGAAAAAACAAAAGAACTAAAAAATGTTACTATTAAATTTTTTGATAAAATGACTGCAGTTGTTGCAATAAATATAGGATTTGGCGGGATAGGTCTTTCTTGGGTTTATGAGTAATTATCTTTTCTTATAATAATATATTGTGGTATAATATATTTAGGGTCTGGGGAGTACGCGTTTTTATAGATATGCGGACCGAACACTTTTATATAGGATATTGAGGTATAGTGGGTGTTGAATGCTTAGTTTATCTAAGAATCCCGATACTATGCAAAAATAGAGATAACCACTTTTTAAGAATGTGGTTTCACATGATAATAACGGCTTCCCGGATCAATTTTAAAATAGATAATAATATTGTCTATTTTTTTATTTAGCTTTTAGTTATCAAAGATGGAATTATATGATATAATAATAACATATATGGAGAAAATTATGATTGAAGAAGTATTAAGAAGAATTGAAGAAAAAATAAAAACTATTGTTATTAAGTTATATAGTAAAGAGTTAGATGTTTTTTTTGAAGTGCCTAAGGATTCAACTTTTGGGGATTATTCTGTAAATGTTGCTATGAGACTTGCAAGAGAATTAAAGAAAAATCCTGTTTTAATAGCAAAAGAAATTGTTAAACTAATAAATTTAGAAGAACTTAAATTAGAACGAGTAGATGTTAAGGGAAGTGGATTTATTAATTTATTTATTGATAGACATTTCTTACATGAAGTTGTTTTTTTAATTAATAAAGAAAAAGATAACTATGGTAATTTAAAAATCGGACAAAAAGAATATATTAATTTAGAATTTGTAAGTGCAAATCCCACTGGATATTTACATATTGGCCATGGTAGAGGAGCTGCTTATGGTGATTCACTTGCTAGAATACTTAGAAAAGCTGGATATAGAGTCTCTACTGAGCATTATGTAAATGATGCAGGAAAACAAATAGAAAATTTAACAAATAGTATCTATGAAAGATACAAAGAATTATTTGGTTTTGATATTAATTTAAAAGAAGATTATTATCATGGTAAAGAAATAATTGAAATTGCAAAGCTAATTAAAGATGATAATGGTGATTATTTTTTAGGTAATGATTGGTTTGAGTATTTTAGAACATTTGGATTAGATTATTTGCTTAATGGTTTAAAAAAAGATTTGAATGATTTTAATGTAGTTTTTGATAATTGGTTTTCTGAAAAATCATTATATGATAATAATGATGTTGAAAAAACTTTGAATTTTTTAGTTGATAATGCTTATACTTATGAACTAGATGGTGCTGTTTGGCTAAAAACTACAATGTATGGAGATGAAAAAGATAGAGTTTTAGTAAAAAGTGATGGTAATATGACTTATTTATTGCCTGATGTTGCTTATCATTATAATAAATTGTTAAGAGGTTATACTCATCTAATTGATGTTTTGGGTAGCGATCATCATGGTTATGTTCCAAGATTAAAAGCTGCAATTGCTTTTGTGGGGGGAAATCCTGATTTATTAGATGTAGAAATATTGCAAATGGTTAGAGCTATACAAGATGGTAAAGAAGTAAAAATGAGTAAACGAAGTGGAAAGTCTATTACTTTAAGAGATTTAATTGATGAAGTTGGAAGTGATGCTTTAAGATATATGTATATTTCTAAATCATTATCAACACATATGGATTTAGATCTTGATTTAGCAATTAAAAATACTAATGAGAATCCAGTATTTTATGTGCAATATGCTTATGCCAGAATTTGCTCTTTATTTTCAATATTAAATGATAGAGGTTTAGAATTTAAAGAAGTGACAAAATTTGAGTTAATTGATTTTAATAAATCATCAAAGATTGTCTTAGATCTTATTCAATATCCTCAATATATTGAAGAGGCTGCTCTTAAAAGACTACCACATAAAATTTGTCAGTATGTTTACTCACTTGCGTCTGATTTACATAGTTATTATAATGATGAAAAAATTATCACGGATAATATTTTAGAAATGAATGAAAAATTAACATTATTAAAGGCGGTTCAAATAGTTTTAAAAAATAGTCTTGAGTTAATTGGTGTAAAAGTAAAGGAGAAAATGTAGTATGGTAAACTTGTTTAAAAAATATTTATGGGTATTTGAGTGGGTAGGAGCAGCAATATTAATTGGAATTGGTATTACAGTTGCTATTGTTGATCCAATAGTTTACGTTGTAACAGGTATTATTTTAACAATTTTTGGATTATTTAGAGTGATTCCTTTAGTTAGAACAACAAAAGCTAAAACGATGAAAATTATTTTAACTGTAGAAGTAGGTTTGAATATTATATTAGGTGGATTATTAATATTTTTTGGCTTAAAAGAGAATTTTGATTTAAGCACTTTAAATAATATATATGGTTATTTATTAGGAGCAATTTTATATTCACGAGGAGTAATATATTTTCTTGGTACAAGTATTTATCAAGAAAGGACTTCACCAGTTTTATTTCTAGCTCATATTGCGTTTATTACTTTGGGGACTTGGTTTATTTTATCTGGAAATCTTACAAGTGAAAAATTAGGCTTTGCTATTTTAGGTTTAGCTATTTTAGCAGCATTAATATTAATTTTACATGGTTCGAGAGGCTATAAGAGTTATCGTATTGATTCTTTATCTAAAGATGAAACAAAAAGCATTAAAACTAAAGAACAACCTATAAAAAGTGATAAAAAAGATATAATTGTTGATAAGGAAGAACAAAAGAGAGAGGAGAATATAATTAATTAATTATGAATAAAAATGAATTAAAGTTATTAAAAAACATTTCAGAAATTGATGGTGTAAGTGGTCATGAAAAAGAAATTCGTGAGTTTATAAAAAATGAATTTCTTAATGTTGTTTCAGAAGAAAATATTTCATATGATAGACTAGGTTCTATTATTGCGAAAAAAGAAGGACTTAGTGATGGCCCTAAAATTTTGATAACAGGACATATGGATGAAATAGGTATGATTGTTACTAAAATTACTGATGAGGGATTTATTAAATTTCAAACTATTGGTGGTTGGTGGAGTCAAGTAATGTCTAGTCAAAAGTATACTATTACAACAACTAAAGGCAAAAAAGTTAGAGCTGTTATAGGTTCACTTCCTCCACATATTTTACAAAAAGAACAACTTGCAAAACCTGTTGATGTGAAAGATATGTTTATGGATATTGGGGTTAAAAATAGGGAAGAGGCTGAAAAGTTAGGAATTAAAATAGGAGATTCAATTACTCCGTATACAACTTTTGAACAAATGGGTAATAAGAATTATTTACTTGGCAAAGCTTGGGATGATAGAATTGGATGTGCAATTGCCATTGATGTCTTAAAAGAATTAAAAGAAGTAAAACACCCCAATATAGTATATGCAGCAGGAACTGTCCAAGAAGAGGTTGGTTGTCGAGGAGCTAAAACTGTAGCTCAAATTGTTAATCCTGATATTTCTATTGCTTTAGATACTGGAATTGCTTTTGATGTGCCTGGAACTGATGGTCATGTAAAAATAGGTGATGGTCCTGTAATGTTGGTTTATGATGGAGGATTAATTGGTCATTTAGCATTACGAGAAAAAATGATGGAAATTGCTGATGAATTAAAAATTCCTTATCAGTTAGATCATTTGCAACGTGGGGGCACTGATGCTTCACAAATGCATCTTGTTCATGATGGTGCACCTTCAATGTCATTTATTGTAGCTACACGTTATATTCATGGACATACTTCAGTTATCCATTATGATGATTATAAAAATGCTGTAAAAATCATTGTGGAACTTATTAAAAGACTAGATAAAGATACTGTTAATAAAATAACTTTTGATTAAGGATTTAAATTTTAAATTAAGCTGGAATATTAAATTTATTCCAGCTTTTACTTAAATAATATTCAGTTTAAATATTGAAAATAGTTACTATTTGTGATAATATATTTTAGTAATAAATGCGCCTATAACTCAACTGGATAGAGTATCTGACTTCGAATCAGAAGGTTACGAGTTCGAATCTTGTTAGGCGTGCCAGATGGCCTGTTGGAGAAGTGGTTAACTCATAAGCCTCTCAAGCTTACATTCACGGGTTCAAGTCCCGTACAGGTCACCATAAAACATTAATACTCTGCTATTCATAATTTGAGTAGCGGAGTTTTTATTTATTTCTATATAAATAAATACAATTAGAATAATTAATTTTATAATGATATTTTAATATATTAACTTAATATGTTATAAAAATTCTTAAATTGCTTGTTTATTGTATTTTTGATACAATATAGTCATAATGTAAAAATAAATAGCTTTTTAAGTATTAATTACTTGTTATAAATGTTGTTTTGAAGTAAAATCTTTTTTAGCATTTTTTTCTTTTTAAATGATGTAGGTTATAGTTAGATGAGGCGGTTATTATGGGGTTAATTAGTAATGTTAGAAGAATATTTAAAAAAAAATAGAATAACAGAAGTAAAACCAAGTGAAATTGAAAAAGTTACTAAATCATTTTTACTATTTTTTGATTTTATAAACAAGCCAGTTAATAGAAGTAATTTTATAAATACTTTAATAGGAAGAAATAATTCTTTAAAAATGAAAGATCAAACTTCTATATTCGGTTCTTTGAATGATTTAAATTATGATGCTGTAAAAAAATATCTATTTTATTTTATTTCTCTAGATTATATTTCTATCGTTAAACATAGTAGTTATACTTTTATAGTTAAAAATAATAAAACTAAGAATTTAATAAGGGATGTAAATAACTTTGATATTAATTCATTTAAAATGCCTAATGACGAAAATAATTTTATTAATATATATATTAGAGATTTAGATAGTAAAAAATCAAATCTTATTGATGAAAAAATAGTACAAAATAATAAATTTTCAAATGTAGAGGAAATAAATTACGATAAAAAACTTTATGATATCCTTGCTAAGAAACGGAGCGACATTGCTTTGGAGCGTAATATTCCATCTTATATGGTTGTGAATAATCAAACGCTAAAGTTAATAACAGAAATAAAGCCAGTTACTGAGGAATCTATGCTAAGTATTTATGGTATGGGAAAAAAGAAATTTGATTCTTTTGGGAACCAATTTTTGAATCTTATAAAATTATACTTAATAAAAAATGAAGAAGAACAATATGTAGATTCAATGAGTGATTTAAACTATATATTTTCAGGAAAAAGGTTTATTTCAAAAAAAGAAATTGAAGAAATATATAATCTTTATAATAAAAATGAAATTAAGAAAAATCAAAATTATGATAAATATTTTGAGAATTTAAAAATACTAGAGGATTTTCGTGAATTATATAACGAGAAGTTTGTAAAACAAAAATTAATTGAAGAAAAACAGTATCTTGATTCAATTCTTGAAGTTGTTGATCCTGTGATTAAATTAGATAAAAAACAAAGAGAAGTAGTTTTAAGAGATGAAGATTATACTCTTGTGGTTGCTGGAGCTGGTTCAGGGAAAACTACAACAGTAGCCGCAAAAGTAAAATATTTAGTTGATAAGAAAAAAACATGTCCAGAAAAGATTTTAATTGTATCCTATACTAATAAAGCAGTTGATGAATTAAAAGATAGAATTAACAAACAACTGAAAATACCTGCCATTATTTCTACTTTTCATAAGGTTGGCTATGCTCTCGTTAAGAAGACAAGAGATAATGAGCAGATAAAAGTTGCTCGTGATGCTATTACATATAATATTATTAGAGAATATTTAAATGTTTATTTAAAAAATAAACCAGATGAATTAAGAGCTTTAATTATGTTTTTTGGTTATTATATTGATGCTCCTATTTCAGGTACAGACATAGAGAGTTTTATTAGACATTTTCAAAGAAATGATTTCACAACTTTAAAAACGAATATCAAGCAGATCACTGAGCAGTTAATTGATAATAAAGCTGCTAATAAGAGTTCTATTCAGCATGAAGTTATGCGGTCACTAGAAGAAGTTCAAATTGCAAACTTTTTATATTTAAATAGTGTAGATTATGAATACGAAGCCTCTTATCCCTTTGTTTTAGAAGGCTCAAGTAAAATTTATACTCCTGACTTTACAATTCGTTATAAAGATAAAGTTATTTATTTAGAACATTTTGGGATTAGTCAAGATGGTAAATGTTCACGATATACTGAATCAGAATTGGAACGATATAAAAAAAATATTAATGATAAAATATTACTACATCGCAAAAGGAACACAATTTTAATTTATACATTTTCTACATATATTGATGGAAAAGATTTATTACAACACTTAAAAGAATTGCTAGAACAATCAGGAATTGAATTAATTCCAAGATCAGTTAGTGAAGTTTATAAAACAATAGCAAATGAAGAAAGCAATAAATATTTTAATAGGTTTGTATTTTTTGTTAAGGATTTTATTTCTTCTTTTAAAACTAATGGTTATACTGAAAAAGATTTTGAAAAATTAATGAATAAAACTGATAATGTAAGAATTCGTTTATTTTTAAACATTTGTAAACCAATATATATGCATTATCAAAAAGAATTATATGAAAACAATTTTTTAGATTTTGAAGATATGATTAATGAATCTGCAAGATTATTAGAAAATCCAGAATTTATAAAACAAATACCTGAATTTGAATATGTTATTATTGATGAATATCAAGATATTTCGCGACAAAGATTCGACTTAACAAAAGCTCTGTCTGATTTGACAAAAGCTAAACTAATAGCAGTTGGGGATGATTGGCAATCAATTTTTGCTTTTGCTGGATCAAGAATTGATTTATTTTTAAAATTCAAGGGATTAATGGGTTATGCTGATTATTTAACTATTGATCATACATATAGAAACGCTCAAGAAGTGATTAATATTGCTGGTGATTTTATTCAAAAAAATAGTAGTCAATTAAAGAAAAATTTAATATCACCAAAAAATATCGATATTCCAATAATTTTATATGAATATAACGATATTACATATAAAAATGAAATTAAAGGTTATAAGGGGATTATTATTGAAAAAGCGAAAATACTTAATAAGATAATTAGTTCTATATCAAGACAATATGGTACAAACCAAACAATAGCTGTTTTGGGTAGGTATAATTTTGAAGAACAACAATTAACTAAGACAGATTTATTTTATTTAGATAAAAAAGCTAATTTAAGATCAAAAAATTTTCCTAAAGTAAAACTAATTTTTTCAACAATTCATAATTCAAAAGGATTAGGGTTTGATAATGTTATTATTTTAAATGGCAGTAATGAAGTTTATGGTTTTCCGTCACAAATTGAAATGGATCCTATTTTTAAATTGGTTAAATATTATGATCAAACTATTAGTTATGCTGAGGAAAGAAGGTTATTTTATGTTGCTTTGACAAGAACAAAAAATCAAGTACATATTCTTTATCCTAAAACTAAACCTTCTTCGTTTGTTTTGGAACTTGCAAATAATTATGATTTAGTAAAACATCCTTCAGATATTACTGAAAAAGCACCATTACAAGATCGTAAAGATAAATTATGTCCAATTTGTGGTTATCCTTTACAATTGAAAAAAAATAGAGCATATGGGTTTAGGTTATTTATGTGTTCTAATGAGCCAGAACTTTGTGGATATTTAACTAACAACTTAAGAAGTGGTAAAGAAAGTATATCAAAATGTACAGAGTGTATGACAGGATATTTGGTTGTTAAACATTCTATAAAAAAAGATCAATACTTTTTTGGATGTACAAATTATAGAAAAGATGGTAAAGGATGTAACAAAACAAAACCTATTGATTACAGTGATGCAAATAAATAATTTTAAGTTTAAATAATAAATACAATAGTTAAACTAATTCTTTTATAGATTTGACTATTTATATACATTAATATATACTTAAATTATAAGTGTTAAATTTAGGAGGTAATTTATGGCTAAAATTAAAGATGTAGAAATAGTAAATTCTCATACGATTAAATTATTGTCTGACGCTAATAAAGGTGATGAAATTGATTTATTAGAAATAAGTCAAATAGATACTTCAATAATTTTGGAAAAGATTGATGCTGAGACAGATAAAATATATAATAAAAAATTAAATGATTTAAAATTACAGATGCAATCAGATAGTAATCTAAAAATGATTGAAGCTACAAAAAAATTAGAAGATGAGATATTGAAACTTAAGACATTGTTTGAAACCAAAGAAAAAGAAATTACTATGTCTTTAGAATCAAAATTCATTGTTGAAAAAGGGAAATTAGAAAATCAAATTGCTCTTTTAAAAAGTGAAAATGAATCATTTGAAAGTAAAAAAGAATCTGCAGTTAATGAAGTGAAAAATAAATTAGAAAATGAACTATTGCAAGTACAACAAAAGTATAGTTCACAAATTTATGAGCAGAAAGAAAAAATTTCTAATTTAGAATTAACGAAATCTCTATTAAGTATAAAGAAAATTGGAGAAAAATTAGAAGAATGGTGTAATCAAGAATATTTAACTCATGAAATAAATGGTTTTGATAATTGTACTTGGGAAAAGGATAATATCTCTATAAAAGATGAATTTTCTTCTCGAGCCACTAAAGCTGATTATATTTTTAAAGTTTATTCAAGTAACATTAAAGATGAATCAACTCTATTAACATCTGTTGCTTGTGAAATGAAGAGTGAAGATCCTACTTCTTTAAATAAAAAGAAAAATTCTGATCATTATGCTAAATTAGATAAAGATAGAATAAAAAAGAATTGTGAATACGCGTTATTAATTAGTGAATTAGAATGGGAAACAGATAATGATGCCCCAATTAGAAAAGTAGTGGAATATGATAAAATGTATATGGTTAGACCTCAATACTTTATTGTCTTTTTAAGTATTATTACAGCATTAGGAAAAAAATATCACGATGTTATTAATGAACATAATATTCAAAAAGAACAATTTAAAGAAACAGAAGAAATAGTAGAAGAATTTGAGAAAATGAAAAATCAAATTTTATCTCATTCTATTAGACTTTTAGAAAAACACGCAAATAGTATTATAGACAATGCACAAAAGATTGAAGGCTTATCAAATAATATACTAGAATCTGGAAGGTTGATAATTAATACATATCTTGATCAAATTAAAAATAAAATTGAAAATTTTAATATAACAAAAATTAATAAAAAAATTGATAAAATTATTTAAACTGAAATAAAAAACGTGATTTAAAAATCACGTTTTTATTTAAATTTTCAACAATTTAATACTAATCTATGTTATAATAATTAACAAATGAGGTGATAGAAATGCGTAAATTTTTATATGAAATGCTTGAGACAGCATCCGTTTCTGGAAATGAAATTAATTTACAAAAGGTTGTAATTAAATATATGAAATCAGTTAGTGATAAAATCATTACTGATCATGCAGGTGATGTTATTTGTGTAATTAATCCTGAGGCTAATTTTAAAGTTTTGCTTGCTGCCCATAGTGATGAAATAGGTCTTACTATTGTTGAAATATTAAATGATGGTAGAGCTCTATTAAAAGAAGTGGGGTCTATTAAAGCTGGAGTTTATCCTGGACAAAAAGTAAGAGTTATTACTGACAAAGGAGAAGTTTTTGGAGTTGTTGGTTTTGATCAGTTTACATTTAAAAGTGAAATTACTGACAAAAATTTAATTTTAGATATTGGCGTATATTCAAAAGATGAAGCTGAAAAAATAATTACCATTGGTGATTCAGTTATACTTGATAGTAATTATCGCGAACTTAATGATAATATTATTAGTGCTAGAGCTCTTGATGATAAAATTGGTGTTTATTCTATTATGGAAGTTTTAAAAAAATCAAAGGATATTAATAAAGAAATTGGTGTATATTGTGCTAGTACTGTTGGTGAAGAAACTACAAAAGCAGGGGCTACTTTTGTTAGTAATTTGGTTAAACCAAATTGTGCAATTATTATTGATGTTACTCATGATAGTTCCATAATGTTAAATAAAGGAAATAGAGAGTTTACTATGAATGGTAAAGGCCCCGTTTTATCAATTGGCACAGTTATTAATAAAGAATTTGTAAAGAAAGCCCAAAAGGCAGCTAAGAATAAAAATGTTTCATTACAAGTTTCTACTGAAGTATATAGAACATATACTGATTTAGATAAAATATATTTTAATGAATCAGGTATTCCTAGTTTATTAATTAGTATACCTTTACGTTATATGCATTCAAGTGCTGAACTCGTAGATATGAATGATGTTAATGATATTATTTCATTAATTACTGAAATAATTGAATTATTAAAAACAGATAGAAATTTTAATCCTTTTGAGTTGCTATAATGAAAACTTTATATATTAATGGAAAGATTTTCACTCCAAATGGATTTAAAAAATGTTTGCTTGTAGAAGATGGTGTAATTAAAGAAATATATGACGTTAATAAAAAAATAACAGGAGTGAAAACTGTTAATTTAAAAAACAATGTTTTAATCCCAGGGTTTAATGATTCTCATTGTCATTTGTTTAGTCTAGCAAAGATTAATTCTCAGTTAGTTTTAAATGATGTTTCTTCAATTGATGAAATTATTATTAAAGGCAAGAAATTTATCGACGACAATCCAGGTATTTCTTTTGTTTTTGGCAGAGGATATAATGATGATTTGCTTTTGGAAAAACGGATTTTAAGAAAAACGGATTTAGATAAAATATCAAAAGAAATTCCTATTATTATAACAAGAGTATGTGGACATGTTCAAACTATTAATAGTAAAGCTATTGATTTATTGGGTTTAAAAATTACTGATAAAATTGCTGGTGGGGAAATAGAAGTGTTTGGTAATGAATTAAGTGGCGTGCTTTATGAAAATGCCATGAATTATACGGAAGAATTTTTTCCTTTATATGAAGTAAGTGTTGTAAAAACATTATTATTGAAAGAAATAAATAAGGCTAATACTTTAGGTTTAACTTCAATTCAAACAAATGATATTAATGTTAATGATAAAAATTATACAATTATTTTAAATGCGTATAAAGAGTTATTAGAAGAAGGCAATCTAAACATTAGAATTACTTTACAATCAACATTTAATGATATTGATGAGTATATTAAATTTAAATATTTAATTGAAAATAATGATTTTTTAAAAATAGGTCCACTTAAAATTTTTTTAGATGGTTCTTTAGGAGCTCAAAGTGCTTATATGAAAAATCCTTATAAAAATGATAAAAGAAATTTTGGTATTAGTTGTTATACTAATGATGCTCTTTATTCAATTATTAAGAAATCTCGTGAAGAAGGAGTTTCTATTATAGCACATGCTATAGGGGATGCAGCAGTTGAACAATTTTTAGATTGCAAAGAAAAAGTATATGGTAAGACTAATCCTAATAGATTAGGATTAGTCCATTGTCAAATTACAAACGAAGATTTACTTTTTCGTATTGGAGAATTAAATGTATTAGTTTATGCGCAACCTATTTTTATTGATTATGATATGGATATTTTGAATTTATTAGTAGATAAAAAAACAGCTAATAGTTCTTACGCTTTTAATACTTTAAATAAAAAAACAATAGTATCATTTGGAACTGATGCTCCAGTAGAAAGCTTAAATTGTTTCAAAAATATTTTTTGTGCAGTAACTAGATACAATTTAAAACAGACTAAACAATTAAATCCTAGTGAAGCCTTTACAGTTAATGATGCAATAAAGGCTTACACTTATAATTCAGCATTTATGAGTTTTGATGAGGGCTACTTAGGTTTAATTAAGGAAGGATATGCAGCTGATTTTATAATTTTAAGTAAAGATATTTTTACTATCGATACAAGTGAATTACAATCTATTAATATTCTTAGAACTGTTGTGGGTGGCAAAGAAGTATACATAAAGGAATAAATTATGAAAAGAAGTTTTTTTGAATATAAAGATAATCAATTATTATTAATGGATACTAAATTATTAGAAGTTGATTGCGTAATTATTTCAGCAAGTTCTCTTTTAAAAGCAATGGAGAATAGTAATTTTAATGAGGAAATATTTAATGAGTTAATAAGTAATAAATCAATTTATATCAAAGTTAGTTTTCAAAATTATATAAGTACAAAGAAGATTTTAAATAATGATAATTTTCCTTTTATTTCAGGATTTTATCTTGAAAATGTAGAATCAAAGTTTTTAAATAAAATGACAGATTTTTCTAGATGTTATGAAAAAGAACATAAGTTGAACTTTGGTTCATTAATCTTTATTGGAGAAATTTCTACTCCTAAAGCAACAATGGAAATAAAAAAAATTTGTAACTATGATCGTCTTTCTTTTTTAACATTTAATGTATTTAAATTTAAAGATTATATTGGTGTTAATACTATCGATAAGATGCATTATTTTAATAAAATATTAGAGTGTGCTTTTTATTATAAAAAGTTTATTTTGTTACATGGTGTAAATTCTATAAATGAGTATAAAAATTTAGGAATAATTGGCGCAATAACTGATAATATCTTGGAAGTTACTACAATTAATGATATCTTTACTCCAAATGAAAAAGAGATTAAAGAAGCTGACCTTTATTTAAATATGTATTTAGAGCATCAAAAAACTCATTCCAAAAAGCAATATTATAATTTTAGTACAAATAAATTACTTTATTATAATCTGATTTTAGAAAGAGCATACATATTAAATAAAAATTATAAGGTGAATAGTCTTTCATTAATAAATAGTAATATTTCATTATTAAAAACAAAAAAACAAGAAATTAGTAAATTTTATACTTTTGGTGAAGAATTAGGGAATTCTATTACTCATGGGATTGGCATTATTGCTGGTGTTGTATTCTTAATTTTGTTATTGATTAAAGTAAATAATAATTATAATATAGTAAACTTTATGGCTTATTTAATATATTCTCTTAGTGTGATTGTTTTATATACTTCCTCTTTTATTTATCATTTATTACCTTTGGGTACAAGAGCAAAGATGATATTTCAGCGTTTTGATCATATGACTATTTATTTACTTATTGCTGGCTCATATACACCTTTTGCTTTAATAGCGTTAGGAGGATTATCCGGTATTATTTTAGCAAGTATTATTTGGTTTGGTGCTATAAGCGGATTATTATTAAACTTATTTTGGTTTGGAAAATTTAGAGGATTTCATATTTTTTTATATTTACTATTAGGATGGGCAGCGCTATTTTTTATAGTTCCTATTATAAGAGGGTTAGGAACAACTGGGACAATTTTTTTATTTGCTGGAGGAGTCAGTTATACTATAGGCATTATTTTTTATAGTTTTAAATTATTTAAATTTACACATATGGTATGGCATTTGTTTGTATTGTTAGGAACAATTCTCCATTTCCTTGGTATTTATTTGTGTTTATAAAAAATTTAAAGTTTTTGCTTTAAATTTTTTTATGGATAATTCTAATGAAAAAATGGATTAAATATGATAAAATGTAAAATAAGAGGTGGATTATGAGTAAAAACAAAAAATTTTTGGATTTATTAAATGAATTAGATATAAATATTCCAGAAGAAGCAGTTACTGGAGAACTTACATCAATTTTAATAAACCACAAACTTTCTACTTTTACTTTTTCATTTAAATTTTTAGAAATTCCTAAAGTAGATTTTTTAAATGAATTAATAGCAAAAGTTAATCATGTTTACATTAAAAAATTTAAAATTAAAGAAATAAAATTTAAATTTATTTATAAAAATAAATTTATTAAAGAAGCTTATCTTGAAGAATATTATATATATATATTAGATAAATTAAGTGAGTATAGACCTCATTTTACTATGTTTAATGCTTTTACTAAAAATTTTAGTGATAATAAAATAGTATTTTATGTGGGTTGTAATAATGATCAAAAAGTAATTGAACAATTTATTGATGCATTTAAAAAAGGTTTTAATATTTATTCTCTTGATTTTATAAATATTGAAACAGATATTTCTCCTTTTGAAAAATCAATTGAAGAAGAGATAAAGTCAAAAATAGAAAGTATATCAGCAACTATTAATAGAGAACAACAAGTATTTGATGGGTTAAAAAATAAAAATAACAATAAAGGAAGCACTCCGTTAAGGAGTATAAAGCCGAAATTACCAATTAACGGTAAAGCCACGCCTTTAAATGAATTACCTTCTACAAATGCTCAATTGATTGAGTATCAACAAAAACATAGTTCTAGTAGTTTTGTTGTTGAGGGTGATTTAATTCAAGCAGAAATTAGACCTGTTACTGGTTATAATTTATTTCAAGGGGTTATTTTTGATGGTGAAAGTTCTTTAGTGATTAAATCATTTATAAGTGAAAATAATATTCAGCATTTGTCTTTTTATAAAACAAATTGTCTTGTTGGTAAAAAAATTAGAATATATGGATCTTTGCAATATGATAAATATAGTAAAGATTTAACTTTGAGTGTTCAAGATGTAATTCCTTTAGGAGATGCTCTTAAAAAAACTCGTCAAGATAATTACCCTAATAAAAGAGTAGAACTTCATGCACATACAAAAATGAGTGCTCAAGATAGTGTAATGGATGTTAATGAATATGTAGAATTAGCTAAAAATTTTGGACATAAAGCATTAGCTGTTACTGATCACGTATCTTTACAAGCTTTACCAGATTTTGAATCTGCATGTAAAAATTCAGATATTAAACCTATATTTGGTTTAGAGGGGAATTTAATCAAAAAATCTGAATATAAAATTTGTTTGTCAGATTTAGATGATGACATTAATCTAAAAGATGCGAGTTATGTTGTATATGATTTAGAGACAACAGGATTATCTAGTAATTATAATGAGATTATTGAAATATCTGCTGTTCGCATTAAACATGGAATTATGATTGATGAGTTTTCAACATTCGTAAAACCGAAAAACCCCATTCCTAAGTATATTACTAATTTTACTCATATTTCTAATGATGATGTTAGAAATTCTAAAAGCATTGAAGAAGTATTACCTGATTTTATAGATTTTATTGGCAATTCAATTTTGGTTGCTCATAATGCCAGATTTGATAATTCTATGTTATATGCTAATATGAAAAATATTGGATTATATTTTAAGCCTTTTCCAACAATAGATACACTACAATTAGCTAAAAATTTTTATTCAGATAGATTAAAAAGATTTAATTTGAAAGCATTAAGTAAATTTTTTGATGTTGATTTAGTACAACATCATCGTGCTATTTATGATACAAGGGCAACTGCTGGTATTTTTATTAAAATGTTGAATGAATTAAAAGAGCAAAATATTATTACTTATAATAGTATTAATAAACATATTACAAAAGAGGTTTATCAAACAATTATTCCTTATAATGTTACTTTAATTGCTAAAAATAGAAAAGGAATGGTTAATTTAAATAAAATAGTTTCTGATTCATCAACTGTTCATTTTTATAGGGAGCCTAGAATTTTAGAAGATTTTCTACTTAAGCATAAAGAAGGTTTATTAATTGGTAGTGGTTGTCAAGATGGCGAAGTTTTTATAACTGCTTTTAATTCATCAGATGAACAATTAAAAGAAGTAATTTCATTTTATGATTATATTGAAGTTCAACCTCCTAAACAATATAGATACATGTTTTCTGATATTTTTAAAGTTTATGAAGAAGATGAAGATGATGATAATAACTCACTTATTGAAGAACATCAAGAATTAGAAGAAGAATACATGAGTTATGTATATGATACAATAAATAGAATTATTAAAATAAGTAAAGAATTAAATAAACTTGTAGTTGCTACTGGTGATGTTCATCATTTAGATAAAGAAGATGTAATGTTAAGAGCAATGTTTGTTGAAGCGCCACAAGTAGGAGGAGGAATACATTATTTAGCTAGAGCTGGAGAACTAGTTTCTCAACATTTTATGTCAACTGATGAAATGATGGCTGAATTTGCATTTTTAGATAGTGAAGAAGCATTTAAAATTGTTGTGGAAAATACAAATATTATTGCAGATATGATAGAAGAGTTTACTTTATTCCCTAAGGGTTTACATGCACCTGCAGATAATTTTTTTGCAGATAAAGGTATCCCTTCAATGAAAGAAGCTTGTATTAAATTAACTTATGAAACTGCAAAAAAAATATATGGAGAAAACATTCCTAAATATGTTTTGGAAAGATTAGATAAAGAACTAAATAGTATAATTGGAAATAATTATGCTCCAATATATTACGTTTCTTATTTATTGGTTAAACATAGTACAGATGCAGGATATATTGTTGGCAGTAGAGGTTCAGTGGGTTCCTCATTGGTTGCTACATTTATGAAAATAACAGAAGTTAATCCATTGCTTCCACATTATGTTTGTAAAAACTGTCATTATAGTGCTTTTAAACTTACAAGTAAACAAAAAGAAAAATATGGTATTGAGCCTTATCCTGCTTATATTGAAAATGCACTTCAAAGTGTAGGTAATGGTTACGACCTTCCTGAAAATAAATGTCCAGTCTGTGGTAATTTATTAAAAGGTGATGGAATGGATATTCCGTTTGAAACATTTTTAGGTTTTAGTGGCGAAAAAATTCCAGATATTGATCTTAACTTTTCAGGAGAATATCAAAATTTAGCTCATGATTATATACGAGATTTATTTGGAGAAGACAATGCTTTTAGAGCTGGTACGATTTCAACAGTTGCAAGTAAAACAGCATTCGGATATGTTAAAAAATATTTGGAGAAACATGAAATTCAGTTAAGACAATGCGAAGTTGATAGACTTTCGAAAAAAATTGAAGGTGTAAAAAGATCTACAGGGCAACATCCTGGTGGAATAGTAGTTATTCCTAAAGAAATTGATTATACAGATATAATTCCAATACAGTATCCATCAGATAATATTGAATCAAGCTGGAGAACTACACATTATGATTATCATAAATTTGAAGATAATTTATTGAAACTAGATATTCTAGGTCATGATGATCCAACAATGGTTAAATATTTAATGGATTATGTAAAAGCAAATCCAAATGATTTTCCTTTTTCAACAGTTGAGGAAATACCACTATCAGATCCTGATGTTTTGAGTTTATTTAATTCTGTTAAAGCTTTGGGAGTGAGTAGAGAACAGTTGTTACAAGAAATAGGAACAAGTGGATTACCTGAGTTTGGAACAAAAACAGCTAAGGAAATGTTAAAAGATATTAATCCAAATAAAGTTGAACAATTAATTAAAACTTCAGGTATCAGTCATGGAACAGATGTTTGGAATAATAATCAACGTGATTGTTTGCTTGGTTTAAATTCAAATAGTGAGCCAATTCCTTTTGAACAATTAATTGGTTGTCGTGATGATATTATGGTTTATTTAATTAAGATGGGAATGACAGAATTTGATGCTTTTACTATAATGGAGAGAGTAAGAAAGGGTAAAAGTTTATCAATGGAGCAAGAAAGTGAAATGAAAGCATATAATATTCCCGATTGGTATATTCAATCATGTAAAAAAATACAATACATGTTTCCAAAAGCTCATGCTGCAGCATATGTTATTATGGCTTTGAGAATTGGTTGGTTTAAAATTCACCATCCTCTCTATTATTATTCATCATTTTTCAGTATTAGGTGTAATGCATTTGATGTTGAAGTAATGGCAGGAGGATATGAAAAAATAAAAATAAAATTTAATGAATTACAAAAATTAATATTACAACGTAAAGCCAAACAAAAGGAAATAGATTTATTTGATACTTTAACTGTTGCTTTAGAGATGACAGCAAGAGGATATAATTTTAATATGCCAGATTTAAATAAATCTGATTGGAAAAATTTTAATATTGAAGGCAATAATCTTTTTCTACCATTTAATACTATTGAATCTTTAGGAGATACTACAGCAAAGTCAATTATTGAAGCAAGAAATGAAGCACCATTTTCTTCAAAAAATGATTTCAAAAAAAGAACGAAAGTTTCTTCAACTGTCATGGAAAGAATGGATAGAATGTTTATTCTAGATAATCTTCCAGAAGATGATCAAACAACTTTATTTTAAGATTATTTTAATAATATAATATATAATATATATGAGGTGAATAAATTATGAGAATATATAATTCAAATCCTGCATTTAAAAAAATAAACAAAGCAGAATATACAGCTAGTTATGAAATTGCAACATATAAAGGCATCGCTAAGAAAACTTTATTTTATTTATTACTAGTTTTGGTTGGTGCATTTGGTGGATTATTTTTAATTGCAAATAATCCTCCTATTGGAATAGCAGTTTTTATTGGATCATTTATTGTATCTTTAATAAGTGGTTTAATTGCTTTAATGATACCTAAAGCTACAAAAATAGCTGGTTCAATTTATTGTTTATTTCAAGGAATATTTGTTGGTGTAATATCAATGACATTTGCTGCTGAAACAAATGGTATTGTTCCTGCGGCTTTACTAGGAGTTATAACTGTTTTTTTAATTGTTACTACATTATATGTAACAAGAATTGTAAAAGTTACTAATAAATTTATGAATTTCTTATTTATATTTGCAATATCTTTCATTATTACAATGGTGGCTTTATATTTGTTTTCAATATTTGGACAATTTGAATTTAGTTTGCCAATAATGGCTTTAATATCAGGAATTTCAGTAATTTTAGCAACATTTTATTTGTTTATGGATTTAGAGCAAATTAGAATGGTTGTTGAGGGCGGATATCCAAAAGAATATGAATGGCATTCAGCTTTTGCATTATCATATACCCTTATTTGGCTTTATATAGAATTACTTAGATTAATCTTTATATTATCAAGAATATTTAGCAGAAATTAATAAAAATTAAGAGGAATAATTCCTCTTTTTTTGTTATAATATGAGATGAGGTGAAAGGGAATGAAAATCTTAGTTTTAAATGGTCCTAATATTAACTTTATTGGAATAAGAGAGAAGAATATTTATGGAGAAAAAAATTATAAATTTTTAGTAAAAAAAATACAAGATCATGCTAAAAAGTTAAAAGTAAAAGCAAAAATTATACAAAGCAATCATGAAGGATTTTTAATTGATTTAATACAAAAATGTTATTTTAAAAAATATGATGCTATAATTATTAATCCAGGAGCATATACTCATTATTCTATTGCTTTGTTGGATGCATTAAAGTCTGTTTCACCAATTAGAATAATTGAAGTTCACTTAAGTGATATTTTCAATAGAGAAATATATAGAAATAAGTCATTAATTAGTGAAGTTTCAGAAAAAGTATTTTTTGGGAAAGGAATAGATAGTTATTTAGAAGCTATAGATTATTTATTAATTAAATGATAACGTTATACATTTTTTGTAAAGCGTTTTAACTTGAAATTAAGGACAAATAATGGTATTATATATATGATAAATTAAAATCATAAGGAGGTTTTTAATATATGGCAGTAAAAGTTGCAATTAATGGATTGGGACGTATTGGTAGATTAGCATTCCGTCTAATGTTTGGAGAAAAAGATTTTGATATCGTTGCAATTAACGATTTGACTAACGCTGAAGATTTGGCTTATTTATTAAAATATGACACAACTCAAGGACGTTATAAAGAAGACTCTATTTCATTTAAAGAAGATGCTATTGTAGTTGATGGAAAAGAAATTAAGGTTTTTAAAGAAAAGGATCCAGCAAATCTTCCTTGGAAAGATTTAAAAGTTGACGTAGTAATTGAGTGTACAGGAGTATTTAATGATAAAGTTAAAGCTACTGCACATATTATAGCTGGAGCTAAAAAAGTCATTCTTTCTGCTCCTGGCACAGGAGATTTAAAAACTGTTGTTTATAAAGTAAATCATGAAATTCTTGATGGAACTGAAACTGTTATTTCTGGTGCTTCATGTACAACAAATTGTTTAGCTCCAGTAGCTAAAGTTTTACATGATAATTTTGGTATTGTAAAAGGATTTATGACAACTGTTCATGCATATACTGGTGATCAAGCAACTCTTGATACACCGCATAAAAAAGGAATTAATGCAAGAAGAGGACGTGCTGCAGCACAAAATATTGTTCCTACATCTACAGGAGCAGCAAAAGCTATTGGTTTAGTTATTCCAGCAATTAAAGGAAAAATGGATGGAATTGCTATGCGAGTTCCAACAGCAACTGGGTCAGTTGTAGATTTAGTTGTTGAATTAGAAAGAAATGTTACAGTTGAAGAAATTAATGCTGCAATGAAAAAAGCTGCTAATGAAACTTTTAAATATACTGAAGATCCAATTGTTTCTAGTGATGTGATTGGAGAAACTCATGGTTCAATATTTGATGCAAAATCAACAAAAATTCTTGAAGTTGATGGCAAACAATTAGTAAAAGTTGTATCTTGGTATGATAATGAAATGAGTTATACTGCTCAATTAGTAAGAATTGCTAAATATGTAGTTAATCAAATAAAATAATATATTTTAAAAAAAGAACAGTTTCTGTTCTTTTTTTATGGTTTATGGTTCAAAGGCTTTAAATCATACTCTAAAATGACTCTTAATGTATTTTTACTATTAATACTTATAATTAAGCAGTCTAGTATAAAGTTGATTAAAATTAAAAATGACGGCTTTACTTGTTTATTTAATTTAAAATATAAAAAATATTTATTTTATTTTGTTATTAATAAAGGGTGAAATTTGTTATAATATAAAAAAGATGGATGGTAATATGAAAATAAATGAAAAATTTAATGTTTTATGTGTTGATTTAACACATGATGGTTTGGGAGTATGTAAAATAGATAATTTTAGCATTTTTGTAAAATATTTATTACCTAATGAAGAAGCTCTGATAAAAATAACAAAAATAAATAAAAGTTTTGGTTTTGGAGAAATAATTAATATTTATAAAGAATCTGTAAACAGAATAGAGCCAATTTGCAAACATTATTATGAGTGTGGTGGTTGTGATTTATTACATGTGAATTATAAATATCAATTAGAGTTCAAAAAGAAAATGGCAGAAGAGTCTTTTAAAAGATTAGGAAATCTAGATTTAAAAGTAGATAATATTTATGGAATGAATGAACCTTTGTTTTATCGCAATAAAGTTCAAGTATTTTTTGATATGAATGATAAATTAATTAGTGGTTTTTATCAAAGTAAAACACATAAGGTTTTTTCGTTAGAGGAGTGTTTTATTCAAACAGATACTGCAAGTATGATTGTGAAAGATTTTACACGACTTGCAAATAAATATAATTTAACAAGTTATGATGAAACACTAAAAAAAGGAATTCTAAGATCAATGTTAATTAGAAGTAATAGTGCTTGTGAATATATTATTGTAATTATTGTTAGACATGATATTGAAGTAGCTTTGAAAAATATTGCTGAAGAACTAAAAAGATTGTATCCAAATATAATTCAGTTTATTATGAATTTAAATTATAAAGAAACTAATACAATATTAGGTAAAAAAGATAAAATAATATTTTATAACAAAATGTTATATGAAGTAGTTAATAATATTAAATATGTTATTGATTATAAATCGTTTTTTCAAATCAATTATGTACAAATGGTTAAGTTATTTAATAAAGTTAAAGATTATATTACTATTTATGATAAAACTGTAGTTGATGGATATTGTGGTGTAGGAGCTATTTCTTTACAAGTTGCAAATAAAGTCAATAAGGTTTTTGGAATTGAAATTGTAGAAGAAGCTATTACAAATGCTAATTTAAACAAAGAAATAAATAACATTAAAAATATTGATTTTATATTGGGTAAAACAGAGAAACAGTTAAAGGCAATTAAAAATATTGATTGTATTATTGTTGATCCACCAAGAAAAGGTTTAGATATTGAATTAGTTAATTCGATAGTAGATAAAAAAATTAATAAAATAATTTATGTGTCTTGTAATGTTGCAACTCTTGCTAGAGATTTAGCTGTTTTCAATAAAAATTATAATATTATTGAGGTTAATGCTTTTGATCTTTTTCCACATACTAAAGGATTGGAAATGTGTTGTTTATTAACATTGAAAAATGAGTAAAGTTAACTGACGTATTTATTAATTATTAGGGTGAGTTGATAAATTTTTTAGAAATATTTTATATACAATAAAATATTATTAATTAATAAGAAAAATATTGGATTAAATTGTTTTGTTATAGCTTCAATGTTTGAAATTTTAATAATTATTTTTTCTTAATTTTCTAATAATAAATTTTTGAAATTAGTATAGATGTCTCTAATGAATATAAAAAGTGTAGTTGATTAAAAGTTTTATTTTTGTTATAATATAAATGTTTTGAAAAATAGGAGGTATTTAGATGAAAGTATTAAAAGGGGCATGTCTTTTTGGTCAATCAGGAGGACCTACTTCAGTTATTAATGCTAGTGCTGCGGGAGTATTTATCGAAGCATTATCACAAGAAAATATTACTGCTGTATATGGTGCAGAACATGGAATTAAAGGAATTTTAAATGAAAGATTTTTTGATATAAGTAGAGAAGATAGAGAAGAATTAGAATTATTGAAAACTACTCCATCATCTTCATTGGGGTCAGTCAGATATAAATTAAAATCTGAAGATGTAGATGAAACTGATTACATTAAATTATTAGAAGTGTTTAAAAAGTATAATATTCGTTATTTCTTTTATAATGGTGGAAATGACTCTATGGACACTTGTAATAAAATTAGTAAATATATGCAAAAATCAGGTCATGAATGTAGAGTAATTGGAGTTCCTAAAACTATTGATAATGACTTAGCGATTACTGATCACTGTCCAGGTTATGGTAGTGCTGCAAAATATGTTGCTACAACTTTGATGGAACTTTATTTAGATACTCATGTTTATGATACAGGATTAATTACTGTTGTGGAAATTATGGGAAGAAATGCAGGATGGTTAACAGCAGCATCACAACTTGCAAAATATAAGAATCTAGGTCCAGATTTAGTTTATTTGCCAGAAAAAGCTTTTGATTTGGATCAATTTATTAAAGATGTAAAAAGAGTTGCTAAAATGAAGAAAGATAAAGTGATTATTGCTGTAAGTGAAGGAATAAAAGATAAATCTGGAAAATATATTTCTGAATACGCATCAACAGTTACTAGGGATTCTTTTGGACATGCACAATTGGGAGGACTTGCTAATTTTCTTGCTAATGAAATAAATAGAGCTACAAATATAAAAGTAAGACCAATTGAATTTTCTCTTATGCAAAGATGCGGAGCACATTTAGCAAGTGCAACTGATGTAGAAGAAGCTTTTATGGCTGGTGTTATGGCTGTTAGAAGTGCAATTAATGGTGAAACTGACAAAATGGTTATTTTTAGAAGAGATGAAAAATCGAATAAATATAAAATTAATTATGATTTAATTGATGTTAATTTAGTTGCTAATGCTGAAAAGAAAGTTCCACTTGAATGGATTAAAGATGATAATTCTGGTTTAACTCAAGAGTTTGTCGATTATGCATTACCATTAATTCAAGGAGATTTTAAAGCTCCTTTGGTTGATGGACTACCAAGATTTGTTAAATTAAAAAAAGAATTAGTTACAATTAAACAATAATTATTTTCAATAAATATATACAAATTGATGTTTGTATATATTTTTTTTTATGTTATAATTTATTAATAGAGGTATAGTAATATGATGTTTTTTAAAAAGTTTTTAAAACTTATTTTAAATAAATGGTTTATTTTTGCACTTCTTATTCTAATACAATTAGTAGGATTATCTTATTTAATATATGATAAACTTTACGAGCAATTTAATGTATTTTATTTAATACTTTTTGCCTCAGTTTTATCTGCATTTGCAGTATTATCCATTATTAGAAGAGAATATAATCCAGCATATAAAATATCTTGGATTATATTGGTTTCTTTTTTGCCAGTTATTGGCCCATTGTTTTATTTATTATATGGAAAAATGTCAGTAAGCTATTTTTTAAAAAAAGCCAGTTATAAAAGTTCTCATGATATATATGCATATTTACATGATTTTGAAAGGGAAATTGAGATAAATAATCCAAATTTCAAGAAAATGTCAAAATATATTACAAAAATAACGGGAATGCCTGTTTGGGATAAAACATCTACAGTCATTTATAATCGTGGTATTGATATATTTGAAGCAATTAAAATTTCATTGAAAGAAGCTAAAAAATTTATTTTTATTGAAATTTTTATTATTGCTGAAGGAAGAATGTTAAATGAAATAACAGAAATACTTATTGAAAAAGCAAAAGAAGGAATAGATGTTAGATTTATTTATGATGACTTTGGAGGATCTGCTAGAATTCCTTCTCGCTATAAAAAAAGATTGAGTAAAAATGGTATAAAAATCAAAACTTTTAATCCTTTATTACCGAGAATGAGTTCATCAATCAATTATAGAGATCATCGAAAAATTATTGTTATTGATGGAAATATAGCTTTTACTGGAGGTATTAATTTTGCTGATGAATATATAAATGAAAATATTAGATTTGGCATTTGGAAGGATGGAGGAATTAGATTAATAGGACATGGAGTCTTTAACTTTACAATGATGTTTCTTAATATGTGGGAAATACTTAATCGGACTACTGATAGTTATGAAAAATATATTCCTACTATTTCAAAAGAAACTGATGGTTTTGTACTTCCTTTTCCTGATGGCCCATTAGATGGAAATCAAACAACTGGAAATGTTTATTTAAAAATAATTAGTTCTGCCACTAAGTATGTGTATATTACTACTCCTTATCTTATACTAGATAATGAATTATTAGTTGGATTAAAAATTGCTGCTATGAGTGGTGTTGATGTTAGAATTATTACTCCTAACATTCCTGATAAACGTGTAGTGTTTATTGTTACCAAATCTTATTATCGAGAATTAATCAATGCTGGAGTAAAAATATATCAATATACACCAGGATTTATACATACAAAATCAATTATTTCAGATGACGTTTTAGGTATTGTTGGAACAGCAAATTTTGATTTTAGAAGCTTGTATTTACATTTTGAAGACTCGTGTCTTTTATATAAAAATTCTTCTTTAATTAATTTAAGAAATGATTTCTTAGAAACGGTTGCAATATCTAAAAAAATAGAAAAAGAAGATTTAAAAAAAGAAGGAATTATTAAAAAATTTGTTTTAGCGATATTAAAAGTTTTTTCACCGCTGATGTAAATAGAAAGAAGGAGAATATGAATATTTTGAAAAAATTTTATTTATTAATGATTTTTTTATTATTGTTAATGGCTAGTTCATTAGTTAAGTTAAGTGCAATAGATACATATTATGATGATACTGAAACCGCGGGGTATCAACAAATTGAAAATGTTGATACAAGATCATTTTATAATGGCATTTTATATCAAAAAAATTTAGGAAATATTATTACTAGTTCTGCAATTAACCAGGTATCATATGCTATGCTATCAGGTAATCCTAATGATGATACAAAAGTTGTTTCTTATGCTTATCATTCAACTAATGATGCATTTCAACGAGCAAGTTTAAGTACAATAGCTTTAGATTATGAAGCAAAACATCCTGGATGGAAAGTAATGGGAATAACTAATGGTGATCAATTTACTTTAGGGAGAGGAAATAATCTTAATTCTGAAGGTAAAGATCCATATATTTATCAACCGTATTATCCATATATTGCTGATAATGAAAAATATTTTAGTATTAGAGCTACGGGTGGTGGAGGATCATTTGTTGGTATAAAAAATGAAGGTAATGATCCTTTAGTTCAAGTTAGTGCTAATTTAGATCAAATATCTGGATTGAAATTAACTATTTTTGATGAATTAGGAAACGAAATTACTAAATTTGATGTTGATAATTTAAATACAGATCCTGGAAATGGGGAAATAGCTATTTTTTCACCGTATTATACTGATATAATTGGTACTATACCAAATGTTACTGCAAGTGGTGATAATGTATTTTTTGTTGGAAATTCTAAACTTGCATATGTAAGTAATTCTAAAGAGTATTCAGAAATATTTAAGGGTACTCCAAAAGAAAATCAAGCAGTTGATGCATTTTATGGCAAAGGAAATATAAGTGAAGTCGGTACTAATTTTTCAGTTTCTAAAGGGCAATTTGCAATTATTTCTAATAATATTGAATTAAATAATGCTTTAAGTATTGGAACTTTAGTAAGGGCACAATATGAGTATATTAATGATGAATATAATAATTTAGAATCAGGAATGGGTTTTCATACTGTTCAAAGAGATAATGGAGTGGATAGAGCTGTTTCAGGTGCTTATAATATTAATAAAAGGCCAAGATCTTTAATTGGCAGAAAACTTGATGGTACCATTAGTTTAATTGTTATTGATGACTATTTAAAAACATATGGGACTACAGGATATGGAATTAATGCAATATTAAAAAAGGAAGGTATTGTTGAGGCATATCAAATGGATGGTGGCGGAAGCGCCCAAATGTATATTAGAGAAAATGATGGTTTTATTCCTGTAACTCAATCAGCTGATTATTCAACGCCTACTCAACAAAGAATTGTATTAAATGCTTTGTTATTTGTTGTAAGAACTGAAGAAATTTCTCATAAATGGATTTCTTCGGATTTAAGAGAAATTAAATTAAAAGTTGATTTAGTTGAAAGTTATGGAAAAGATATTCAAAAACTATATGTATATATCAATAACAATTATTTTTTAGTTGATGAGGAAGGATATTGCAATATTAATAATCTTGCTGTTGGAACTGAATTTGAATATGATATATATTCTGAAAATAGTTTTGGAGAAAAGAGCAAAACAATATATTCAGGGGTTGCAAGTAGCGCTAAACCTGAACCAGAGCTTATGGGTTTTACATATGAATTTATTGATGATAAGATTTCGTTTACTGTAAATATTAAAGATTCAAAAGATGCAATTATTGGTGAAAAAATGAATGTAAGTGGGAAATCTGCTACAAAAATAAATGGTAAGTATACATTTCCGTTAAGTTATTTAAATTCTGTTCCAATTATTGTTTGTAATTATAATTTGAATGATGGTCAAGGAGTAAAACAAATTAATTTTTATTGTTTTGGTCAAATTAATTCACTTATGGCAGCTGATTCTATAATATTACAGCAACAAATTCTTATTAATAGTATTTATAAAAACTAACCAATTGGTTAGTTTTTATTTATAATTTTTGTCTTTAATGATATAATAATAGTAGGTAATAATTAGAGGAGGATAAAAATGAAAAGAAATTTATTGTTAATATTTGGTGTTTTTGTATTGATATTTGTGATTGGTAATTTAATGCCGGCACTTGCGATTGATTTGCCTAATGAATTTGGAGAGGCAGATGGTGCAAAATATTTTGTTGATGAAGTAAACGAGGAAAATAATCTTCCTTATGGAGTTAAACATCATCGAGATTTTGCTTATAGTTCAACTAATTCAACAAATATTATGTATGCATCGGGTAATAATGGTCCAAAATCATCTTTATTTGTTGCCGATCAATTATACGAGCAACAAATTAATGTGTTAGAAGTGCCTAATTCATCTAATGTTAGAATTACATCATGGGCAAATCTTGATAATAATAGATGGTCGTTAACAACGGTTAAGAATTTAGCTATGGATTATGAAATTAAGAATCCAGGTTGGAAAGTTGTAGGTGCGATTAATGGTGATTTTTTTGATATAAGAGCAAACGGTAATTTACCTTATCAAACTAACGGAGTTCATATTTCTAATGGCGAAAATTATAAAACTACTGGTAATAGAAATGTTGGATTAACAAATGATGGAAGTATTGACGGACTTATTGGAAATGAACCGTTTACAAGAAGTGAGAATATGTCATTATCTATCTATAATGATAATAATGAAATTATTAACATATTAGAAATTGAATCAAGAAATATTATTCCAGAGCAAGGAAAAAGTTCAGTCTATTATGGATTATATAATGCAGAACATGTTTACCAACCTATTACAACTCCAGAAGAAGGTAGTATTTTTATTGTTGAACAATCAGAACTAGCTTTACCAAATAATGATAATGATTTTTATGGTAAAGGTATTATTTCTTCTGTTTCACCTGCAACAATTGATAAAGGGCAATTCGCAATTGTCACAAAAAATTCTCTTGTTGAAGAAGCACTTTCTGTTGGGAAAAAAGTAAGAGTGCAATGGGAAATCGAGGGAGCATATGAAAACGTAACTGATGCAACTGGTGGTGGAGATACATTACTTCAAAATGGTGAATGGCCTGGAAGTGTCGTTCTTGATTCTAGAGAACCTAGAACAGTAATCGGTAGAAAAGCTGATGGAACAATTATGATGTTTGTTTTTGATGGAAGACAAGATTATAAAGGATTTTATGGAGCGGATGGAAAAGAATTATCAGCAATGTTGAAATATTATGATTGTGTTGAAGGATATAATTTAGATGGTGGTGGTTCGTCGACATTAATTATTAGACAAAACGGACAATTTGTCGTTACTAATTCTCCATCTGATGGTAATGAAAGAACAGATGCCAATTGTTTATTAATAGTAGCAAGAGATCCTGATATAGATTATGTTATTACCGATAAAACTAAATCATCTGTTACATTTGATGTTCAATTAATTGACAAGCTAGATCACGATATAAAAGAATTATTTATAAATATTAATGGAGAAAAAAAGAATTTAACTGATGATAAATTAATACTTTCAGATCTAGATTCAAATAAAGAAGTTGTTTATCAATTTGGTTATACAAATTCAAAAGATATAGATATATTAATTGTATCTCAAGGAATCACGAAAACTTTTAAACAGTATCCGAGAATTGAAAAAATGGTAATTACTGAAACGGAAACGGATTGGGAATTTGAAATATTTTATGATGATAAAGATTTAGCATCGGCTATTGATAGGACAAGAGTTTCAATAATTTATAATGGAAATAAAAATGGTAATTTTTCTCTGGTAAACGGAAAAGGGAAATTAAATAAAACAACAATTGAAACAATTAATTTTGTTTCTATGAGTTTTTCTTATAATATTGATGGAAAAAATAATATTCCAATCACAATGCCTTGTCCACAAATAAAATATTGTATGAATATAAATAATATGATTTATGATCAAGGAAATTTAATAAGAGATATTTATAAATAAAAAAAAGCACATAGTGCTTTTTTTATTATTTCTATTATTAGCCATTACTATCAATATTAGAATTTATCTTTATTATTTAAGTAAATGCTTTTATTTAGTAAAATTTTATGATACAATAAATGTAACAATGGAGGAAGAAGCTATGTATAAAATTAAGAAAATTTTTACCTTATTATTTATTTTTACTTTATCTATTTTTGCTTTTAGTGCGTTAAATTCTAGAGAAATAAATGCCGCTGCTTCAAGCACTACTTTTTCAGGTACTAATACTGGAGTTAATGATCAAGGGCAATATAAAGTTCAAGAAGAATTAGCATATAATGTATTACCCTATGGTGTTATTCATTATTCACATCTTGCTGCAAGTTCAACGACACAATATATAGGTGGTAGTGCAGCAGGAACACCAACTAATATTCGAAATGACCCAAAGGCTAACGAACCTTTTATTGCGGGCAACTTTTATGACCAACATGTAAATGTTTTAGAGGTTCCTTCTACTACTGGAGTTAGAGTTACTTCATGGGCAAATCTAAATAATCATAAATGGACTTTAACAAAAGTAAAAGATTTTATTGCAGATTATGAAGCTAAACATCCTAATGATATGGTTGTTGCTGCAATTAATGGTGACTTTTTTGATATAAGCGCTAGTGGTAATTTACCTTATCAAACTAGTGGAATTCATATTTCAAATGGCGAAAATTATAAAACAGGTGGAAGTAGATCTGTTGCTTTTACAAATGATGGTAGCGCAATTTCTATTTTGGGAAATAAATCTATTAAACGTGATGCTTTTATGACATTAGATTTATATGATGAGTTAGGAGATATTACAACTACTATTCAAGTTCAAAAAATTAATGAAGTTCCTGAAGTTGGCGAAACGGCTGTTTATTTTGGAACTTATGATAAAGTTCATACTTATATTCCTGTTTCAACACCAGATAGTGGTATTTCATATGTAGTGGGAGAAGCAGAACTTGCTTTACCAAATAGTACTTCTGATTTTTATGGAAAAGGTATTATTTCGAGTGTCGGTTCAACTACTTTACAAAAAGGTCAATTTGCAATTGTCACTACAGAAGATAATGTTGTAAATACTTTAAAGGTTGGTTCTAATATTAGAGTTCAAAGAAACTTTACTGGAGCACTTGCAAATATTAGTGATGCTACTGGTGGTGGAGCCAATATTATGAGAAATGGTGAATTTAGTAATGAAATGGATATTGCAAGACACCCGCGTACTGTCATTGGTCAAAAAGCGGATGGCACAATTGTAATGGCGGTAGGAGATGGACGACAACCAAGCAAAGGTATGTATGGCTTTGATGGTTCCGAACTGGCAGCTATGATGAGACATTATGGTGCAGTCGAAGCATATAATCTTGATGGTGGTGGTTCTTCAACAATGGTAATCAGACAGGGAGATGACTTTGTGGTGACAAATTCTCCATCTGATGGTTGGGAAAGAACTGATGCTAACTGTTTATTAGTTGTTGTTGATAAGCCAGAAATTGAAGTTACTGTAGAAGAGACTACACAACGCTCTGTTACTTTAAATGTAGAAAAAATTAATATTAATACTCATGATATAAATAAACTTTATGTAAGTTTAAACAATAATGATATAGAAGTTATTGATGGAAAAGCTACTATTTCTGGATTACAAGTAGGAACAACATATAATTATTCTCTTTTTTATAGAGATTCTCGAGATCAAAGAATTCCACTTGATGTTAATAGCCAAGTTTCTACTCAAAATTACATGCCTTTATTTAAGGGAGTAGATATTACAGAAGATACTTCATCTTTTACTATTACTATTGATTTTACTGACAGAAGTAATGTATCAAATTATAGTAATGCTCCATTTAAAATAAATGGAAAAGATTATAATTTTGTTGATGGTTCTGCAAATATTTTAAAAGAAGATGTGGGAGATGAAATCTTAACTTTATCAGTTTTACTTGAATATAATATAACTTCTTCACAAATGTATTCACGTTGGCTTAATAATCCTCATGTTCCGTTTGCAATTACGCTTGAAACAATGATAGAATCAATTGATAATAAAATAAACAAAATATACAAATAAATAAAATAGGCACACTTAAAGTGTGTCTTTTTTTTAATTGCTATATTAAGTAATTTTTGTTATAATATATATAATTAAGGATGATAATTATGGAAAATATTTTAGTAGTAGATCAACTGATTTTACTTACAATTAAAAAAATGGGAATTAATGGCGAAGGAATAGGCTATTATAAGCGATTGGCTGTTTTCGTGGATAATGCAATGCCAGATGAAGTTGTTGAAGTAAAAATAACAAAAGTTTTTAATAAATATGCGTATGGTATTGTAAATAAATATAAAGTTTATTCCAAAGAAAGAATTAAGCCAGAATGTCCATATTATGGAAAATGTGGTGGATGTTCTATTTCTCATATGTCTTATCAAGAACAATTAAGACAAAAAAATAGTGTAGTTCTTGGTGCTTTTGAAAGATATTTTAATGGTAAAAAATTGAATGATAAAATTTTTCTGCCAATTATTGGTAGTATGAATGAATTTCATTATAGAAATAAGTCGAGTTTACCTGTTAGACATGATGGAAATAAAGCTGTTGTAGGTATGTATGCTGCTAATACAAATATGTTAGTTTATACAGACGAATGTTTAATTGAAAATAAAATTGTCTCTGATACTATTAAAGGAGTTTTAGATATTATTACTAAAGCTAATATTGATATTTATAATCCTAAGTTTCGCCAAGGATCTCTAAAGTATCTTGTTGTTAGAGGGTTTATGAATACGCTAGAAGCACAAGTAACTTATGTTTTGAATAATAGAGATGATAAAGTAATTCAAACTTTAAATAAAGTTTTAGAATTACCTTATGTTAAGTCTGTTAATTTTACTATTAATAATGACCCTAAAGCTATTGAAATAATTACAAATGAAGTTGTTCATTATAAAGGTAATGAAAAAATTCACGGAAAACTAGGACATCTAGATTTTTATATTTCTCCTACAGCTTTCTTTCAATTAAATATGGATCAAACAGTTGTCTTATATGATAAAATTAAAGAAATTGGCAAGTTTAATAAAAAAGAAACTATGGTTGATACTTATTGTGGAATTGGTAGTATTGGATTGTATTTAGCGAACACTTTTAAAGAAATTAGAGGTGTTGACATTAATATCGAAGCTATTGAAGATGCTAGAGAAGTTGCAAAGATTAATAATATTGATAATGCAAGTTTTTATGTAGGTGATGTATTAACAAGATTACATGATTTTGAAAATGAGAGATTTATTCCAGATGTTTTAGTAATTGATCCACCTAGAAGAGGATTGGATTTAAATATGATTAATTTTTTAAAAAAATCAAAAATAAACAAAATTGTGTATGTTTCATGTAATCCTTCAACATTAGTTAAAAATATTAATCATTTACAAAATAACTATTCTATTAGAACAATCCAACCTATTGATATGTTTCCTCAAACATCATCAGTAGAAACTATAGTTTTATTAGTTAGAAAATAATTAATTTTATAAAATTTCATCAATTAAACTCTTAATATAGATAATGAACTTCTATAATTTGTTTATTATTATAATAGGAGTTTTTATTATTTTAAGTGTTTTTTCAATTGCTTGTTTATAGGTATATTATCTTGAATATATAATAAGCTTATGCTATAATAAAGAAGGTAAAATCATATAAATTTGTGATTAAGTGATAATGAAACAGGAGGTAATTATCGTGAATAAAAGAAAATCTGCTCAAGATTATAGAGAATCGGAACTTGGTTATAAAGAAGCTGCCAAGGATTTTTTGGAAAATGAAAAACAATTTCAATTGGGGGTTATTCCAACTGAACAATCAAATCCAGTTACTAAAAACTTGAGTTTTATAATTGCAAAAAACACAGAAGAAGGTGTAAGAAATCTTCTTGCTGCTGATGAACAAATACCATTGGTTGTTGAAAAAGCAATGGCTACTAAGGAATTTGATTTATTAATTGATGATTTAGTTAGAGTTATGACTGAAAGAAAAAAGTTTGTTTTATCAAGTGTTGGTGCTTCTGGAAGAATGGCGCTTACTTTAGGTTCTATGTGGAGAAAATTTTGGTTTGAACTGATTTCTAAAATTCCTAATAAAAAAGAATTATTCATGGATATGATTTATGTATCAGATGATTTTATGACTGGTGGGGATAGAGCATTAGTTCAATCAGTTGAGAACTATGAAGATTATATGTCGTTTGGTAGAGAACAAATAAAAGATGCAAAGGTTGGCCCTGGAGATGTAGTTTTAGCTTTAGCTGAATGTGCATTATCAGCAAGCATTGATGCATCAGCATTAGAAGGTGATGATTTAGGGATTAGTACTTATTTTTTCTATACAAATCCTAAGGATATATTATCTAAAACAATTGATAGAGCAAGATTAGTATTTGAAAGAAAAAATATTAAATTCATTGATTTATATGTTGGTAATATGGCAGTTGCAGGTTCTACTCGTATGCAATCAGCAACAGTTCAATTGTTAGCTGTTGGTGCAGCGTTTGAAATTGCTATTTCTAAATTTTTAGAGAAAAATTTAACTGATGATGAATTAAAAGTTGTTGGTTCAAGGGCTTTGAATAAAAATGAATATGCTAAAGCCTATTCTAATGTTTTAAAAGAAATGAATAAGCCAGATTCAGTTGCTGGACTTTCTAAATTTATTGAAAAAGAAACAGATATTTATACTAAAAAAGGTTTGGTTACTTATATTGCTCACGATTATTTAATCGATATAATGACTGATACTACTGAAAGACAACCAACATTTACATTACCTCCGTTTAGAAAGTTTGCTGATAAAACTAGTGGTATTAGTTGGGCATATGTAAAAGATCCACTTTATCCAAATGAAGTTGCATGGCAACATATATTTTATCGTCCAATTAAAGGTTTAGATTGGACAGTAGAAGATTATATTAGAATGAAGGCAACTCATGATATTATTTCAAATCCTCCGTTAGTAGGATCTGATCAAGTATTCTTATATAATATTGGTAATGAAGATGATCAATCTAGATATTCAACAGAACATTCTGTGTTAATGGCTGTTGATATTGATGGATCTGTTAATAAAGACCTAATGAAATGGTTTGAATCTAATAAAAATAAATTTTCTGAAGGATTGGTTATTAGAATTGGTGATATTCCTGAAGATAAACTATGTAAAAACGAAATATTAATTCCAGTTGAAACTCCAAAAACCCCACTTAATTTAATGACACATTTGGTTGTTAAAGTAGGCTTTAATTTAGTTAGTACAGGTACTATGGCTAAAATGGGAAGAATTTGGGGTAACTGGATGATACAAGTATTTCCAACAAATAAAAAATTAATTGACCGATCAACAAGAATTATTGCAAATATTGCAAATATTCCTTATGAAGTTGCATTGGAAGAATTTTTTAAGTCATATTTAGGAAGAGCAAAAAATGAACAATATAGAGAATCATTTGTTGTTGAAACGTTAAGAAGATTAGGATTTGAGCCTAAAACAGAACTTTAAATAATAAAAAAAGTCTCATTAGAGCAGGCAAGATATCAACGATTTTAATTTCGTAGGTAGCTTGCCTCTCTTTTTTTATGATTTTGTAGTATAATAAGCCTAAAGGTGACCTTTATGAAAAGATTTATAATTCTAATTACAACTCTAGTTTTAATGTGCACTCTTGTTTCTTGTAGTAGATCTACATCGAATCCAACCACTGAGCCAAGCCAACCTACTCAGGGGTCTGGTACAACAAGTGATGATACTACGACACAACCTAAAGAGGATGATGAACTTATGAATAAAACTTTATTTTTAAAAATTGGTAATACTGAAGTTGATGTTAATTGGCTTGATAATGATTCCGTTACAGCATTAAAGAAACTAGCGAAAGATAACCTTACTATCGAAATGCATATGTATGGTGGTTTCGAGCAAGTTGGTTCTTTAGGAACTTCAATTACATCAGCTGATGCTAGAATCACTACTAGTCCAGGTGATATCGTTTTATATTCATCTAACCAAATAGTAATTGTCTTTGATTCAAATACATGGGCGTATACTAAACTAGGGCACATCAATTTATCTAAGAGTGAACTAACTGACCTATTAGGCGATGGTGATGTAACTATTACCATTGCCATAAAATAAAAAACACCACTAGATTTTACTCTAGCAGTGTTCGGAGGATGTTCTGACTTTAACAGAACTAATTTATATCTCTATATGACCAATGCCATTATAGTAGATATCGACTTGTTGAGTCTTTACACCATCTATTTTAACTTTATGATGTATGACTACCTTTTGGATGAATTCTTGAACTATCTCATCCGTTAATTCATTTATCTCAGTGTATTTCTTAACTAAGTTAATTAGGTAAGATGCATTGAGATATTTTTCATTTTCTTTATTAACAAAGTCCTGAAGCTCTTTAATTCGAATTTCGAGGCTTTTTTGCTCTTGCTCATAACTTTCTGATAATTTATTGAATCTTTCATCGGTTAGATTACCTTCTAGCTTATCTTCATATAAGTTTTGAATAATTGAATCCAGTTTCTTATATCTTGCAGTAGCAGTATCAATTTCCTTAGTTGCATTTTTTAGCGCCTTATTGAGTTCTGATTTAGAATAATCACTTACTTTAGCAACAAATTCATCTTCATTATTCTTTACGAATGAGGTTAACCTTTTAATATCAGCTAGAATAATAGCTTCTATATCAGCTTCTCTAATAGCGTGGGTATGTTCGCATCTATGCTTTCTATAACTGCTGCAAACAAAATATGCAGGATTATGATATTTTTCTCTTGGACACACGTAATATAAGACCTCACCACAATCACTACAATAAAGTTTACCAGCAAGTTTAGGAACATAACCTAGTTTTGTATTTTTACGCTTATGAGCTCTAATATTTGAAACAACATCAAAGGTATCCTTATCAATAATAGCTTCATGCGTATTTTCAATTATCTTAAGTTCCTCAGGTTTCATTGGTTTGAATTTTCGTTTATTACGCTTATATGGGTCTGGTTTAAAAATAACAGTATTTCCAATGTATTCTTGTCTATTAAGTATTTCGCTAACAATAGCAGGACTCCATTTAGTATTTGAGTAATCTAAATCTTTATTCCATTGCCCATGCGTAATTTTATAATAGCCAGGTGGCATAATATTTCGATTATTAAGTTCATTAGCAATTTTACTAACTCCTAATCCACTAATACATAATCTAAATATTTCTTTAACAACAATACTAGCTTCATCATCTATCAGCCATTTATGTTTGTCATTTGGGTCTTTCATATAACCATATGGTGGTAGAAAAGTTAGTGTTTCACCTCTATCAGCTTTAGATTTAAATACAGCTCGTATCTTTTTAGAAGTGTCTTTAGCGTACCATTCGTTAATAATGTTCAAGAATGGAGTAAAGTCATTATCAGTTGGTTTATCTGAATCAACACCATTATTAATGGCTATAAATCTAATTCCATTTTCAGGGAATAATATCTCAGTGAAGTATCCGACCTTTAAATAATCACGACCAAGTCTAGACATATCTTTTACAATAATAGTTGCAACTTCATCACGATTTACGTGCTCCATAAGTCTAGACCAGTCAGGTCTATTAAAAGTAGTACCAGAATAGCCGTCATCGACAAAGGTAACTATGTTTTTAAATCCATTATCTTCAGCATATTTTTGTAAGATATTCCTTTGATTGATGATAGAGTTTGAATCTCCTTGTAAATCATCATCACGTGAAAGACGGCAGTATAATGCTGTAATCTTTTGTGCTGATGTATTTAATTCTTGTAGCATTAGTATGCCTCCTTTCCGTTAATGACTTTAATTTCATCAATTACACCATCTTCAAATAAATTAATGGCATACTTGATTGCTTCATCCTCACTCCAACCAAGTGAGTGGATATAATAATTGACTAAATAATCAATTCCTTTTCTTGAGGTATTGGTATTGTCAACCAGTTTGTAAAGCTCTGCTTTAAGTTCATTTGTGCTCATATAATAACCTCCTTTGGTCGTGTATATACATCACTCTAAAAGGGATTATTATCAAGTAATACGAGCACTTATTTTTTATTATTTAAAGGCATTTGAATGATAGGTATTTCAATAGATCTACGAATCAATTTTTCTACCTTTTTCTTAATATAATCTTCATCTTTTTTATCGGTGGCATGACTGCTAATAACATAGACAGTGTCACCGATTTTTCTGTTATATGTAATTCTATCCATGTTACCTCCAAAGAGAATAGAGGCTAACCTAGAAGCCTAAATTAGCCCCTAAAATCGCTTAGTCTTCGCTTTCTTCGGATGAGTCGAGAAGTAATACCCTGACTGCATCTGCTTGCGTTAATTTGAAATCTAAGCGTTCTTTGACCGCATAGCCAATCTCGAACGTGTTTGCGAATAACTCATTAAGAACCTTAAGCTTCATTTTGCCTCTTATGATAACTGAAAGATAAGAGAAATCGCCAAAGATGATAGGTTTAGTTTCATCGTTCATATAACTAGAAACATAGACAGGCTTTCCTAAGATTGTGTCGTTGTTTTGATTCCAGATATAATTCCCATCACTATCTTTGAGTTTTCTAAGCTCAATAGCAATTTCATCAGATACGATGAAGCATGCGTTATCTCGGTACTCCTTACTTAGAGAGAAATAGAAATCAATGATTGTATCATAACTTAGATTATTGGTCACAAAACAAGATAAGTCTTGATTAAGTAAGCCAAGTGGCTCTTTATTACCAGTACCATTGAGCATGAGTTTTTCCTCAGCCTTACCAAAACGTTTAGCAAGTTCACCATCTAGATAGTCGATTAAGTTAAAAGAATAATCAGAGATGAAATCTTGTTTTACTTTAACAATGGTTCCTAATTTATATGAAGAGAATCCTTTTTCCTCAAATTCATGTTCAGATACTGGGAAAGGTGCGTTTTCTTCCATGATTCCCGCGATATCATCAGACACAGGGACTAAAATCTTTCCATCAGTCTTAGAGACATTAAGGAATGTAGCTAGTTTTCTGAAGATATTGTATTTTTGGAAATTTTCCTCACCAACGTTATAGTTGATGAATCCAGCTTCATCGATATCAGTTCCAAGAGTTTCATTTATTTCAGTTGTATCATTGGTTGCTCTTAAAAACTTTTCTAATGCATCTAAGTATTTAAATGACATGCTTAATACCTCCAAATTTGTAGTTTAAGTAATGTTCCAACTCTTCCTTATTAAGTTCTGCAATACCATCTTCGGTTTTAACAAGATAATAAGGCTCATGGAATTGGTGTTCATATTCATAGACTTCAACAGCCTTATGACTATCGTTTGTATAGGAACGAACTCTTTTATAAGTTGCTCCTTCATAGTTGATTTTCTTAGGTGAAATCGGACCTTTTTTAACAATTAACATACGTTTTATTCCTCCTATTATGTATTGATTTTTTGTATGTTTGATTTGTGGGGCATATACCCCGTTTGAATTCGCGTTTTTACGCGTGAAGGCCCACCCCCGGTGTCCGTTTTGAAGCTGCCAGAGATTTGATGGCCCCCTGGGTCTATAATTTGAGTCGGACTTCTAATTGAGTTCATAATTACCTCCAAAAAAGATGAATTATGTCCTTTTTGTCCGTATTGTCCTCGTAGGTGTAAACAAGAATAGATAGTTTAAAAATAAATAAATAATAAGTAACAACGTATCTATAGGGACAAAAGGACAAAACGGACAATATTACTCAGTGTTATAGATTGCTGGATTGATTAGATAGATTGTTCCTTTTGGCCTTCCGACTCCTTTGGCCACGAACTCTTTTTCTTTAAGATATCCATAATCACAAAGTAGATCTAAAACTGGTGGTAAATCATCTTTCTTGAATTGTCTGCACATCCTTTGAATATCTCTTGGCGTCATTTCAGTAAAGTGTGGTTCTTGACGAATGATAGCATTAAGGATTGTCTTAGCGTTTTTCTTTATGGAATCATTACCTAATGCGTTAAAAGCATATAGAGCATGTTCTAAGAAGTACTCACCTAGTTTTATGGCATCAAGCATGACATCCTTTTGAACGATATAGTTTCCATCTTTATCGGGTGTTCCATCATTTAAGAATGGGTCATACTTTATTTCTCTTGCTCTAGTCAGTAGTCCTGATATTCTAAGAATGTTACCGACAAGCTTTCCTGCCCAGGCACCGATATTCTTAAGTTCAGTTTTAAGTCTTATTTCAAAGGCATCGTGAAAGTTCTCAAGTTCTTTATAGGCATCATCTGATAATTCTATGGTGTCTATAAACTTGGTATCTTCATTAAGAATAGAGTTGACTAAGCGATAGAATTCCTGTTTAATGTCATCGCTGATTTCAATGGTTGATAGTTTTCTTGTACCAACCTTAGATTCAGGAATTGAATATAGAAATCTTGCATTTAAACCACGTCCACTAAATACTGAGTTGTTCATGATGTTCTCTAACACCTTTGGTTGGACCATCAAAAGAATTGTTAGCTTTGGCTTTTTAAGTGAGATAGATTCACGACCGATTCTATCGACTCTAACAAAATCACCTGAATAAGCTTTGAGAAGAATATCTATATTTACAATCTTTGAATAAGCACCAGATATGATATCGAAGATACCTCCTTCACTTGAGAAGATGGATAATGATTCATCTTGTTCCTTTAGCTTATTAGCTAAAACTTCAGGAGTAACATCATCTACAGTAAGGATTAGTTTATGAAGTCTATTAAAACCATTTATTTCGGTAATGACAGCATCTAAATCGGAAGATTGTGCTTTGCCTTTTTCAACATCCTTTACAAGCTTATTTCGCTTAGCAATAAGGGATTGATATTCAATTTCGCTTTTCTCTCGTTCTAAAGCATGTGCTTCATTGTAGTTAGTTTCAAATGCGTGAATGACTTTAATCATCTGGTTGATGACAGCAGACTTTCGTTCGCTTGGTTCAGCTACAACCATCACATACAAGTTAAGAGGCTCTATCCAGTCATGCTTTCCTGCAATTTGATATTTTCTTTGCATGGATAGTGCAAGTAAGGCTAATGCAATAACGCCAGCCATATCAATTGGTGTCTGAGTTGCTTCACTTACTGCAAGACAATAATTCTTGATGGCATCTGGTAATACTTCTAGAGGAAACTTCACAAGCGGTCGTTCATCAAGAGGAATGATCTCATCCCATTTTTCAATTCCATAGTCCTCGGGCTTGACGTAATCAGGACTGATTTCTATCTTTTCCTTATAGTATTTAAGGGCACTAGACCATATTTGTTTAAGTTCACTATCCTCAAGTGGTGGAGAGCACCTTTCATTTAGCTTTAGAAATTCACTATAAGATTCATCAGTGTTTCCATACCTTTTTAATATCTTTACAGCGGATTTATGTAGAGTGGCATTCCTTGTACCTTCTACAATTGGCCTATCTTGAAGTAAGAATTCTTCCAACTTTTTATCTTTGATAAATTCATCAATAGTAATCTCGCCATCCACATATTCAACTTGAGGGTTTTCAGTACCAAAGAAAAATCTAGCTGAGTCAAGTGTGTTATTATCGATGTAAGGAAAACAATCATAGATTTCCTGTTTTAGCATTGAATAAGCTTTCTCATCAGTAATCTCATTACAAAAGAAGATAATATGGAATTTCGGTCGTGGTAATTTACCATTTTTAGGCTTCATATTATTTCTTGAATAATGAACATAGAATCTTACATCTGGGAATGCTTCTTTAACCTTATTTATATCTATAAAGTCAGCTTCATTATCTGAATGATCATTATCTAAATCGACTATGATGCAGTTAGAACTTATAAAGTTTTTAATGCTCCTAGTATTGTCTTTATAGGAGACAGGCACATAATCAACTGATAAAGCCTTTCTAAGCGTTTCAATATTGGTAATTGCTATCTTGCGATTATATTTAGTGTTAGATGCAAGACCTCTAACATTTGATGCGTAAAGCGTAATTTCATTCATTTTTATACCTCCGTATTATTTTGTTTTTCTTGCTTCATAGTGATAGAGAACATTTAATTGCTTTTGTCCCAAACTTTTTTATTTTTCCTTTCAATAGATAAGGGACAAGTTTTAGCATTTTGATAACCTTTTTGAAGAAAAAAGTTAAAATATTTATTCTCAATAGTAATGGAAGATAAGATGCAACTTGTCCGTATGCTTTTTCTTTCTCAAGTCTTAGTCGGCACAAATTAAGCAAAAGTTCGGGTTTTTAAAAATATTTTTCTTTTTCCCACTATATGGAGAAATAAGAGTGTTTTTGACGGGGTATAAAATAAAAAACTCACCAGAATTTAATCCAGTGAGAGAAAGTTGAAAAAATAACCAATAGATATTTGTAATAAAATGGTATATGAATAGTATTTTTATCAAAAAAGTGTTATAATAGTGATATAAAACGCATTTGGAGGTAACCATATGACGTACGCTGATGCAATTAAAAAGCTTAGAGAAAAAATGATTCTTACCCAAATGGAATTTGCGACACTGTTAAATGTGTCTTTTGGAACGGTTAATAGATGGGAAAGTGGCAAATATAAACCAACGACCAAATTAAAAAGGAAATTAGTTCCTTATTTTGAAAAATATGGTATTAGTGTGGAGGATTAGGTATGAAGGCTAAAGAAGCAAAGGCAAGAATAAAAATAAATAAATTATTAGAGGAGTCTGGCTGGAGATTTTTTGATACCGATGAAGGACCAGCTAATATTTATCTTGAACCAAATGTAAAAATTACACAAAAAGATATTGATTCTTTCGGCGAGGATTTTGAAAAAACAAAAAATGGTTTTATTGATTATTTGTTGTTGGATGATAAAAGCAATCCATTAATTGTATTAGAAGCTAAAAGAGAAGGTATAAATCCTTTAATTGCCAAAGAACAAGCAAGAAAATATGCTAACTCTTTAAGAGCTAAGTACATCATTTTGTCAAATGGTGAAACACATTATTTTTGGAATTTGTCAAAAGGAAATCCAGAAATTATTACTGCTTTTCCAACATACGAATCACTGATTGAAAGTAAGGCATTAAATTCAACTACAAATGTTTTGGTAAATATGAATGTTGATAAATATTTCATAGCTTTATCACAAGACCCTTCTCTTGAGAATAACATTGTATGGAAACTTCGCGATGAGGACGAAATAGACAAATATTGCAAAGAAAAGGAAATAAGAATTTTAAGGTATTATCAACTAAATGCTATTAAAAGCGTTCAGGAGGCTGTCTCAAACAAGAAAAATAGGTTTTTATTTGAAATGGCAACAGGTACAGGTAAAACACTAACTGCTGCCGGCGTTATTAAGCTATTTATACGAAGTGAAGTTGCTAATAGAGTGTTGTTTTTGGTCGATAGACTTGAACTTGAAAATCAAGCAAAGAAAGATCTTACCAAATATTTATCTAAAGATGGCATTAAGATAGCTGTATATAAAGAAAATAAAGACGATTGGATTAAAGCTGATGTAGTTATAAGTACAATTCAATCATTCTCTATTGACAATAAATATAAAAAATTGTTTAAACCATCTGATTTCGATTTAGTTATTTCAGATGAGGCACATAGAGTTCTTGGAGCATCTAATCGAGCTATTTTTGAATATTTTATTGGATACAAACTTGGTTTGACGGCAACTCCAAAGAATTATCTTAAAGGTGTTGATTTTGATGATGACGACCCTAGAGAGATTGAAAAAAGATTACTAATGGATACTTACCATATATTTGGATGTGATAGTGGAACTCCTACTTTTTCTTATACACTTAATGATGGTGTGAAGGATGGCATATTAGTTAACCCAATTGTTGTTGATGCGAGGAGCGAAATTACAACACAATTATTATCGGATAATGGCTTAACTATTTCTTCAGATGATGAAAATTTTGAAATGACATTCAAATCAGATGAGGGCGAGACAAAAAAAGTATTTACATCTAAAGATTTTGAAAAAGAGTTTTTTAGTGAGTCGACAAATGAGTTGTTTTGCTCTACATTTTTAAAGAATGCTGAGAGGGACCCAATTACAAATGAAATTGGAAAAAGTATATTTTTCTGTGTTAGTATCGAGCATGCGTGCAAAATTACTCAAATTTTAAACATACTAGCCGATAGAATGTTCCCTGGAAAATATAATTCTGATTTTGCTATTCAGATTACATCAAATATTCCTGATTCACAGCAAATGACTATTAATTTTGCAAACAATAATCTTAGTGGGCATACTAATTTTATAGATGATTATGATTCATCTAAGACAAGGGTAGCTGTTACTGTTGGAATGATGACAACTGGATATGATTGTAGAGACCTTCTTAATGTCTGTTTTTGTAGACCTATTTTTTCTCCATCTGACTTCATTCAAATGAAGGGAAGAGGAACACGTATTTTTGATTTTAAATATGAAAACACTAAATTTTCAAAAGAACATTTTAAACTTTTTGATTTCTTTGGAGTTTGTGAGTATTTTGAGAATGATTTTAACTATGATGAAAAGATTAAACTAGTTCTTAAACATGGCAGTGGAAATGGCAATGATGGTGGCTTCAAGCCAGAGATAGAAAAAGTAATTCATTTATCAACTGACACTATTGCTTCAATTAACGAAGAGATAATAGGCGTTTCTGGAATGAAAATCGATAGAAAATTCTATAGTTCATTCTCTGAAAAAGTTAGTGTTGACCCTAATATTCAAATATATATAAGAAATCAAGATGAAGATGGATTGATTGGTTATTTGCAAAGAGAAATATTTAATAAACCTATAGAATTCTTCACACTTGAAAAAATAGAAAGAGCTCTCGGATTAAAGAGGCATTTAACGATTCGTGAAGTTGCTCATAACATTATTACAGGTCATGAAGAATATAAGACTAAAGAAGAAATTTTAAATGATGAATTTGAAAACTTCATATTAATAAATAAGGATGACATAGAGTTGCATCCTGAGACGATTCCTGCTCTTAGAGAAATATTTGTTGCATATTTAGTTGATGCAGGAATTAGAGAAGCTATTAAACATAAACAATACAATATCCTGATTAATTCCCCACTAAAAGAATCTGTGAGACAAATTAAATCAGAGAAAATTAAAAATATGCCTGTTTTAGATTACATACCTTACTATGTAACTACAAACGCTATTAACTGCGAAAGATTTTATGCATAAGGAGAATATAAAATGTTAGACCAAAACACAAAAAGAGTTATTGACAACGCAAGAGATATTTTAGTTGGAAAATTACCTGCACCAAATACACAAGTTGAACAAATAACATTAGCTATGCTTTACAAATTTATGGATGATATAGATCAAGAAGCAATTGAAATGGGTGGAGAGCCTTCTTATTTTTCAAATGAGTTTGCTAAATATTCATGGAGAGAAATCATGAAAAAATCTGTAAGTGCTCAGAATAGGATGAATCTTTATGTTGAAGCACTAGAACAATTTTATATTCATCCAAATTTGCCAAAGACATTTAAGCAAATATTTAAAAACGCTACGGTACCATATAGAGATCCTGAAGTATTGTCATTGTTTCTTAAGGAAATTGATGAGTTAAACTATGGAGATAGTGAAGTTTTAGGCGATGCCTACGAATATTTATTACGAGTTTTAGGTTCACAGGGTGAGTTAGGTCAATTTAGAACTCCAAGACATATTATTGATTTTATGGTTGAGGTTGTGAAACCATCAAAAGAGAGTAAAATTCTTGACCCAGCTTGTGGAACTGCTGGCTTCTTAATATCAGCCTATAAGCATATTATTAGTGCCGAAGAAAATAAAAACTTGAATTATGATGAAAAGAAAAAAATATTAAGTAATATTTGCGGATATGATATAGAACCATCTATGGTGCGTATAGCGGAGATGAATATGTATCTTCATGGTTGCACTGAACCAGATATTAACGAATATGATACATTAACTTTTGATGAAAAATGGAATGACAAATATGATGTTATTTTAGCAAACCCGCCTTTCTTTACTCCAAAAGGAGGAATTACACCACATAACAAGTTTTCGATTTCATCAAAAAAAGCTGAGGTATTATTCTCAGAATACATTATGGGGCATTTAACAAAAGATGGAAAATCAGGACTTGCATTTTTTATTTTATAATGATAATCGCAAGGATTAAAGCTATGATAGGAATAAAGGAACCAATGGTCAGTTCGTGTATTTTATGGCGTTTTAGAATTAAACTTGACCAAATGACAATGATTAAAAATAAAGTTAATAGTGAATACCATAAACCAAAGACATAAATTAAAACCGCAATTGGTCCAGCAACACCGCACATATGACCACTAGCATTGATATGACAAACAAAAGTAAAAAAGAAAATTCCTAAACCAGATAATAAATAAGTAAGATAGACAATTTTATCAAGCGAACTAACTTTAAAAATTATCGAAATGACAAACCCCAGTAAATAACCAAAGACCGAAAATATGATTGCTAGTTTTCGTTCGGAAGCTCGCATGTCCCCTTTGATTATATGAAATTTCCTTTGAATGGGATATGCTAATATCGGTAGTAACACTAAGGTAAATAAAGCTAAATACACAAAACCATCGCTAAAAGCTTTCTTTGTAAAATGCAAAATAAGGATTAACGTTAACGCCAAAAATGGTGCCACCGTCATTACCCTAATAAATTTCGCAACTTTTTTCATAAACCTATCACCTCTTATATTTGATTATACCTTGAAGCAAGTAAAATACCTATCTACTTCCATATTTGGCAAGTATACTATTGATTTTAAAAAAATATAGTTATTTTTTTTGACTCTACAATTAGTAGAATTACTATTTGCAATCATCTTCAAGGTATGATAAAATAGGGTCATGAAAAATGAAAATGAATTTATGCAAATGGTTGCTGATAATTTAATTTATTATCGCAAGTTGAACAATTTAACTCAACTAGAGTTATCTGAAAAGCTCAATTATTCCGATAAATCAATATCAAAATGGGAAAGAAAAGAGGGATTACCGGATTTATATACTCTCTATTTAATCGCTGATTTATACGGAATTACAATTGATCAACTTCTAGAAGAGCGCAAAGAACCACCTAAAGTGCAAAAACCAAAATTAAGAACATTGATATTACTTATTTCCATTGGCCTATGTTGGTTAATAGCAACAATTGCTTTTGTATCACTGGCTTTAATTGAACCATATAATTATAAGATTTGGTTGCCTTTTATTTATGCTATTCCGGTATCAATGATTGTTGTCATTGTTTTCAGTAAAATATGGCATAAAAGATTACTTACTTTCCTGGCAACTTCCCTTCTTAATTGGACTGTACCTTTATCAGTCTTACTCTCAATTAACTATCACCATTTATGGTTGTTATTTATCATTTCCATCCCAATGCAAATATTAATTATTCTTTGGTTTTATTTACGTAAACACTTAAAAAAAACACCACTTGATTAACAAAGCCATTAGCATATTAAGCTAAGGTGCATTTATTGTTCCCGAAGGTATTATTGCAAATAATCAAAGCGCTTATATTGAACTCAGGAAATTAATGATTAAAACAGGATTATATGCAGTTGTTGGCCTTCATCCTTATGTTTTTAAACCTTATTCTGGTGTTAGCACTTTGATTTTATTCTTTGATAAAAAATATAAAGATGTTGGAAAAATATATCTCAAAATGGTTGAAAATGATGGATTTGAAAAAGGTGAAGGAAGACTTCCGATTGAAGAAAATGATTTGCCAACCGTAAAACATGAAATAGAATTATTTAAAAAGGTTTTGGGAAACGAAATCTCAATCGATGATTTTACAAGAAAATCTTCAGGTAAAATAGTTTCATATGAAGATTATAGTTCTGAGTATGATTTTCATCCGTATTCGTATTATGAATCTGATGGAGAACCTAATAAGAGAATAGGAGATATTTTCTATGTTCAAAAAGGAACTGTACAAAGTAGTAAACGCGAAGAAGGGGAGTATACATTTATTACAGCTTCAGACACTTGGCTAACTCATTCCGAATATACTCACGATTGTGAAGCGCTTGTTTTCGTATTCGGCGCAGGAGGTTCATTAGGCAAAGTTCATTATACTAATGGACGTAAGTTCGTTGCCTCCGATTTATGTTTTATTCTTACACCAAAAGATCCAAAGAATACAAATCTAAAATATTATTATGCTTACTTCAATTCAAGAAGAAAAGAAATAGTTCAACGATTAGCGCGAGGCACAAATAAAAAAGCTATTAATGATACTAGATTTCAAGACTACATTATTTCTTTCCCTAACAAAGCCGAACAAGACAGAGTTGGATTGGTTGTTGATGAAATCTTCAATAACGTAGAATCATATAAAGAAAAAATTGATAAAGAATATTCAAAACTAGATAACTTAGTATAATTGAAGGTTTAAATAAAAATCTATATTGAGCATTTACTTCTATGTAAGTAAGTGCTTTTTTATTTTTATAAATTAAAAATTTAAATATCAATTTTAAAAATCACCCTTGAGTTATAAGCTCTTGAATGATGTTGATTTAGACCTGATTAAGTTTTATCCCTTACAGGGGTTATCTTTTTAAGTTTCTTTTTCTTTTGAAAATGAAAAACTGCCTAGATTTTACTCCAGACAGTTATCGTTCATATGTTGTGTGCTCATTAAGAGACTTTTTTTTATTATATAACTATTCCCCAAATTAGATAATTAAGAATAAATCCAGTGGTTACTGCTATTAAAGTAAATGGGATACTTAATTTCATAAATGTAGAAGTTTTAACTTC
>JAQUZE010000005.1:0-79656 GCA_028691515.1 Bacilli bacterium
AGTTTAAAAACTCTTTTTTTTATGCTATAATTAGGTAACTAGAAACGGAGAAAGATATGAAAATTCTTATTGTTGGAGATATTTTTTCTAAAATGGGAAGAGAATCTTTTGAAAGGAATTTAAAAAAATTAAAAAGAGAAGAAAACATTAATTTTATTATTGTTAATGGAGAAAACACTTCACATGGAAAAGGGCTTAATGAAAAGCATTATAAATGGTTTATGGAATTAGGGGTAAATGTAATTACCATGGGGAATCATACCTATAGCAACAGAAATATTTATAATTTTATTGATGATTCGAAGTCAATTGTTAGACCCGCTAATTTTTCACAAGATTTACCTGGTGTAGGTTATACCACAAAAAATTATAACGGTATTAAAATTACAGTCATGCAGTTTATTGGGAAAGTATTTATGAATAATCCTAATGATGAAGACCCTTTTGAAAAGACTCAAGAATTATTAGATAGTATTGATAGTAATATTTTTATTTGTGATTTTCATGCAGAGGCAACAAGTGAAAAAGTTGCTTTTGGTCATTGTTTTGATGGGAAGATTCAAATTATTTATGGAACACATACACATGTGCAAACTAATGATGCAAGAATTTTACCTAAAGGTAGTGCTTATATTACTGATGTAGGAATGACTGGTGCTATGGATGGTGTTATTGGTGTTCAAAAAAATATTATTATTGATAGATATTTAAAAAAATCAACTAATGCTTTTGAACCAGAAGATAAAGGCAAAGCTCAATTTTGTGCAATAATTGTTGAGATAGATGAAAAAACTTTTAAATGTCAAAATATAAAAGTGTTAAATATTATAGAGTAGGTTTACTATGGAAAAAGAATTACCGATTATTAAAACAGAGAGACTGATATTAAGACAAATTAGAAATAGCGATGCAGAAGATTTTTATGAATATGCTAAACAAAAAATGGTTGGAGAAAATGCAGGATGGCATTATCACCAAAGTATTGCTGAATCGAAAGCGGTTATAAGATTATTTAATGATAAAAGAAATTTTGGTCAATTGGGAGTATATTCAATTATTTTAAAAGAAGAAAACAAAATGATTGGTACTATTGAATTACATACCTATGTTAAGGGACATAAAGCAGAGCTTGGATATGCACTTAATCCCAAATATTGGGGTAATGGTTATATTGTAGAAGCTTCAAAATATTTAATTGCTTATGGATTTGATGTTTTAAAATTAAAAAGAATTGAATGTTATGCATTCGTTGCAAATTTAAGATCAAAAAGAGTTTGTGAAAAATTAGGTTTAACTTATGAGGGTATAAGAAAAAAAGCCTATCAATTATATGATGGCTCTATTCATGATGAATTATGTTATGCAATTATTGATGATGAGTTTTATAATAGAATTAGAGAAGAAAGTTGGTTTTAAACTCTTAATGTTGCTTTATAGCGAATATTTTCTTTTTCGAAATAAATATTTTCTAGAGGTATCCATTCATTAATATATTTATTAAATTTAAAGGGCGTTTCACGCTCTTTTAATCTTTTTAATTGAATGGTTTCATCAACGTCTAAATAAATAGTAGCATCATAATAATCATATAATTTTGGGTGCATAGAATATACACCTTCAATAAATATTATTTTATTTACTTTTGCAATTATTTTTTCTTCATATTCTTTAATTGTGCAATTGTATTTATTAAATTTAAGTGGTTTATTAATGTTGATATTATTTAAAACATTTTGTAAAGCTTCATAATTGATATTCCCCCCTACTTCATCTAATCTTTCTTTTGTTTTCATTTTATCATCTAAAAAGAAATCGTCAACATGAATGACAGTAGAGTCAAATGATTCTAATAAAAGCATTGCAATAGTTGATTTTCCCGATCCACTCTTTCCTTCAATTGCAATTTTAACAGTATTGTTTTTAAATTTTTGTTTTAAAACAAAATTCTTAATATTCATAAATCTCATTTCATCAGTAATAAATTGCTTATGGATTAGTCTATAAGCAGGATGATATGTTTTTATGAAAGTTTTAGAGTGATGAATTAGTGGATAGCCATCTGCTATATATTTTTTTATAAATTTTTTAGATTCTTTTGTTGGTAAATTTATTTTTCTTTCTTTAATTAATTTAAGAAGAGTGTTTAATTTTGTATTGAATTCATTTGAACTGCCTTCATAGTTGTTTGTTGTATTAACAAAAGAAGTATTTAAGTATCTTAAATTAAATCCCATTTTAGTATAAGTATATAAATTTACTTTTACTAAGTTATCGCTTATGAATTCATATAAATCTTGATTTTCATCATGAAGGGTTTTAGCTCTATGAACATCTCTAAGTAAATAATCAAAAGATATTTCTTCATCAGGAATTTTTCTTTCTTTAAAAAATTCACTTTGTAAGATTGTTCTAACGTAGTCTACAATTTTACTTTTTGGATATTTTTTATAAAAATATAATAATTCTTTTTCCATAGTTACACCTTCACTTAAATAAATATTAACATAATATTTATTTGTGAGCAATCATTATTGAAAATAATATGGATATATGGTAAAATTATAAAACATTAGAGGTAAAAGATGAGAAATGAAACTAGAAAAATTGTTCTTACAAGTTTGTTTATTGCAATCGGTGTAATATTGCCAACATTGTTTTTTAATCAGCAAATTGCTACTATGTTTTCACCTATGCATATTCCTGTTATTTTATGTGGGTTTTTATTGGGATGGAAATATGGAATGATTGCTGGGGTTATTACACCATTGTTAAGGAGCTTAATTTTTACGCTTCCGCCATTAATTCCTATTGCTTTAGCTATGTCATTTGAGTTAGCTACTTATGGATTAATTGCTGGGTTGTTATATAAATTACTACCTATTAAAGTAAATGTTGTAAGAATTTATCTTTCCCTTCTTTCAGCAATGATATTGGGAAGACTAATGTTTGGTTTAGTGTTAAGTATATATTTTAGTTTGCAAAATAATGTTTATACTTTTAGTGCATTTATTAGCGCAACAGTTATATCTGCCATTCCTGGAATTATTTTACAACTTATTTTGATTCCGATTTTGGTAATATATTTAAATAAGATTGTAGAACCTAAAAAGGAGAATTTATAAATGAAAAAATATAGTTCATATTTTGAACCATCTTTAAAAGATGCTAGAAAGAGACTTCACAAAGATACAGCTATTATTAATTTTCATATGGAGCCTAGATATTTTGATTTAGGTAAAAATAAAAAATATTTAATAAAAACGTATGGTTGTCAAGCCAATATAGCTGATAGTGAAAGAATAGCTGGTTTATTGGAAGCTATGGGATATAGTGAGGTTTTTGAAGACGATAAATCTGACTTAATATTATTTAACACTTGTGCTATTAGAGAGAATGCTGAAGATAGAGTATTTGGTGAAGTTGGTAGAATAAAGAGTTTAAAGAAAACAAATCCTAATTTGTTGATTGGGATTTGTGGATGTATGCCTCAAGAAGAAAAAACAATAAAAACAATTAAAGAAAAACATCCTGAGGTAGATCTTGTTTTTGGTACTCATAATATTTTTAGATTGCCGGAATATTTATATGAAATTAAAGAAAAATCTGAAAAAGTATTTGAAGTGTTCTCATATGAAGGTGATATTGTTGAAGATATGCCAGTAAAAAGAGATCATAATAAAAAAGCTTGGGTTAATATTACATTTGGTTGTGATGAATTTTGTACTTATTGCATTGTTCCGTATACTAGAGGGAAAGAAAGATCAAGAAGTCCTGAACATATTATTAATGAGGTTAAGGAATTAGCAAGTAATGGGTACAAGGAAGTAACATTATTAGGACAAAACGTAAATTCCTATGGTAAAGATTTGAATATAGGTTATACTTTTGCAAACTTATTATCTGATTTACAAAAAACAGATATAGAGAGAGTTAGATTTACTACATCACATCCAAAAGATTTAGATTTGGCTACTATTGAAGTAATGGGTAGAAGAGGAAATATTATGCCCCATTTGCATTTGCCAGTACAATCAGGTAGTAATACTGTTTTAAAAAAGATGAATAGGAAATATACCAAAGAAGATTATATCAATTTGATAACAGCTTTAAAAAATGCAGTTCCTGATATAGCAATTACAACAGATATTATTGTTGGTTTTCCAACTGAGACTGAAGAAGACTATTTAAAAACATTAGAATTAGTTAAAGAAGTTGGTTTTGAAGGAGCTTATACCTTTATATATTCTAAAAGAGAAGGTACTCCTGCAGCAAAATATGAAGATGATACGCCCGCTGATGTGAAAAAAACGAGATTACTAAATTTAAATAAATTAATTAATGAAGGATTTTTAAAAGGAAATAAAAGATTTGAAGGAAAAATTGTTAAAGTTTTAGTAGACGGTGAAAGTGCAAAAAATGATGAAATGTTAACTGGATATTCAGAACATAATAAATTAGTTAATTTTAAAGGAGACAGTTCATTAATTGGTAGTATTGTGAATGTTAAAATTGATAAAGCGTATACATGGCATTTAAGAGGAACTATTGTTAAATAGTTTATTGACAAAAATTATTATTAAGATTATAATATAAATTGTGAAAAAAATATATCTTCAGGGCAGGGTGTAATTCCCAACCGGCGGTAAAGTCCGCGAGCGTTATGCATGAATTGGTGTAAGTCCAATACCGATAGTATAGTCTAGATGAAAGAAGATTTTGCGTTCTATTTAGAATGTTCTTTTGCTCGTGAAGTTTTCACGAGTTTTTTTTGGAGGAAAATTATGAATAAACAATCAAAATTTATTAAAAAAATGGCTTTAATTGCAATTTTATCTGCAGTGTCTTTTGGACTTTACTATATCAATTTTCCTATTCCCTTTTTATTTCCGGGTTTTTTAAAAGTTAATTTTTCTAATTTACCAATATTAATTGGGGGATTTACTTTAGGTCCAGTTGCAGGAACAGCAATAGTTATTATTAGATTTTTAATTAAACTGCCTTTAACGGATACGGTTTTTGTTGGAGAGATTGCTGATTTAATTATTGGATTTGCTTCTGTAATTCCTGCTGCTATTATATATAGACATAATAAATCCAAAAAAGGTGCAGCAATGGCTTTAGTTATTAGTACATTATTTTGGATTGCCTCTGGGATGCTTGCCAATATGTTTGTTTTAGTTCCCGCATATATAAAAATATATTTTAATGGAAATATTAACTCATTTGTTAATACATTGAAAATTATACCTGGAGTTACTGAACATAATTATATGAGTAAATATATATTATGGGCGGTTATTCCATTTAATACTCTAATTTCTGTTGTGGTTAATATTATTACATATATAGTTTATAAAAGAATTTCATTTTTAGTGCATAGTTTTACTGGAGATGAATTAAAACTGAGTAAGCGCCAAAAAGAGAAAATTGGTAAAAACAAAAGTATTATCTTTAGACAAGATTGGAAAGAATACTTTAAAAAATATTTTATTATTGGTATAAGTATTATGTTATTATTACTTATAGCATCTTTTGTAATGGTTTTGATTAGTATAAACGCAATTAATTTAACTATAATATATTTAATTTTAAAAATAATTTTAATTAGTATAGAAACAATTGGTGTTTTTTTAATAGGTACATATTTGTTTTTCCGTTTTAAGTCATATAAAACATATGATATTAAAGATGAAGAAAATGAGAAAATAGACTAAAATAAAAAGCTCTGTATATTACAGAGCTTTTAGTTTATTTAAATTTTACAATTTTATCCCCAATAACTTTTGTAGCTGTTTCAATATTTCTTTCATGATTAAGGTGTAATTCTTTATTAACAATGAAATATTCTTCTTTACCTGCTAATTGTTCAATTGTTTGGTTAATTGCATCATCATAGGAAAAAATATAACTAGTTTCGGTTTTTAAAAATGTTCCAGTAATTGTTTCTTTTGTTTCATTTGTATGAACTCTATAAATTGTAAATGTTTCTTCTTGAATATTTAAAGTTAATTTATAAGTTGTAAAATCATTTGTATAATCTAATTGAGAAAATTCTACATCATCAATATTTTTATAATATTCAATGTGTTCATAACAATTATAGGTTTTAATGTTTTTATCACATCCTGTTAATGCAAGAGGAAGTAGTAATAATAGTATTAAAGCAATTATTTTTTTTGTCATTTATATACCTCTATTTATTTATGAAATCTTCAAATTTAGTAACTTTTTCTTTTTTTCCAAATATATAAATATCATCATTAGGTAAAACCGAGTCATTTCCTGTTGGTGGGAAGACACGGTTATCTCTATTAATTAACACTAAGTTAACTCCAAAACGATTTCTAGAGTCAATTTCCTTTAATGTTCTTGGTTCAGCATTTTCGTTAACTTTTATATCAACAATCACATAATCTTTTGATAAATTATAATAATCTGCGAAAGTGTCTGAAGCAATTTTGTTAGCTAAACGAACTCCTGCCATTTGTTGTGGGATAATAATATCTGTAGCGCCAATCAAACGCATAACTCTTTCATATTTATCTTCATCAATTCTTACAGTAATTTTGGGAATATTCATTTCTTTTAATGTGATTGTAGTAATTAAGCTTGCCTGAAAATTTGTTCCAAAAGAAACAACTGCATGATCAACATTATTTATCCCTAATTCTTTTAAAGCAGAAGCATTTGTTGAATCACAAATAAATGCACTATTTACAAATTCTCCGGCTTTAGCAACATTTTCTCCATCTAAGTCTACAGCAATAATTTCAACATCCATTTTACTTAGCTCTTCAACGAGAGCCAGGCCAAATCGGCCTAATCCTAATACAGCAACTGATTTTTTCATAATAACCTCCAACTATCCAATGATAATTTTTTCTTCTAGGTATTTAATATGTCCTTCATTTTCAATATTCCACGATTTATTTAAAACACTTATTACGGTTATTGGACCTAATCTACCAAATAACATTGTTAGAGTAATTAATAATTTACTTAACCAATGTAATCCTTTAGTAATGCCCATAGAGTTTCCTACTGTTCCAAATGCAGAGAAAACTTCAAAAACAATTTTTTGGAAATACTCACTTTGAGTTAATCCAACATCATTAAATTTTTCAATAAATGTAATTAATAATATTATTAAAATAATAAATGAGATTGACAATATAATTAAAGCAAAAGCTTTAGAAATTGAGCTTTTTGATATTTCTCTTTGGTGAGTAATAGTCTTTTTTCCTCTAGCAAAAGAAATAACATATTTGTATAGAGTGTATAAAGTAGTTGTCTTTATACCTCCACCGGTACTAGATGGTGATGCTCCAACATACATTAATACACACACAATTAATGCGCCAGCATTAGTAGCGAGCCTCCAATCGAATGTAGAGAAACCAGCTGTTCTAGCAGCAGTTGATTGGAAGAAAGCTTGTAGCCATGTCATATTGTTTCCTTCGGTAATTTTAAACAATAAGGTTCCAAAAAGTAATAAAATAAAAGTTGTTTTTATTACAATTTTTGAGTGGATAGATAATTTCTTCCACTTTTTATGTTTTAATAAATCATATATTACAATAAAACCTATACCACCAGTAATTATTAAGAACGAAGTATTTAATGTTAATAGGATATTATCTTTATATGCCATTAAAGAAGTACTTCCAATAATATCAAATCCAGCATTATTGAATGATGAAGCTGCATGAAATATACTTACCCAAATTGCTTTTAAAGGTTCAAAGAATTGGGAGAAAACAGTAAAATTAATTATTGCTCCTATCAATTGTATAGAAAAAGAAATAATTATTGTGGATTTCAATAATCGAACTAAACCAGACATTGATGTTTGGTTTAGAGCTTCTTTTAATAAAAATCTATCGCCAATACCAATTTTCATTCCTAATAAGTAAAAAGCGAATAATACTAAAGTTACAAATCCCAATCCTCCTATTTGAATTAATAAATAGATAATGATTTGACCAAATAATGTATAAGTTGATGCAATTGATTCTACTGAAACTAATCCAGTAACACAAACTGCAGAAGTTGCAGTAAATAAAGAATCTATATAACTTAAAGTATAATTTTCTTTTGTAGCAAATGGAAGTATTAACAAAAAGGATCCAACTAATATCATAGCTGCAAAACTTATTATTATTATTATATATGGAGATAACTGTTTTTTATTCATTATGCCACTCCTATTAATGTTTTATTATATCACTAAATACTATTTAATGTCAATGTAAGGAAAAAACTTATAAAGGTATAAAAATTTGTTTGTTTATGGTAAAATAAGATATATATGGGTGAAAATATGAAAAAAATTACTTTAGTTGATGGCAATAGTTTAATGTTTAGGGCGTATTATGCAACAGCATATACTGGAAACCTTATGCAAAATTCGCAAGGATTATTTACAAATGCAATTTTTGGGTTTGTAAATATGATGAATAGTCTAATTGAATCAAAAGATATTGAATATCTTTTTGTTGCATTTGATGCTGGAAAAGAAACTTTTAGACATAAAGAATATACTGAATATAAAGGAACAAGATCAAAATTACCAGAGGAATTGCGAATGCAAATTCCATATGTTAAAGAATATTTAGATACGCTTGGAATAAAAAGATTTGAAGCAATATATTATGAGGCTGATGATTTGATTGCATCAGTTGCTAGAAAAACATTTGATGAATTTGATGAAATTAATATAGTTACTGGCGATAAAGACTTGTTGCAATTAGTTAATGAAAAAACAAGAGTTTTTCTAACAAAATCTGGGGTAAAAGATTTAGATGAAAATAATATAAATAATTTTTTTAATAAGCATGATATTACTCCAATTCAAGTTCCTGATTATAAAGGTTTAGTTGGAGATCCTTCAGATAATTTACCAGGAATTAATGGAGTGGGAGATAAAACTGCAAAAAAATTATTGAATAAATATACAACAATTGAAGGTATTTATGAAAATATTCATGATTTAAAAGGAAAACTTAAAGAAAAAATTATTGAAGGACAAGAAATTGCAAATACATGTAAACGACTAGCAACTCTTAGATATGATGCTGAAATTCCTTATAAAACAAGTGAGTTATATTTTGATTATTTAAATAATTCAAAGTTAATTGAACTTTATAAAAAATTAGAGTTTAATAGTCTTTTAAAAAAAGTTGATGTTGTTAAAGTTGATTATGAAGAAAACATAAAAATTGTAGAGGATTCAACTTATGAATTTTCAAATTTAGATTCTAAGTTTAGTGTTTGTGTTGAATACTTTAAAAAATCTTATGATTCTGATTCTATTTTGGGACTTGGAATATATAGTATAGGTGAAAATTATTTTGTAGAAATGAATGTTGTCAAAAACAATAGGTTTTTAAAAAATATTTTAGAAAGTGATAAGTATACAAAATTAACTTTTGATTATAAGTTTTTATATGTTGTTTTAAAGAAAATAGGAATTAATATAAAAGGTATAGTTTTTGATTTATTATTATCTGCTTATTTAATTAATCCTCAATATGCAAATGAAGATATTAAAATTGTTAGTGAAAATTTTATGAGTGCTTTTTTACCATTTCAAGATAGTGTATATAAAGTTGAAAAGAAAAAGAAAATTCCTAAAAAGGAAAAATACGCACAATATGCTGTTAATAAAGCAAAAGTTGTTTTTGATTTAGAAGAAGTAATTATTAATAAATTAAAAAAAGACGATAACTATTCACTGTATGAGGAAGAATTAGCTTTGTCTGAAGTTTTAGGTGATATGGAAATAAACGGATTATTAATTGATGATGTGAAACTTCTTGAAGTGGGTAAAGGTTTTGAAAAAGAAGCAAAGAGATTAACAGAGGATATTTATAAATTAGCTGGTGAGGAGTTTAATGTTAACTCTTTTAAACAAACAGGGGAAATATTATTCGAAAAATTACAATTACCTCATGGTAGAAAAACCAAGACTGGTTTTTCTACAGGAGTAGATGTTTTAGAAAAGTTAGCACCAAATTTTAAAATTGCTGAAGATATTTTAGAATATAGAATGTATAATAAATTAGTTACTACTTATGTAAATGGTTTATATCAATTAAGTGATGATAATCATTTTATTCATCCAATTTATAAACAAGCATTAACATTAACGGGGAGATTGTCATCTATTGATCCTAATATTCAAAATATGCCAATTAGAACTAAAACAGGGCAAGTTATAAGAGAGATTTTTGTTTCGCGATTTATTGATGGGTATATATTAAGTGCTGATTATTCTCAAATTGAATTAAGGGTTTTAGCACATATGTCAGAAGATGATGCAATGATTGCCTCGTATAAAGAAGGTATAGATATCCACACTAGAACTGCTGCTAGTATTTATGATGTTCCACTTAGTGAGGTTGATGCTAGCATGAGAAGAAATGCCAAAACTATTAATTTTGGTATAATATATGGAATGAGTCCTTGGGGGTTAAGTGAATCTTTGAATATATCTGTAGATTCAGCAACAAAATATATTAATAAATATTTTGCAACTTTTAGTAAAGCAAAGAAGTTTTTAGATCAACAGATTGAAGATTGTAAAGCAAAGGGATATACAATTACTATTTTTAACAGAAGACGATATATTGATGAAATTAACAGTAGTAATAATCAAGTTAAGAATTTTGGTGAAAGAACAGCAATGAATGCTCCAATTCAAGGTAGTGCTGCTGATATTATTAAAATTGCTATGAACAAAATTGATAAAAGGATGAAAACTGAGAAAGTAAAATCAGTTATGATTTCTCAAGTTCATGATGAGTTATTATTTGATGTAGTTTCAGATGAAATTGAAATAATGAAAAAGATTGTGAAAGAAGAAATGGAAAATGCAGTTTCATTGAAGGTTCCATTAATTGCAGATGTAAAAGTTGGCAAAAATTGGTTTGAAGCAAAATAGGAGGATTTATGGAAATAATTAATAAGAGAAGAAGTATAAGAAAATATGACAATAAAATTATAGAGCAGGAGATTTTAGAAAAGATTGTTAGGGCGGGAATGCAAGCTCCAAGCGCAATAAATCAACAACCATGGCATTTCTTTGTTATTAGAGATAGAGATAAATTAGTTGAATTGTCAAAATTAACTGCTTATTCTAAAATGCTTGCAACAGCTTCTGCTTGTATATTGTTAGTTTCTGATAAAAGACATGTAAAGGCAACTTCTATGTATTCTCAAGATATGGCAGCAGCAACGCAAAATGTTTTGTTAGAAGCTACTTATTTAGGTGTTGGTAGTTGTTGGATTGGAATTTACGGAAGAGTTGATAGAATGGAAAAAATAAAAAAATTTATGGAATTGGAAGAGTTTTTTGAACCTTTTGCTCTAGTTTCATTAGGATATCCAGAAAATAAAGAAGATTTGAAATTTATTGATAGATACGATGTAAATAAAGTTACATACGAGGGATAATATGCCTGAACTACCAGAAGTTGAAACTGTTAGATTAACTTTACTTCCTTTAATAAAGAATAAAAAAATCATTAGTGTAGATATCTTCTATGAAAATATTATTAAAAATGCTAGTGTTTTAGAATTTAAAGAGAAGCTTATTAACCAAACATTTTTAGATATATTAAGATTTGGCAAATACTTAGTTTTTGTATTTGAAAATTCATTTCTTATATCTCATTTGCGAATGGAAGGAAAGTTTTATTTAAAACATAATGAAAATAAAGATATTCATGAACATGTTCGTTTTTATTTGGATTCAGGTGAAACTTTAAGATATAATGATGTAAGAAAATTTGGCACAATGAACATATTTTCTAATATTTCACTAACAGATTTGTTAAAAATTAAACCATTAAATCAATTAGGCTATGAGCCCTTTGATCCGAAGTTAAATAGTACTTATTTGAAGAATAAGTTTAAGCATAGTAATAGACCAATAAAGTCTATGTTGTTAGATCAAAGTATTATTGCTGGTTTAGGAAATATATATGTTGATGAAGTGTTATTTTTATCAAAAATTAATCCATTAAAAAAAGCTAAAGACATAAACGAGGAACAATTACAATTAATTATTGATTCTTCGATCGATACATTACTTAAAGCTATTAAGCTTGGAGGAACCACAATTCATAGTTTTAGCAGTGATGGAATTAGTGGAAAATTTCAAAATGAATTGTTAGTTCATACAAAAAATACGTGTCCAATTTGTAGAAGTAATATTCTTAAAATTAAAGTAGGCGGCAGAGGTACATATTTTTGTCCAGTATGTCAAAAAGGAAAGGGAGATGCAATATGATTATTGGATTAACCGGTTCTATTGCAACGGGTAAATCAACTTTATCTAAATATCTTAAAGATTTAGGTTATCTTGTAATTAATACTGATGATATTGCTCATCAAGTATTAACTTTTCCGCACATAATAAAAAAAATAGAAAGTTTAGTTAACAAGGATGTTGTGGAAAGTGGTATAATAAATCGTAAGAAATTAGGGGATATTGTTTTTAATGATTCCGAGAAATTACGTATTTTAAATAATATTACTCATCCAGAAATATATAGAATTACAAAAGATTTAATTGAAAAACAAAGTGGAGTTGTTTTTGTTGAAGTGCCACTACTTTTTGAGACTAATTTCACTAGTCTTGTTGATAAAATAATAGTAATTTCAGCTGATGAAAAAATACAAATTAAAAGATTAAAGAAGAGAAATAAAATAACTACGAATGAAGCAATTAATTTAATTAATAAACAAATGAGTTTAAATGAAAAAGCTAGATTAGCGGATTATGTGATTGATAATAGTTCTACTATTAAACATATGGAAAGACAAGTTTTAAATTTATTGGAAAAGGAGAATTTACGATGAAAATAAAAGAATATTTTAGTAATAATTTTGAAACTTCTGAAGATCACGAATTAGAAAGTTTAAGAACTAGATACTATAGAGCCAGAAATGAAGAAGTAAAAGAAGTAGCTTACGATTTAATTAAACAGGAAAAGGGATCAATTACTGATAATATTCCTCAGTTTAGTGAACTTATTTTTAATACTTCAACTTATTCAGCAACATTTACTATAGTATCGCCTAGAATTTCTGAAACAGCTGTTGATATTAAAATTACTACTTATTATACAATTGCTGCAGGAAGAGGTAAAAAGATTATTGAACGATTATATAAATATTTTGATACTCAATTGCCGTTTAAAGGTGTTAGTTTATATAGGGGTTTATAGTTGTGGAAATTAATAGTAATTATAAAATTTATAAATCTTTTGATTTATCGGGGGAAGAGTTTTTTACTCTAACAAGATTATATTTGCCATTAATGGGAATGGATAGTTTTTCATTATATTTATACCTTTTAACACTGGAAAATAAAGAAACATATAGTATTAGACAAATTTTAGATTCTTTGAATCTTTCAAAAATTAATTTTTTGGAAAATGCTTTTGATAAGTTAGCTGCGCTTTCTTTGATAAAAAACTATTATAATGAACAAAAAGGCTATTATTTTAAAGTAATTCAACCTTTAAATATAGAGTCCTTTTTTTCTAATTCAGTTTTAAAATCTTTTTTAGTTAATCAGATTGGTACAGTAGAAGTTGAAAATATTATTAAAAAATCAGATTATACAGTTAAAGGGTATACAGAATTAACAAAGCGATTTGATGAAGTTTTTAAGAAGAGCAAATATAATTATAATGATCTTTATAATAAAGTTTTTTTTAATAAAATTAAAGATAATTTAGTAATTAAAAATGATAAGTTTGATTATATATTATTTAAAATGGCTTTTGATAGCGATGTAATTGATGATAAAGTTCTAGATGATGAAGAGTTAAAAAGAAATATAATTAATATAAGTTATACGTATGATTTAAATGAACAAGAAATGAAGGAAGTTATTTTAAATACTATTTCTATAGATAAAGACTTAAAAATTTCTGATATTTCAAAAAATGCACAAAAAGTGTACCGTGGGAAAAACATAAAAGAAAATTATCAATATATTACAAAAGAACCTGATGTTTTTGTTTCAAGTGATTTAGATGACGATACGTATAAAATTATTAATTTATTAGAACGAGCAAGTCCGAAGGCTATTTTGGAATCATTAAGTGGAATAACTCCTTCAGTTAGTGAATTAAAACTATTAGAGCAATTGTATAATATTGATATGCCTAAAGGTGTAATTAATACTATGCTAATGTATATAATTGGTGAAAGGCAAGGAAGTCTACCTACATCTTATAATTATTTTGAAAAAGTAGCCAATGATTGGGCGAGAAAAGGCTTGAAGACAACTAAAGCTGCTCTTGAATATATGAAAAAAGAAAAAGAAACTCTTAAAACTAAGTCATATCAATATGCTAAAAAGGAAAAAGACAAACCTAAATGGTATGATAAATATGAAACAGAATTACAAGATGTTAAAACAACTAAAAAAGAATTAAGTGATGAAGAAAAGTTATTAATTAACAAAGAAGCACAAGAGTTATTTAAATAGGTGATTAAATGAATAAAATTGATGAGTTAATAAAAAAATTATATAGAGATGAAGAAGTTGCAAAATTTATTGAAGAGAATAATCTAGGTCAGGAAGATGTTATAAATTTTTATGGTCCTTTATCAATGCAAGTAAATAATAATGTGATTTGTAATAAATGTTTGGGTAAAATTCCTTGTCAGATGCATGAAATAGGAATGAAGAGTTATCTGGAATTTTATAATAATCGAGTTCAAATAGTGAATAAACCATGTCCTTATTATGAAAAACATCAAAGAACTAATTTAGAGATGTTATATTTTCCTGAAGAAATGAGTGGAGAGCAAGAATTAATTACTAATCCTGAAAGAGCTGAGTTTACAAAAGAAATGATACGCTTTCAAAAGGAGTATAAAAAGGGATCTTTTGTAAAAGGTATATATGTACATGGACCTTTTGGTAATGGAAAAACATTTATGATTTTAAAGCTTGCTAAAGCAATGGCAAAAAAATATCGTGTTGTTTTTGTCTATTATCCTGATTTAGTAAGAAAACTAAAAAGTTCTTTTGGTGATAGTGATTTTGAATATACAATTAATACTTTAAAAAAAGCAGATATTTTGTTTTTTGATGATGTTGGTGCAGAAAATACAACTCCCTTTATTAGAGATGAAGTATTAGGAACGGTCCTTCAATATAGAATGTTTTCCAATCTGCCAACATTTATGACTTCTAATTTAAGTTTGGAAATGTTAAGGAAACATTTGCAAGAGACAAGTAGTGATGTTAATCATATGGCTGGGGATAGGCTAATTGAGAGAATAAGATATATGATGAATGAAATTGAATTAATTGATAAAAATTACAGATTATAATAATTGAGATAAGTATTAAAAATTTGTAAATGGAGAAAATTATGTTTTGTAAAAAATGTGGTTCAAAAGTAGAACCAAATGATATTTATTGTAATGTTTGTGGGAACAAGCTAAATTCAGAAAAAAACATTAATAGTATTAATGATTCTTCTGTTAGCATGTCAACACTTGCATTAATTTTTAGTTTTTTTATTCCTATATTAGGGCTAGTGTTTGGAGCTATTGGCATAACAAGAGCTTCTCAATTTAAAAACTATAAAACAAGGAATAAGTGTATTATTGCAATTATTATTTCAATAGTTATGATAATACTTAATTATTTGTTTTATGATAAAATAATGGCGATTTTATTAGAATATATAGAGACACAATAACATTTATATTTGACTAAATAAATATTATTGTGTATAATATTTAATATATTGCGAAGAAGTGGACAAGATTATTAATTATTTTATTTTAGAGAGTGCTTGTAAGGTGTAAAAGCATATAAATAATTTTTAATTACTACCATCGAGCTAACAACGAAAGATTGTTCGTAGCCGAGCGTTAATCGGAATGAGTGCAAGTCTTATAGGCTTGAAAAAGGTGGTACCACGTATAAGCGTCCTTTATTGGGTGCTTTTTTATTTTTAGGAGGGAAAATTATGAAAATAAAATTTTTAGATGGTTCAGTAAAAGATTACAAAGATGGATTAAGTTCTCTTGATATTGCAAAAAGTATTTCTAGTAGTCTTGCTAAAAAGGCTGTTTATGCGATAGTTAATGGTAAAGATTATGATTTAACAAGACCTATTGACACAGATGCTTCTTTTGAACTTGTTACTAAAGATGATGAGAGAGCGTTGGAATGTTTGCGTCATTCAGCTAGTCATTTAATGGCAAGTGCTGTTAAAAATTTATATCAAGATGCTATTTTTGGTGTTGGACCTGCAATTGAAGAAGGATTTTATTATGATATTAATCCGGGTAATGATATTAAATTTGATGAAACTACATTAGTTGTAATTGAAAAAGAAATGAAAAGAATTGCTTCTCAAGGTCTTTCTTTTGAGAGAATCGAGGTTGATAAGGAAGAAGCTCTTGATTTTTTTAGTAATGATAGATATAAGCAAGAAATTATAAATGAATTACCAAAGGGTGAAATTATAACACTTTATAAACATGGCAATTTTGTTGATTTATGTAGAGGACCACATGTTATTAATACTGGTTTTTTAAAACACGTTAAGTTATTGTCAGTTTCTGGAGCTTACTGGCGTGGTGATTCAAAAAATGAACAATTACAACGAATTTATGGTACTGCATTTTTTAGTAGTGAAGATTTAGAAAAACATTTAATTAATTTAAAAGAAAGAGCAGAAAGAGATCATAGAAAATTAGGTAGAGAACTTGATTTATTTATGGTGAGTGAATATGGCCCAGGATTACCTTTTTGGCTTCCAAATGGGATGGAATTAAGAAAAACACTTGAGGATTATTGGTATAAAGTACACAGAAGAGAAGGATATAAATTTGTTCAAACTCCTATTATTTTAAATAGAGAATTATGGGAAGTTTCGGGGCATTGGTTTAATTATAAAGAAAATATGTATACTTTGAAAGTTGATGAAAATGATTATGCTGTAAAGCCAATGAATTGTCCTGGATGTATTTTAGTTTATAAAAATAGTATTCATTCATATCGAGATCTACCTTTAAAAATTGGTGAGTTAGGTTTGGTTCATAGATATGAAGCTAGTGGTGCTTTGAGTGGGTTATTTAGAGTAAGGTCATTTACCCAAGATGATGCTCATGTTTTTATGATGGAAAATCAAATTGAAGAGGAAGTAGGCAAATTAATCAAGTTATTTGATGAATTTTATACTACTTTTAATCTTTCATATCATATTGAGCTTTCAACAAGACCTGAAGATAAATATATTGGATCAATTGAAAATTGGGATAAATCAGAAAAAGCATTAGCAAAAGCTTGTGAACTTGTAGGGAAAGAATATAAAATTAATCCGGGGGATGGGGCTTTTTATGGTCCTAAACTTGATTTTAAGTTGCGAGATTCAATGAATAGAATCTGGCAATGTGGTACTATTCAATTAGATATGAATCTTCCAGAAAGGTTTGATATTACTTATGTTGCTGCAGATGGTAGTAAAAAAAGACCTATAATGTTACATAGAGCAATTTATGGATCAATTGAAAGAATGGTGGGAATTTTAGTTGAACATTATGGAGGAGCTTTTCCAACATGGATGGCACCTATTCAATTAAAACTAATTCCTGTGAATTTTGATAATCATGGTGAATATGTTAATAAATTAGAAAAAATATTTATTAATCATGATTTTAGATTTGAAAGTGATTATCGAGATGAAAAATTGGGATATAAAATTAGGGAATCTCAGATGAAAAAAATACCTTATCAATTAGTAATTGGGGATAATGAAGTTGAAGCTAATACTGTTACATTTAGAAAATATGGAGAAAAAACTTCAAAAACTTTATTAGTAGATGAGTTTATTAAACTTGTTGAAGAAGAAATTAAAAACAAAACGAAATAGATTTTTAGAAAAAGGCATATAGGACTTCTTGTTGCCCTTTTTCTTTACTTAAAGAGGGAAAAAAGATATAATACATAATGAGGTAAAATATGGATATTAAATATAATAACAAAATAGAAAATAAAGATTTTCATCTCATAGGGTTAATTACTTTAATGGGCGGATATTTTTTATTTCCTTCTCTTCTTTATGTGATATTATTTTTTGGTGTGGAATTAATCACTCCAGTTACAGATAATTTAGATATTACTATTAAAATATTTGCTCGGGTAATTGCAGAATTACCAATTGCAATATTACTTATTTATTTTACTAGTAAAATTTTTAAATTAGATTTTCGTAAATTTAAAGAAAAGAAATTAAAGTCAATTCTATTAATTATAGGTGGTTTTATAGGAATATTTGTTGCAAATATTTTAGTTAACTTAATTTATACAAAACTAGGAATTAATACTACTTCATCAAATGAGCAAGCAATTAATCAAATGTTATCTAATAAATATTATCCTGTTATTTTAATCGGAATAGTATTCTTTGCCCCTTTGATAGAGGAATTTATTTTTCGTAAATTTTTATTTGGAGTTCTTGAAGAAAAATATAATTGGAAACCGATTTTTTCAATATTAATTTCTGCTTCATTATTTAGCTTAGTACATTTATTATCTGATTCTGGTATTGAATGGATATTTTTCTTTATGTATTTTCCTATGGCATTAATTCTTTCACTTTCTTATCATTATTCCAATCATAATATATTAATTCCCTTAGCAATTCATTTTATAAATAATTTGGTAGCATCAATATTTACATTAATACCTGTAGGAGCAATATGGCTAAATATGATAAATTAGTAAAAAAAGCAAAAAAATCTTTTGATGAAAAAAATTATTCAGATGCAATTTTATATTTTGAAGAGGCTTTTAATGAAAAGATTTTGTATGAAGATTTGTGGACACTAGGTATTGCTTATTATTTTTCTGATAGATATGAGGCAGCACTTGAATGTTTTAAAATTTTTGAAGAAAATCAGCCCCTAGATGCAAATGTTTTTCAGGTAATTGGAGATATCTATTTAGATTTAGGTAAAAAAGAATTAGGTTTAGAATACTTATTGAAAGCAATTGAGAATGGCAATGAAAAAGGTAATTATTTTAGAGTGGGTCTTATTTATAATGAATTAAAAGATGAAGATAAGGAATTTGAAGCATATAAAAAAGGTGTTTTAGTTGAACCAGATCATTTTTGGATGAATACAAATTTAGGTTCCCTATATGATAAACGTGGAAATCAAGAAAAGTTTTTAGAATATAGTTTACATGCATATGAAATTGATAAAACTCAAAAAGTGGTTAGTTATAACTTAGGAATTGCTTATGCAAATATGGGAGATTATGAGCAAGCAATTAAGTATTATTTGGAAGAAATTTCTAAAGAAGATGGAGTTATTGATGCTTACTTAAATTTGGGTTTAATATATCATTATCGTGATGATGGTAGGGAAAAGGCTAAGTATTATTATTTAAAGGGAATTGAAAAAGATAAAGATAATTCTTCTTTATGGTATAACCTTGGTTGTTTGTATGTTTTGGAAAAAGATTATAAAAATGCTAATAATTGTTTTCTGTATGCTTGTTTAAAGGATTATAAAATATATGATTATTTATTGAAAGATACTGATACTGAGGATTATATAAAGAGTGTTGAATTTAAGGATGTAAAAAAACAGCTTGGCAAGGACTAAGCTGTTTTTAATTGAATAATTTCGTTATATAATATATAATAATTAAAAAGGAATAGTAGAATATGAAAAATGTAAATATAATAGGAGCTGGACTTGCAGGTTGTGAGGCGGCATATCAACTTGCTAAAAGAGGGATTAAAGTAAAACTTTTTGAAATGAGACCTAAGAAAAATACTGAAGTTCATAAGACTTCTATGTTTTCGGAATTAGTGTGTTCTAATAGTTTTAGAGCTATTTCTTTAGAAAATGCTGTAGGTTTAATTAAAGAAGAAATGAGAATCCTCGATTCATTAATTATGAAAGCCGCAAACTATGCAAAAATAGAAGCTGGTGGGGCTTTAGCTGTTGATAGAGATATGTTTTCGTCTTTTATTACTAATTGGATAATGAGTAATAATAATATTGAAGTTATTAATGAAGAAATTACAGAAATTACAAATGGTCCAACAATTATTGCTACTGGACCATTAACTAGCGATAGTTTAGCAGAATCAATTAAAGGTTTTTGTGGAGAAGATTATTTGTATTTTTATGATGCTATAGCTCCTATTGTTTTAGAATCATCAATTGATAAGGAAATAGCATATTTAAAAAGTAGATATGATATAGGAGAAGCATCTTATTATAATTGCCCGATGAATAAGGATCAATATAATGAATTTTATGATGAATTAATTAAAGCAGAAAGAGTTATGCCAAAAGAATATGAGCTTAAAGTGTTTGAAGGATGTATGGCGATTGAAGACATTGCTGAAAGAGGAAGACAAACATTGCTGTTTGGACCTTTTAAACCTGTAGGCTTGACAAATCCCAAAACAGGTGATATTCCTTATGCTGTTGTGCAATTAAGAAAAGATAATTTAAGCGGAACTTTATATAATATTGTTGGTTTTCAAACTCATTTAACTTGGCCAGAACAAAAAAGAATTATTCGTATGATACCAGGATTGGAAAAAGCACAAATTGTAAGATATGGAATTATGCACAGAAATACTTTTATTAAATCACCTGAAATTTTAAATGTATTTTATCAAACTAAAAAAAGAGAGGATTTATTTTTTGCAGGACAAATTACTGGTGTTGAAGGATATATTGAATCGGCTTCATCTGGAATGGTTGCGGGTATTAATATGTATAGATTCTTAATGGGTTTAGATTTGATTGATTTTACATCATTGACAGCAATGGGTTCTCTTCCTAATTACATATCTACAAAAACTGGTAATTTTCAACCAATGAATGTTAATTTTGGAATATTTGCACCAATTAAAGAAAAGTTGAAAAAGAAAGAGAGAAAAGTTTTTTATTTAAATAGAAGTTTAAAAAAGATTGAAGAGATTAAGGTGATAATTGATGACTAAACCAAAAGTATTTCAGGAGTTTAGAGATTTTTTAGAAAATGAAAGAAGTTATTCAGCTTATACTATTAAGTCTTACATGAAAGATATAGCTGATTTTAATAATTATTTAATAAATAATGATTTTCCCCTATTTTTAGAAATATCTAATAATGTTCCTAGATATTATTTGTCATATTTAAATCAAAAATATAAAGCTAAGTCAGTTAATAGAAAATTATCTTCGTTAAGAAGTTTTTATCGCTTTTTAGTTCAAAATGGTTATAGAGATAATAATCCATTTTTAGAAATAAATTCTATGAAAACTCCACAAGCATTACCTAAAAGATTGTATGAAGATGAGATTGAAAAATTGTTTTCTATAATTGATGTAAATACAGTAATCGGAATCAGAGATTACGCAATATTAGAAATGTTATATGGGACAGGAATCAGGGTTAGTGAATTGTGTGGATTAAAAATTCAAGATATTGATTTTTATAATAATAATATTATTGTTTTAGGAAAAGGTAATAAGGAAAGATATGTTCCGATTCATCAAAAAATTAAAAGTGCTGTTTATGATTATATACAGTATTCAAGATTAGACTTATTAAAAAATAATAAAAAAAATGTGCCTGAAGCGTTGTTTTTAAATTTTAAAGGTTTTCCTTTATTAGTTAGAGGAGTTAGAGTAATTCTTGATAAGCTTGCTGAAAAAGCAGGTTTAGAATTTAGTATTTCTCCCCACATGTTAAGACATTCTTTTGCTACTTCTCTAATCGATAATGGAGCTGATTTAAGGAGTGTACAAGAGTTGTTAGGACATGAGAATTTGAGTACTACTCAAATTTATACTCATGTATCTAAAGAAGCTTTGAAGAAAGGTTATGATGCTTTTTTTCCAAGAAGAGATAAGGAGAAGAAATGAGAAAAAGAGGATTTGAAATAGTTAATGATAAGTTTTTAGAAGATGTTATAAAAGAAGATATCTTTTTACCGAAAAGAGCTACACACAATTCCGCGGGTTATGATTTCTTTTTACCAAGAAATATAAATATAAAACCAAAAGAAAGTATTAGTATAAAAACCTATATAAAAGCCTATATGGAAAATGATGAAGTTTTACTTATTTTTATTAGAAGTAGTATTGGTGTTAAAAAGAATTTGGTTTTGAAAAATATTACTGGTGTTATTGATAGTGATTATTATAATAATAGAGATAATGATGGAAATATTATTATTAATTTAATTAATAACGGAAATGAAGAGGTAAGTTTACTTCAGCATGAAAGATTTGTGCAAGGAATTTTTGTTAAATATTTAAAAGTTGATGATGAAGAATTTCCTAAGAAAAAAAGATTAGGTGGTTTTGGGAGTACAGTGTAATATTCAATATAATTATGCGCGGTAATAATCACTAGTTTTATCTTGATTAATATATAAAATTATGTTATAATATTCAAAGGCAATTAAAATACACACACTAATCGGAGACTGTCGTCAAGTGCACTATATGTGAGGCGGCAAGTTGTAGATGATAGTGGAGGCCAAACAAAAGAAAAAGGAGAATTTATGTCAGTAATTACAAAAAATCAATTGCTAGAAGCAGGAGTCCATTTTGGTCACAATACTCGCAAATGGAACCCTAAAATGAAAGAGTATATTTTTGGAGAAAGAAATGGTATTTATATCATTGACTTAGAAAAAACTGTAGAAGCAGTTAATAAAGCTTATAAAGCATTATTTACTATTGTTCAAAATGGTGGGAGTGTTTTATTTGTTGGGACAAGAAAACAAATTCAAGATATTATTAAGGAAGAAGCAACAAGATCAGAACAATATTATGTTGATCAAAGATGGCTTGGTGGTACTTTAACTAATTATAAGAGTATTAGAAAAAGTATTTCTAGATTGTTTGAGATTGAAAGAATGTCTGAAGATGGAACTTTTGAAGTTCTACCTAAAAAAGAAGTTATTTTGTTAAATAAAGAAAAAGAACGCCTTGAAAAATTTTTTAATGGAATTAAAAATATGAAAGGTCTTCCAGCTGCTATGTTTGTAATTGATCCAAAGAGTGAACATAATGCTGTTGCAGAGGCAAAAAGATTAGGCATTACTTTATTTGCACTTGTTGATACAAATTGTGATCCAGACGAGATTGATTATGTAATCCCTGGTAATGATGATGCAATTAGAGCTGTTAAATTAATTACTGCTACAATGGCAAATGCTGTTGTTGAGGCAAATGGGGGTTCACCTATTGAAATAATATTTACTGATGAACCGACACCACAGGATGAAAGAAAACGTGGTGGTTATAAAGGAAAGAGCAATAAGCCTTATAATAGAAATAAGCAATCTTATAATAAAGAAAAATATAGTGGAGATAGAGTCAGAACAAAAACTTTAGATGCTATCGTTGTAGCTGCTGAAGATATTGTTTCAGATGATGAAAAGAAAGCAAACAAAAAAGCTAAGGAAGAAGCTATTGTTGAAGAAAAACAAGCTAAACCTAAAAATAAAATTGAAAAGCTAGAAGCAGTTGAAGAAGCAAAAACTCCTAAAAAGATTAAAGAACAAGTAATTGTTGAAGAAAAAAAAGAGAATGTTGAACCAGTTTTAGAAACAAAAGCTCCTAAAAAGGCTGCGAAATCTGAAATTGAAGTTACAGTGGAAGAAGTTATAGAAACAGAGGAGAATTAATTATGGCACAAATTACAGCTAGTCAAGTAAAAGAATTAAGAGAACGCACTAGTGCAGGAATGATGGATTGTAAGAAAGCTTTAGTTAATACTAATGGAGATATAGAACAAGCCATTATTTGGTTAAGAGAAAATGGAATTACAAAGGCAGCAAAGAAAGCAGGAAGAATTGCAGCTGAAGGAATTTGCAAAGTAGTTAATAATGATAAAAAGGCTGTCATTTTTGAATTAAATAGTGAAACGGATTTTGTTGCTAAAAATGATAAATTTCAAGTTTATGCTGCACAAATTGGTGATGCTATTTTAAATAGCCAAGCTTTAAATACTGAAGAGGCATTAGAAATAAAAGTAGATGATAAGACTTTAGCTGATTTAGTTATTGAAGCAACTGCTACAATTGGTGAAAAAATTTCTTTAAGAAGAGTTAATGTTTTTACTAAAGAAGAAGAACAAGAATTTAGTTCATATATTCATATGGGTGGTAAAATTGCTGTTCTAACAGTTTATTCTGGTTCTGAAGATGTTGCTCATGACATATGTATGCATATAGCTGCAATGAGTCCAACATATTTAGATGAGTCAGAAGTTGATGCTGCTCATATTGCTCAAGAAAGAATTATTCTTGTTGAAGAAACACGTAATGAAGGTAAACCAGAAAAAATAATTGATAAAATTGTTGATGGTAAAATTAAAAAATTATTAAAAGGTATTTGTTTGTTAGATCAACCATTTGTAAAAAATCAAGATCAAACAGTTGGAGAGTTTTTAAAAGCTAATAATACAAAAATTGCTAAATTTATACGCCTTGAAGTTGGAGAAGGAATCGAGAAAAAACAAGATGACTTTGCAGCGGAAGTTATGGCAGCTGTTAACAATTAAATTAAAAAGGCACTTTTTTTTCAGTGCCTTTTTTGATATAATATGAGTAGAAAGGGAATGAGTATGAAAAGAGTAATTTTGAAATTGAGTGGAGAAGCACTAGGACATGAATCTAGAGCTGGAATATGTCCCGAAAAAGTAAATAAAATTGCTTTAGAAATAAAACAGCTTTATGATCAAAATGATGTTCAAATCGCTATTGTTGTTGGCGCAGGTAATATTTGGCGAGGGAAAGATGCTGAAAGTGCTGGAATGGAAAGATCTAGTGCTGATTATATGGGAATGATTGCAACAATTCTTAATGCTTTAGCATTACAATCTGCAATTGAAAAGTTAGGAATAGAAACAAGAACTATGACATCGTTAGAAATTCCTGCTGTTGCTGAGCCATATATTAGAAGAAAAGCTAGTGCTCATTTAGACAAAAATAGGTTAGTTATTTTTGGAGGTGGGAATGGTATTCCTTTCTTTACAACTGATACTACAGCAGCTTTAAGAAGTGCTGAATTAGGAGCAGAATTAATTTTAATGGCAAAGAATGGTGTTGATGGTGTATATGATAGTGATCCAAGAATTAACAAAGATGCTAAAAAGTATAATGTTTTGACACATCAAGAATTACTAGATAAGCATCTTAATGTTATGGATTTAACAGCTGCTACTTTATGTAGTGAAAATGACATTGATATTCTAGTTTTTGATATGAATGTTCCTGGTAATTTTGCTAGAGCAGTTCATGATTATTCTATTGGAACCCTTATTACAAATAAAAAGAAAAAGGAGAAATACAATGCCTGAAATGATTTTATTAGATGGTGAAGAAAGAATGCAAGGAGCAATTGAATCTTTAAAGAGAGAAATGTCCTTAATTAGAACAGGAAGAGCTAATCCTAGTGTTCTTAATGGAGTTATGGCTTCTTATTATGGTACTTTAACACCAATTAATCAAATTGCATCAATTAGTGCTCCCGAGGCTCAGCAATTGCTTATTAAACCATATGATAAGAGCTCACTTAATGATATTGTTAAAGCGATTCAATTAGCAGATTTAAATTTAAATCCTGTTAGTGATGGAACAGTTATTCGTATTAATTTTCCTGCTTTGACAACAGAGACACGTAAATTATTGTCTAAGGATGTAAAAGCCATTGCTGAAAATTATAAAGTAAATATTAGAAACATAAGAAGAGATCTAATAGATCAATTTAAGAAGTTGGAAAAAAATAGTGATATTAGTGAAGATGATTTGCATAGGTATTCAGAAGATGCACAAAAATTAACAGATAAGTATACTGATAAAGTTGATGAAGCTGCAAAAGAAAAAGAAGAATTAATAATGGAGATTTAATCCATAAATATAAATTAAAAAGGAGAGAAAAATGGCATTTAAAGATTTTGAAAAATTAAAAGGTAGTAGAACAGAAAAAAATTTACAAGAAGCATATTCTGGAGAGTCTCAAGCACATGTAAAGTATATGTATTATGCATCGCAAGCAAAAAAAGATGGTTATGTTCAAATAAGTAATATTTTTGAAGAAACAGCAAGAAATGAAAAGGAACATGCAAAATTATGGTTTAAATTATTGCATGAAGGAAGAGTTCCTAAAACAACATTGAATTTACAGGATGCTGCTTCTGGAGAATTTTATGAATATAGTGATATGTATCCTGAATTTGCAAAAGTAGCAAGAGAAGAAGGGTTTGACGAAATTGCTTATTTATTTGATGGTGTTGCTGCTATTGAGAAAGAACATGAAGCTAGATATTTAAAATTATTAGAAAATATTGAAGGAGATTTAGTATTCTCTCGTGATGGTGATACAATTTGGCAATGTATTAATTGTGGACATATTGCAATTGGAAAAAAACCACCGATAGTTTGTCCTGTTTGTACTCATCCACAATCATACTTTGAAATATTAAATAGAAATTATTAAAAAAAGCTCTTTAAGAGCTTTTTTTTATTATTACAGTTTGGAAAAAATAGTTTTTACTTTAATAATTATAGAAAAATTTACCTATTTATAGTATAATAATTAAAATGGAGAATATTGGTATGAATATAGATAAAAATAAATTACCTACACATATTGCAATTATTATGGATGGTAATGGTAGGTGGGCAAAAAGTAAAGGATTAACTCGTCAAGCTGGGCATAAAAAAGGTTCTGAAACTTTAATCAATGTTGTTCAACAAGCAAATGAGTTGGGTATTAAGTATTTAACTGTTTTTGCTTTTAGCACTGAAAATTGGCGTCGTCCTAAAAAGGAAATAGATTATTTAATGAATTTAGCTTCTAATATGTTTAATAGTCATAGAAATCAATTTAAAAAAATGAATATTAAGACAAATGTCATTGGTGATTTAACAAGATTACCTTATAAACTACAGGAAATAGTTAAAGATGTAATGTTTAGAAGTAAAGATAGGGATGGGTTAGTATTTACAGTTGCTTTAAGTTATGGTTCTAGAGAAGAAATTGTTTCAACAACAAAAAAAATAGCTATGGATATTGTAAATAAAGAAATAGATATTAATGAATTAAATGAAGAATTGTTTAATTCTTATTTATATACAAATAGTCTGCCTGATGTTGATTTATTAATTAGAACAAGTGGAGAAAAAAGAATAAGTAATTTTTTACTTTGGCAAGTATCATATAGTGAATTATATTTTACTGATGTTTGTTGGCCAGATTTTTCAAGAGAAGAATTTTACAAAGCAATTAATTTTTTTGCAAAAAATGAAAGAAGATTTGGAGGACTTAAATGACTCCCAAAATAAAGAATTTTTTAATTAGAGCTGTAACTGGAGTGATATTACTTGCGATAATTATCCCTCTTTTAATTATTGAAGGTCCATGGTTTATGATTTTGGGCATTATAGGAAGCATAATTGCTACATTTGAAATGATAAATATGTTTGCATTGAAAGCTGAGTCTTTAAAAGTATTAAAGTATATAATTCCATTTTTTTCTGGAGTAATTGTATATTTGGCTGTAATAGCTGCAAAAAACAATAATTATTTTTGGTTATTTTTATCATTAATCATTGCAGTTATTATTTCTATGATTATAATAATTTTTATAAAAAATTCTAAATCTTATGATTTTTCGAATATAGTAATGTCCTTATTATATTGTGGCGTGTTTTTTGGATTTGTTATAGCATTAAAATATATTCCTGATTCAATAATTAATATTAACAATAGTAATGTAATTATAAATATTAAAGGTCCATGGAGTTTTGCATATATATACACAATAGTTTTATTTACTGATATGAGTGCTTATATGTTTGGAACTAAATTTGGCAAGCATAAATTATGCCCAACAATTAGTCCTAAAAAATCTATTGAAGGTGCAATTAGCGGATTAGTTTTTGGTAGTTTATTTGGTGCTGTGGCGTTATTTTTGTTTGGAATCATTAATTTAAAAACAGCAATGAACAATGAAATTTTAGTGTCAATTATTATTGCTATAAGTTTATCTTTAGTATTGAGTTTTGTTGTTCAAATTGGTGATCTTGTTGCTTCTAAATTCAAAAGGACATATGAGATTAAAGATTTCAGCAATATTTTACCAGGACACGGGGGAATAATTGATAGGTTTGATAGCCTTATATTAAGTGGAGCTTTGTTTTATATAATTATTCAAGTTATTATGATATTATAGATTGGGATGAATAATATGAAAAATATATATTTGCTTGGAGCAAGCGGTTCTATTGGGAAACAAACATTGGATGTAATTTCGCGTTATCAGGATAAATTTGTTTTAAAGAGTTTCTCAGTTAATACTAACGTTTGTTTTGCAAAAGAAATAATTAAAAAATTTAAACCAGAAATGGTTTGCGTTGGTAATTATGAAGATATGGTTAAATTACAATTTGAATTTCCTGAAGTGTTGTTTTCATATGGAGATCAAGGATTAATTGATGTAGCTACATATTCAAGTGAAGATGGATATTTAGTTAATGCTGTTACTGGAAGTGTTGGATTACTCCCAACAATAGAAGCAATCAAGAAAAAAAGAGATATATTACTGGCAAATAAAGAAACACTTGTTATTGGTGGAGAACTTATTATGCCTCTTGTAAAAAAATATAATGTTAATTTATTGCCAATTGATAGTGAACATAGTGCAATCTTGCAATGTTTACTTGCAGGTAAAAAGGATGAAGTAAATAGAATAATAATTACTGCAAGTGGAGGAGCATTTAGAAATAAACAAAGAGAAGAGTTAAAATATGTTTCTAAAGAAGAAGCTTTAAACCATCCTAATTGGAAAATGGGGAGAAAGATAACAATTGATTCTGCTTCAATGATTAATAAAGCTTTTGAAGTAATAGAAGCACATTATTTATTTGATTTGCCAATTAATAAAATAGAGACTATTATTCACAAACAATCAATTATTCATGGAATGGTTGAATATGTTGATGGAGTATTAATTGCACAGATGGCAATTCCAGATATGAGAATTCCAATTGAGTATGCTTTACTTTATCCAAATAGAAGTGAAAATGAATATAATAAAGTTGATTTTAAGCAAAATTTAGAGTTGAGTTTTGAAGAAATAGATTTAAATAGATTCCCGTTATTAAAATTAGGGTATGAGGTAATTGAGAAAAAAGGCATTTTACCTACAATTTTTAATGCGGCAAATGAAGCAGCGGTAAAATTATTTTTATGTGACAAAATTAAGTTTTTAGATATAGAAGAAATTATAATTAGTAATGTTAAAGGCGCAAAAAATTTATCATCTCCAACAATTACTGATATAATTAGAGTAGATAAAGAGATTAAAGAAAAGATATTAAGAAAATATGAGGATAATTAGATGGAAACAGTTTTAGGAATTTTAGCATTTATTTTTATATTAGGTTTAATAATTTCAATACACGAAGCAGGTCATTTCTTCTTTGCAAGTAGGGCGGGTGTGTTATGTCGTGAGTATGCAATTGGTATGGGGCCTGAAATTTTTAAAAAAAGAAAAGGTGAAACTCTGTATAAGTTGAAATTATTTCCTATTGGGGGATATTGTGCAATTGCTGGTGAAGAAGTTGAAGAAGATATGTTACAAGGCGTTGAAAAAGTGAAGTTAGGAATTAAAGGTGGAGAGATTACTGATATTTATTTAAATATTGATAATGAAAATGATGATAAAGTTTATAATTTAATTGAATATGATATTTTTGATTTAGAACAAACTGGCAAGCTTTTTATGAAAGTTGAGAAAGATGGAATTGTAAAAAAATATGCTGTAAATAGTCAAGCTTTTATTCATGATAAAAAATTACATATGCAAATAGCTCCATTTAATCGTACTTTAGGTTCTAAAAGTTTAGGTAAAAGAGCTTTAGTTATGTTTGGTGGCCCTATGTTTAATTTTATACTTGCTTTTTTAGTTTTTATAATAGTGGGATTATCTGTTGGATATATTGATTATAATAATAATCAACTATCGCAAGTTGAAAAAGATGGGCCTGCATATCGCGCAGGATTACAGGCTGATGATTATATTACTGAATTAAGTGTGGATGATTTCATTGTAGTTGTTGATAATGAAGGTAGCTGGGATGATATTGAGGATTTTTTCTTAGGATATATTGAGAGGGAATCTATAGAACCTGCAAGGATTACATATCTACGAGATGGAGTTGAACATATAAGTAGTATTAATCCTATGTTTATTATTTATAATATGGGATTATACAGTGATGCTACCAAAGAAGATGTAATTATTAAAGATATTGATTATTCTGAAACTGAACTTATGAATAATGTTGGTTTAAAGGTAAATGATAAAATTATTAAAATTAATAATAAGGACATTATTGCTTGGTCACAAGTTGCTAAGATAGCAAATGAATATATTGGAAATAGTAATGTTGATGAGGAAAATATTTTGTCTTTTGTTGTTTTACGAGATGGTATTGAAAAGACAGTAGAAATTAAACCATATAGTAAGTCAGTGATGGATAGTCAAAAAGATAATACAGGAAAGGTTATTCCTAATGCAGATGTTATTTTAGGAGTTACTCCAATTGTGAAGCATAGCTTTTTTGAATCTGTATCTTTTAGTATAAATAAGACTGTTAATTCAACAACTTTAGTGTTTGATACCTTAGGGATGCTTTTTAAAAATCAAATAACTATTAGATCATTGTCTGGATTTGTTGGAATTGCAGATATGACTATTAAAATTACAGCTGGTGGAATAGTTAATTTATTAAGTTGGTTAGGATTATTAAGTGTAAATATTGGGCTAATGAATTTATTGCCAATTCCTGCACTTGATGGAGGAAGATTAGTCTTTTTAGGTTATGAAGCAATTACAAGAAAAAAACCAAATCGAAAAGTAGAAACAGCATTAATTTCAATTACTTTTATTTTATTAATGGGGTTGATAGTTTTTGTAACAATAAATGATATATTAAGATTGATATAGGAGATGTAGTTAAATGAAACAATCAATGTTATTTGTACCTACTTTAAGAGATAATCCTAAGGATGCCGAGATTTCTTCTCATAGGATTTTACTTAAAGGAGGTTATATAAAGCAAGTCGCTGCAGGCGTTTACAATTATTTACCTTTAGGTTATAAAATTATTAAGAATATTGAAAATATTGTCAGGGAAGAAATGGATAGAATTGGTGCATCAGAATTACTGATGCCTTCATTACAACCAAAAGATTTATGGGTTGAGTCGGGTCGATGGGATGATTATGGAAAAGAGTTAATTAGATTAAGTGATCGTCATGATAGAGATTTTTGTTTAGGTCCAACTCATGAGGAAGTTGTTACTGAAATAATTAGAGATTATGTTACGTCTTATAAAAAGTTGCCTTTAGCATTATACCAAATACAGACAAAATTTAGAGATGAATACCGTCCTCGTTTTGGAATAATGAGAGGTAGAGAATTTATCATGAAGGATTTATATACTTTTCATGCTGATGATGAAGATTTGGATAAATGGTATTTAAAAGTAAGAGGAGCATATCAAAGAATTTTTGATAGATTAGATTTAACTTATAGGGTTGTCGGTGCAAATAGTGGTCAAATAGGTGGCAAGTCTAGTGAAGAGTTTATGGTTTTATGTGATATCGGGGAAGATAGTATTATTTATTCTGATGAATCAGAATATGCTGTAAATATTGAACTAGTAAACTTAAAAGAAGGTGATCCTTCTCCTGATGGTAAAGGGTATTTAAAAATTGCAAAGGGCATTGAAGTTGGCCATATATTTAAATTAGGAACTAAGTATTCTGATTCAATGAAAGCAAATTTTATTGATAAAGATCAAAAAAGCAAAGCAATAATTATGGGATGTTATGGTATTGGGATTTCTAGATTATTGATGAGTGTTTTAGAACAACATAATTATGAAGATCATCCTTTGTGGCCAGAAGAGGTTACGCCTTTTAAAATTCATATTCTTCCTTTAGATAAAATTGATAGTAGTAATGAATTAATTGCTAGAGATCTTTATCTTCATTTAAATGAAAAATATGATTGTTTATATGATGATAGGGATGAAAGACCAGGGGTTAAATTTAAAGACGCGGATTTAATTGGTATTAAGTATCGTATTATTGCAGGCAGAAAAACTAGTGATAAAATATTTGAATTTATTAATGTAGAAACTAACGAAAGATTTGAAATGTCAATGGAAGATATTTTAAAACTTGAGTTATAAGGAGGAGTTAAATGAAAGGTTTTACAAATTGTAATATTTATGTAGAGGGTAAAGGAATAATTAAAACATCTTTAGAAATTAAAGATGGTAAAATTCATAAAATTGGAGATTTTAATGGCGGAAATAACCTACCTGATAATTTATATGTAATTCCTGGTTTTGTAGATCAACATGTTCATGGAGGGAATCATTCAGATGCAATGTATCCTACGCAAGAAGACATATTGAACATATCTAAAACTATTGCAAGTGAAGGAGTAACTTCATTTCTCGCTACAACAATGACTCAAAGTGAAGAAAACATTATTAATGCTTTAGAAAACCTAAAAACATATATTAAGTCAAAATATAAAGAAGGAGCTGAAGTTATTGGTGTCCATTTAGAAGGACCTTTTATTAGTAAAAAGTATAAAGGAGCTCAACCGGAAGAATTTATTGTTCCTTGTGATGTTGAAACATATAAAAGATATGAAGAAGCAAGTGGAGAAAAAATTAAAATTGTTACTTTAGCCTATGAAGAAAATGGTGAAGAATTAACAAAGTATTTAGTTAAAAAGAATGTTGTTGTTAGTTTGGGTCATACAGATGCAACTGCAAAAGATGTATTTGAAGCAGTATCAAATGGAGCAACTTGTGCTACACATTGTTATAACGCAATGAAAGGTCTACATCATCGTGAAGCGGGCACAGTGGGGGCATCAATGCTGTCTAGTGATGTATATTGTGAACTTATTTCTGATTTAATTCATGTTTGTCCAGAAGCTATTCAAATTTTATTTAAACTTAAAGGAATGGATAAAATTATTTTAATTACAGATGGAATGGAAGCAAAGCATTTAAGCGATGGAGATTATAAATTAGGGGGGCAAACAGTTCATGTTATTGGAAAAGAAGCAAGACTTGATAGTGGTAATCTTGCTGGCAGTACTTTATATATGAATGAAGCTGTACGAAATATTAAAAATGTATTGAATTTAACTATGGAAGAAGCGATTAATCTAGCAACAATAAACCCTTCTAAAAATATTAATGTATTTGATCAAAAAGGATCAATTAAAGTAGGGAAAGATGCGGATTTTGTTATAGTGGATAAAGACTTTAATGTTTTTGAAACAATAAGAGGCGGTAATACTATATATAAAAAATAAGAGGGAATCCTCTTATTTTTTTAATATATTAAGTATTTTTGAAACTATAATATCAATTGCAATTAAATTTTCTCCACCTTCTGGAATAATAACATCTGCAAAAACTTTAGAGGGCTCAACAAATTGTTCATGCATTGGCCTTACAGTTGTTAAGTATTGGTTAATAACTGAGTCTACACTTCTCCCTCTTTGATTTGTATCTCTTAGAAGTCTTCTAATAAAACGAATATCATCAGGGGTATCAACAAACAGTTTGATGTCGAACATTTTAAGTAATTTGCTAATTGCAAAGATCATTATACCTTCAACAATAATAATATTACTTGGTTTAATAATGACGCTTTCTTTTGCTCTTGTATGATTGACAAAATCATAAATTGGTTTTTGAATTTCTTTACCAGCTTTTAGATCTTTTAAGTGTTTAATTAATAAGTTTGAATCATATGCTGATGGATGATCATAATTAACCTTTTTTCTTTCTTCTAAAGGTATTTCATCTTGTTTTTTATAGTAGTCATCTAATCTAATAACGGCAACAGAGCCATATGTTTCTGATTCCCGTTTAATATTAAGGGCAACTGTAGTTTTGCCAGATGCAGTGCCTCCTGAAATTCCAATGATTGTACAGTTCATAATTTCCCCCTTTCGTTTATTATAACAAAAAAATAATTAGTTATGAATGAATTTTTGAAATAATATGTTATAATATTGTTTATGGATAAATTAATAGTTAACATTTTAATAACTTTTGCAATAAGCTTGGCTTTTATAGGATTGATTTATTTTATTTTAAATAAAGCGTTTATTAGAAAAGGAATCAGAACGAGATTTTTTATAAATCTTTTTTTTGGTTTATTTTTATTTTTTATATTTGTCATAAGTTTTGTTGTTGATTATAAAGGTGGAAATATACTTGGTTATTATAGGCATCTTGTTTTAATCATTGTTTCATTTATATATCCGTTTATTATTTTATTATATTTCATTAAAAGAATAAAATATACTAATATTAGAATAATTAGACCAAAAACTAATAGAAATAATAATCTTTTTTTATATATTCTTTTTAAATATAAAGAAGGTTATTTGCTTATAAGAAAAAAGGATTTATATCGCGGCTATATTTATAAAATTAAAAAAAGTTTTCATGATGAAGCATTAGAAGAAGTATTTACAAAATTGTCTTTTGATGTTATGAAAAAGCAGTATAGAGGTAAAATAAACAATAAAGGGAAAATTTATTATTGCTATTTAATTAATGTTGAAAATATTATTTCTGGCTTTGAAGAAATAAACATGTATGAATTGGTTAATCTAAAAGTTGAAGATTTTGATAAGCAAGCAATATTATCAATAATATTAAAGGAAGATTTTAATATAAGCATATGAAAAAAACGAGGATGATTTATTTCTCGTTTTTTGATTCTGATATAAGATTATACATTTTATTATCTACTTTTGCTTTAATGTATATTCCTTCATCCCCATAAGAGATTTCGAGAATTTCATAATTTGTGATTAAATCATCAACAATTTTTACATTGTTATAGCTGAAAGTATTTTCGATTAAGTACATATCTTCAAACAATTTATCTTCCATTAATTTTATTAAATGATTTAAGTTAGTTTTAGTTTTTGCACTAAATCTAATTATATTTTCATATGTATCTTCTATAAAGAAATGTTCTTTTATCAAATCAATTTTATTAAAAACATATATTTTAGGAATATCTTTATCAACTAAATCTTTTAAGATATTATTAGTTACTTCAATTTCTTGTTTATATAAAGTGCTTGTAGAATCTACAAGATGAAGAATTAAATCAGCCTCTTTAATTTCTTCTAAAGTGGATTTAAATGAATCAAGAAGAAATTTAGGCAAATGTTTTACAAAGCCAACGGTGTCCGTGACAAGAACGTGGTAATTTTCTAATTTAATAAGTCTTGTTGAAGTATCTAGAGTTGTAAATACTTTGTTTTTTTCTGCAACTTCTTTTAGACTGTTTGAATGTTCTAAAAGAGCATTTAGAGTGCTTGATTTTCCGCTGTTAGTGTACCCCACTAAAGCTACAACTTTTATATTATTCTTCTTTCTATTGATTCTTTGAGTTTTTCTCGCTTTAATTATTTGTTTTAATTCTTTTTTTAATGCAATAATACGATCATTAATATTACGTTTTTCAATTTCTTTTAATGTTTCACCACTACCCCGACTTTTAAGTACTCCACTTGAACCAGCTTGACGAGATAAATTTCTTTTTAATCCAGCTAGACGAGGCAGCAAGTAAGATAGAGTTGCAATTTCAACTTGTAATTTTGCTTCTCTTGTTTTAGCTCTTCGATTAAATATTTCTAAGATGATATATGTTCTGTCGTAAATATCTTTATCTGTTGCTTTCTCAATATTCAGAATTTGCATTGGAGATAGTTCATCATTAAAGATTATGCAATCAACGTTATGATATGCAGCTAATTCTTTTAATTCCTTTACTTTTCCTGTGCCAATATAGTATTTTGGATTGATTGATTTAATGTTTTGTGTAATTGTATCTAGAATTTCAATTTCACACGCTTCACAAAGATTTTTTAATTCTTCTAACTCTTTAATGAATATATCATCTAATTGATTGGTATTAGCACCAACAATAATTCCCTTTTCCATAGTATCACCCTTTTCTATTATAGCTATTATAACACAATTTATAGTTGTTATTTGCACCAATAATATTTTTTTAAAAAACACCTAGATTATTAAATCTAGGTGCTTTGTTGATTATTAAATTATAAACCACATTTTAATTGTGCATTACAATTAGTACATGTGTTACAGCCACCTATGTTTTCAACAATGCCCTCATTACACAATGGACATATATCTCCGACTTCAACACCTATATTTCTATTAGATTTACTTGAAGGTGGATTAACATCATATTGTTCTTTTTTAACGGTTTTTTCTTCAATTTCAATTCCAAGATCTTGAAGTTCAACTTGTTTAGGAAGATCATCTTCTTTTTTAAGTGTAAGCACTTGGGTATCTCGACTACCATCAACATAAACAGTACCACCTTTAGCATTGCCTTTATAAAGGCGCATATATAATTTTTCAACATCTTCAACTGTATAATCTTTTGGTGCATTAACTGTTTTGGAAATAGATGAATCTACCCATCTTTGAATTATACATTGAACATCTGCGTGTTCATCAGCAGTAAGTTCCATTGCATTAACGAAAATATCTGGAAGGTTATCATGGCTATATTCAGGGTTGTGTTCTAAATATTTATTTACAACTTCAGCCTTAACTTCCATGAATTTACCTAATCTACCACTTCGGTAATATTTAAAAGCAAAATATGGTTCTAAGCCTGTTGATACTCCGACCATTGTTCCAGTTGATCCTGTTGGAGCAATTGTAAGTAAATGAGAATTTCTAATTCCATGTTCTAAAATTTGATTTCTAATATGTTTAGGCATTTTTTTCATAAAACCAGATTCAATAAACTTTTGCCTTGAACCATATTGATCAAGAAAAGGGAAACTTCCTTTTTCTTTTGCTAACTCAATTGATTGTTCATAAGAAGAAGTGGCAATAAATTCAAATAATTTATCAACAAATTTATTTGCTTTAGGACTGCCATATCTTAAGTTACAAAAAATAATTAAATCATGAAGCCCCATGACTCCAAGACCAATACGTCTTTCTCCAAGAGCCTGTTTTTTATTTTCTTCTAAGAAGTATGTTGTCTTATCGATTACATTATCTTGCATACGAACCGCAACTTTTATTGTTTTATATAGTTTTTTCCAATCTACATCAAGTTTTTCCCAATTAATCATATTTGCTAAATTGATAGCAGCAAGATTACAAACTGAATATGGAGCTAGTGGTTGTTCACCGCAAGGATTAGAACAAACTACTTTTTGTCCATATGAAATAGCATTGGTCATATCATTAGCATTATCAATAAAAAATATACCAGGTTCTGCTGAATAAGTTGCACAAATAGAAATTAAATTCCATAATTCTTTTGCTTTTAATGTTTTGTATGTTTTTACTCTATATCCCATTTTTTCCCATTCTCTAACGTCTCCACAAGCTTGCCATTTTTCATCATAAGCTGCTTTTTCGCCTTTAGAGTAATTATCTGTATCAGGGAACTTTAATTGATAATCTAAGTCATGTTCTACAGCATACATAAATTCTTTTGTAATCGCAACAGATATATTAGCTCCACTTAAAAAATCAGGATTATTAACAGAGTATTTTCCTCCTTGACTTAAAATTTCTCTTGCTTTTTGCAAAGTGTTCTTACTAATATTACCAGGATTTATTTCTTCCATTTCAATTATAGTTTCATACATTTCTTCTTCTTCACTAGAAAGAGGTGTGAATTTTAATTTGTCTTTTGCTTCTTTTAATATTTCTTCATCTGTTAAATTATCAATTAAAAATAACAATATTTTTGGGTTTTGCATTTTACTTATAATAAATTTAATAATATCTGGATGCCAGTCTGCAAGCATAATCATTTGTGCTCCACGGCGACTACCGCCTTGTTCTACCAGATGAGTAAGCGTTGATAAATCATTAAGCCATGAAACTGATCCACTTGATTTTCCACTAACGCCTTTTGCAAGAGAATTTTTTGGTCTTAAAGTAGACCCATTAGTACCTACTCCACCACCTCTAGACATTATTTCCATAACTTGTTGACGATGAACACTTATTCCTCCACGAGAATCATGAATAAAAGGCATAACAAAACAGTTAAAAAAAGTAACTGAAGTATTAGATCCCGCTCCAAATAGAACTCTACCTGCAGGGACTAAATTCATTTCGTTTAATTCAGAATAAAATTGATTAACTCTATCAAGAGTTTCACCATGTGCAAGGTTATTAGCAACTCTATGACAAATTTGCTCGTAAAAAAGCTCTAATGGTTTATCAACTTCCATTATTTGCTTTTTAATAAGATTATTTGCGTCTAATTCATTGCTCATAGTAATATATTCATCTTCTAGGCGGATGAAAGCATCAGTGCCGTCTATTTTTTCTATATAGCCAATTCCTCTTGTTGGGAAATTTGGATCTTCTTTAATTACACAGACAACTAAATCTCCAACGCTAATAGTTTGGTGATTTATATCTTTTTGGGCATATCTATCAAGTAGAACCATTCTTGATACACTTGAAAAGGATTTTGTCATTTTTTCTGTATCAATCAAGAATAAATGAGGAAAATAGTCTTTAATATTTTGATTTAATCTTTCTATTAATTGTTGTGAATATAAATGGTTTACTTGCATAATATCATCCTTTCATTATTTAAATATACTTTTTATATTATAACATACAAAAACCTATTTGTGACTAAAAAAAACAATGAAAATATTTTCTTTTAGTTTTCAAATAATAGTAAGTTAGATAAACTTAAATTAATTATACTTTTTTAGCTATTTTTTGATATAATAATACAAAGGGAGAACTTTATATGATTGCAGGCTCAAATAAAAAAATCAAACTAGAAAAACATGCTAATTATCTTAAAGATATTTTTTCAACAAGCCCTTATATTGAATTAGGCAATATTGATTACAAAATTATGGAAAGAATCATCAATTTTGAAAAAATAGATATTGAAGAATTGGCTGATTTTAAATTACAAAATAGTAATGTTACTAATTTTAATATTGAAAATGATGAATTACAAAATATTATTCCGTATTTATTTTTATTAAATACAAACAAGAAAAATAAATCTTATAAAATTTTTTTAACATATGGATTGTTAACTTATAAAAATGAAGAAGGCAAGGAGGTTTTTTCGCCTATTATTTTAATTCCAGTTAATCTATTTTTTGAGGATGAAAAAGTATATATTCAAAAATTTAGTAGAGCAATTATTAATACAGTGTTAAATAAAGATTTAGAGAAAATACTTTCTGTTGAACGAAAAAGAATATTAAATATATCATCAGCTGATAATTTCAATAATCTTTATTCAATGGATAAATATATATTATCAATGGCTTCAATTCCGGGTTTTGATGTTAAATTAGAAAATTATTTAACTGTTGGGGAAACTATTGAAAAAGATATTAAAATTGATCATAACAGATTTCCTATTACAAGAGCTCATGAAGCTCATTTAAATGATAAATATTATACTTCACATAATAATTTAGTTTTTCTTTTTTTAATGAATAAACGTCAAAGAGAAGCATTACTTAATGCTGTTGAAAATAATAATTTTGTTATTGTCGGGCGCATGGGAACAGGGAAAACTACGACTCTTATAAATATATGTTTAGAAAAAATTAAAGATGGTAAAAGAGTATTATATGTTTCAAATAGAGATGAAACTTTAAATCAAGTAAGCAAATATTTTGAAGATAATAATTTGGAAAATTATATTGTTAATTTTTCTAATTCATTTTCGAGTTTTTACTATGGAGAAGCTGCTCCATATACTAAAAACCCTCCGATTATTAATAATAATATTCCTAATTTGTTAGAAAAATATGAAGTTATTCAAGAATATGAAAAAATATTTTATTCAAAAATTTTAGATAATAGATATCTTGAGGTGCAAAATGAACTTAATTTCTTATCATTAAAGCCAACAAAGGCTCTTAATATTGATGATCTTGACAAATTATATAAAGCTGATTTTTTGAAAGTAGTTAAAGGATTAGAAATAGTTGAACATAATAGAAAAACTGTTAAATGTATTTTTGAATCATTATGGAACGAAATCCCCTTAACAAATAATATAAAAAGCAGAAAAGAAATTTTAAATCTTATTTATGCTATCCATAGATCTTTTAAAATATTAGAATCTGAAAAAGAGGTTTTAGAAAAGGATTTTGGAATTGTTCAAGTATTAAATTTAGCTATGTTAAGAAATATTATTAGAACTATTAAACGTTTAACTATTGGTGATATTCCTCAAAGTTGGAAACAAAAAGGTTTTGCAAAATATTTATTAGCTGAAAAATTATATGCTGATTTAAAAAGAGAAATAAACAATTTACAAGAAGCAGAATACCATTTAGATAATACTTATCATGATTTAAATAAAATTAAAATAAATAATGAAATTGTTAATGCTTTAGGAACATATTATAGTGAAGATGATTTTGAGAGAATTGATAGTTTATTATTAAAAAGAAAAGATCTTGTATTATTAGCTAATAAAGCTTCATATAATAAAGAATTATTTGAAAATAGTATTACTGTAATTCAGAAATCACTTAATATGAAGTTAGTATTAAATGTAGAAGATATTAATTTTTTAATTGAATTTTCTCTTTTTTTGAAAAATATTAATATTACTGAAACACAAGCTCAGGTCGCACTCAATAAAAATCATAATAATATTGTTCAAGAAATGACGCATATTCAAAATGAGTATATAGAAAGAATTAAAACAATTAAGAGATTTGAAAAAAATTATCCGAATGCTAATTTTAAACAATTAGATACTTGTTTGGAAATATTTAAAAGTGGATATTTTAATAGGGAAAATAAAAAACTTTTGTCTGCATTTATTTCTGATAAAAGAAAATTTAATAAACCTCTTTTTATTGAAGAAATAAGTAATGATATTCAAAACACAATTAGAAATATAGAGATAATAGAAGAATTAAAAAAAAGGTATTTTATTTTATCTAATTTAAATATTGAAGATTATGAAGAAGATTATAAAAATATTTCTTTAATAATTGATTATTTAGAAAAAATCAAAGGAAGTAAATATATAAAAGGTGTTTTGCATTTATTTAAGAAAAATGAAAAATTAGGAAATACACGATTTATTAAAATAGAAAATTCATTTACAAACTTTTTATCATCATATCGAGAATTTCAAAATATGAATTTGATATATACAAATTATGGTTTTACTTTAAATCAGCATTTTATTGGTTATTATTATGAAATTATTAAAATTAATCAATATTTACAAAAATTATTTTCTTCAAATGATCGCTTAGCTTCTGTTGTTAATGATGAATCTTTAGATTATATTTCATTTAAAACTTATTTAGATATTAGGGATTCTCAAAATTTAATTTGCTCCATAAATGAATCATTAAAAAATAATGATATCTATCGAGAAATATATGGAGAAATGTATAACGAAGGATTAAGCAACATTAATGCAATTAGTCGAGTTATTCAAAATTTTGGTAATTATATTAAATGTTTTAATGAAGATAAGGATGTTATCGAATCATTAAAAATTGATGTAAGTTTTAAGTTGGGGAACCATCTTAATCGTTGTTTAGAAGTTAGTGATGAGATTAACATTTTATTCCAAAATTATAGTAAAATATTTAAATTTGGAGTTACAAAATTTTTGTATGCTGACTATAACGAGACTATTGAATATATGAGTAGTTTATTAAGGTCAGAAGATGAATTAATAGCTTATCTTAATATTATTGAGGGATTAAAACCATTGTATGAGAATAATTTAAATAAATTAGTTGATTATATTGTTAATTTAAAAGAAAAAGACACTTTAATTAATGATTTTAAGTATTCATATTATTTAAATTTACAAAATTTATTTTTAAGTAAATATGAAAACATTAACAATTATATAGAAATTCAAAAACAACTTGAAGAAATTGTTGAGTTAGAAGAAGAAATTACTCAAAATAAAACTTTTAATATAGTTAATTACATAAGAAAATATAGTGGAAATAAATATAGTATTCATAATATTAAGGAATTAGATTATATTTCTTATTTAAAAAGAACAAAAAATATAAAAAATTTAGTTCTTACTCCAACATCAATTGTTAATCATTATTTAGACATTAATGATTTTGATGTAGTTATTATTGATGATGCTCATTTATTGCATGCTAATGAGTATAACGAAGCAATTAAGGGAAAACAAGTTATAATTTGTGGTGAATTACAATTACAAAGTGTGGCTTCTAATAATTTAATTTGTAGAATGAGAAGTAATGCAATTATTAATATGAATTATAGATTTATTCCATCGCCTAAAAATCTTTTGAATAATATGGAAGGATCTAGAGGGGTTATTAAGAACACATTTAGTGCAAATAAAGGTATAAAAATAATTAATACTTCAATATTAGAGTTTATTATTAATTTATATATTGAAAATATTAATTTAAAAGTAAATATATTTGTGAAAAGTTTTGATAATCAAAAGCAAATATATGAACAGTTGACAAATTTATTTGTTGAAAGAAAAATTTCTAAAAAACAAATAATTGATATTTTCACAAATAAATTGAATATAGTTGACTTAAGTCTTGGTTATCTATATCATTCGGATTATAATATTATTTATTTAGAAGATTATTTTGATTTTTATTTTGAGCCTTTAATTCATAATATGATTGATTATATGTTGCAATGTACAGAAGAGTTAATTATTTATGATTCAAGAAATTATTTAAAACAAATAAATTTTGCATTTGTTGATATTTTAAACAGAATAATTGAAAATAGTGACAAGAAAATATTTAATAATAAGATAATTAATAAGAGTGTTCTTGGATTAGGAAAATTATTAATTAGTAAAGGATATAAAGTTTTTTCGGGACATGATGATTTTAGTCTGACTTTAGAAAAAGATGATAAAATGTATGGTGTGTTATTGTTTTCTGATTATTTGAGAAACAATTATGAAATACTTAATCAATATAGAGATTATTATAGTGTGTTTAAAAAGAATAATTTTAAAGTAATAATAGTTTGGGTTAATTCTGAAAATAATAATCTTGATAAAATTGCAAGCAAAATTATAAAGGAGATAAATGATGGGGAAAACAATAACTAAGAGATTCTTTTTTGATTTTTTAAGAACTGTAAAAGAAGACCCTCATCGTTATCTATATATTAAAAATGCACTTATGAGATTTAAAAAAGAAGGTTTTGATATTAACACTAAAAATCCCAATGGAAAAACTCTTTTACATATAGCTGTTACATTAAATGAGAATAAGTTATGTAAGTTGTTGTGTAAATTAGGAGTAATTATTGATTTAGCTGATGACTTAGGCAATACCCCCTTACATCAAGCTGTAGCTGAGAATAAAATTAGAATTGTAAAAACGTTAGTTACAGCTGGAGCAGATGTGAATTTGGGAGCTGAGCAAGATCAAACGCCTTTACATTTAGCTGTAATTAATGGAAATTTAGATATCATCAAGTATTTGGTTAATAACAATGGAGATATTCTTTTAGTCGATGAAAAAAATTTAGACTCAATTGATTATGCAGTTGATGAAAGAGATGCAAATATTGTAAATTACTTTTCAACAAAAATTGACATTTCTAAAAAAAGATTGGAACATATTGATAGGATTATGAAAGGTGAAGATTATGAAAGATAGATTTCAGGAAATTATAAATATTTTACAGACAAGAGTTGGGACACCATTAGGAATAGTTACTTTAATAATTGATATTTTATTAGTTATAGTAATTATATTTATTTTAGCAAAGTTAATAAAAGGTAAGATAAAATTATCTATTTATTTTACAACAATAATAACTTTGGGGTTTTTGTTTGCTATTGGTTATTTTTTTGAGATTGTTTTAATTACTAAATTTGTAGAGTTATTATTTATATTAGGTGTTGTAATGTTGATTGTAGTTTATAATCAAGATATACGCTATTTTATGGAAGGAAAAATGGAAGTTAACAAGGTTGATAATATTTTTTCTTCAAAACAAGAAAAAGATGATATTATTAAAATAATTAGTTCTGCAGTGAAGGAGTTATCTGATAAATCTGTTGGTGCATTAATAACTTTTGAAAGAGAAGATAGTTTACATAATATTATTCTTAATGCAATTCAAATTGATTCAAAAATTACTCATGAACTTATAACAACTATTTTTACTCCTGGAACAGCTTGTCATGATGGTGCAATGATTATACGAAGAGATAGAATAGTTTGTGCTGGAGCGTATTTACCAACAACTGAAAAATATAATGTGCCTACTTTTCTTGGAACGAGACATAGAGCAGCCATTGGTATTAGTGAAAGATATGATGCAGTTACTATTGTGGTTTCTGAAGAAACAGGAAATATTAGTATTACAGTAGACGGAGTAATTACTTTAGATATTACTATTGAACGTTTAGAAGAATTATTGGATAAATATCTATTAAATAAATAATTATAAATAAGGAGGAAAGATATATGAGAATTGCTTTAATTGCCCATGACAAGAAAAAAAGTCAAATGATTGAATTTTGTAAAAAAAATGAACAATTTTTAAGCGAACATATTCTTGCAGCAACAGGACAAACTGGACATTTAATAATGGAAAATACTAGTTTAAAAGTACATTGTTATAAGTCAGGACCACTTGGAGGAGATCAAGAAATTGGGGCACAAGTTGCTAACAATGCTATTGATTTAGTTATTTTCTTTAGGGATCCTTTGACTGCTCAACCACATGAGCCAGATGTTTCAGCATTATTAAGGCTTTGTGATGTTTATGAGAAGCCTCTTGCTACTAATGTTAGTACGGCTACAATGATTATCAGATAGGAGAAAAATTATGACAGTAAATACTTATTACATTTTATTATCTATACTGTTTTCTTTAATATCTATTGCAACATTTATTGTTGTTGCAACTTTTTCTAAAAAACTCACTTTTTTTAGTTTATTTTCTACAGTAATAGGTATTATTGGATATAATATTGTTTTTGTTTTTAGAGAACTAGAAACAATACAATTTTTATCTCAAAATCTTTGTTTTTGGACTTTCCTTGGAGGAATGATATTTTTAGTGATTAATTTAATACTGGTTCTTTTTGCAGTTAGAATTCATTCAAAGAGAAAAAAGCTTATTTTTTCTGCAAAAGAAAAATATTATAATAAATATTTTTGTTTACTAGCTAAAAACGATAATATGCTATTATTTAATCATAAAATTAAAAAAATATTGTCTAATGAACAAAATATAACAAAAAGAAAAGATATTTATAAATTATTAAAAAAAGCAGATAAGCCAAAGTTTAATTTATTTGTTGAAAATAATAATGTTGTATTTGAGTTAGAAAAGAAAGATTTATTTTATAAAGAAAAATTGGTTGGTTTTGCATATGTTGGTTCATATGATTTATTGACAAAAATATTAACTGATTATGAAAGAAAAGAAGAAAATAAAGGTTTTAATAAATCTTCAAGTCAATTCTTTAATTTATCATTTGATATGTCTAGTGAAACAGTTATGTACTTTGATTTTGAATTGGGTAAATATGTTTTATCAAATTATATGAAAGAGTTATTGAATGAAAAAGACAATTATTTATCTGAGGAAAAATATCAAGAAAAAATAGTTTCAAGTGATTTAGTAATTTATTTAAAGAAAGAATATCAAAGTGAGTTTATTAATAAGTATGAATATCGTGTTAAAACTGAAAAAGGAATTTTAAAATTTGAAGAATTAGTATATAAAGATAATAATAAAAATTATGATATTATTAGACCTTCTAGTAGATCCCATACAGAAGTTAATTATTTATCTAAAACTAATTTAAAAGAAGATATCGAAAAATATTATTCAAATAATTCAGAATTTATATTTATATATATTGATTTAAAGACTATAACTAAAACTTTAGTTTTTGATAAAGAATTGGGTGATTTATTAACAAAAAATTATTTTATACTTTTAAAAGATAAATATTTAGATAATAAAGTCTATAGGCTTGAGAATAATCAATTTGCATTTTTACTAAATATAGATGAAGGGACTAGAATTAAAACAGATTTAGAAAACAATTGTTCATTGTTAACTTCAATGGAAATTATGTTAGATAATGAGAAAATATTAATTGAGAATGTAGTTTCCTTTATTTATGCTAATGATATAGAAGAAAAAACCGCAGATAATTTAATTAGAATTGCTATTAATGAAATTTATATGATTAGAGATTCTGAGAATACTGAGTTATATAGTATTTATCAAGTTCCAAAAAAGGATGAAGAATATAAATTTGAAGATATGATAATTGATCTAAATGATGATGATTTAGATGAATTCCTATGATAAAAGCAGAATTAAGAACAAAAATGAAAATGGTAGAATTAGATAATTCTACTAAGTTAATATATGATAAAGCAATTAATGATTTTTTAGAGAAATTATTATTTAATTATGAGAAAATAGCAGTATTTAAAGCTTTAGAATATGAAGTTAATATTGATCAAACAATTAATAGATATATTAATAAAAAGAATATTTATTTACCTGTTGCGAAAAAGAAGTTAAGATTTTATAAATATTCTTTAGATACTAAATTAATAAGAAGTAATTATAATGTTATGGAACCTACTTGTTCTACAGAAATTTCTATTAATGATTTAGAAGTTATCGTAATACCTTCTTTAGCAATTAACAAAAAGGGATATCGGTTAGGTCATGGAGCTGGATATTATGATAAGGCTTTAAAAGATTTTAAGGGATTAAAAATTGGAGTTATTTATAGTTATGGTTTTATAAATGATGAATATCAAGAAAATCATGATATGAAATTTGATATTGTTATTACTGAGAAAGAAATTATTAGAATGTAGGTGATATTATGTTTGATGTTGTTATTCTTGCTTCGGGAGGATCAACAAGATTTTCAGCAAAAGTCAACAAAATGTTGGTAACTTTAAAAACACGACCATTATTTTTAATATCAATTGATAAGTTTTTAAAAATAAAAGATTGTGAGAATATAATATTAGTTATTAGCAAAGAAATAGAAGAAAATGTTATTTCAATTCTTACTAATTTAGAAATTATTGATAAAGTTAAATTAGTAATTGGTGGAGAAAATAGACAAGATAGCGCATTTAATGGTTTAAAAGAAGTGAGTAATGAAATTGTTTTGTTTCATGATGCAGCTAGGCCTTTAACTTTAAGTAGTGATATTAATCGGGTTTATGAAGAAGTTAAAAAGCATCGGGCAGCATTTTTAGCTAGTAAATCCACTAGCACAGTAAAAATGGTTGATGGAAAAGTTGTAACTATCGATAGAGAACATATCTTTTTTTCTGAAACACCTCAAGGAGGTTATGTGAAAGACTTTAGGAAAGCTTATGAGAAAGCTATTAAAAAACAATTTAATGGTACAGATGATATGATTTTACTAGAGAAGTTTTTAAAAATTAATCCTTCACCAGTTTTAAGTAGAAATAAAAATATCAAAATAACTACTATTGAAGATTATCAATATGCTAGATATTTAATTGGAGATAAATAGTGGAAATTAAAATTGGACATGATTCGGATACTCATCCTTTAAAAAAAGGAAAGGTTTTATATTTGTGTGGTATTAAAATACCCTATGATAAAGGTCTAGAGGGGCATTCTGATGCAGATGTTGTATTACATTCTGTTGCAGGATCAATAATTGGAGCTTTAGGATTGGGTGATTTAGGAACATTATTTAAGGATGATAATCCTGACTATAAAGATATTAGATCTGATTATTTTATTTACAAAGTTAATGATTTGATGAAATTATATGGTTATAAGATTAATAATATTGATATTACTATATATATAGAAAAACCAAAGATTAATGAATATATAATTAATATGAAGGACCACCTTGCTAATTTACTGAATATTTCAAATGATAAAATTAATATTAAAGCAACTCATTTAGAAGGATTAGGTTTTATTGGAAGAGGTGAAGGAGTTACAGCTGATTCAGTAGTTCTTTTAATAAAATAAGATAGCATATTAGTCTTAATATTATAAAAAAAATAGTATAATTGTTGTAAGGAGTGACTAATTTATGAATATTGAAGAAAAAGAAAAAAAAGTAAGGTTTATTTTAGATAAGGTTAGACCATATATTCAAAATGATGGTGGCGATGTTGAGTTTGTAAGAATAGAAAATGGTATTGTTTTTGTTAAAATGCTTGGTGCTTGTGTTGGTTGTGCGAGTGTTGATGTTACGTTAACAGAGGCAATTGAGACGATAATATTAGAAGAAGTACCTGGTATAATTGGTGTTGAACAAGTATTTGATGATTTTTAAAAATTATTTATTATAATAAAACTGGAATATTTTATATTCCAGTTTTTATATTTATAAATTTTCGATATTTATTATATATAATAAATGTGTTATAATTAAGTTAGGAGATGTAATATGAAAAGAAAAATTATTAATAATCAAAATAATCAAAGAAAAGCCATTGGTAATATTGTTTTTAAGATAATGGTAGGAATAGCTGTTGTTATAGTTTTTGGAACTTTCTTTTTTTTAACTGCTCCTGAAGGAGCAAGTGATGAAGAACTTGTTGAAATTACTAAGTATCGACATTTGGTTTCATTTGCTATTTTTGCTGTTTTACTACCATTTGCTTCTATTTTTTGGGAAATGATGGGTGGCATTTATGATAGCAATAAAATTATTCTTAAAATTGTAGTGTGTTCTTTAGTTGCTGTTGGTGGAGGATTAGTTTCATTACTTACTTGGGATGCTTTAGTTGTTGAAATATCAATGTATATTTCTTTGTTGTCTTTAGTTTTTTCTTTGATTCCAACAATAAAACCTGAAGAAGTTAAGGAGTTGAGGGAAAATGGTTAAAAAAGGAGATATTTTAAATGGAGAAATTTCTAATATTGTTGGATATGGAGCTTTTGTAAAAACAAAGGACTATGATGGTTTAATCCATATTTCTGAAATTTCTGATAAGTTTGTTAGAAATATTCATGATTTTTTGAGCATTGGACAAAAAGTGAGAGTTGAAGTTTTAGATGTAGATGAGAATAGCAAACAGCTAAAATTGAGTTTTAAATCTGTTAATAAAACTAGAGGTATTAAAGTTTCTGTACCAGAATATAAAATAGGTTTTAAATCTTTAGAGGAGAAAATCCCAGAAATGATTAATGAGTTTAAAAAAAATAGCTTTTAAAAGTTATTTTTTTAATTTGTCTTGAAGAATATGATATCTAGATGATATGTTTTTAATGAATTTTATAAGGGTATATGATATAATACCAAAGGAGAATAGTGAAAAAATGAAAAAAGAAATAATTATAAATTCAATAGAAGATACTATTGCTTTAGGAGAAAAACTCGGGAAAGAGTTAAATAAAAATATGGTTGTTTGTCTTGAAGGAGATCTAGGTGCAGGGAAAACTACATTTACGAAAGGAATTGGAAAAGGACTTGATATATGTGAAATTATTAATAGTCCTACCTTTGTAATTATGAAAATTTATAATGGAAGATTACCATTATATCATTTAGATGTTTATCGACTAGATAATGAAAGCGGAGATGATTATTTAATTGAGTATTTTGAAGCTGGAGGAGTTTCTGTTATTGAATGGGCTGATAATATATCTGATCTATTGCCTGCAGATTTTTTAAAAATTAGTATTTTTGATATGGGGGATAAAATGAGAAAATTTGTTTTTGAAAGCACAGGATATATTTATGATTTACTATTAGAAAGAGTGGAGTTATGAAAATATTAATTATTGATACTTCAACAAAATTTCTTTATGTTTCTCTAACAATTGACAATTTAGAAGTTTTTAAACATATATTAGAAGGTAAAAATAATCATTCTGAACATCTAATTCCAATTATTACTAAAGCTTTACAAGAAAATAATATTGGAGTTGGGGATTTAGATAAAATTATCGTAGGTAAAGGTCCTGGTAGTTATACCGGTTTAAGAATTAGTATGACTGTCGCGAAGATGTTTGCTTGGTCTAAAAAAATAGATTTGTATGCTATTTCGAGTTTAGATATTATTGCTAGTGGTTATTTTAAAAAAAATGGGATTTATGCAATTAAGAGTTTTGCTAAATATAATTATATATATGATAAAATTGTTGAAGTTAAAGAAGGAAATATTAATATTTTAACTAATGATGAGTTTTCTCTTGAAAGTGATTTTGATGAAAGAATTAAGGGTTTTGATTGTTTTATAATAAATGAAAATAACTACATTTATGATGTTTTTAAAATAATTGATTTAGCGACTGATAAGTGTGTAGATATTCATTCTCTAGGTCCCAATTATTTGAGGAAAGTTTTATAATGAAATATGAAATAAGAGAAATGAATGTAGATGACATTTACGCTGTTATAGAAGGTGAAGAAGAAGTATTTGGTAAAAGTTTAGGCTTTGATTTTTTTTATCAAGATTTAAAATTAAATCCTTTTGCTTATTATTTTGTTTTAGATATAAATGGAAGCGTTGAAGGTTATTTTGGTATTTATATTAGTGATTATATGGGGGATATAATAAACTTTTATGTTAGAAAAAAGTATCAAAAGTTAGGATTTGGAGGCTTGCTTTTAGATTTTATTATTGAATTGTGTGAAATGAGTAATTGTAAAAGTATAAGTTTGGAAGTAAGAAAAAGCAATACAAAAGCTATTTGTTTATATGAAAAAAGGGGATTTGTAGTTTCTCGTATGCGAAAAAGTTATTATGATGATGGTGAAGATGCGGTTGTGTACATTAAGTATTTTGAGGTGAAAGATGATAGTTTTAGGGGTTGAAACAAGTTGTGATGAAACAGCTGTAAGTATAGTTGTTAATGGAAAAGATGTTCTTTCTAATGTTGTTTATTCACAAATAGCTATTCATAGTAGTTATGGGGGAGTTGTCCCTGAAATAGCAAGTAGACATCATGTTTTAAAAATTACATATGTTTTTGAACAAGCATTAAAAGAAGCTAAGTTGGAGGCAAAAGATATTGATTTAGTAGCTGTTACTTCACATCCAGGATTAATTGGCTCTTTATTTGTGGGAATTAATGCTGCAAAAGCTTTTGCTTATGCCAATGATATTAAATATGTTGAAGTAAATCATTTAACCGGACATATTTATGCTAATTATATTGAGAGTGATTTTTATTTTCCTGTTTTAGCTTTAGTTGTGAGTGGTGGACATACAGAATTAATTATTATGAAGGATCATTATCAGTATGAATTATTAGGACAAACTTTAGATGATGCTGTTGGTGAAGCATATGATAAGGTTGGTAGAGTTATGGGACTTCCTTATCCAGCTGGTAAAGCTCTAGATGATTTAGCTTTTACTGGTAAGGTAACTTATGATTTACCATTTGTTTACCTTGATAAAGATTCCTATGAATTTAGTTTTAGTGGATTAAAAAGTGCTGTTTTAAATGTTGTTAATAAAGCTAATATGAAAAATGAAGAAATAAATTATGCTGATTTAGCTGCTTCTTTTCAAAATAGTGTAGTTACTGTATTGGTAAAAAAAACCATTAAGGCTGCTATTAACCATAATATTAAGCATATAGTGGTTGCTGGTGGAGTTGCTGCTAATAGAGGTTTACGAAAAGCTTTATATAATGCTGTAGAGTCATTACCGGGAATTAAACTAACTTTTCCTAGTATGAAATATTGTACTGATAATGCAGCAATGATTGCGGTTAGCGGCTATTTCAAATATTTGGCTGAAACTGGCAAATAAAAATATTGTGTTGATTTTAGAACATATTTTTGATACAATATTTAATAGTAAGATATATACTCACAAGGAGGCAATATGAAATTATTTAAAAAAATTTGGCTTCTAGCTTTGTTTTTTGTAACAGCTATATTTTTAGTAGGTTGTGGTTCAAGAACTTATAATGCAGAAGAAACTGGTATAAAAAACGATGGAGTTTTTAATTATAAAGTAATAGAAAATAAAGCAGAAATTATAATTGTTGATGAAACAACAGGAATTGAAAGAACAGAAATTGTTGACGATAATTTTATAATTATTGTAAATTTAGTTAATCAACAAAAAGATGTTGTTGTTCCTGATACAATTGAAGGGCTTCCTGTAAGAGAAATTGCTGATTTTGCTTTTTATGAATATTATAAACTTATTGGTTTAATTACGATTCCAAGAAGTAAATTAGAGACTATAGAATTACCAAATACTTTGCAAAAGATTGGAAAATTTGCTTTTTATCAAGCAAGGAATTTAAAATCTGTTATATTGCCTGCAAGTTTAAAAGAACTTTCAGAATCAGCTTTTGCAGGTGCTAATAAACTTACTTCATTTACTATTAATAGAACAGAAAGTGAATATAAAGAATATGCTAGTAATAGTTCGGATTTAGATCCAATAATTATTACAGGTGGACGAGATGCTTTTGTTGGAGATTTTTTCACTTTAGAGGCTACTGAGCCTGTAAGTTGGGAATCAAGTAATCCTGGAACAGCAGCAATAGATCCTGATTCAGGTAGAATTACAACTCGAAGTGTCGGTATTTATACAATTACTGCTAAATCAAGACAAACTAATAAAGTATCAACAGTTACAATGGAAGTAATTCAAGAAGATTTAACAAATAAATTAGCTTTTAAAGATAAAGCAATGGATAGATTAAATAAATTAGAGTCTTTAGTTTTAAATGTAAAAAGTCCAGAATTACTTGGAATGACTGAAAATTTTTTAAAACTTAATAGTAATGTAAAAATTTATGTTCCTGAAGAATCTGTTAGTTTTTATAAAAATCATAAAATTTTTAAAATATATGCTGATTCAATTTTTCCCATTGTAGAAAATTAAAAACCTTTTTAAAAGGTTTTTTTTATTGCAATAAGCAAATTTATTAGTATTAAGTGATTTATTTAGTGATTTTTAAAAAATATAAATTGATTGAAAAGAATAGTAATTTTTGTTATAATAAATTAAAGAATGAAATTAATGGGAATTAGTAAATATAATTTTAATTAATTAGAATTGAGGAGAATATTTTGAAATTATTCACAACTTTTAATTTTGATATAATTATAATTATTATTGCATTTTTTGGAGTAGTAATAGGAATTTATCGCGGTCTATATACGCAGTTAAAAAAAACAGCCTCCCTTACAATTCCATTAATAATATTATATTTTTTATTGCCTGTTATTAGTAAAAATGCAATTAGTAATGATAAATTTGTTAATTTTGTGAAGTTATTTCTTTTCTCTAAGTTAGAAGCGCATATATATTTGATAATAAATTTATTTATTGGAATAATACTATATATTGGTTTTGCAATTATAATTTATTTAATTTTTAATTTATTTCAGAAAAAAGATATTAATTATTATTTATTAAATAAAAAGACAATTGGAAGAGTTATTGCACCGTTTATTTCTCTTCTTTCTTCATATATAATTGTGTTTATGGTATTGTTTGTTTCAAGTCCTTTTGTAAATGATACAAACACAAAGATTTCTGCTTTTTTAGAAGACAATACATTATCAATTAATGAAATTGGAACTATTCATCAATATAAAAATAAGTTTTCTTTAGAATTTGTACAAGCTAAAGAATTATATGAATATGTTTCTTCTGATAATATTTTAGAAAGTTTTAAATATTATGATTTGTTAGAAGCATCTATTAATGAAATTGAAAATAAATTAACAGATATTTATGATGATTTACATGAAGATTCTAAAGATCTTCTTAGAAACGAAAAAACAGTAAATAAATTAATTGAAGAAAAAGAAGGAAAATATATAATTGATCTTATTTTGAAAATAGAAAAAAAACATGAGAATTTTGATTATATAAAAAATAAAAGAAATTACATAATTGATAATATTGGTTTTATTAAGATAATGAATAGTGATTTTTATGAAAAAAACGATTATATGATTTTGAAAACAATTGATGAATATGAAGTGTTAAAAGAGAATTTTGTTACTAAAAATTCATTAAATAAATTTAATATAATGGTTGATTACTATAAATTTTATTCCAACAATAAGGAATCTTTACAAAGCATAGCTGGCTTGAATGATGTTGATATTTATACATATCAACAAAAATTAAACAATATATTTTCAAATAATTCATTGATTTATATATATATTAATGATTTTAATATTCAGTATGGAAATAGCGACAATCTTTTAATGCAAAAACTATGTGATTTGTTTAATCAAGTTATAAAATATAAAGATAAATTTTTAGAAATTGATGAAAATATGAATTTTGCAAGTAGGTTTGTTTTTGCGAAAAATTACAATAATTGGTTTGTTAATCAAGAATGGTTATATAGACCTTTAGTTAATGGCTATTTTAATGATGCACTTCTTAATGTAAATAGCAATGTTAATTTATTATTCAAAGAAATATTATTTGTTTCTTTATTGCCCGAATATAATTTGGAAAATACAATTGATAATAATGATATTGATGTTTTTGTTAATAATTTAAAAACATTGATTGCAAAAAACATTTTATATTCAAGAGATTCAACAATTATTTTAAATCAATTATTGGTTGATAATCTTTTTATAGATAAATTATTAGATAAAGAATTAATCAGTTTTGATACTGTACAGTATGCGAAAGGATTAATTGTGTAGATATATGCATAATAAAAAAATAAAGGTTTATGATGAAGTAAACGGTAATATAATTAGTGTAGATGAAAAGAGTGCGCAAACAAAAAGTGAAGTTGACCAAGTTTTGGGAGATAAATATCAAACTCTGTTATTTTTAAAATCAAATCCATTTTTTTATAATCATGACATGGATAAGGATAAAGTAAAATCTTTAGAAGAATATATAGTTATTTATAAGAAAAGAGAGAATTCATTTGGAGAATTTATTCATAGTAGTGATTTTAGTAAAAAAGAAAAAATAAAAATAATTAAAAAAAGTTTTAAATTTTGGAATAAGGATTATAATAAACAAAGAAAAGAAAGTGTGTCTAAAGGCTCTAATGCTTTAAAAGCGGTAGAAATCGCTGATATTAAAAAGTTTTCTTTTCTTCAAACATTTTTGTTGTTATTAGGGTTTATAATTTTGGTTATTACTATTAATATAGATTCTCAATTATGGGTTTCTTTTAAGAATATAAATCTGGGATTTTACTTATATGAAAAAATAACAAAATTATTTAATATTGCTTGGATACCTATTGTTGGGACGATAAGTTTATATTTGTTTGTAATTACTCTATTATATTTATTATTTTATAACGAAATTATTAAAAACTATAAATCTCATTATAAGGAAAATTCAAAGATTATAAATAGAACTAAAAGTAATTTAAAGAAGGAACAAAAGAAAAACAGTAAAAAAAGTTATAATTATTATATGAACAATGTAAAAAAAGGTAAATTGGTTTTCCCTGGTGTGAAAATTAAAGATGTTGCACCTGGAGTTTTAAATCTTGATTTTTATAATCAAGTAAGTGAAGAAATAGTGCAAAAAACAGGCAAAATAAAAAAACGCAAATGGTTTTTTGTTGCTAGTAAATACTTATTTTTAGCTCTTTGTTTGTTAAGCTTTGTATTTATGATTGGAGCTATAGTATTCCAAATAATTATCGGTTAATAGGAGGGTAAAATGGAAACAAAAAAGAATGAAAAAAAATTAGTTATCAAAGAAACTGAAAAAAAGACAGTAAACAAGGACAATAAAAATGTAAAACCAATTTCAAAAAAAGTTTCTAAAACGCCTCTTTCTAAGGAAGATGACCTAAGAGAAAAACTCGCTAAAGCAAGTGGGAAATCTGTTGATGAAGTAAAAGCTAAAAGTAATGCCAAGAGTAATAATGTAGCTAGTGATTATGATAAGGTTATGGCAAGAAATAAAGCCTTAAAAGAGGTTCATGAGAAAATGGATAGAGATAATAGTCCTGATGTTTCTCAAGATAAACTTGATTTAGATAAAAAAGAAGTTAAAAATGATAAATTTTCATCAAATATTATAAGTGAACAAGAAAAAATAAAGAAGTTTGAAAACAAAACTAAAAGATTACAAAACTCTAATAATAAATTAAAAAAAGAATTATTAGAATTAAGTGAAAATAAAAAAACTTTAGATGAATCTTTATCAGAAATCAAAAAACGACTTGATGAAGAAGAAAAATACCTTAAAAATTTAGAGGTAACAAAAGCGGAGTTGGAAAATAATTTAAAAAGTATTTCTTTAGAAAGTAAGAATTATCGTAATATTGCTGAAAAAAGCGAAGAAATGACTAAAAAAGTTGAGAAACAATTAAAACAAGAAAAAAAGAAGGTTAAGCAATTAAAAGAAGAAATATTAGCATCTAAAGCACAAATTGATGAATTAAATAAATCTTTACAATTACAAAATAGTATCAAGGAAGAAACTGTTAGTAAAGATGAGTTTGCTGAGTTAAAAGTTCTAATCAAAGAAAAAGAGAAAGAAATTAGAGCAAAAGAAAGATTAGTAAGTAATAGGGATAAAAAAATTGAAAAGATTACTGAAGATCTTAAGGATAAGAAAAAAGAGTTACGTTTAGCAAATAATAGAAATAAGAGATCTTTGAAAAAGATTGATGATTTAAATCTTTCTTTAAAACAAATAAATAAAGATTTAAATGCTGCAAATAGATTAGAGAAGAAGTTAACTAATAGTTTAGAAAAACAAGAAGAAGAATATAAAAAAGCAGAAGCAACAATTGCCAAAGAATTTTTAAGATTAAAATCTAATTTTGATAAAGAAATAAATAATTTTAAAACAGAGCTTTCTAAAAAGGAAAAACAACAAGTAATTATTAATGAAGACAAAGATATTATTAATAAATTAAAGCGTGATTATGAAGAAAAAGAGAAAGTTTACCAGGATAATATTTTTAAATTAGAGAATAAAATATTGATTTATGAAGATGAAATTAAGAAATTAAAATCTGTTTCACCTTCAGGTATGGTTGTTGATATTATGCAAGAAATTAAAGAAGAAGTTGTAAAAAACCGAGAAATCATGCAAAATATTTCTATTGAAAAAGATAGTACAGATGTAATTGACGAATCTTTAAATTATCAGCAATTAATTGATGTTAAAGAAAAAGAATTAATAGAACTACAAAATACTAATAGAAATTATATGGATGAAATTGAAGAATTATTGAAAGAAATTCATATTTTGAATAAATCACTGCAAGAGTTAAATGATAGAATTAATGGTATTTCTGAAAAAGATATTCAAAATGTTGATTTCAAAAGGAATATTTTTGAAATTAGAGAAAGAAAACGCGAATTAATTTCTAGAGAAAATGAAGAGTTAGAATCACATGAAAATTTGATGGCAAATTTAAGTGAAAGAATTAATCAAAAGAAAGCAGATATTGAAAGTGTAAAAAACGATATATTACAAACTCAAGAAGAATTTAAGAGCAAAGCAAATAAATCTTATTCTGATAAATTAGAGTACGAAAAGCAAATGCGAAAATTGAATTATACACTTGATTTACATGAAGTAAGATTAAATGAGCTTTCTACTGATGAAAAAGAAAGAATAAAAAATAAACATCAAGTATTTATTGATGATTATAACAAAAGGATGAAAGAATATAATATATCTGAGCAAAAGCTTATTGAATATTATTTAGGTAAAACACGAGAGGAAGTTATTTCTAAAGAAGATGAGAAATTATATAGTGAACAGGAAAAAGAAAAAGAACTTCTTACTCAAAAACTTGCTTCTTTAAAACAATCACAAAAGACAGTTTATAAGAAAATTCAAGAACTTAAAGAAGAAATTTTTGGATTAAGACAAGCTTTAGAAGAAATAAATAATCCTTTTTATAGTGATTATGAAGATTCCAAAGAGTTTGTTTTAAATGATGTTGAAACTAAGTTAATGCAGTTGGAAAAAGAATATGCAATTTATCAAGAAAAATTACAAATTTTAAATGATAAAAAAGCATCGCGTTTTAATATTAGAAATAAATTGTTAATGAATGAACAGATTATATTTGATTATGCTAAGTTATTTAGTTATTTGAAAAAGGCTGATTATCTATATAGACAAAATCAATCTAAACAGATAAATTTAAATTCTGAATTAAGTTTTGGGGAGAAGGCAAACTTAAATAAGGAGCAAATAAAAAATGAGATTAGTGCTCTAGATAAAGAACAAACTAGATTATATAGAAATATAGAAGAGAGCCGAGCACAATTAAGTAGAATCAAAAATCATGAAAAAGTGAGTTATTTTATTGAATTAGAAAGTAGTATTGCGAGATTAAAAATAATTGAAGAAAACTTGATTAATAAAATTAATGAAACAAAAAATAGTATTAGTGATGCAAAGCAGGAGTTAAATATTTTAAAAACAGGAAATTATTAATGAATATAAAAATAGATGCAAGTATTAAAAATATATTATCAAGTTTTAGCATTTGTGCTGTAAAAATGGATGTTATTTATGATGATAAAGGTTGCCTTGATGAGTTGATTAAAAACGTTGAGAAGAAGGTTTTTAATAAATATACTTTAAAAGATGTTTTAAGTATTCCTTTAATTAAAGAAGCAAGAGATGGGTATAAAAAAATGGGTAAGGATCCAAGTAGATATCGTCTTAGTTGTGAATCTTTATTAAGGAGGATTGTTAAAGGGAACAATCTTTATAGGATTAACAACTTAGTTGATATTGGGAATGTATTATCAATTGAGATTAACAGAAGTGTTGCAGTGTTAGATTATGATAAAATTGTTGGTGATATAGTAATTAGAATGGGAACAGTAAATGATGAGTATTATGGTATTGGGAGAGGATTAATTAATGTTTCTAATATACCTGTTTATGAAGATGAAGTTTCACCATTTGGTTCGACTACCTCTGATACCGAAAGAACAATGATTACAAAAGATACAAAAACTATTTTATTATTTATAATATATTTTAAAGAGGCCGAGTATGAAGATGACTTTAATCTGGCTATTTCGTTATTTGAAAAATATGCTAGAGCCAAAAATATAGAAAGTAAGTATATAACATGAGGGAAAAGATATGATGAATGAAACATCAAATTTTATAAAAACAATAGTTCAAAATGATATAGAAAGTGGAAAAGTAAAAAATGTAATTACTAGATTTCCTCCAGAACCTAATGCATATTTGCATATTGGCCATGCGAGAGCAATTATTACTGATTTTGAAATTGCAGAAGCGTTTAATGGTGAAACTAATTTACGTTTTGATGATACAAATCCAGCAAAAGAAGATGAAGAATTTGTTGATGCAATAATCAATGATATAGAATGGTTAGGGTATCATCCTAAAAAGATTTGTTATGGGTCTGATTATTTTGATACTAAATATGAGATGGCAATTAGATTAATTAAAAAAGGATTAGCTTATGTGGATGAGCAAACTCCAGAAGAAATTGTTGCTAATAGAGGTAATTTTAATGAATCTGGTAAAAATTCTCCATGGAGAGATCGTTCTATTGAAGAAAATTTAGAATTGTTTGAAAATATGAAAAACGGAATGTATAAAGAAGGAGAAAAAGTATTACGAGCAAAAATTGATATGTCGAGCCCTAATATTAACATGAGGGATCCAATTTTATATCGTATTTTATTTATGCATCATCATCGTCAAAAAGATAAGTGGTGTATTTATCCGATGTATGATTTTGCCCATCCGTTACAAGATTCAATTGAAGGAGTGACACATTCACTTTGTTCAATTGAATTTGAAAATCATCGTCCTTTATATGATTGGGTTGTAAAAGAATGTGAAATGGAGCATGTTCCTCAACAAATAGAATTTGGAAGATTGAATATAGAAAATACTGTTTTAAGTAAAAGATATCTACGTGAACTTGTTTCTTTAGGTTTTGTTGAAGGATATGATGATCCAAGAATGCCAACTTTAGTTGGATTAAAGAGAAGAGGATATACGCCTAGTGCTATTAAAAATTTTGTTAAGGCGAGTGGATTATCTAAAGTCAATTCAACAATTTCTCTTTCAATGTTAGAACATTTCGTTCGTGAAGATTTAAAATTAAAAGCAAAAAGAATTATGGCTGTTACTAATCCTTTATTGTTAATTATTGATAATTATGAAGAAGGAAAAGTTGAATATGTTGAAGCGATCAATAATCAAGAAAATCCCGAATTAGGGGAAAGACTTATGGCTTTTTCTAAATATTTATATATTAATAAAGATGATTTTATTTTAGAAAAACCAAATAAAAAATGGAAAAGATTAGCATTAAATGTTGAAGTGAGGCTGATGTATGCTTATTTTATTAAAGCTGTAAGTGTTGATTATGATGAAGATGGCAATATAGAAGCTGTTCATTGTACATATGATCCTGAAACTAAATCAGGAAGTGGTTTTGATATTAGAAAACCAAATGGAACATTGACTTTTGTAGAAAAGACTACAGCAAAAAAAGCACTTTTTAATATTTTTGAACCACTGTTTATTGAAGGAAGTGAAGGGAAAGATTTTAAAGATAGAATTAATCATAATTCTTGGTATACATATGAAGGTTATGTAGAAAAAGCTAAAGATGAATTTAATGAATTGGAATCTTTTCAATTTATTAGAGATGGATATTATACAGTAGATAAAAATTCTAATAATGACAATCTAATATTTAATCAAACAGTTGCTTTAAAGTCATCATTTAAATAACTATGAGGAGGAATATATGCTAAATTTATTAAATGATAAGCAAAAAGAAGCGGTTTTAAGAACCGAAGGTCCCGTGATTATATATGCAGGGGCTGGTTCAGGAAAAACAAGGACTTTAACTTATCGAATTGCTTACATGATCGAGTATATGAATATTCCTCCTTTTAATATACTTGCTATTACTTTTACAAATAAAGCAACTAATGAAATGAAATTCAGATTATCTGAAATGCTTGGGAATAAGTTAAAAGAACTTACAATTTCAACATTTCATTCTTTTTGCGTAAGAATATTGAGAAAAGAAATAAAAAAATTAGGATATGAAAATAATTTTTTTATTTTGGATGATGAAGATCAGTTAAAAATTATTAATGAAATATACAAAGAAGAAAATTATAATAAATCTTTTATATCACCAAAACAAATGCAAAACAAATTAAATTATTATAAATGCCACGATATTAAAGCAGATACTGAAATGGAAATTTCAATTTTAAGGTCATATGAAAGAAAAACAAAAGAATATAATTCTTTAGATTTTCAAGATTTATTGATAAAAACAAGAGAATTATTTGCACATTTTCCCCGAGTTTTAGAAAAATATCAAGAAAAGTATAAATATATTTTAATTGATGAGTTTCAAGATACAGATAATATACAATATGATATTATCAAAATGTTAGCAAATAAATACAAAAATATATTTGTTGTTGGAGATGATGATCAAAGTATTTATAGTTTTAGAGGTACGAATTTTAAAAATATGCATTTTTTTAAAAAAGATTTTGAAGGTTGTTTTACAGTTTATTTAACACAAAATTATCGTTCAACTCAAACTATTTTAGATGGTGCTAATAAATTAATCTCTCATAATGAAAATAGAGAGGCTAAAGAGCTTTTTTCTAATATTGAAGGTAGTAAATACGATGTGACAATATTTCAAGCATACAACGAAAAAGAGGAAGTTGATTATGTTTTAGATGAAATTTCAACTTTAAAAAATAAAGGTTATAAACATAAAAATATTGCTATTTTATATAGAAATTCTTCAATTCTTAGAAATTATGAATTAGGAATGATTCACAGAAAGTTACCATATAAAATATATGGTGGAATTTCTTATTTGAGAAGAATGGAAATTAAAGACGCTATTGCATATTTAAAGCTATTGGTTGATGATAATGATTTTTTTAGCTTAAAAAGAATTATTAATGTTCCTGTAAGGAATATTGGTTTAACTTCTGTTTATAAATTAGAGCTTATTAAAAGAGAAAAAGGATACAATATTTTTAACTTGATTGAAAATTCTTTAGAAGTATTAACTGAGGCAAAGTATAAGAGTTTATTAGAATTAAAAAAAATAATAGTCAAATATAAATCAAAATTAGAACAGGATTCATTAGTAAATATTTTTTCAAATTATTTAACTGAAATAGGATATTATGATTTTTTAAAAGGGATAGATGATAATATTGATAGGGTTGATAATTTAAATGAATTTAAATCTATTTTATATACTATGGATGAAGAAGATCTTGATTTAAATAATAAAGAGAAACTATTGAGATTTTTTGATGAAGCAACACTTTCAGATAATATTACAAGAAAAACAAATAATAATGGAATTTTATTATCAACAATTCATTCAGTAAAAGGCTTGGAATTTGATGTAGTGTTTCTAGTTGCTATGGAAGAAGGGATTTTTCCTAATCCTTATCGCTTTGTTACCGAAGAAGAAATTGAAGAAGAAAGAAGAGTAGCGTATGTTGCTGTTACTAGAGCTAAACAAAAATTGTTTTTAACAAATTCAAAAACAAGATTATTATATGGCAATACTAAAAGAAATTCTGTATCTAGATTTTTGCTTGAATTTACAGGTGAAAATAATAATTCAAAAACAAGTACTTTTTTAGAGGCTGAGCCACATAAGTTTTTTGATGAGAGGGAAGAGTTGGTGTTGCAATCAGGAGATAAGGTTTTAAATCTTAAATATGGAGAAGGAACAGTACTTAAGATTGAAAAAGATATTGCTCAAATAGTATTTCCTAAAAGTGGAGTTATTACAAAATTTTTAATTGATTCTAAATTTTTAAAGAAAATATAAGTACATTTTTAAAAAATGTACTTTTTTTTAACATTTACCAATAAAAGTAAGGTTTCAAACGTATAGATAGTGTATGGAGGATAATAATATGAAAAATATTAAAAAAATTGTTTTAGTTTTAGTTTTGGGAATTATTAGTTTGGTGTTTTTTGGTTGTACTGTAAATGAAACACAAAATGTATTTACTGATAGTAAAGATGTAATTGCTTTTGAAGCTATGTCTGGTGTTGAGTTATTAGCTACTGGTGATGAAGAAATGCCATTGGTTGGACCTGTTAATGATTTAGTTGAAGAATCTGCAGTTGAAGAAGAAGTTGATGTTCTTAATAAATATTTAGGAATAATGGAAAAATATTTAAAAACTGATAATGGACTTAGTATTTCAGAGGAAATATCAGATAAGGAAGAATATGAAAAATTAGTTATTATTAGAACTGTAGATATGACAGGGGCAGAATTAGAATATTATTTATATTATAATGAAATAACTATTGAAGAAGAAACAGATGAAGTAGAAGAAACAGATGAAGTAGAAGAGACTGATGAAGTAGAAGAGACTGATGAAGTAGAAGAGACTGATGAAGTAGAAGAGACTGATGAAGTAGAAGAAACAGATGAAGTAGAAGAAACAGATGAAGTAGAAGAGACTGATGAAGCAGAAGAAACAGATGAAGTAGAAGAGACTGATGAAGCAGAAGAGACTGATGAAGTAGAAGAAGATGAAGAAAAAGAATATTTAATTGAAGGAATATTAATAGTTAATGAAATTGAATATACTTTAGAAGGATTTAGAGAAGTCGAAGAAGACGAAGAAACTTTAATGCTTATGGCTAAAGTTGATGAAAACAATTTTGTTAGAATACATTATGAAATTGAAGAAGACGAAAGAGTTTTTAATTATTTTGTAAAAGAAGACGGAATTGTTACTAGAACAAAAGTAAAAGTTGAAGAAGAAAATGACGGAATTAAAGTTCAACTTTCATTTGTTGAGGGAACAGCAAAAGGTAATTATAGTTTTAAAATGTCAACTGATGATGATGGTGTTGAAGTCATTAAAGTAAAATATACTCTTAGATTAGATAATGAAAAAACTGAAGAAGGTCATATTCATATTTATGTAACTATTAATGAAGAAACTGGAGAAGTTGTTTATGATTATAAATTATTTGATAATGGGAACAAACTAAAGAATGAGATGAAAAAACATAGAAGAGGACATCACGGAGAAGTTCCTGAAGATTTTCAAGGGGGAAATGATCAAGATAATGGATCTGGAAATACTAATGGTGGAAAAAGATTTTAATAAATCTAAATTTGCAAAAACTATTAATCACAAATAAATTTATGATATAATAACTCTGCTAAGGAGTTAGGAATATGTTAGATTATGATAGTTATGTAGATGATTTAATTTTAAAAGATGAAGAAGCTTTTAGAATAATATATGATGATACTAAAAATGCCGTTTTTGGTATCATCATTTCTGTTGTAAAAGATAGGAATCTTGCAGAAGATGTTATGCAAGATACATATATTAAAATGATTAAATCGATTAGAATATATAAAAGAAATGGTAAGTTTATTAATTGGCTTTTAACAATCGCAAAGAATCAAGCTATTGATTATTATCGTAAACGAAATAAAGAAGTTCTACTTGATTATAATGATGAGACTAATGAGCCTTTATTAAAAGATGATAATAATTTTACTTTTTCATTAGAAACTAACAGATTGTTAGATTTGCTTAGTGATATAGAAAGAGAAATAGTTATTTTAAAGATTGTTAATGATTTTAAATTTAGAGAAATTGCTGAGTTTGTGGGTAAGCCTTTAGGTACAGTATTGTGGATATATAATAAAAGTATTAAAAAAATGCAAGAAGCAGAAGGGAGTAATAATGATTAAAAGAAAAGAATTAAAAGATAAGATTAAAAATGATATTTATCAGAGTACTCCTGATGTTTTTTCAAAGATTAAATTAGATCAGATTGCTGTTGACCCATATCAGGAAAAAGAAATAAATAGAAAAAAATTTAAAATTAGTTATAAGCATGCTTTTTCTTCATTGATTACTTTAGTTTTGGTTTTTGTGGTAGTGGTATTGATAGCTAAACCAAGACAGGAAATAATTCCTGAACCAGTATATAATTATTCGCCTCTAGATTCAAGCGAAGAGGTCTATGCTGTATCAAGTGTAATAGCTACAAATTTATTTTTAGCTTCCTTTTCGGATAATGATAATCTCTCTTTAAATGAAAATGTTAATGAAATGTTGATTGATTCACAATATGATAATTTAAATAAAGTTTTAAATTCAATTGAGTCTTTAATAAATAACAAACAAAAAAATAGTATTGTTCAATTAAAATCAGATGATAATAATTATGAGTTTTTACTTGAAATTAGCTCTGTTGATTTAATGATGTTTGAAGATACTTATTATTTATATTATAATGTTGTTGAAGAAGATTTATCATTGCTTAAATTTAAAGATGATGATAATGGTAGAGGAAAAGACGATGACGAAGAAGATGATGAAGATTATGATAAAGAACATGAATATGAAGAAGAAAAAGATGATATAACAAAAGATATTAAAGATCTAGATGATACAATTAATGGAGTTGTTAAATTAAGAATAGAAGGAAAAATAATATATAAAAACAATCCAAATTTTAATTATATTGTTGAAGGAATGATTTTAGATAATAAAAATATCGAAAAAATAGTTTTTGATGTGTATGAAGAAAATAATTTAAATAATTATATAAGAATTATTCAATCAGAAAACAAAGATAAACAGATATTTATTTTTGAAGAGTTTAGTGATGCTATTTTAATTTCTAAAAACTATATGGTTTTAAAAGTTGATGAAGATAATGATTATTCAGCTGATTTAATAGTTGTTGATTTAATTAGTGATTTAATGTCTAAATATGAAATTTCAAAAGATTTTGATGATAACGAAATGGAAATAGAGTATTTAATATTATTTAGTGGACAGATGGAAGAAGGCGAGATTGAAGTAAATATTATAAAGGTTGGAAATCAATACCAATATAATTATAAGACTAAGAATGAAAAAGGGAATAGTGATCATAAGGAAAAGAGATTTAGATTTAGTGGTGAGTCTCATTCCGGGGAAGGACCTTTAGTTTTCACTTCTGTTTAGAAAAAAATATAAAGAAGCTAATAAATTAGCTTCTTTTTTTATTTTCGTTTTAATCAAAAAGGTTTATAAATAAGCCTCTTTATGGTATAATATACAATTGTAGTGAGGAGGATTTTCATGAAATATAAAAAAAGAATTAAAGAACTTGTTGAAAAATTAAATCAATATAGTTATGAATATTATGTTGAAGATAATCCAACTATAAGTGATTTTGAATATGACCAATTATTTAAGGAACTTGAAGAACTTGAAAAAAACTATCCTAATGAAATTTTAAGTAATTCTCCAACTCAAAAAGTTGGAGGGTTTGCTATATCAAAATTAGAGAAGGTTATATTTGATAAACCAATGTTATCTTTAGATAATGTTTTTAATATTGAAGAATTAAAAGAGTTTGATAATAGAATTAAAAAAGAAGGTTTTACTCCTTCTTATATTTGTGAACTTAAAATTGATGGAATTTCTTCATCTGTGAAATATAATAAGGGGATTTTTATTTTAGGGGCAACTAGGGGCAATGGTGTTGTTGGCGAAAATATAACGGAAAATATGAAGATGATATCATCTTTACCGAAAGAATTAAATAGAAGCATTAATATAGAACTTCGCGGTGAAGTTTATATGAGAAATGATGTTTTTAATAAACATAATGATGAAAGAATATTAAATGGTGAAGAACCTTTTAAAAATCCTAGAAATGCAGCTGGCGGATCTTTAAGACAACTTGATGCAGCTGTTACAAAGAAAAGAAATTTAGATGTTTTTTATTATACTGTAGTTGATCCTGAATTATTTGGAATTAATAGTCAATTTGATTCTTTGCATTATTTAGAGTCGTTAGGATTTCCAGTTAATCCAAACTATAAACTTTGTGCTGATATTGACGAAGTTATTGAATTTATTAATTATTGGGATTTAAAAAGAAAAGATTTGAATTATGCTACAGATGGAATTGTTATAAAAGTTAATGATTTTTATTTGCAAGAAGAAATTGGATATACTATTAAAAGCCCTAAATGGGCAATAGCTTATAAATTTCCTGCTGAAGAAGTGGAAACAGTATTAATGGATATTGTATATAATGTAGGTAGAACAGGAACAATTAATCCTCGTGCCGTTTTAAAACCGATTATGATTTCTGGGTCGTTAGTTAGTAGTGCAACATTAAATAATGAAGAATATATTTCAGCAAAAGATATAAGAATAGGTGATTTTGTAATCGTTAGAAAAGCAGGAGAAATTATTCCAGAAGTTGTTAGAGTAAATTTGGAGAAAAGGAATAATCAAAAATCTTTTAAAATGATTGATTTTTGTCCTGTTTGTAAGACAAAGTTAATAAAAGAGGAAAATGTAGCAAGCCATTATTGTCCTAATTTAGTATGCCCTGGCAAGGAACTTTCTTCTTTAATTTATTTTGCTTCTAAACCTGCAATGGATATTGAAGGTTTAGGAGAAAAACTTGTTGAGGATTTATATAATAAAAAATTTATTAAAAAAATAACTGATATATATCTTTTGAAAAATCATAAAAATGAATTAGTTGAACTTGAAGGAATGGGCGAAAAGTCAGTGATTAGTTTGTTAGAGGCAATAGAAGAATCTAAATTTCAACCTCTTGAAAGAGTCATAACAGGTTTAGGGATTAGGTATGTAGGATCAAAAGTTGCTAAGATTATTAGTAATAAGTTTAAGAGTTTTGATAATCTTGTTAATGCTACTATTGATGATTTTGTTGTGATTAAAGATATTGGAGATGTTACTGCTAAATCAATAGTAGAATATTTTCATGATAATTTAGATTTAATTAAAGAATTACAATTAATAGGAATTAATCCTATTGAAGAAAATAAGAATACAAAGGAACAAATATTTTTAGGAAAAAATATTGTTTTAACTGGGAAACTTGAAACTATGACAAGAGATGAAGCTAAAAAAGCAATCGAGAATCTTGGTGGTAATGCAACAAATTCTGTTTCGAAAAATACATATTTAGTTGTTGTTGGAAGCGAAGCAGGTAATAAAAAAGAAAAAGCTATAAAATTAGGAATTAAAATAGTTAGCGAAGAAGAGTTTTTAGAAATTATAAAATAGAGGTTTATATGCAAAAATATATAGATATTAAAGGGGCTCGTTCTAATAATTTAAAAAATGTTAGTTTGAAAATACCCAAAGAAAAATTAATAATTATGACTGGGTTATCGGGTTCTGGTAAGTCTTCTTTAGCTTTTGATACTATTTATGCTGAAGGACAGAGGAGATATATTGATAGTCTTTCTGCTTATGCTAGACAGTTTTTAGGTAATATTGATAAACCAGATGTAGATTATATAGGGGGACTTTCTCCAGCAATTTCAATTGATCAAAAAAGCACTCATAATAATCCTAGATCTATTGTTGGCACAGTTACAGAAATTTATGATTATTTAAGACTATTATATGCTAGAGTAGGAAAAGCTTATTGTCCTGAGCATAATGTTCTAATTTCTGCTCAAACTATTACTCAAATGGTTGATAAGATATATGAATATGAACAGGGTTCAAGATTTATTATATATAGTCCTATTGTTTGGGGACAAAAAGGAAGCCATGAAAAAACAATTGAATTAATAAAAAAAGAGGGGTTTTCAAAGGTTAGAATTGATGGTTCTGTTTTTGATTTAACAACAGATGAAATAAATTTGGAAAAAAACAATAAACATAATATTGATATAGTTATAGATAGAATTAAAATTAGAGATGATATTAGAAGTAGAGTATATGATTCTTTAGAAACAGCTTTAAAACTAGGAGATGGAAAAGTAACAGTAGATATTAATGGAGAAGAAAAAGTTTTTAGCGAATTGCTTGCTTGTCCATTTTGCGATTTTTCTATTCCTAAATTAGAACCAAGATTATTTTCGTTTAATTCTCCTTTTGGAGCTTGTGATGAGTGTAATGGGCTTGGTGTTTTACAAAAAATTGATATTAATCTTTTAGTTACTAATCCTGAAAAATCTATTAGAAAAGGTGCTATAAAGTATTTAAAAAACCTTGTTGATACGGAAAATATCGAGTGGCAAACTTTTAAACAATTGGCTGATTTTTATAAAATTGATTTAAATAAACCATATGAAGAATTATCTTTAGAAGAACAAGATATTATATTGAATGGTTCTAAAGAACCAATTAAATATGTGCTTCATACTAGAGGAAATAATACATATCAAAAAACTCAATATATTGAAGGTGTAGCTACTTTAATTGAAAGAAGATATATGCAAACAACTTCTAATGCTGCAAGGGATTATTATAATTCATATTTATCTGATTTTACTTGTCCCAAATGCCAAGGTAAAAGATTATCAAAAGAAGCATTGGCAGTTAAAATTGGTGGAATTAATATTTTTGAAATGATAGATTTATCTATTAAAGATTTATATGTTTTTTTAAGCAATTTAGTTTTAAGTGAGAATGATACAAAAATTGCTGATTTAGTTTTAAGAGAAATTAAATCTAGACTTGAGTTTTTAATTAACGTTGGTTTAGATTATTTAACATTATCAAGACAAGCAGGATCTTTAAGTGGCGGTGAGAGTCAAAGGATTAGGCTTGCTACACAAATAGGATCTAAATTAACTGGTGTGCTGTATGTTCTTGATGAGCCATCAATTGGTCTTCATCAACGGGATAATGCTAGATTGATTAAAGCTTTAAAAGAAATGAGAGATTTAGGTAATACTTTAATAGTTGTTGAGCATGATGAGGAAATTATGAGAGAGTCTGATTATATTATTGATGTTGGACCTTATGCTGGAATTCATGGTGGAGAAATTGTTGCTGCTGGGACTCTTGAAGAAGTGATGAATAATGAAAATAGTATTACAGGAAAATATTTATCTGGAAAAATGAAGATTAAAATTCCTAAAACGAGACGTAAAGGGAATGGCAAGTTTTTAACTATTAAAGGTGCAAGATGTAATAATCTTAAAAATATTGATGTTAGTATTCCTGAAGGAACACTAACTTTAGTTACTGGTGTAAGCGGCTCTGGTAAGAGTAGTCTTATAACAGAGATTTTATGGAAAGCAATGAGTAGAAAATTATATCGATCAAAATTAGTTCCAGGAGAGCATGATGATATTTTAGGTATTGAAGATTATGAAAGAATCATTGCTATTGATCAATCACCAATAGGAAGAACACCAAGAAGTAATCCTGCAACTTATACTGGTGTATTTGATCATATAAGAGATTTGTTTGCAAGTACTGTAGAAGCTAAGATGAGAGGTTATAAAAAAGGAAGATTTTCTTTTAATGTTAAGGGTGGCAGATGTGAAAGATGTCAAGGTGATGGTGTTATTAGAATAGCAATGCATTTTTTACCTGATGTATATATTCCTTGCGAAGAGTGTCGTGGTAGCAGGTTTAATAGAGAAACATTGGATGTTAAGTTTAAAGGCAAAACCATTGCTGATGTATTAGATATGACTGTTGATGATGCATATATATTTTTTAAAAATATTGCAAAAATAGAAAATAAATTAAAAACATTGGTTGATGTTGGATTAGGATATATTAAATTGGGTCAAGCTTCAACAACTTTATCTGGGGGTGAAGCCCAAAGAGTAAAGCTGGCTAGTGAGTTGTATAAAAAAATTACTGATAAAACTATTTATCTTCTTGATGAGCCGACTACTGGTCTTCATTCAGACGATGTTATGAGGTTGATGGATGTTATACAGTATATTGTTAATAATGGTGCAACTGTTGTAATAATTGAACATAATTTAGATATTATTAAGAGTGCTGATTTTGTAATAGATTTAGGTCCTGAAGGAGGAAATGCTGGAGGAGAGATAGTAGCTTCTGGTACACCAGAGGAAGTAGCTTTAAATTCTAAATCTTATACAGGAATGTATCTTAAAAAAATTTTAAATTTATGATATAATATTATATCTATTTAGGGGTGATTTGGTGAAAGATAAAAATAATAATGAAATTGAAGAAGAGAAGAAAAATATAAATAAAGATTCCGACACTAAAGATGATAATTTTAAAAAAAGAATTGAAGCAAACAAAAAATTTATTGAAGAAATTAAAAAAACACAAGAAAGTAATAAGGAAGATAATACTAATATTATTTTTAAACTTCCTAAACAAACTTTTGTTAATTTTTTATTTACTTTACTTATAAGTGTAGTAATTGATTATATTTTATTTATTTCAATTACTGGTTATAAGCCTTGGCTTGAAGTTGAACCACAAAATAAATTTCTTTTATTTTTTACAATATTTACTGTTAGTTTTTCAGTATTAGATACAGTCTTAAGAAATGTTATGTTAAGATTTTTTCCTAAGATTGTGTTTATGAGTGGTGGAACTATTAATATTTTAATAACAGTGATAGTTTTTATAAGTTGTAGTTTTATACCAAGGATAACTTTAGTATCTCATTTTGATGTAATTATAATTATTATGCTTTTATTAATTGCAAGAAGTATAATTAATTATTATATAAATAAAAAGATTAACCTTATAGTTATTAAGAAGAGAAAGAAGTAGTGAAGATATGAACTATATACCACAAATTTTAGCATTACCAAACCACATAGATATTTTTGGATTAAAAATTACTTTTTATGCGATTTGTATTATTATTGGAATGTTTTCAGCTTATTATTATGGGCTTAGAATTGCTAAAAAAATTGGCATAAATGAAGATGACTTATTTTGGGGATTTATTATTGGTGTTGTAGTTGGTGTTTTGGGCGCAAGAATATACTATGTTATTTTTTCTTGGGCTGATTATAAAGATAATATAATTAAAGTGTTAGCTATTAATGAAGGGGGACTTGCAATTCACGGAGCTTTAATAGCTGCGGGTATTTTTGCAGTTATTTATGCTAGAATTAAAAAGCTTGATTTGTTAAAAATAATTGAAGTTCTAGCTCCTGGATTTTTAATAGGGCAAACAGCAGGAAGATGGGGGAATTTTTTTAATCAAGAGGCTAATGGTGGCGAAGTTACAAGAGGGTTTTTAGAAAAAATTCATATTCCTGAATTTATTATTAATAATATGTATTTTCGAGATAAAGTGACTGGTATTGTGGGTTATTTTCATCCAACATTTTTCTATGAATTTTTATGGAATATGTCAGGATTACTTGCTATTATTCTTATTAGAAAATTGTGGAAAAAATATTGGATGGGGGATGCCGGTATATTTTACTTAATATGGTATGGTATTGGAAGATTCTTTATTGAAGGATTAAGAACTGATCCACTTCCAGTAAATATTTTTGGATTGGAATTATTACAAGCTCAAGTTATTTCTGTAATTATGGTTTTTGTTGGTATAGCATTATTAGTATTAAGAAGAATTTTTAAATATAAACCAATTTCTTTTATGGAAATTATTGAGGAAAATAAGGTTGAAGTTACATTAAAGGAGTAAATTATGTACGATGTTTTGATAATTGGTGGAGGACCAGCAGGTATGACTGCAGCTATTTATGCCGCCAGAGCAAATACAAAGGTAGCAATGATTGAATACAGCGCTCCAGGGGGCCAAATGGTAAATACATTTACCATTGATAATTATCCAGGATTTACTTCAATAAATGGTGCAGATTTATCTTTGCAAATGCTTAATCAAGTTATTGAGTTGGATGTAGAATTTATTGCTGATCAAATAGTTAGTCTTAAGAGAGATAGTAATAGCAACTTTATATTAAAAGGAACAGAAAATGTTTATTCTGCAAAATCAGTTATTATTGCAACTGGAACGAAAAATAAAAATTTGGGTGTTTTAGGTGAACAAAAGTTTGATGGAAGAGGAATAAGTTACTGTGCTGTTTGTGATGGAAATTTATATAAAGATAGAGAAGTTGCTGTAGTGGGTGGTGGAAATTCTGCTTTGGAAGAATCTATTTATTTATCTAGTATTGCAAGCAAGGTATATATAATTCATAGACGAAATGAATTCCGTGGAGATCAAAAATATGTTGAAAAACTAAAGGAAATTAATAATGTTGAGTTTGTTTTAAATACAGTAATTACTGAATTTAAAGGAAGTGAAATTTTAGATTGTTTGAGTTTAAAAAATGTTTCAACAAATAAAACTTCAGAATTAAAAGTTGCTGCTTGTTTTGAATATGTTGGTCAAGATCCAAATACTTCTTTTGTTAAGGATTTAGGAATTACTAATGAATTTGGCTATATTATTGTAGACGAAAATTGTGAAACTTCAATAAATAAATTATTTGCTGCTGGAGATGTAATTGAAAAAAATATTAGACAGATTACAACAGCTGTAGCTGATGGATCAATTGCTGCCCTAAATGCTGTTAGAAAAGTGAATTAATATGTCATTTGCCAGTGAAATCAAGAAAGAGATTGCGGCAAGCCCTCTAAATAAAAAAGATTCATATGCTGAATTGTATGCAATTATTCTTTTGAAAAGTTCTTTTGTAATATCAAAAAATAAATTAAATTTAGTTTTTCAAACTAAGCATAATTTTCTTGCGAGAAGAATTAGTTCATTATTTAATGAGGTTTTTGGCTTAAAAGTTGATATTATTTTAAAGAGTCAAAATAAACTTGATAAGAAATCTTTATATATTATTTCTATTATTGATGATACTCAAGAAATATTAAAAAAATTTAAAATCATTAATGATGATTTATTAGTTATTAAGACTATTAATGATGATATCATAATTGAATCGGAACAAAAAATTGCATTTTTAAGAGGAGCTTTTTTATCTAGAGGTTCTGTAAATAATCCGGAAACAAGTAATTATCACTTAGAAATTGTTTGTGAGCAAGAATATATTGCACTTAAAATAAAAAGTTTATTGATTGAAGTTGGTATAGAAGCAAATATTATTAAAAGGTCTAAGGGTTATGTCGTATATCTTAAAAAATCAGAACATATTGGTGATTTTTTAAAATATGTTGGTGCTTTTAATAGTTTATTTAGTTTTGAGGATATTCGCATTAAAAAAGATTTAAATAATTATGTTAATAGGATGATTAATTGCGATGTAGCAAATGAACAAAAAGTTTTAAAAACAGCAGAAGCGCAATTAAATGATATTAATTATATTAAAGAAAAAAGAGGGTTTTTGAATTTATCACAGAGATTGCTTGATGCAATTATTTTAAGAAATACGTATCCAGATGATTCTCTATCCTCGTTAAGTGAAAAATCTGAAGATACAATTGGCAAGTATGTTTCAAAATCGGGATTGTCACATTGTTTTAGTGATTTAAGAAAAATAGCATTGGAAATTAAAAACAAATAATTTTCTTGTATAAATGAGCAAAATTTAGTATAATATTCTAAGTTAGAAAGGGTATTTTGTAGTAGTTTGCAAAAGGTATATATATGAATACAGCAAGAGAAAAAAAAGTAAATTATAAAGCAATAATACTATGGGTAGCGTTAGGGATTTTAACCATAACTTTTTCAGTAATTATGGGCATAGAATTATATACGCGATCATTAAGGCCTAATACAGTAACTTCAGCAGATTTTTATTCAATGGAAGAGACTGAGTATTATGTTTATGTTTATGGTAGTGTAGAGCATGAAAATGAAGTGTCTCTTAGTTTAGAAGAACATATAAATAACTATTATCAATTTATAATAAGAAACTCTAAAAATGAAAAAAGTATACCTTTATTTGTTTTTGATATTGATCTTCCAGATAATCAGAAATTTGTTGATGATGAGAAAGCTGAAAAAGTAAGTAATACTGACAATATTGATGATTTGAATTTTGTTAGTGGAAGAGTTCCAACTTTATTAGTAATAAAGGGAAGTAAAGTGTCAAGACAAATTGTCGGAATGAATGAAATAAAAGATTTCTTTGCAATTAAAATTAATGAAATTAAGAAATCGCAATAAGCTGTTAAATAATAACTTGACTTTTAGTTTTGTTTATTATAAGATTAAACGGCTTAAAATGGAGTAGTACTCAAGTGGCTGAAGAGGTGCCCCTGCTAAGGGTATAGATCGGGTAACCGGTGCGAGAGTTCAAATCTCTCCTACTCCGCCATGGCCCGTTGGAGAAGCGGTTAACTCATATGCCTTTCACGCATACATTCATGGGTTCAAGTCCCATACGGGTCACCAGTTTTAGAGTTGATATTTTTTATCAACTCTATTTTTATTAGAAAGGGAAATATATGGCTAAAAAATTAATTGAATTAAAAAATATTTATAAATCTTTTGATGATGAAATAGTTGTAAAAGATTTTAATTTATATGTTAATAAAAATGAATTTGTTACTTTGGTTGGTCCATCTGGGTGTGGAAAAACTACTACACTTAGAATGATAGGGGGGTTTGAATTTCCTGATTCAGGAGAAATTATATTAAATGGTGAAAGAGTAAATGAAATACCACCTTACCATCGTCCAATTAATACGGTTTTTCAACGTTATGCCCTTTTCCCGCATCTAAATGTATTTGATAATGTTGCTTATGGTTTGAGAAATTTTAATAGAGTTTTTGAAGATGTAAAAAGTAATGTTAGAAAAAGTTATGAAAAAGAAAAAAAAGAACTTTTAAAAAAAATTCAAGATAAAAATATTAGTAAAGATGAAAAATCAGAGAGTAAATATCGTCTTAAAGAAATAAAATCAGAGATTAAAGAAAAAATTTCTAATGAGAAAGAAAAGTTATATGAGACTAATCTTGCTTCAATCGAAAAAAGATATGACAAAAAAGAAAAAGAACTTTTAAGTAAAATTGAAGATTTAGAAAATAATACAGTTAGAATTGAAAAAGCAAATGAAGAATTAGAACAATTGGAAGATAAAATTCATGAAGAAACTATTGGTATGAAGAAACTAGAAAAAGCTAAAGTTTTGCAAAAATATAATAAAGAATTGTTAACTTTAAGAAAAATAGCTTATCAAGAAGATATTGATGATTTATATAAAGAATTAAAAATTGTTTATAAATATCGTTCAGATGAAGAGAAATCAGCAAAATCATTAATGATGAGTAAACATCACATTAATGAAGCTGTTTTAGATGCTCTAAATTTAGTAAAGTTATCTGGATATGAAAATAGAAAGATATCTAATATGTCTGGAGGGCAACAGCAACGAGTTGCTATTGCTAGGGCAATTGTGAATAAACCAAAGATTTTATTGCTTGATGAACCTTTAGCTGCTCTTGATTTAAAATTAAGACAAAATATGCAATATGAATTAAAAGAAATGCAAAGAGAATTGGGTATTACATTTATTTATGTTACTCATGATCAAGAAGAAGCACTTACTATGAGTGATATTGTTGTTGTTATGGATAATGGTGAGATTCAGCAGATAGGTACTCCTCAAGATATCTATAATGAGCCTAAAAATCGATTTGTAGCGAGTTTTATAGGTGAAAGTAATATAATTAGGGCTAAATATAAAACTCCAAAACAAGTGGAATTTATGGGTACAGTTTTTGATTGTACAGATGAAAATTTTAAAAATGGGGAAATTTGTGATGTTGTTATAAGGCCTGAAGATTTTGATATTGTTCCTTTAGAAGAAGCTAAATTGAAGGGAATTGTTGATTCTATTATTTTTAAGGGAGTTGTGTATGAAATATGTGCAATTATTCAAGGAAAAGAATTTGTTATTCATAAATATGAGAAGTTTGAAGTTGGTGACGAAATAGGACTTACTGTTGATCCTTTTGAAATCCATTTAATGAAAGTAAAAGAATCATGAAAAAGTTTGCAAAATTATCGCTTCCATATTTGTTTTGGATGGTTCTTCTTGTAATTATTCCATTATTATTAATGATTGTTTTGGCTTTTTTAGATATTCAAGGACTTGATTTTAAGAATGCTTCTTTTTCTTTAGATAATTTTAAAACTACTTTCACATCAGTTTATATAAAAGCTTTTTTTGAAAGTATTAAATTTGCTTTTATTACAACAATTATTTGTATTTTGATTGCATATCCTTCTGCTTATTTTATTTCTAGGTCAAATTTAAAGTTTAAAGGTTTAATATTAGTGTTATTTATACTGCCTATGTGGAGTAATATGTTGCTTAGAATTCAGACTTTAAATAGAATGTTGCTTCCTGAGGGATTTATGAATGAAGTTTTTGGTTTTAGTTCTAATATCGCTGGTACTGATTTTTCTGTGGTTTTAGCGATGGTAATGTTATATTTACCATTTATGGTTTTTCCAATTTATACAGTTTTAGAAAAAATAGATTATTCATTAATTGAAGCTAGTCAAGATTTGGGAGCTAATAATAGAAAAACATTTCAAAAAGTCACTTTTCCTTTATCTTTAAAGGGGATTGCTAGTGGTGTTATTATGGTATTTTTACCTTGTGCAACAGGTTTTACTATTCCAGAGATTATGTCTGGTGGTAATATGATTTTGATAGGAACGATTATTGAGCAAAAGTTTAAACAAGGTGTTAGTTATAATGTTGGTAGTTTAATTTCAATTGTAATAATTTTAATTATCTTTTTGGGCATTTACTTGATTGGTAAATTTGATGCTGAAGGAGAAACTCTATTATGATGAAAATAGTAAACGTTAGTAAGCAAAGAAAGTTATTAATTAATAAAATTTTAAAAGTTTCATTTGTTGCTTTAGTTTTATTGATTTTGTATTTACCAATAATTTATATTATGGTTCAGTCTTTTAATAGCGATGGGACAGGAACACATTTTCAAAGTTTTACTTTTAAATGGTATAAAGAGATGTTTTTTGACTCAGATCTTATGAGGGCTATTAGAACAACGTGGTCTATAGCTATTATATCAACATTATTAAGTACTGTTTTAGGAACATTATTTGCTATTGGAATAAATTCATTAAATAAAAAAAGACGCAAACAAATGATATTGCTTAATAACATTCCAGTTATTAATGCAGATATTGTTACTGGAGTTTTCTTGATGTTAGTGTTTCAAATTTTAGGAAGATTTATTGGCTTTGAATATCCATTAGGATATTTTACAATGTTAATTGCTCATATATTTTTTGGTATCCCTTATGTTGTTTTAAGTGTATTACCTAAATTAAATGAAATTAACCCGAATTTATATGATGCAGCGTTAGATTTAGGTTCAACCCCAACAGATGCTTTGAGGAAAGTAATTATTCCTTCGATTGCATCAGGAATTATGGCCGGAATGCTTTTAGCATTTACAATGAGTATTGATGACTTTGTAATCTCTTATTTTACAACAGGATCTGGAGTTTCTAATTTTTCTATTTGGTTATATGCAAATAGAAGGGCAATTAGGTTTAATACTTGGCCAAAAGCTTATGCTTATAATACTATTATTTCTATTGGTACTTTAACAATATTAATAGTATATAATATCATTAAGTATAGAAAGAATAAAAAGAAAGGGTTTAGTGATTTTTAAATGAAAAAGTTATTTGGATTTATTACATTTTTTGTAGCGTTATTTATTATTAGTGGTTGTTCAAGTCAAGAAAAATTATATGTTTTAAATTGGGCACAATATATTAATGAGGATTTAATTGAAAAATTTGAAGAAGACAATAATGTAGAAGTTATTCTAGATGATACTGCTGATTCAAATGAAATTATGTATACAAGAATAAAAAATAGTACTCAACCATATGATATAGTTATTCCAAGCGATTATATGATTGATAGACTTAGACAAGAAGATTTATTAGAAAAGATTGATTATGACTTGCTTTCAAATTATAGTGAATCAAATTTTGATAGTAAAGTAGTTGCTTTAATGCAAGAAATTAATGCGAAAGAATATAGTGTTCCATATTTTTGGGGAACTTTAGGAATTATGTATAATAAGACTAAAGAAGGAGTAGAAGAAGCTGTGGAAACAAATTCTTGGGATGTTTTTTTTGAAAAAGATAAATTGCCTGTTAATTCAAGGGTAGGTATGTATTTATCTAGTCGTGATGCAATTGCAGCAGCAGAATTATATTTAAATGAAGATATTAATTCTAAAGATTTAGATGTTTTAAATGCAGCAAAAGATGCTTTAAAAAATTTTGATTATAATCAATGGGGTACTGATGATTTAAAAGAATTAGTTGCTCAAAAGAATTTAGATGTAGCGTTAGTATATTCTGGAGATTTCTTTGATGTTTTATACAATTATTTGGATAATGAAATGGAAGTAACATTTGATATGTTTGTTCCACAAGATAAGAATAATGTTTGGTATGATTCTATGGTAATTCCAAAAACTACTAAAAATAAGGAGCTTGCTCATAAATTTATTGATTTTTTCTTAGATTTTGATAATGCATTAGAAAATGCTAGTGAGATAGGATATTGTCCAACACTTTCAAGTGTTTATCAAGAAATGCTATTGGATGAATCAATAGAAGATGTAGTTACTCATCCAGGATATTATCCTGGAGAAGTAAATGGAATCAGTTATCAATATTTAGGTGCTGATATTCATACAAAAATGGACGATATTTTAACTGATGTAAGATCATAAATAAAAAAAAGATACTATTTAGTATCTTTTTATTTAATTGTATTTTTTTGAATTATCTT
>JAQUZE010000005.1:79756-96950 GCA_028691515.1 Bacilli bacterium
GTTATCAATATTTAGGTGCTGATATTCATACAAAAATGGACGATATTTTAACTGATGTAAGATCATAAATAAAAAAAAGATACTATTTAGTATCTTTTTATTTAATTGTATTTTTTTGAATTATCTTATATAATATATTAAGATGCATAGCTTAAGATTTCAAATTGTTTTATATTTGTAAAAATGATATTTTTGTAACAATTCCTTTATTATTATATTGATTTTCTTCTTTTTAAATATCTTCTTTTATGATAGAATAATAAAGATTAGGAGAAAATATATGCTTAAGAATATAATATTTGATTTAGATGGAACTTTGCTTCCTCAAAATATAGATGAATTTATTGAAAAGTATTTTTATACTTTAACAAAAAAAATTGTTAGTTTAGGGTATGATTCAGATAAATTTATTAAGGGAATTAAAATTGGAACAGACGCAATGCTTAATAATGATGGGTATGAAACTAATGAATGTGTTTTTTGGGAAGCGTTTGAGAAAGTTACAGGTTACAAAAAAGATTTAATTAGTGATTATTTTATTGACTATTATAATAATGAATTTAATGAATTAGCAAATTCTGTTATTCCATATAAGGGATTGAATGAAGTTTTATATAAATTAAAGGGAAAAGGATATCAATTGATTTTAGCAACAAATCCACTTTTTCCTAAAATAGCAACGGAAAACAGAATTAAATGGGCAAATATAGATAGTTTAGTATTCACTCATATAACAACTTATGAGAATTCATATTATTCAAAGCCGAATATTAAATATTATCAAGAAATATTTACTGACTTTAATATTGATCCTAGTGAATCTCTAATGGTTGGAAATGATATGTCAGATGATTTTGTTGTAACAGAACTTGGTTGTGATATTTATATAGTCACAGATCATTTAATTAATAAAGATAATTTAAAGTTGCCAGAAAAATCTTCTAATATGGAAGAATTAATTAAGTATTTAAAGAAATTAATATAGAATAAACAGGGGGTGGATTTATGTTAGAAATTAAAAATTTATCAAAGAGTTATGTAATTGATAAAAAAGCAGTTAATGATGTTAATATTTCTATTGAAGATGGTGAAATATTTGCATTTATTGGTCATAATGGAGCTGGTAAAACAACGGTAATTAAGTGTATTTGTGGAATCTTGGATTTTGAAGAAGGAGAAATCTTAATTAATGGGAAATCTATTAAAAAAGAACCAATTTCTTGTAAGAAAGAAATAGCTTATATTCCTGATAATCCTGATTTGTATGAAGCATTAACAGGAATTCAATATTTAAATTTTATTGGAGATATCTATCTTATTGAAAAAGAGCAAAGAAATAAAGATATAATATATTTTTCTGAATTATTTTCAATTAAAAATAATTTGAATGATATGATTTCAACATATTCACATGGTATGAAACAAAAATTAGCTATTATTTCTGCATTTATTAGACATCCTAAGTTAATGCTATTAGATGAGCCATTTGTTGGGTTAGACCCAAAAGCGGCATATTTAATGAAAGAAGAAATGAAAAAATTATGTGAAAATGGAACGTCAATATTTTTTTCAACCCATGTATTGGAGGTTGCTGAAAAGTTGTGTGATCATGTAGCAATTATTAAAGATGGAGAAATTATTGCTAGCGGTACAATGAGTGATGTAAAAGGAGATAAGTCATTAGAAGCTGTTTTCTTGGAGTTGGAAGGATGAGAAACTTTTTAATTTTATTTAAAGTTAATTTTATTAACAGCTTAAGAATAAATAGATTTTTAAAAAAGAAACAAGGTAAAACTAAAATTGCAATTATTTCTTTGTTGTTTATTATAATTTTATTAGCTTTTATGGGAATTAGTTTTTTCTATTATATGATGTTTGCTGATATTTTAAAAGTAGAAGAAAAAGTTGAATATATTTTGATTATTGCATCATCATTTGGAGCTTTTATGTTAGTTATTCAAACTATTATCAGAGCTGATGGTCATTTGTTTAAAGCAAGAGATTATGATATGTTAATGAGTATGCCAATTAATCAAAGAGATGTAGTTTTTAGTAAAGTTCTTTCTTTGCTCTTTACTGATTATTTATTTTTCTCAATTTTCTTTATTCCTGGAGTTATTGTTTATGGTATTTATTCTGGATTTACAGTTTGGCTAGTAGTTTATGGATTAATAAGTTTGATTGTAACACCACTATTACCAATATCAATATTTAGTTTTTTGTCATATTTTGTTACTTCTTTTACTAGAAATTGGAAACATAAAAATATTTTTAAAATTGTCATTATGCTTATTTTTCTTGTTGGTTTTATGATGTTGAGTATGAGTAGTCAGAGTATGGAAGAAAACCCAGGGCAGTTTGCTGAATCTATGTTTAATACTGCAAAGACTTTGTATTATCCAGGTTATGTTAATTATAAAGCTTTAATGGGTGATATCCCTTCAACATTGCTTTATATTGGAATCAATGGGGGTTTCTTTTTGATTTTTGTTTTTCTTTTAGGAATAACTTATAAAAAAACAAATTCAAGAACAGAAAAAAGTTTTAAAAAAGAAGAATTTGTTTTAGATGATAATTTAGCAAGTGATGGAGAAATAAAAACACTATTTAAAAAAGAATTTAAGAGATATATTAGTTCACCAATGTATGTTATTAATAGTGGAGTTGGAGCTGTATTGTTGCCAATTATTTTAGTTTTTACATATTTACAGTTTAGTAAAGCTGGTGCAGGTACGGATAATTCATTACTATTTGTGATGTTAAGCGCTATGGGATATTTTATTATTACAATTACTTCAACAACTTCTTGTACCATTAGTTTAGAAGGAAAGCAATTTTGGATAATTAAGTCTGCTCCAGTAAAAACTACTAATGTTTTTATTGCGAAATCATTAGTTAATATTGTTTCTGCTTTACCATTTTTGTTTATTGCAATTATTATAGGAATATTTTTAATTAAGTTTAGTATTATTGAAATAATTATTTTTACAGGGGTTGTATCTTTAGGTTTATTAATGATTACTACTTTAGGTTTATTTATTAATTTACTTTTACCAAAAATGGATTGGGACCAAGAAATAAAAGTAGTTAAACAAAGTGCAAGTGTTGTTGTACTTATGTTAATGTCTTTTGTTTTAGATATTTTATTGTTTGGGTTAAGTTTTTTAATTTTTACATTAAGTTCAATTTCTATTGCTATACTTTCATTTATTGTTCTTTCAACAATAATAAATGTGGTAATTATTATATTGCTGGGTACTGTTGGTAGAAATAAATATGATAAAATGAGCGCATAAATATATATAAAAAGGTGAGCAAAATTAGCTCACCTTTTTAAGTTTTTAGAGACAATTATGAAACGGTCTTCAATAGAGTTAAAGCCTCCGTTTGTTTTTATTTGATGTTCTATTTGTTGTAAACCTGTAAATGATTTTTCTGAAGAAAAACCTGGAAATTCCCATTCTATAGTTTTACACATAAAAATAACAGCATCAATTGTTAAGTATGTAATATTTAATAATTTTGAATCATATTCTAATATTTCAAAATTTTGTTTTTTAAAATTTTCTAATTCTTGTTTAACTGTAAAAGAATTATAATCTTTATTTATCCAAGGAGTTATAATTTTAGTCATTGGTTCATTATTATGTGAGCCTACTTGTTGAGTTATAAATATTCCGTTTGGTTTTAAAATTCTTTTTATTTCTTTTAAATTATAAGATTCATGGCGATTAATGACAATATCAAATTGATTATGATTAAAAGGAAGGTTTGTATCATCTTTATAAAAATTAACATTTATGCCTAAGGGAGATAAGTTTCTAATACATAGTTGATAATTTGGATAATATCCCTCTGTTACGTAAGTATTCTTATAGGGATGATTAAGTGACAAAAGTTTCTTGCCATCAGCTGTTCCCATATCTAGTAATATCATACTTGGTTTTAGGTATTTTTTTATGGTAGCTAAATAATCCCAAGGAGTTTTTTCTTCGATAATTTTTCCATCTAAATAGGAAAAATCCCAACCGATTATATTGCTTTCAAATTCAATTTTTTTATATTTATCTAATGACATTTTTAAATTAATTCTCTTTTACGATAAAAATATATTGAAGTAAGTAATATAACAATTAATGAAGCAAGCCAAATAATTAATGATAATAAATTAAGGGATTCATTTTCAATAATGTATCTAGAATCTGAAAATGTAAAAGGAGTTAAATATTTAAAGAAGTTAGTTTTTTCACTAAACAAAGCTAAAATATTTATAAAGTAAAAGGCAAAAGGTATTCCAAAAGCTAATCCGTTTTTATTATTTATAAATATTGAAATTAAAATAGTTAGAAAATAAATAAATATGTTAACAAAAAGTGGTGATAAAGTAAGCATTATCATTATATATAAGTCTAAATCATTGCTAATGGCTAAGCCAATAATAATTATTGCACTAGTCGCTACTACTAAAATTATAATATTTATTAGGCTACCTAAGGTCTTTGACAAAATTATTCTATCTCTTGAAACTGGTTTTGCTGCTAAATATTCAATTGTCATTTGTTCTTTTTCTTTTCCAATAACTTTAAACCCTAGTAGTGAGCTATAGATACTAGTTGCTAAAATTAACATAATTATTCCTTCTGATTTTACCCAACCTGAAGGGCTAGAGATGGATGCTATGTCCATATTAAATATTTTTAATAGCTCTTCTGGGAAGACAGAAGTAATTTGACTTAGTAATTCGACGTTTTCAGGTGACATTAAAGTAGGATAAGTGATAAAAACTATCAACATGAAAAAAGAAATTACTGCTAACCATATAAGTAAAGATTTAAAATTTGTTTTTATTTCTTTAATAATCATTATGTGCTCCTTATTTATAATAATGCATGAAGACATCTTCCAAAGATGGTTCTTCAATTAGTATTCTTTCTATTTTATGATTTGATAAGTCTTTAATTACTTTATTTATATCGCCGTTATATAATATTGTTGTAAATTCATCATTTTTTGCAATTATATTATACCCATTACTTAATTCTTGATTTGTTTTAATTTTTATCATATATATAGAACTAGAAATTAATTCATTTATTGAGGCTATCTTGATTATTTTACCATCTTTAATTATTGCAACACGATCACAAATTTTTCTTACTTCAGCTAAATTGTGTGAAGAGAATAAAATGGTTTTTCCTTTTGATTTTTCTTCTTTTAAAATGGAATAAAATTCCTCTTTCATTAATGGATCAAGTTCGGAAGAAGCTTCATCCATAATGATTAATTTTGGTGAATGGGCAAGGGATAAAACTATACCAATTTTTTTTAGGTTTCCTAAAGACAATTCTTTTATTTTTCTTGAAAGGTCAACTTTTAATCTTTGGGAAATAATATTTGCTCTTTCAATTGTGTCAAATGTATAGAAAGAATCATTGAATTTTAATATTTCTTTACCAGTCATTTCTTCATATAAATTTATTTCACTAGGAAGATAACCGATATCAATATTATCTTTATAAGAAAGAGGGTTAAGTTCTTTATTCATAAATGTAATAATTCCACTTGATTTATTTATTAGTCTCATGATACAACGAATTGTAGTTGATTTTCCTGCACCATTTGGACCAATAAATCCAAAAATTTCACCTTCTTGAATTTCCATTGTGACATCATTAACACCAACGGTTTTTCCATAATATTTAACTAAATTTTTGATTTCTAATATGTTTTTCATTATCTCTCCTTTTATAGATTTAATAAACTTGTTTTTTATATTTTATCATAAAAAGACAAAAAAAAGGAATGTTTTCATTCCTAAAAGAGAGAAGATAAAATTTTGCTAATTTTTTCCAATTGAATTTTATCATTTTTTGTATAATTATTATATAAATTACTATCTAAATCTATAATAGCAACTACTTTATTATTTTTTATAATTGGAGTAACAATCTCACTTCTTGAAGTTGATGAACAAGCAATGTGCCCAGAAAATTCTAAAACATTATCAACAATTATAGTTTTTTGTGTATTGAAAGAAGTACCGCAAACACCTTTTCCCTTTTCTATTACGGAGCATGCTACATCTCCTTGAAAAGGACCTAAAAATAATTTATCTTTTTCAACAAGATAAAATCCTGCCCATGAAGTGTTAGGGAAATTTGTTTTTAATATTGATGATACATTAGATAGATTTGTAACTAAAGGATATTTTTTGTCAATAATTGATATTATTGTTTGTTCTAGATTATTATTCATAGTTTTTTCCTTCTTAATATATTTCTATTATATATTTATTTGTTTATTTTTAAAGATTGAATATTATTTATAAAAAAATCCTGGTATAAACCAGGGCTCTAGATAATTGGGTTACTTAACCTATATTGATACAATAGCGCACCCCTACTAAATATTAGTGCACCCTTGTAAATATTTTACGCACCCTAAATTGATGCCTTTGCTAAGCTGTTTTACTTATTGGTTCTTTTTTTTACCCACATTTCTAATTGCTGTTTTCTTTTATTATATTTTGAATTAACTACATAGTATGTAACATTTTCTTTTATTTTATCAAACACTAAATATTTTTTATCTTTTTTGAAAATATCAATTTTACCATTTGTGGCTATTAATTCTAAACCTTTAATGTGTGCAAATACCTATTTTGATACAACTTGCGTACACCCTTAAAAAGTGCGTACACTTTATCAAAAATGCGTACAGTTAAACTCACAGATAAATTGGAATTTGTAATTACGCTATTATTGTTTGTTATTCTTTTCAATCGTAATACTTGATACAATAGCATATATGAGAGTAATGATAACAACCGCTACACCCACGAAGGAAATCCAATATGCTTCAAGCAACACAGCGAGAGCGAGCAATAAAAAGACGATTCCAAACAGTAAAAAAACAATAGCCGATTGGCGATAATATGGCTTTTTATTCATTTTCTCACGTTCTTGCTTCGATGCATAGATGTAAGCATTGTTAAAAAGAAACCCCTTTTCCATAAAGGATCGGGCACTCATGAAAAACAAAAAAACGGATACTGCAAAAAGAATGCTTGCAATAATGATTTCTTTCATTATTTGTCACCTCGTAAAATTCTTATTTATCGTTCAGTTTATTATAGCATAAAAATCGCATTTTTTTCACGCATTTGAGCATTCGCCTACCGTAAAACAAAAAAACTTTCGTCCCGTAGCAATATCTATCGTTCCATTGATAAAGCTTTTGTTCCGCAGTTATTTATTATACTGCAAAAAAGAGGTTAAACACTCCTACAAGGCTCTAATCTTTACTTATAGAAAGGAAAGAACCCCCTTTATGCAAAGAAAAAAGGCCTGACACGATTATATCAAACCTATTCATCTAACTTGGTGCGGGTAACAGGAATCGAACCTGCACTCCAAGGAACTAGATCCTAAGTCTAGCGCGTCTGCCAGTTCCGCCATACCCGCAACGATATAATACTAGCATAATTATTTTAAATAATCAATATATTTTTATAAAAAAATGAAAGAGAACACCAATTTTAATACAATGCGTACACCATACTATTTTTTAAGATTTTGCGTACACCTAGTAGTTTTATTGATGTTTTGCGTACACCTGCCATTTTTGGTAGTATTTTTTGCGTACACCTAAAATGTGTTGCGTACACTTGAGAAAATTTTTGCGTACACCAAAAAGGGTTGCGTACACCATTAACAAGTAATAAGCAACTATGAAGTAATAAAGAACTTCATAGTCGCTTAAATAGTTTTATTTTAAATAATACATTTCATTATCATCACTAATAAATCCATTATTTAATAAAGCTTTCCTATAAAAACTAGCATGTTCCATAATTATACTACTATCATTTAAATAGAATCTAATTTCTTCTAACTTATGGTTTTGTTTATTATCATTTAAGAAAACTTTTGCTTTCTCTATACAAATACTTACAGCTTCTTCATATAAGTGATTCTCATCTAATACTATATGAAAAAATACATAATGTTTATCATCATAATCTACATAATACATATAAGTATAACCAATAACTATCTTTCCACAGCAAATAACAAGTGCTAATTCATTATAAAAATTTAAATTCATTATATGGTTTCTCCACATTACCATACTAGGTCTTAGTAACCCAGGAATTTCCTTTGAATACTTTTTAGTATATCTATTCATGATTAAACCTACTAATCTTGCATTCTCTTTAGTTATTTCTTCTAGTGAAATATCAGCGTTAAGCTTTAATTCACAATATACATCATCATCAGAACTTGGAATAACTCTTCCGAAATTTTTAATACTCTTATCCTTTTTAAAACCAAAATTAGTAAATACTTTTTCGCTAATATCATTTGAGATAAATGCAGAAATTTTATATGCATTATGATCTTCTAGAATAGTTATAACATTGTCTATTAATCTTGAACCATAACCTTTGTTTCGATATTCTTGTTGAACCAAAAAATCTGATATTAAAAAGTAATTTGGGTTATCTTCATGTCTTATTACAAAACAAGATCCTATTACATTATTATTAAAAATACCAACAATAAAGAATGCATCATTATTGCAATAATTTACTTCTCTAACTTTATATTCAAAATATTTATCGCTATTATAAAGTTTCTTTATTCCTTCATACAAATTTCCGTGTAAATATTTACAGGGTGTTACCTTAAAATTTTCATTAATCATTAAATTTCCATTTTTCCTTCCATCATTGATCATAAATAGATCTTCTATATTACAATTTAAAGTTTTTATGAGGGGAACAAGATAATTAATTTGTGGCAAGGATATACCTTGTTCCCATTTCGATACTGATTGTCTTGAAATAGCTAGTTTATCTGCTATTTGTTTTTGACTTAGATTTAAACTGATTCTTAAATCTCTTAATCTTTTTCCAAAGGATAAATCATTCAAATGATGACAACTCCTATTCTAATGATTTTTAAATATAACATATTATCATACCTCCATTCCGTAAGCATAAAAAACACCTCTAATAAATTAGAAGTGTCTTGTTTACAAGATATGCTTACTAAAAGTATAGATAATATAAATCTCTACTTAAAATACACCCGAAAATATATCAACCTTCAAGGTGATGATTACTTCTAACTTATTATAAATCGTTTTATTCATAGCAATCAACTCCTTTCATTGATTAAGGTATTTGTACTACTATTATATTCAAAATAATAGTATTTGTAAAGTTATTTTCTTAGTTTATATGCACCAATTAGTTGCTTTAAACTTAAACAGCTAATTTATTATAAATATCTATATATTAAAATAAGACTTTCTTCTCCGATTATTCTTATATAATATTTTGTATGATTGTATAAATTATTATATCGTATCGAAGCAATTGTACTAAAATGTGTCATTACTACGAAATGTTTCATTTTAAGCATTTACACTACAAAATGTTTCATATTTGAATTTTACGCTACAAAATGTTTCACGATGCAACTTTTTGTAGTAATATAAAAATCACTAACACTACAAAATGTTTCATTAACTAATCGATAAATTGGAATTTGTCGCTTCGTCAAACTAAAAGTTTCCTTTGTTTCTTGATTATAATTTTTTAGACATGAAAAGCAATAAATCATCATTGTTACAGCATGGAGCGTATTGTTCTAATTGTTTTCCCTGATACCACACGCCACTACCGTCTGGAATATAGCCACGCTTGACATAAATTCTTTGTGCTGCACCATACCCCGAATGGACACCAACTGCCAAATATATCATATCAGACACTTTTGCCGCCTCCTGTTCCACCACATCCATAAGATTATTTCCAATTCCTTTATTACGAACGTGGAAAAACACTGTCAAATCAACTATTTCAGGATACCCCAGACCTGCCCAAGGACCTTCCATAGGATTTAATACCAAAGTACATAGTCCAGATACTTCTCCATCATACTCCGCAATAAATACTTTTCTTTTATTTTCTCCCTGTTCTTTGTAGTAATTTTCATAGGTTTCTAAAGACGGATGCCACCCATATGATAAATATGTATCGTATATTATTTTAGCATCATCGACTTCCATGCTTCTAATTAGTAAGTTATTATTTGAAAAATAAACTTCGCTCATTATTTACCTCCACAAATTGGAATTTGTCAGTATTACAACCTCTTTATCTCATTGGCAATCACAGCCACAGCTTTTCCTTTGGTATCAATTTTAATAGTACCCAATGCTTGATACATAGGTATTCTTGCTATGCTTCTCTCAATTACATCTTCAGAACGAATACCTTTTTCTACATCCGCGGACAATCTTTCACGCAGAGTATTTTCATCGGCTATCAGAGAGACGCATTTCACCTCACAGTTCTGTGTATCCAGCTTCTCAAGTATGGAATCGATAATACTCTGTTCATGCATCACCCAACAAAAAATAATACTCTCGTATGCAGAGCATTTCAGAAAATTGTTGAGTAAGTAACAAATATTATTCGTAACCATTGCTTTTGTTTCATCGTTTACTTGGAACGGACTTGCATCCCAACACCAATCTCCGTCAAGAAATACGCTATTCGGTAAATCCTGTTTGAGTTGTTGGCACACAGTTGTTTTTCCAATTCCCATAGTGCCACCAATCATATATAAAGTTTTCATCATTCACACCTCCAAATTCTTATTTTCCTAACTGTTCGACCTATTGGAATTTGTATTATACTGGTTTAATCAAACCGTTTGTCCAGAATGTCTCAAAGGTTTCAGTTGAACCGCCGTGCTCGACAATTTTACCGTCAACAACTCTGTCAATGTCAACTCCCGTAATTTCTAAAACCTTATTGGTTGGTGTTATCCCCAGAAAATCACCTTTGTGGGTTCCACGCATGATAAACTCTGAAATTACATAGTCACCATCGGTATATTGGCGGATAATTTTCATTGTATAATCGGGATAGGTTTGTTTAACGGCGAGAAGATGCTGTTTCATTCCTGCTGTTCCAACAAAATATACTTTTTCTCCAACTCTTTGCACACAGTCCTCTGAAATGTATTTATGAAGCTCATCAAGCAGGTTTTCGGAGACAACCACTTCGTAAAAATATTTTATAATGTCTTTGTTGCTCATTGCACATCTCCTTCGTCAAATTCTTATTTTCCTAACTGTTCGATATATTGGCATTTAGAGAACTGTTTACAATCTTTTCTTGAAGCAAATGATACGATTTGCTTCATCAAATCCCATTGCCATATGGAATTTGAAACTATCCATATTGTCTATCTCGCAATCACTGGCAAACTCACTGCATCCAATTTCTTTTGCCCATATTTCACAAGCTGAAAGGAGTTCTTTTGCATATCCGTTCTTTCGGTATTCTTCTTTTACGAAAATACCTTCCAAGTAACCCACAGGAGAACTTTCCGTGCCTTCAACATAATCAGTTCTCAGACCACATTGCGCAAATCCTACGGGTAAATCATTTATATACTTGATAAAGAATGCAGATTGCTTGTCATTAAGTGTTTCAACAAACTCTGCTTCTAATTCATCAACAGTATGACTATCCCACATTTGAACAGCCATTTCTGCCAAAACACGACTGTCTTTATTTCTTGCTATTCTAACCATTGAAACACCTCGTCAAATTCTAATTTATCTAATAGTTATTATACCATAATTCCAAATATATTTCCACCATTATCTCTTATAGGTTCGAGTCCCGTTAGAACTAAAGGTTCGAAACCCGTAAGTTAATGATTCGAGTCCGTGGTCAGTCTCCTTAGGTGTTTAAATCTAAATGTTTCATAAATGTATAAAAAAAGAAGATATTCTAACCGTAATTAGTTAAAACACCATATAAAAATAAAAAATAGATCCTCATTTCAGAAGACCTATAGATTTCAGAAAATGTGTGTGATGGACAAAATGTTGCATATTAAGGTTTTAGTGAACAAAATGTTTCATAATGCAACTTTTAGTAGTAGCACTTATTTCGTAATATAAAAATCAAAAGTATTTTATTTACTTAATCATTAAATCATACCAATTACTTGGAAATCCTAATCTATATAATTCTATATCATCTTTATATTCTTCGATTAACGCAGCAAGTTCAATAACAAAATTTACCCAATCGCTAGTATTTTTTAATAGTTCTTTAGCAACTAATAAATAACTGAAAATTGTTTTATTAAATTTTGATTTATAATTCTTAGGTGTAACTGGTATTGAAATCATAATTGTATTATATATTCTTGCGTAATGAGCACAACAATTTCTTAGGTGTGTTAAACAGTATAACCAAGAGGATAAGCAAGTAGAATTACTATTAAAAGTTCTTGCTATTTCTTTCTGTAACTTTGTATCTAATTGTGAATACATTTTTGAAGCATCACTAAAATCAAAAAATTCAATTATAACCCATAATGGAAATTTACCTTCATATTTAGTCATATGATGAATCACAATTGGGTTCTTTTCATTTCTTTTTATATATTTATTTAAATTAGCTTGCAATATGTTCTCATCAAATTTATTATTATAATTATTACTATCTAAATATCCAAGCGGTCCATATTTTAAAGAATGATAATATGCAATTCTTGTTTTAATTGCCACTTCTATATGTTCAATTACATAACTTAACATATTTCTAAGTTTACGATCAAACAGATAATTTCTATATACTTTATCAAAAGAAGTCCCTTTTGAATATTTATCCTCTGATTCTTTGAAAGATAAAAAATAAGAGGTCAATCTATAAAAGTTAATATCTAACAAAATATTCTTTGCAAGTTCTTCATCTTCTATTATACAACCTCTTGTTTTTAATAATTCAATTTGTTCATCTATAGTTAAATGTTTTTTAACATCCATATATACCCCCAATTATGAAAACATCTCCCCTGGGGCACATTGTAAAGAGGTGCGGGGAGTTTTATCAGTAATATTATATTACGAATCATAAAAAAAATCAACCATTTTAATATACTTTTTTTAATCTTCACTTTGTTTTATTTATTTAGTTGAATAATATACTAAGTCAACACGCTTATTAGTATTTTTATCAATTCGATATTCTTTCAATGTTGCATCGTAAATCATTCCTGCTTTTTTCATTACTTTACCTGATGCAGGATTAATTGAGAGATGACAAGCAGTAATTTTTTCTACTTTAGCAGTTTCTCTTAAATACTTAATTACTATTTGTAATACTTCAGTTGCATAGCCTTTATTCCAGTATTTACTTCCATAGCAATATCCTAATTCAATTAAACTATGTTTTTTAGATGTTTTAACAGATGAGATTTCACCAATTGGTTCATTAGTTTCTTTTAATACTACAATCCAATCAAAGCAATACTCTTTATTATATAATTCACATATATAATTTACATATTTAATTGTATCATCTAGTGATTTATGTACATCCCATGATAAATGTTTTGTAACAAGAGGATCACTAGTCCAATTTTTATAAACAAGTTCTGCGTCTGATAGTTCAAACTTTCTTAATATCAATCTTTCCGTTTCTAATGTTTGCGTTCCTATGTTTAACATAAATATTATTCCTTTCAACTTACAATAACATTATATACAAAAATCAATTTTATTTCAACCATTATCTCTTATAGGTTCGAGTCCCGTAAGAACTAAAGGTTCGACACCCGTAAGTTAATGGTTCGAGTCCGTGGTCAGTCTCCTTTGGTCTTTAAATCTAAATGTTTCATAAATGTATAAAAAAAGAGGATATCCTAACCATTTTTGGCTGAAATACCCTATAAAAATAAAAAATAGATCCTCTTTTCAGAAGACCTATAGATTTCAAAAAATGGGGCGACTGATGGGAATCGAACCCACGCATACCGGAGCCACAATCCGGAGCGTTAACCACTTCGCCACAATCGCCACATGGCAGGGGTAGAAGGATTTGAACCCTCATTTACGGTTTTGGAGACCGTTGCTCTACCATTGAACTATACCCCTAGACAATGCTTATACATTATACTAAATTGTTAATGTTTTTGCAAGTGATTTTAATAATAATAAATTAAAAAAATAATGTTTATTAAAATTTAATAATGATTGTTTTAATTAATATTATGTATTATAATAGACTTAGAATATAAAGGAGGAATTTATATTATGAATGAATATGTAAAAGCGATTGATGGTCTTTCTTTAATAGTTAAATTATTATTAGCTATATTCGTTGGCCCAATTATTTATGGAATTTACAGAATTGCTAAAGGTAAAGTAATTATTGGAATTATTTGGATTATTACTGCTGGTCTGGTAGTTGGTTGGATTATTGATGTTGTAACAATTCTACTTTCAAATAAAGTTACATTCTTGGCATAATTTTAAATAAAATTAGGTAGATGTTTTACCTATTTTTTTATTTGAATTTATAGATAGTGTTGAATATGTTAAGCTTGTATGATAGAATTTAATCAATATGGAGGAACTTTATGCTAACAGATTTAGAAATTATTAATGCTGCAAATAAAGTAGAACTTACTAAAATTGTAAAGAGATTTAAAATTAAAGAAGATGAATTATTTAGTTATGGTAAATACATGGCCAAAGTGGATCTTTCATTACTAGAACGATTGAAGAACAAAAAAGATGGGAAGCTAATTTTAGTTACAGCAATTACTCCTACTCCAACAGGAGAAGGTAAATCAACAACAACTGTTGGTTTAGTTGATGCATTAAATAAAATTGGTAAAAAAGCTGTTGGAGCTTTAAGAGAACCATCACTGGGTCCTGTATTTGGAATTAAAGGTGGTGCAGCAGGTGGAGGATATGCTCAAGTAAACCCAATGGTTGAACTTAATCTTCATTTTACTGGTGACTTACACGCTATTACTACTGCTAATAACTTAGTTAGCGCAATTATTGATAATTATTTATATCAAGGAAATCCTTTGAATATTGATCCTAGTAAAATTACCTGGAAACGTTGTATTGATTTAAATGATAGAGCTTTAAGATTAGTTAATGTTGGATTAAGTAGTAAAAGAGAAGTTGTAAGACAAGATGAGTATAACATATCTGTTGCTAGTGAAATAATGGCTAGTTTTTGTTTATCAAGTTCCTTAGTTGATTTAAGAAATAGATTAGATAGAACTATTGTTGCATATAATTATAATAATGAACCAATTACAATAAAAGATTTGAAAATAACTGGTTCTCTTTTGGTTTTGCTTAAGGATGCTTTAAAACCAAATATTGTTCAAACACTAGAAAATAATTTGTTTTTTGTTCATGGGGGACCATTTGCAAACATTGCTCATGGATGTAATTCTGTTCTTGCTACTAAAACAGCATTGAAAATTGCAGATTATGTTGTAACTGAAGCAGGATTTGGAGCTGATTTAGGAGCTGAAAAATTCTTTGATATTAAATGTCGAGAAGCTGGATTAAATCCAAACGTTGTTGTAATTGTCGCTACAATTAAAGCATTAAAATATCATGGTGGTAAGCCTATTGCTAGTATTAAGGAAGAAGGTTTAAATGAATTAACAAGAGGTCTTGCTAATTTAGAAAGACATATACAAACTATTAATACTTTAGGAGTAAATAGTGTTGTTGCAATTAATAAATTTGATACCGATACAGATGCTGAAATATCTTTATTAAAAGCTTGGGCTAAAGAAAATAATATAGTTATATCATTAAGTGAAGTATATGCAAAAGGTAGTTTGGGTGGAATAGATTTAGCAAATAAAGTTGTTGAAAATATCTCTAGAAAGAAGTTTAAGCCGATTTATAATATTTCAGATGATTTATTTAAAAAGGTTGATAAGCTTTGTAAGAAAGTATATGGAGCAAATAAAATAGAGTATTCTGAAGAAGCAAAAGATATGTTAAAAAAATATGATGAAAAATATCGTGATTTCTATATCTGTATGGCTAAAACACCAGTTTCATTAACTGATAATCCCAAAACTTTAGGAATTCCTAAAGATCATACAATTCATATTAATGAAATTAGGCTTGCAACAGGTTCAAATTTCATTATATGCTTGACTGGTAATGTTATGACTATGCCAGGGTTAGGTAAAGATCCAATGGCATTTCATATTGATGTTTTAGAAGATGGAACAGTTGTAGGCTTATCATAAACATAAAAAAACACCAACAAATGTTGGTGTTTTTATTTCTCGTTATGTTTTTAATGTTTTATGAAGGTACAAATCATTAAAATGGTTTGACTTTTTCTATATATTAAGATATAATTACTAATGCAGTTTGTGTGATAAGGTTCCGTGGTGTAGGGGTTAACATGCCTGCCTGTCACGCAGGAGATCGCGAGTTCAAATCTCGTCGGGACCGCCATTTATGCGCCAATAGCTCAATTGGATAGAGCATTTGACTACGAATCAAAAGGCTGGGGGTTCAAATCCTCTTTGGCGCGCCATTTTTTATTTTGGTCTTTATTTTAATATTATTTATTAATTTTATCCTTTATTTTTTGATTGACAAAAAGGTGTATTTATAATATAATATTAAGCAATCGGGAAATAGCTCAGCTTGGTAGAGCGCTTGGTTTGGGACCAAGATGCCGCGGGTTCAAATCCTGTTTTCCCGACCATGCAGGTGTAGTTCAATGGTAGAACATCAGCCTTCCAAGCTGAATATGCGAGTTCGATTCTCGTCACCTGCTCCATATTAGCACTACAGGTATGATACAATGTTTTCATATCTTTTTTTATACGCAGAAAGGGAAAATTCCCCTATCTGCACGAAATATTAGAGCTTAGTGAGTGACTATCAGTACACTTTGTCTAGGCTTTTTAATATTTATGTACCAACTAAAACACGATAGGTCAGCAAAAACACGAATGGGGTCACAAAGACACGAAAGGTCAACAAGAACACGAAAGGTCAACAAGAACACGAAAGTATATTATGAGTGTTAGAAGTCAATAATAATTTAACCAAAAAAGATAAAAGGACAACCATCAAAACAAGTAAATTATTATTAGTTCATGCGTTTATTCTGGATAAAATCAATATAACATAGACTTTTACGAAAAAAAATGCTATAATATTAAATAAGGTATAATTAAGTAGTAATCAATTAGTAATGTAATAGAATAGAGTAAGTAATTAAAATGTTAATTGAAGGAAATGATAAAATGAGATATATAGGTAATAAAGAATCTATTTTAGATGAAATTTACAAACTGATTGAATC
>JAQUZE010000013.1 GCA_028691515.1 Bacilli bacterium
CCTGTTTCTCTTTGAATACGTTTAATTTCTTCTCTTGTTTGCAAGCGAAGTCTTGCATCAAGATTTGATAAAGGTTCATCTAGTAATAAAACTCTTGGCATCTTTACAAGTGCTCTAGCAATAGCAACACGTTGTTGCTGACCACCGGACAATTGATTTGGTTTTCGATCCATTAAATCACCGATATGAACTAACTCAGCCATAAATTGAGCCCTTTTTAACGCCTCTTCTTTCGGCACTTTCATATTTTCAAGAGGAAACATAATATTTTGTTTAACACTCATATGTGGATATAATGCATAATTTTGAAACACTAACCCTATTCCTCTTTTTTCAGGGGGCAAGTTAGTTACATCTTCTTCTCCAAAATAAATATTTCCGCCTGTTGGCTTGTGTAATCCCGCTACCATATATAATGTAGTGGATTTACCACAACCAGATGGTCCCAATAACCCGATAAGCTTTCCTGCTGGAATCGTAACTGAAAAATTCTTAACAGCAACAGTAATCGCTTTTGATTTTTGTACAAACTCTTTTGTTAAATTATCTAATCTAAGCTCAATACTTTCATGTACTATTGGCGCTTCACCAGTTTTTACTACCTCTTGTGGTTCAGGGGCAGCATTTTTTGTTTGTTCGAGAGTATCAGTTTCTTCAGATACTTCATTTTTCTTTTTAAATTTTTTCAAAAACTCTTTCATCATATACTCCTTTACAATTTTATATTTTTTGCTTAAACACTAATTCCTCCTGAACTATATTAAACAAATATTGCCTAAATAAACAAAAGACCCTTATAATAGAGTCTTTTCTTGCTGAAAAAACCACAAAGTGGTTCTTTCATTATAATCATTTAAATTATCGCTGTTTAAAAAAACATTGATATCTTGCTTTTGTGAAAATCTTACCTTTTGTTGTTTTAATGTGTTATTTGTCATTAAGAAAAATACCTCTTTAAAATCCATAATTGGTAGCTCCTACACTGCTATATATTATACTACATTATCCTCTTTCCTTCAAGTGCTTTTATTAAAGTAATTTCATCTGCATATTCAATATCCGCACCAGCTGGAAGTCCGTAACCTATTCTATAAATATTTATGTCTTTATTTTTAACTATATTCTTAATGTATAAAGCAGTCATTTCACCTTCAACAGTTGCATTTGTTGCAATAATAATTTCCCTAATTTTTTCTTCATCAATCTTTTTTATTAATTTATCAAAATCAAGTTCATCAGGACCAATTCCATTAAGTGGCGAAATAACTCCATTTAAAACAAAATACTTCCCATTATACTGATTCGTTTTTTCTAAAACCATTAATTCCTTAGTTCCTTCAACAACCATTAATATATTATCTCTCGTTTCATCAAGACATATATTACATATTTCAGCATCAGTTAAATTCCCACAGCTCTTACAAGGCTTAATTTTCTCAACAACTTCATTTAAACTTAACGAAAACTTTTTAACTTCCTCAGCATTCATTTTCATTACTGTAAAAAAGGCTAACCTTTCAGCTGTCTTGGGGCCAATCCCTGGATATTTTTGAAAACTATCAATCAAATCTTGTAACGATTTTGGATATTTCATATTAATTAAAACCCAAACCCACCCAGCATACTTTGATATTTATTCATCTTTTCTTCAGTTACTAATTCTATTTCTTTAACTGCTTGATTGCATGCTGCCACAATCATATCTCCTAACATCTCATAGTCTTCTTTTCCTTCAGCTTCAAAATCACCAGAAACACTAACTTTTTTTAATTCTTTGGTTCCATACATTTCGACGCTAACGACACCACCAGCACTAGCATAAAAAACAGTATTATTAATTTCTTGTTGAGTGGCAACCATTTCATCTTGCATTTTTTTAATTTTTTTCAACATTGCTTGTTGATTCATCTTAATCTTCCTCCATTTTCACAATTTCATCCCCGAATTCAGCCTTAACCATATTAAACATTTCTTGCTCTGGATCATATTCCTTTGTTGTATTTAAAATTTTTAAATCAGGATTATTTATCGGAGTCAAACTTTTAGGCTTCGTCCCCATTTGATAATAACCAGCATATTCTGTTCTTTTTTCATAAAAATCTTTTTCAGGCAAAGCCATATAATTATATGAAGCTCCTAAAATATCATATAAAACTTTTAAAGACCTTTTTTTGAAATCTTCTGCCATAACCTGATTACAAATAACAGCATCGTCATACACAATAATAAACTCATTAATACCAACGGCGCTTACTTTACCACGACTTAAAATATTTGCAATTTGTAAATCATTAGAAGATACAGCATCGTGTAAAGAATCCCATAATTTAATTATGCGCACTTTATCATTTTTTGCTTCAGAAGTTAACGCATCATTCATAATTCTTAAAATGACGTCTGATGAATAACTTAAATATGCTTCTTTAGTTGCATCTTTTTTAATTTCTTCCTTTTTCTCGGCTGTAATAGGCAATATTTCTTCTTGTTTATTATTTTTTTGATTATCTGAAGTAATAATCTTTTCATTTTCAATAGATTCTTTAACATTTTTATTAGTTTCTTTTGAAAATAAATTACTTTCTTGATCATTATCTTGGTTTTGTTTGTTTCTAATCACTATTTCTGAATTTCTTTTTTTAACAACTTTCTCTTTATCATTTTCAAAAATTAAAGGTTGTTCTTCTACTTTTATATTAGTCTTCTTTTCTATAGTTTCTTTCCCTTGTTTTTTTACAGTAGGAACATTAAACATCTTTAATATTTCATCATTAAGTTGTTGATTAATTCCTTTTGATTCTTTATCAATACCTTTTTCTAAACTATCTGCAAGTTTTTGTACTTCTTCTGTTTCGTCATCTTTTTTTGAAACATTATTAATATCTTCAAATTTATCATCTACACTAACTTCATCATTAATTTCTTTAAATTGTTCGCTCTTCAAATCATCCTTAGCAATATCTGTTTCTTTTGTTTCTTCCTTTTGAATATCAGCAAAATCAAAACTTTCCTTTGCTTTCTTATCCAATACAGCAATTTTCATTACATCATCACCAACCAAAAAAACTTGACCTGAATTTACTTCTTTTTTAGTTTTCTTTATTGGTGTAGGAACAGTAGCTAAAGTTCCAGAAATTAAACGATACAGTTTTTCTTCAATATTACTAATTTTTTCTTTTAACTCTAGAAATTCTAAATTATCTTCTTTATCATTTGTTACCACTTTATTATTAGTTTGATCTAGTTCATTAATTAAATCATAAATCGGCTTCACAGCCTGATTAATCTTAATATCTGTTTCATTATTTAATAAACTTTTTTCCACACTAGATAATCTGTTTTCTATTTCTTGATAATTATTATCTTTATTTACCCAAGTTTGTTTTACTAATTCATTAATTTTATTATTAATATCTTCATCATCAAGATTAATTTTTGCTTGTTGAATTTCTCCTGAAGATTGTTTGTTTTTCTCAATGTCACTTATTTTTTCTTCAAGAATAGCTAGTCGTCCGTCAATATAAGCGTTATTTGTTGATTTAGTCGCTTCTTTAATAGCCAGAATATCTTTTTCAATTTTCTTAATATTTTCTATTTGATTACTATTTTCAGGGCTATCAACACTATTTAACAATTTTTTTTCAATAAATGCAACTTTATCGCTTAATTTATATAATTCTAATTTGCTTAATTCTGATGTTATTTTAGAAATATTAATTTCTAAATTTTTTATTTTATTTTCTTCTTCTCCCGAAGAAGATCCTTGATATTCAGGAAGGTTTTCAAGCTTGTTTTCTATAAGATTTATTCTCTTTATAAAATCTAAATCTCCACTACCTACATTTATCATTTTAATAATGCCAATTTCTAAAAAAACTTGTGGCGTTAATGAATATTTAATTTTTGATTGAACATCATGTAAAATATCAACATAATAATATATCTTGTCTTCAGATAAATTCGTTGATAATTCTTTAAATTTATCTTTATTAAATATATATTTTGAATTTTTAGATGTATCAAGAGTCTTATATAATAAAGCATCTCTATAAAAAGAAACCAAAGAAATTACTACTTTAGAAATTTCTTTACCCATATTTACTAATTCACTTATTGATTGCAAAGCTTCTTCAGTTTGTTTGTTCTCACAATATTCACATATTTCAATAATCTTATCATAACTCAAATTTCCCGTAACATCATTAACAACATCAATATTAATTTCCTCGTCAGCCAAAGAAATAGCTTGGTCCAAATAACTTAATGCGTCTCTTAGACCTCCCTCTGCACTTTCTCCAATTGCAACAACAGCTTCATCAGTAATGTATATTTTTTCTTCAGCACAAACTTCTTTAATTTTATTACCAATTTCATAAACGCTCAAAGGTTTAAAATCAAAGCGCTGACATCTAGATAATATTGTTGGAAGAACCTTGTGTGGCTCTGTAGTAGCTAAAATGAAAACAACATGTTTTGGAGGTTCCTCTAATACTTTCAATAAAGCATTAAAAGCGCCACTACTCAACATATGAACTTCATCAATAATATATATTCTATATTTACCTCCACTTGGTAAATATTTAACCTTATCTCTTATTTCTCTAATTTGATCAACGCCATTATTACTAGCTGCATCAATTTCTATAACATCAGGATGATTTCCTTCCGTTACTTCTTTACAAGATTTACATACTAAACAAGGTTCTTTAGTAGGTGCTGTAGCACAATTTAGAGCTTTAGCAAATAATCTAGCAACTGTAGTTTTCCCAGTTCCTCTTGGACCGCTAAAAAGATATGCATGAGATGTTTTTTTATTTACTAATGCATTTTGTAATGTTTTTACAATTACCTTTTGACCAACAACCTCTGAAAATTTTTGTGGTCGGTAAGTTCTATATAAAGCCTTATATGACATCAGATCACCTCCTTATTAACCTATATTCTTATTTTTATTATATCATAGATAGATTATTAAATTAAGCATTTTTAAGATTATATTTAATTTTATTATTTTTTATTTATAAAGTAAATATTTCATCTTATTAACACCATTGAAAAAATACACAGAATTTGTTATAATATCTCTATTAAGAGGATTATTCATGAAAAAAATACTAAATCTGTTTTATACTTTTTTAAAAATTGGAGCTTTCACTTTTGGTGGTGGTCTCGCAATGCTTCCATTAATCCATAGAGAACTAGTAGAAAATAAAAAATGGATTTCTGATAAAGATATGTTGGAGATGATTGCTGTTGCTGAATCAACACCAGGAGTCATTGCTGTTAATAGCGCCACCTATGTTGGCTATGTAATAGCCGGATTTTGGGGAGCTTTGTTTTCTACATTAGGAGTTATTCTGCCTTCATTGATAATCATTATTACAATATCTTTTTTTTATGACAAATTTTTAGCAATTAAAACTGTTGAATATATCTTCAATGGAATTAGAGCGGGAGTAGTAGTTTTAATACTAAATGGAGTTTTAAGATTATTTAAAGTTAGTCCAAAAAATATTTTTAGTTATGTTTTAATTGTTCTAGCTTTAATATTATCCTTATTATTAGGCCTAGGCACTATATATATCATTATTATTGGTGCATTTTTAGGAATGCTTTATTCAACATATACACTAAGCGAGGTAGAATATTATGAATATTCTTAATCTCCTGTTAATGATGTGGACGTTTTTTAAAATTGGTTTGTTTACAATTGGTGGTGGATATGCCATGATTCCGATGATTGAAGAACAAGCAATTGCTCATGGATGGATTACAGAATTAGAACTATTAGATTTTCTGGCTGTAAGCGAATCAACCCCAGGACCTTTTGCAGTTAATATAGCAACATTTATTGGTTTTAGCCAAGAAGGAATAATTGGAGCAATATTTACAACTATTGCAGTGATAACTCCATCATTTATAATTATATTGCTTATTGCTAAATTTCTAACATCATTTGCTGATAACAAAACTGTTCAAGGCATTTTATCAGGAATAAAACCAATAGTTGTGGGTCTGTTAATTGGCGTTGTTTTGAACTTAATATTCAAAGGAATCACTACTGATAGCTTTGATATTAATAATTTTTCTCTACAACAAATTGATTTTAGAGTAATTATAATTATTGTAATTATATTAACAATTTCAAGAATATTTAAAAAGATTAACCCTATATTTTTAATTTTAATATCTGGTGCCTTAGGATATTTATTTTATGGGTTACTCGGATTTATGTTTTGAGGCTACTAATTATGAAAAAAATATATATTGTTTTTCTTTTATTTTTATTCTTCTTTGTTTTATCTTCATGTAAAAAGGATGATGTTTTTATCCCTGAAGAAATAGCTGCAGAACACCAATTTTATGATGAAAACTTTTATAATTATATTCGTTATATAAATTTTCCTTACTTTGATAAAACTAAAACAACATTTAAACAAAGCCTAACAACTTATATGGGAATTAAAACCGGAACAAATAGATCAATTGATTATTATCAATTTGATTATTCACACTCTTATAAGGAAACATATTTTAATGTTGAACCAACCGTTCTAGATGGTGGAATTGTAAGAAGATTTTCTCATGAATTTCTTCCCGAAAGTATTATAAAAAGTAAAATTAATAGTATTTATGGAAAAATTGTATATTCACATACTATCGATTTAATTACCGAAACAAAAACATATTTATTTAAAGAGTCTTTTTTTACAACAGAACTTATTAATTCCTCTTTTTCAAATTCTAATCAAAATGTCGCTGTGTTATTTTCATTCCTTAATAACTCTATTAAAACCGAGCCTTTTTATCGTTTTAAAATAAATGCTATTGTTCCCAAAAATTCAACACCATATCATTTAGATTTTCAAACATATATCAAAACAACTTCTAATGATATTTATCCTTTTATGGGAATCTACAATTATAATCTGATTAACGAAGATTATATATCAATATCTGATTTAAAAGTAGATAAGCAAATTGATATTGAAGAAATATTAATCTATGCTGAATACAATAATGGAAAAGATATAGAAGTAATCAAACAGATAATACCTGATGTTCTTGACTAAAAAAAAACAATATGATAAAATAACTTAAATTAATAAGCTATGAAGAGAAAAGTAAACAAATAGTCATTTACAGAGACATAAGTAAGGTGAGAGCTTATGATTCAACATTTGTCTGAAAAAACACTCCAAGCTGCTAGAAGAAAAAAGTAGACCTAGCCGATTAACTTTCGTTACCAAGTTTAAAGGGCACTATTCTTGTAGTGAACTAAGGTGGTACCGCGTATTATTCGTCCTTAGAAAAATCTAAGGACTTTTTATTTTTTAGGAGGATAATATTATATGGAATTAAGCAAAATAAAAAGAGAATATAATTCTCTTAATGGAAAAACAATAACATTACAAGGCTGGGTTAGAAATAACCGTTCCCAAAAACAATTCGGATTTATTGACTTAAATGATGGATCAACTTTGAGCACTATTCAATTGGTCTATGAGTCTGAATTACCAAATTATAATGAAATAGAAAAAATTAGAGTGGGTAGTAGCATCAAAGTAACAGGCACACTTGTTTTATCCCCCGGCGCTAAACAAAAATATGAAGTCAAAGTTACAAACCTAGAACTAATTAGTTCCGCTCCTGAAGATTACCCTATTCAACCCAAAAGACATTCAAGAGAATTTTTAAGAGAGCAAGCATACTTAAGACCACGAACTAACTTATTTAATGCAGTTTTTAGAACTAGAAGTCTGTTATCATACGCAATTCATGAATTTTTTCGAAAAAAAGAATTTATTTATGTTCATACGCCAATAATTACCGCCAGTGATGCTGAAGGTGCTGGACAAATGTTCCAAGTCACTACACTAGATTTAAATAACATTTTAAAAACCAATGATAATCAAGTTGATTATTCAAAAGACTTCTTTGGCAAACAAGCTCACTTGACAGTTTCAGGACAATTAGAAGCAGAAACATTTGCCTTAGCTTTTAAAAATGTATATACGTTTGGGCCAACTTTTCGTGCGGAAAAATCAAACACCCAAAGACACGCTTCTGAATTTTGGATGATTGAACCAGAGATTTGCTTTGCGGATTTAAATGATGATATGAACCTAATCGAAGATATGATTAAATATGTTGTAAACTATGTTCTTGAACACGCTAAAGAAGAACTTCATTTCTTTGATAGTTTTGTGCATAAAGGAAAAATTAAACAATTAGAAGCTTTAGTTAATTCTAAGATACACACTTGCGAATATAAAGATGCCATTAATATTCTTAAGAATGCAAATATTAATTTTGAAAACAAACCAGAATATGGTGCAGATATCGCAACTGAGCATGAAAGATATTTAACCGATGTCTATTTTAAAGCTCCAGTATTTGTAATTAACTGGCCAAAAGATATTAAAGCATTTTATATGCGGTTAAACGATGATAATGAAACAGTTGCTGCAGTTGATTTGTTAGTTCCTGGAAGTGGAGAACTTGTAGGCGGAAGCCAAAGAGAAGAAAGACTAGATTATTTATTGAAACGAATGAAAGAAATGAATGTTCCTATAGAAGGAATGGAGTGGTATATTAACTTAAGAAAATTTGGCGGAAATAAACATGCTGGTTTTGGTCTAGGGTTTGAAAGACTTGTTATGTATGTAACAGGCATTGAAAACATTCGAGATGTTATACCTTTCCCAAGAACGCCTAATAACTGTGAATACTAAATATTAAAAATCTGGTAAAAACCAGATTTTTTTTAATATTTTATCTCAGCTATTTTTGTTGCTGTCCCCTCCATAATTATGTTGTCTTCATTCATAAAGAAATCTAGTCGCCCATATTCAAGATGAACTCTTACTTTTTCGTCAATTTTTCCTTTTGTTTTTCCAACAATATAAGCTGCTGCTGCACCAGTCCCACAAGACAAAATCCATCCTTTTACTTTATCATATGTTCTAACAAGTATATTATTATCATCAATTAACTTTACAAAGTTTACATGCGGCCTTTCTACAAAAATAGGATTATTACATATATCTTTTGCAAGTTCTGACTCTAATGCCTTTTCTAAAGTACTAACCCAAACTATTGTATGTACTGCCCCAATATAGACTGTATCTATATGTATTGGTCCTTGAACTGTTAAAATTTCTTGGTTAAAAAAAGGTTTTACAGTACTCTTAACCTTAGTATATTCGTTAGAAAACTCTACTTTACCTAAATTAATTCTTGAAGAAAAAGGAGATTTTTTTGTAATTTCAACTTGTATTTCCTTATCAGCGAAATTAATAGAAAACCAATCATGATTTGCGTTATTTTCAGATAAATATTTTGCTACACAAAGCATCCCATTTGAATAAATATTCGCTAAAGTCCCATCATTATTATATATAACAAGAGACCAGGGCTTTTCAGTAACAATTATTAACCCATCAGCTCCAACTCCCAAATGCCTATTACACAATTTTGTAGCTAAAACTGAATAATCTATTCCGGGTTCATATTTCCCAATTAAAAAATCATTACCTGCTGCATGATATTTTGTTAATTTCATATTTCACCTCTCTACTATTTTATATTATTATAATTAAAAAGCAACCATTAGGTTGCTTTTTAATGTTTATTTTTTCTCTACAATGATTTCTCCAGCTTTTTGTAAAGAAATTTTTGTTATTAACGGACCAATTAATTCATATATTAATGTTGCTGATAAAATTACAGCCGTTAACTGAGCAGCTTGTATTGGTTCAAGTACACTTCTTGCTACCAATGATAAACCTATAGCTACTCCTGCTTGAGGTATTAAAGAAAATCCCAAATACTTTTGAACCTCAGGCGACGCCTTAGTAATTTTTCCTCCAAGCCAAGCTCCAGTCCATTTTCCAACAACTCTCATAACTATATAAATAATTCCAATAATACCAACAGTCTTTAAAACCGATAACTCTAAATTTATTCCTGAAAGCACAAAAAAAGATATCATTATCGGAGGTGTAAAGCGATCTATCAATTCTAATATTGAAGAAGTCTTTCTTTCAGAAGAAAGATTAGTTAAAACTGCTCCTGCCATCATACATGATAATAAGCTTGAAAAATCAAACGGAACCCGAAAGTATGTAAAAATAGATGAAATCGATACTGTAATTAATAAAAACGCAGTAACTACAGACACTCTATTACTTCTTCCGGTAAACCATTTTAATAACAAAGTAATAATTAACCCCACAACAAAACCAATCCCTAAACTGACAACAACTTCTATAATTGGTTTAAAAATAGTCCAAGTAATATTTGTTGAGGCGCTACCTAAAGCTTTTGAAATTGCAATGGCAATCCCAAAAAAAATCATTGCTGTGGCATCATCAATTGCTACTACACTCATTAATGTTTCAGTAACTTTCCCTTTTGCTTTATATTGTTTAATAACCATTAATGTTGCAGCGGGGGCTGTTGCAGCTCCAATAGAAGCCAATACAATAGCAAATCCTATCTCTACTTTAAATAATAATAAAACCACAAAAATAAATACAACTGCAAAAAAAGACTCAAAAAAAGCAATAACAATTGGTTTCATTCCTACTTTTTTGAAATATGACAATTGAAACTCCGTTCCAATTGTAAATGCAATAAATCCTAGAGCAATTTCTGAAATTGGTGTTAATATCTCTGCAATATTATTTGGAACAATATTAACTCCTAAATGTCCCATAATTGAGGGACTTATAATTAACCCGCCCAAAATATATCCAGTTACATTGGGTAACTTAAAATACTTTGCAACCTTGCCAAACAAAAGTCCTGTTAGAATGATAATCCCAATATAATACAATAAATTAATTATCACTCTTATTTATCCCCTTAACAAAATCAACTGGTACCGTAAACACTATTCCTGTATCAGGTTTATTTAATGAACCAATCACAAATTCAATAATTTCTAAAACTTTTATTATTTTTTCATCTTCTAGAACCATATAAATAGTTTTACTTTCTTTTCTATTAGGATCTAAAAATCTTCTCCAAGATCCAAATAAATGATCATCATCACTCATTAATGTATGAGCCATTCCAGTTGATTCAAGAATTGTAGCTCCTCTTATTTCGTGATCATTAAATTCATGTAAAAGTTTATTTAATTTATCAGGTTGATTTAAAACTAAAACTAATAATTTCATAATTCCTCCTTGTTTTGTTTTTATTTAGTATATACCTATTTATAAAATTTAAAAATATAAATCTTGATAAAATGTTTTCATAGTAAAAGCGCGTCATTGACGCGCTATTAACATTATTTCTTATTTGCTTGAATTACTGCTTGAGCTGCAGCAAGTCTTGCAATTGGAACCCTAAAAGGTGAACACGATACATAATCTAAACCTGTTTTAAAGAAAAATTCAATAGAGGATGGATCCCCACCATGCTCGCCACAAACGCCAACATGCAATTTTGAATTAGCTTCTTTCCCCAGTTTTGTTGCCATTTCAACAAGAACACCAACGCCACGTTGATCTAATCTTGCAAATGGATCACTTTCATATATCTTCTTTTCATAATATGCATTTAAAAATGCGCCAGCATCATCACGACTAAATCCATAAGTCATTTGAGTTAAGTCATTAGTTCCAAAACTAAAGAAATCTGCTTCTTTTGCAATTTCATCAGCAAGTAGTGCTGCTCTTGGAATTTCAATCATTGTTCCTATTTTATAATTAACATCCATTTTATTTTCTTCTAAAACTAAATCAGCAGTTTCTTTAACTATATTTTTAACATATTTAAATTCTTTAATATCTCCAATTAAAGGAATCATTATTTCTGGCACCGGAGAATATTTTGGATTCTTTTTCTTAACTGTGCAATATGCTTCCATTACAGCTCTTGTTTGCATTTTAGCAAGTTCAGGAAATGAAACAGCTAAGCGGCATCCACGATGTCCCATCATAGGATTAAATTCATGCAAACTATCAATTTTTGATTTTAATTTCTTAATAGTCATTCCTAATTCAGCTGCAATTTCTTTAATATCTTCTGCCTTGCTAGGAAGAAATTCATGTAATGGCGGGTCTAAATAACGAATTGTAACTGGAAAATTTCCCATTGCTTCATATATTTCTTCAAAATCTTGTCTTTGCATAGGAAGAAGCTTCGCAAGTGCTTTTTCCCTTTCTGCAGTATTATCAGCAACAATCATTTCTCTCATAGCTTTGATTCTTGTACTATCAAAAAACATATGTTCTGTTCTACAAAGACCAATTCCTTGAGCTCCAAAGTCTCTTGCTTGTTTTGCATCTACTGGAGTATCAGCATTGGTTCTAACGCCTAAAGTTTTTACTTCATCACACCATTGCATAAAAGTTTTGAAATCGCCACTAATTGAAGCCGCAACAGTATCAATTTTGTCACCATATATATTACCTGTAGAGCCATCTAACGAAATATAATCACCTTCATTAAATTTTTTTCCATCAAGTTCAAAATATCTTTGTTTATAATTAATTTGTAATTCATGACATCCAGAAACACAACATTTTCCCATTCCTCTGGCAACAACTGCCGCATGTGATGTCATTCCTCCCCTTGCTGTTAAAAATCCCTCAGAAATATGCATACCTTCAATATCTTCAGGAGAAGTTTCCATCCTAACAAGAACGACTTTCTTTCCTTCTTTATATAATTTTACTGCTTCTTCAACATCAAAAGCTATATGACCATTAGCTGCTCCTGGAGAAGCTGGAAGGCCTTTTCCAATAGGTTTTGCTTTCTTTAATAAAACAGGATTAAATTGCGGATGCAATAAACTTTCAAGCTGCTCAGGTTGAACAAGCATTAAAGCTTCTTCCCTGGTAATCATCTTTTCATTATATAAATCAACAGCAATTTTTAATGCAGCTTGAGCTGTTCTTTTTCCATTTCTTGTTTGCAATAAATAAAGTTTATTGTTTTCAATAGTAAACTCTATATCTTGCATATCTTTAAAATGATTCTCTAAAATTTCTGTAGCTTTAATAAATTCATCATACACTTTAGGCATTATTTCCTTCAATGTTTCAATATGTGCTGGTGTTCTTACACCTGACACGACATCTTCGCCTTGAGCGTTAATTAAATATTCTCCATAAATTTTCTTTTCGCCTGTTGCTGGATTTCTAGTAAATGCCACTCCAGTCCCAGAAGTATTGCCCATATTACCATATACCATTGATTGAACATTTACAGCTGTTCCCCATTCATTAGGAATATTATTAAATTTTCTATAATAATTAGCTCTAGGAGTTTGCCAAGAATTAAAAACTGCATTTATTGCCCCAAATAATTGTTTTTTTGGATCTTCTGGAAATTTCTCTCCTAATTCTTCTTGATAAAAAGATTTAAATTTTTTAATCATTATTTTAAAATCGTCTGTTGTAAATTCAGTATCTAATAAGATACCCTTTTCTTTTTTCATTTCATCAATAACTTCTTCAAAATAACTTTTGCTAAGTCCCATAACAACATCAGAATACATTTGTACAAATCTTCTATAAGAATCATAAGCAAATCTTGGATTTTTAGTAGTTTGAGCTAATCCTTCAACTACAACTTCATTTAATCCTAAATTCAAAATAGTATCCATCATTCCAGGCATAGACACTCTAGCGCCAGATCTTACTGATACTAACAAAGGATTAATAGGATTCCCAAATTCTTTCCCTGTAATTGTTTGTAGCTTTACCAAAGCTTCTTCAACTTGTAAAATTATTTCATCTGATAATTTTTTATCATTTTCATAAAAAAATGTACAAGCTTCTGTTGATAAAGTAAATCCTTGAGGTATTGGCAACTTTAGTTGAGTCATTTGACCTAAATTGGCTCCTTTACCACCAACAAGATTACGCATTGATGCATCTGTCTCACTGAACATATAAACATGTTTTTTTACTGACATATATTTTCCTCCTTATTTATATTTACCGCGTTTTAGAAAAACACTAATTGTTAATATTATAACATTTTTTATTATAATTACAAAGAATTTATTTAACTCAATTAATTATACCTAGAAAAAAAGAGCTTTAAAATAAAAGCTCTTAGTGTTTGAATTATAATTATTTTTTTTGTTTTTCTTTTTCTTTTACTACTTCTTCTCGCCACACAAAATAAAAAGCAAAAGAAATTGTACCCGATATTACAAAGGCGATTGCAACTTGCCACCATGCATATTCCTTTATAACCAAAGCTGTTAATCCAATTTTTTTATAATCTCTGTTAAATCCATCAACATAATCTTCTATATTTTTTTTATCCATATCAGTTTCTAGATCTTCAATTTTAAAAGTTTTTATTACTTGAGGAAATTCATCTCCCGCTGTGTTTTCTGTTTTTCCTATATATACTGTTGATGTAACTTCAATTTCAACATACTCAGTTTCCCACGTTTTAATTCCTGCCCTAATATCGCCTATTAAAACACCTTTTTGTGTGTTATAGTGATCACTTCTAGTATCAATTATTTGTGTAGTTCCTGAATTAAAAGGGTCTTCTTTTAAAGTAATTTGAAACGTTTGTTCAGAATCACTAATTAACTTGAAAGAAATAGTTGGGGCTTCTGCAGCATTAACTCCTTCTCTATCTTCAGTAATCATAGTATCTTTAATTGTATTATATTGAACATTATATAAAAATATCATTGGAGAAACGTTATAAACTTTTTCATCCTCAACCATACTATAAATTAAACCTTCATATACAGCAATTGTAAACAAAGTTTTTTCATCATCATTTTTTATATCTTGAACAAATATTGGTTCTTCAATAAATTTGTCTGCTGTAAATTTAGCATAATTTTGAATTGTTTCTTCTAAAGTTCTTGCTTCTTCCATATAATTAATATATGCTTTTCTCTTAAGCGTATTAACTGCCTCAATATTTTCTAGGTTTGATCCTGGACTATACCTTCCATTTATTGCATAATTGCCTATAAATAAAGAACATAAAATTGGCACTAATAAAGCAATTATAAAAATAATCTTGTTTTTCATATATATACTCCTTTATAACTCCAAATATTATATCATAAATAAAAATAAATTCAATTATTAAATAAAATATTTTTTCGAATTTTGTTGTATTTTTTTGAATTATATTATATACTATAGTAAAGGAGGAATATAATATGGATGTTCAGTGGTTTTCCCGAAAAACAGATGGTACCGCAACTATATACGAAACTAATATTACTTTTAACAAAACAGCCTCAAGGTATTTCGTTAACACTTATGCTGTTCTAATTGGTTTTGATAAAGAAAATAAGAATGTTGTTGTTAAAGCGCTAGATAAAGAAGAAGCTTCATTAAATAAATATAATGGCCTTACTTTATATAAAGTATCTATTAAACCAACTTACGGAAGAATCAATAGCAAGCAATTAATTACTAATATTCAAAATTATAGTAATTTTGATTTTCAAGAGGTAAAAATGCATAAATTTGCTTGTTCATGGAATCAAGAGCAAAAATTTCTTACTATATACTTAGAGAAGGAGGTACAAGGGTGATTTTCTTGCTATTACCAATAAACTGGATATTTTTAGGTTTTTGGGGTGCTTTATTTATAATTACTATAATTATTGAATTAGATACCGCAAATCTAACTACTATTTGGTTTAGTCTTGCAGCAATTGCTGCTTTAGTTCTTGCGGCACTTGACATTTCATACTGGATTCAAATTTTAGTATTTGTTGTGTTAGGTTTATTGTTAGTATTTGCTACTAGACCACTTATAAGAAGAACGGCTGATAAAGAAATTGTACATACAAATGCAGATAAAGTTGTTGGAAAAGTTGGAATAGTAACTTCTATTATTTTACCAAATAGTATTGGTGAAGTAAAAGTAATGAACGAATTATGGCGTGCCTTTAACAAAGATGGATTAGAGTTTTCAATTGGAGAAAAAGTTTCAATTGATGGAATTGAAGGAATTAAATTAATTGTTTCAAAATTAGATAATGACAAAAAAATTGAAATAATATAAAGGAGAAAAATTATGATTTTTTTAGCTGGACCTGATGCCTTACTGATTGTTTTATTAGTTGTTTTATTGATTGTTTTAATTGTTGTAGCTTCAAGCTTTAGAATTGTCCCTCAAGCACATGCATATGTTATTGAAAAATTAGGTGCTTATAGCACTACTTGGGGAACTGGAGTACATTTTTTGATACCTATTATCACTAGAATTTCCAAAAAAGTTATTCTAAAAGAGCAAGTGGTAGATTGGCAACCACAAGCAGTTATTACAAAAGATAACGTAACAATGCAAATTGATACTGTCTTGTTTTATACAATAACTGACCCTAAAGCTTATACGTATGGAGTTGATAATCCTCTTTTAGCTTTAGACAAACTAACTGCCACTACACTACGTAACATTATCGGCGACTTAGAATTAGACGAAACTTTAACCAGCCGTGATTGGATCAACACTAAAATGAGAGATATCTTAGATATAGCTACTGATCCATGGGGAATTAAAGTAAATAGAGTTGAACTTAAAAACATTTTACCTCCAAAAGACATTCGTGATGCAATGGAAAAACAAATGCGTGCAGAACGTGAAAGAAGAGAATCTATTTTACGAGCTGAAGGTGTTAAACAATCACAAATTCTTCAAGCTGAAGGCGTTAAACAATCACAAATTCTTCAAGCTGAAGGTGAAAAAGAAGCTGCTATTTTAGATGCTGAAGGACAAGCAAAAGCAATAATAATGGTTCAAGAAGCAACAGCTAGAGGTTTAGAAATGATTAAAAATATTAAACCTGATCAACCACTATTAACATTAAAAGCATATGATGCATTAATGGAAATGTCTAAAGGACAAGCAACAAAAATAATTATTCCTTCAGATATTCAAGGACTTGCTGGCCTTACTACAAGTATCAAAGAAATAATTAAAGACTAATTATTATAATTTAATAAGGACTGCTAGTAATTGAGAATAATTTTCTCAATAAACTAACAGTCTTTTTATTTCTTTTTCTATTTCAAACCATATATATTTATTCAATTGACATAATTGTTATAATAATATAAAATTGAACATAATAGGAGTATATATATATGAGAAATTTTGAACTTAATATTATTCGCTTTTTTAGAGATATCTCCATTCCTTTTATTGATAATTTAATGCAAATTATAACCTTCTTTGGAGAACAATATGTATTAATATTAGTCTTATCTACAATTTATTTTGTATTTAATAAAGAGGCTGGAGAAAAAATTGCTTATTCAATCTTTACTTCGCTTGGCCTAAACAATATATTTAAAGGAATCATTAAAATAAACAGGCCATTTGTAACAGATCCAACTATTGATGCCGTTAGAATAGAAACGGCAACAGGATACTCTTTTCCAAGTGGTCATTCACAAAATGCTGCCGTTACTTTTTCTTCTGTAGCTTATCATTTTAAAAAGAAATGGCTATGGATTACTGCTTCCATACTAATCTTCCTTGTTGGAATTTCTAGAGTTTTCTTGGGTGTGCATTATCTTTCAGATGTAATAGTAGGAATTAGTTTAGGTTTAGGATCTACACTGTTATGTTCATTACTTTATGAAAAATTTAAAGGCAGTTTGTTATCTAAATCTTTATTATTTGGAATTACTTTACTAGCATTTGTTCCTTTTTTAGCTTTGTTTTATCGCCCAAATCAAGCAGACATGCTTATTTATAAAGATTTTTATACCGCGTTTGCGCTTTTTTTAGGTTTTATACCAGCAGTTATAATAGAAAATAAATTTGTTAATTTCAACTGCTTGAACTCTTTAAAAATTCGTTTGATTCGATTAGCAATTGGATTAGTAATTATTTTAGGAACTTATGTTGGCTTAAAAATGATATTCCCTCCTGAAAATATCTACTTTGATATGTTAAGATATTTCTTAGTAATATTTATTGGTTTAGGAATATATCCATTGATTGCAAAAAAATGGTTATTTAGAAATGAATTTTCTAATCCTACAATAGAATAAATAATTATTTGAAAAACTACTTATTAAAGTAGTTTTTTTATTTTACAAAAAAGGAAGCACTATTCGCTTCCTTAAAATTTAAAATAAACAATTTTTTTATATTTCACTTTCTGCTTCCTTTGTTTCTAATTCAATTACTTCTTTTTTCTTATTTGTATTTGTACTATAGTGACAACAAATTGGTTTTTTCTCCAAATGTGATCTAACAAGTAACGGAATTAATAATGCACCAACTAAACTTATTACAATACCCAAATATAAAATTCCAACACCCGCATTAATATTAGAAAATGCTAGAATAGCATTAACAAACGTCAAAATAGTTAATGCTCCAACTAAGCCCACTAAAATATATTTCATATTGCCAAACATAAAATAATTAAAACTTACAAGAACAGCCCCAATTACAACCACAGATGTAATAATTGCAATAACAATATCACTACCTAGATTTGCAATTGACGCAAAAACAAATAAGCCCAAAATTGCAAAAAAAGTATAATAATGTTCATTTTTTGCAAAACTATAAAGTAAAAATCCAATTATTCCAATAAGCAATGCAATTTCAACTGATGTAAGAACACCAAACCTAGATATTGAGTTCCCAAGAAGACACAAAAACATACCAAAAACAATAAGTCCATAACAAAGTGCGACTTTCCATAATTCCACAAATTCAAATTTTTTCATTTTTCCCCCTCAATTATTTATTTTCCTAAACAAAAGTTCGCAAACATTTCATCAAGTAATTCTTCACTGCTAACTTCACCAATTATTTCACCAAGCGCTCGCCATGCTGCTTTAAGATCAATACTAATTATATCGATAGGCATCTCGTTTTTAACAGAAACAAGTGCATTATCTAAATTATCACGCGCTAATTTTAATTTTGTCATAGCTCTAATAGATGTTACATAAGTTGCTTCTTTATTGTCAATATTTTTTAAATTTGTTACTTCTCTAATTTTATTTTCTAATATATTTATATCTTTTTCACTAAAAGCTGACAACAATAAATACTCACCAAGAATTTCTAAATTAATCTTTTTTGGCAAATCACTTTTATTAATCACAATTATTCTATTTTTATTTTCTGTCAATTTCAATATTAAATTATCATTTTCATTAAGTTCTGTAGAAAAATCAAAAACTATAATTATTAGTGATGCACTATTAATAATTTTTTTTGCTTTTTCAACTCCTATTTTTTCAACAATATCGCTAGTTTCTCTAATTCCTGCAGTGTCAATCAAGTTTAAAATAACCCCACCAACATTAATTTTTCCTTCAATAATATCTCTTGTTGTCCCAGCAATATCAGTAACAATAGCTTTATCTTCTCTTAATAATGCATTTAATATACTAGATTTACCGACATTGGGCTTGCCTATAATTGCAGTTGTAATCCCTTCTTTTATTAAAATAGAATTTTCACTTTTTTCAATTATTTTATTAATATCTATAATATTATTTTTAATTGTTGGAAGAAGGAATTCGGTTGTGATTTGTTCTTCTGATTCATATTCTGGATAATCAATATTAACCTCTATTTTTAAAATACAATCTAATATACTTCTTCTAAATTTAGAAATTAAATTTTTTATATCTCCACGAAGTCCAAAATTTGCCATTCTTAAAGTATTTTTAGTTTTAGCATCAATTAAATCCATAACAGATTCGGCTTGAGTCAAATCAATTCTGCCATTTAAAAAAGCTCTTTTTGTAAATTCCCCCGGTTCAGCAAGTCTAGCACCATTCAAAATTACTAATTCCAAAATTTTACTGGTGACATATTGGCCACCATGACAATTTATTTCAACAATATCTTCTTTAGTATATGTTTTCGGTGATTTAAACACACTAACAACAACTTCATCAAGCATTTCATTTTTATCAAAAATATGGCCATAATTAATAGTATGTGTTTTGACTTTATTTAAATCTTTTCCTTTAAAAATTTTATTTACTATGTTAATTGCATCAAATCCACTTAATCTAACAATAGAAATTGCTCCTGTACCATTAGCTGTAGAAATTGCACATATAGTTTCGTTATACATTTGTATCCTCTTTCAAATAATATATATTAAAATGATTTTGCCCATCTTTTATAACAACTTCTCGGTAAAAAATCATGTATGTGTTATCACTTAAGATTAGGTCGTTACCTGTAGTGCCTAAATAGTCGTAATTTATACCAACATTTGCACTATGATAAGCTCTACTAATTAAATCGGTACAATAATAACTATTATTTCGATTAAAAGCAAACGTATAGTTATAGGGATATCCAATTTTATCATCACAATAATTTTCAACATCTTTTGCTAGATCGTTATTGATGTTTTTAACTCTTAAACCAATTATATGTCTTGTGTCATAATCCGAATATAACCAATCATTTAAAACTTTCCTTACTTCATTGCTGATTTCGTCGTTTCCAACAACTTCATATGTTAACCTGGGATCAATTGCGTTTACTGTAGAATGGCCAACATAAAAATATTTTGCAAAATATGAAATAATTAAAGTTAATACAGGAATATTTGTTGCTGGATTACGATTAGTAAGAATAATATCACCAGCAGAACCTATATATTCTAAATTCTCTTCAAAAGTTAATACACTTCTTGTATTATCTTCATATTCATATTTGGGATAAACTTTATAATAAGTTGTATTAATTGCTTCTATTGTAAAATCAAATTCTGCTCTTTCTTTAAATTCTTGGATGTTATTTTGGACATAAATATATTCTACAGATCCATTAGTCACAAAAACTACTATTAATCCCAAAAATATAAGCCCCATTATATTAAATATCTTTAAAAGTCGTTTAACCATAAAAACCTCTTTATTAATTCTAATTATATATAAAAAGACATCAATTATCAAGATTTATAAATACTAACAAATAAATAATAATGTTTACGCTTTATTAATATTTTTTTATATGTTATAATTAAGTATAAAATAAATCCTAAGGAGGAAAAATTATGGCTGAAAAAGAATTTGAAGCGATGAAAAAAGTTGCAGATGCAAATTTCACTTTAGATAAAATCAATTTAGACTTTGTTGCTGATCTAGTGTATAATTCTCTATCTTTCGAGAAAAGAGATATTACTCGTAACGATGTTTACAATATTATTTCTGATAAATTAGTTGATCTAGATGAAAAAATCATTAAAGTAACTTTAAATCATCGCAAAGCTTTTATGTTTTTACTAAATCTAATTACAAAAAACGAAGAACTAACAGAGTCAAAACTTAAAGATTGTCATGCAATATTAATGGATGATAATGGAGGTCTATATAGAAACGTTGATATTTCAATACACGGATCAACACACACGCCACCATCACATCTAAAAGTATATACCAGAATGAAACAATATTTTGATGTTTTATTAACACCATCGGAAAATCCACTTGAAAAAATAGCCTATAGTCATTTACAACTTGCTAAAATCCATCCTTTTCTAGATGGAAACGGAAGACTTTCTCGCCTTATCCTTAATTACTATATGTTAAAAGCTGGCTTAGCCCCAGTTATTATTCCTTCAAACGAGAAAGAAAAATATTTTAGTTTCTTGGAAGATTATAAAGTTAAAAAAATCCAAAAGCCTTTTATCGATTACTTAATTACATTAGAAAATCAAACAATCAATAAATATTTTAAATAAATATATAAAAAAAGGAATAGTATCTACTATTCCTTTTTAATTAAATTTTTTATTTTAAAAATAAAACCTGGGGCTTCTTTCTTACTATATAACGCCAACATATTAAAAATCCCAAATGAATTGGTAAAAACAAAAGCCCAAGTACAATCCAATTAAGCGCTGTCCCTTCAAGCAAAGGAGTATATATATGCATGGCATCACCATAACCCAAAACAGTAATTAATAGTAAACCATAACACATATATAATGCTAATCCTAAAAATAAATAATACCATTTATTTAAATCTGGTTGAACATATCCAGAAAAAATCATAATCATAATAAGAAAAACCATTACTGTATGATGTACAAGGCCAGAAATTGTCATTGGATAAAAAAATGATTCTGCTTGTCCAATAAAATCCGGATAAAAAATAGTAACTAAACCTCCTAATAACCCCACATATATAAGACAATGAAAAGCAGCATGATTTTTCTTTAATACCATTGCTGCAATAGATAAAAACAAACTTGTTGCTCCACAAAAAGATCCAGGTAAAAATCCAGCAAAAAAATTCTCTTTGTTTATATTTATGCTTATTCTATTCCACATAATAGCAATAAACAATATAAAGCCTAATGCCCTAATTAATATATTTAATTTTTTTTCAGAATGAATATATTTTTTTATTAATATTAAAAATAAACTCATTAATAATATACAAACAAATAAATAAAGAATATGTTCGATACCAAAAATTCGTGGTGCCATAATTTCTCCTTTTGTACTAA
>JAQUZE010000006.1:0-52656 GCA_028691515.1 Bacilli bacterium
GACAGTTAATATTAATAATGTAAGTATTGAAGCTAATGTACACGGCACAATTCAAAGAGTTGGTGGAATTTTAGGATCTACACTTGTTTATAATCTTTTTAAATTTATTGATACTACAGCAACTTCACCAACTTATAATACAGACATATCTGATTATAGTAACAATTTTTTTATGCGAAACTGTTCATTTAAAGGTAATGTAACACTAAGTGAATTACCTAAAAATAATCCATTGTATACTAAAAATGCTAGAGTTGCAGGTTTGTTTGCTGCTTCTAACAGTGGTGGTTGGCTTCCAGGTAAAGAAACAGATTTTGTAGGAATAACAGTACAAGATTTTGAAGTTTCCAACAATACTGTTGAAGGTATTATAAGTGGTCCAAGATCTGTCGGAAGATTTTTCTGTTTTCACAGTAGCAGTTATACTCACGTTTATCCTAAAGATATAAATAATTCATTAGCTAACTATGTACATGATAATACTTTTGTTGCAGGTGGGGATGTTCGCGGTATATTATCGACTGATACAACACCAATTATTAGTCTGATGTCTTATTTAGAGGGTGATACACTTACTTACGTGCCTGTTAATTAAAGTGTAAAAGATAGATATTTAAAAGTTTAGTCAAGATTTAGATTAATTTAATGTAAATGGTTACCATTATAAAATGGTAACCATTTATTAATTAATAATAAAATCATTTTTAAGTACTTTAATAATATATAATAAAAATTAGTAAAATAGTTTAGATTTTTATTTAAATAATTTATATGCATTTTAAAAATAAATAAAGCAATTATGTAGATATTTTATCTTATGTGTATTATAATTTATATACCTATAGGGGGTATATATGAATAGTAAAACTAAAAGATATATTATTGGAAACATGACTTGTGCTGCATGTGTAAAGACAGTAGAAGATGTTTCATTAAAAGTAGATGGAATTGAAAAAGCTAATGTAAGTTTACTTAGTAATTCTTTAGAAATTATATATAATGATAATTTTAATGAAGATAAACTTAAAAAAGCAATTAAGAAATCAGGCTATAAATTAAAGGTAAATAAAGATTTAAAAGATAATAATTATCAAGAAGAGAAGATTAAAGATTTAAAGACTAGATTTATTATATCTTTAATATTTTTGATTCCTTTGATGTATATAGCAATGGGTGAAATGCTTAAAATTTCTTTACCGATTATTATTGCTGGAAGTGGTAATTTACTTACTAGAAGTATATTGATGTTATTATTTACTATTGTAATTGTTTTTATAAATAGAATTTATTTTATTAATGGCATTAAGGCTCTTTTACAAAAGAGTCCTAATATGGATACTTTAATAATGATAGGTAGTGGTGCTTCTTTAATATATGGCATTTGGGTAGTAATTGCTATTTCTCATGGAGTTACTAATAATGTTATTGGAATTAATGAAAAGTATATGAATAGTATTTATTTTGAATCAGCTGCAATGATTCTTACATTAATTACTTTAGGAAAGTATTTAGAGGAATTATCTAAAGGTAGGGCTGCAAGTGCAATTGGTAAATTGATTAAATTAAAACCTTTGACAGCTAATTTGTTGGTTGATGAAGAAGAAGAAAGTGTTTTAATTGTTGATGTAAAAATCAATGATAAAATTGTTATTAAAAAAGGAGATAAAGTTCCACTAGATTCAGTTGTGATTGATGGTGAGGCTTTGATTGATGAATCTAGTGTAACTGGAGAAAGTCTTTTGGTGTATAAAAGTAATGATTCTAAGATTTTACAAGGAACAATTGTAGCTGATGGTTATTTGGTTGCAAGGGTTATTAAGCTTTCTAAAGATAGTACTTTAGAGAAGATTATTGAGCTTGTGGAAAGTGTTAATATGACAAAAGCTCCAATTCAAAAACTTGCTGATAAGATTAGTTCTTTCTTTGTTCCTATTGTGATATTTTTAAGTATAGCTACATTTATAACTTGGATAATTATTAGTAAAGATTTTTCTTTTGCTTTAGAAATGAGTATTTCTGTTTTAGTAATTTCTTGTCCTTGTGCTCTTGGTCTTGCAACTCCTGTTGCAATAATGGTTGGAAGTGGAAAGGGTGCAGAAATTGGAGTGCTTTTTAAGTCAGCTACTGCTTTAGAAGAACTTGGAGGGGTGGATGTTGTTGCTCTTGATAAGACAGGAACACTTACTGAAAATAAACCTGTATTAGAATTTGTTTTTCCTTTAGAAGAAGAAAATGAAATAGTTTCTATTATGAATTCTTTGGAGGCAAAAGCAAATCATCCTCTTGCTTTTGCTGTTGGTGAAAAAGCATATAGTATGAAATTAAAAAAACAAGAAGTAATTGAGTTTAAAAATATTACTGGTTTTGGTTTATCAGGAAAGATTAATGGTAATAATTATCTGCTTGGAAGTAGGAAATTATTATTAGATAATAATGTTATTGATCAAGGTGAATTATATGAAAAAGCAAAAGTTGCAGAAGAAAATGGATATAAGGTTTTATATCTTGCTAAGGATTTATTTTTAATAGGTATAGCTTTTATTAAAGATAAGATTAAAGAAACAAGTAAAGAAGCTATTATGAATTTAAAATCATTAGGACTTGATGTTATTATGTTAACTGGTGATAATGAAGTAGTAGCAAATCAAGTTAAGGTAGAACTGGGAATTGATCAAATTTTTAGTAATGTTTTACCAATTGATAAAGGTAACTATATAACTAATTATCAAAGTTTAGGTAAAAAGGTTTGTATGGTTGGAGATGGTGTTAATGATGCTCTTGCTTTAGCAAAGGCTGATGTTTCAGTAAGTTTAAAAACAGGGACAGATATTGCTATTGAATCATCTGATGTTATTTTATCAACAAGTAATATTAATGATTTATATTATGGTATATTATTAAGTAGGAAAACTAAGAAAAATATTAAAGAAAATTTATTTTGGGCTTTTTTTTATAATGTAATTGGTATTCCAATTGCAATGGGAGTTTTTTATTCTTTGCTTGGATTAAAGCTAAATCCTATGCTAGCTGCCCTTGCAATGAGCTTTAGCTCATTGTTTGTGTTATTTAATGCCTTAAGATTAAAACTGTTTAGAAAGGAAATTTATGAGAAAAGAAATTAAAATTATTGGAATGAATTGTAAACATTGTGCTAGTAAAGTTAAGAGTAATTTAGAGATAAATAAAGATTTAAAAGCAAAGGTTGATTTAAAGAATAATGTTGCTATTGTAAGTATGAAAAAAGATATTAGTAATTTAGAATTAACAAAGAGAATTGAGATTGCAGGATATACTGTAGAGGAGGTTAGGGATATATAATGTTAGCTGATCATAAATCTGTAAAAAGAAAATTAAATATTATTAAAGGACAAATTGAAGGTTTAATTAATATGGTTGATGAAGATAGATATTGTATTGAAATATCAGATCAAGTTCTTGCTGCAATTGGGTTATTAAAAAGCGTTAATAAAGAAGTTATTAACGCTCATTTAGAAGGTTGTGTTGTAAAAGCACTTAATTCTAGTAATGAAGATGAAATTAAGGCAAAAATTGATGAGATTTCAACAACCCTTAATAAATTATTAAAATAGAGATAAATATTTTTTCTTGATAAGAGTATTATATGTAGTATAATAAATATATTATAAGAAGTAAGGGGTTGGTTGTTATAACTAAGTTTATTGTAACTGGGGCAAGTGGACATATAGGTAACAACATTATTAGAGAACTTGTGAAGAATGGTGAAAAGGTTATAGCGTTAGTTAGAAGAGAAAATGATGAGTCTTTAGATTTTTTAGATATTGAAAAGGTAATTGGTGATGTTAGAGATATAGATATATTAAAGGAATTAATTGATGAAGAGACTATTGTTATTCATTCTGCTGGAATTATTTGTTTTTCGGGTAAAAATAAAGAAGAATTATATGATGTCAATATTAAAGCAACAATTAATCTTGCTAATACTTGTATAGAGAAAAATGCAAAAAAGTTTGTTTATATTGCTAGTGTTGATGGGATTTGTAGAGAAGCTAATGAGTGTATCAGAGAACCTTATCAATTCTATCCAGATAGAATTGAAAGTTTATATGGTAAAACTAAAGCTGTTGCTTCTAAATATATATTAGAGCAAATTGAAAATGGTAATTTAAATGGGGTTATTTTATATCCGTCTGCTGTTATTGGACCAAATGATTTTAAAATATCTAATACTGGAGAGATAATTCTAAATTGTATTAAGGGAAAAATAATGGTTAGAATTAAGGGTGGTTATAATTTTATTGATGTTAGAGATGTTGCAAGAGCAACAATTATGGCAGCAGTAAATGAAACTGATTCTTCATATTTATTGACTGGAGTAAATGTAAGTATTGATGAATTAGTTAGTTTGATTTATGAAAAATTAGAGAAAAAACATTTGCCAATAAAGATTCCTTTGTGGGTGGCAAATACAGGATTATTTTTAATTGAAAAATATAATAATATCTTTTCTAAAGATACGCCATATAATAGACAAACATTAAAGTATTTAGGTTCTAATCATAATTATGTTAATGAAAGAGCTATTAATGATTTAGATTTAAATGTTAGGTGTATTAAAGAGAGTATTAGTGATACTATAGATTGGTTTATTGCTAATAAGCTTTAAAAACTAAACTAAAATAGTTTAGTTTTTTTTATTTTGTAGTGGAAAAATGGGATAAAATAATATATAATAGCAATGATTGAAAACCTTTACAGGTAGGAGGCAAAAATATGATTATAGGTATTCCAAAAGAGATTATGCATGGTGAGGACCGTGTTGCGGTTACACCAGAGACTGTTAAAAAGTATGTTCTTGATGGGCATAAAATTATTGTTGAAAAGAGCGCAGGAGTTGGGGCTCATTTTTCTGATGAAGAATATATTGCAGCAGGTGCAATTATTGAAGAAGATATTAAGAAATTATATAATGATGCTTCTTTAATTTTAAAAGTTAAGGAACCACAATTTAATAAAAATGAGAATTTACATGAAATTGATTTGATGCATAAAGGACAATTTATTATTACTTTTATTCATCCAGCATCGCCAATTAATCATCAAATGGTTAATGCAATGGCTAGAAAGGGAATTATTGGTTTAACGCTTGATGGAGTTCCAAGAATTTCTAGAGCTCAAAACATGGATGCTTTAACTTCTATGAGTACTTGTGCAGGATATAAAGGTATGTTAATTGCTGCTAATTATATGAAAAAATTTATTCCTCAGATTTTTAGTGCTGTGGGAATGATTAAACCAGCCAATGTATTAGTTATTGGAGCAGGTGTAAGTGGTCTGCAAGCAATTGCAACTGCTAAAAGACTTGGAGCAATTGTTTATGCAGCTGATATTAGACCGGATGCTGAAGAAAATGCTAAAAGTTTGGGAGCTAAAATTGTAGATACAAATATTCCTGAAAAATTTGCAATTGGTACGGGTGGTTACGCTCTATCTCTTTCTGAAAAATTACTTAAAAAAGAAAGATCTGCTTTAAAAGATGCAGTTATGGATGCAGATATAGTATTCTTGGGAGCATTAGTTCCGGGAAAAGTTGCCCCAATACTTATTGATGAAGAAATGGTTAAAGCTATGAAACCAGGTTCAGTTATTGTTGATATATCAATTGATCAAGGTGGTAACTGTTCTCTAACTACTCCAGCTGAAATAACAGTGGAACATGAGGTTACAATAATAGGTATTAAAAATATCCCAGGATTATTACCAACATCATCTACATGGATGTTTGCTAATAACGTTTATAATTTAGTTAAATATTTAGTTCATGGTGATGAATTGAATTTAGATACTAAAGATGAAATATTAGAATCTATTCTTGTTACTGATGGAAGTAAAATAGTTCATAAAGGAACATTAGAAGCTATAAAAAGTAAAAAACAATAATGTTTTTTATAAAAATTGGAGGTAATAAATGGATCCGTTAATATTAATTGGTGTTTTTGTTGTTTCAACTGTTTTAGGTTATATATTAATTAAAAATGTTCCCTCATTACTATATACACCCTTAATGTCAGGAATGAATGCTTTAAGTGGAATTACTGTTCTTGGTGCATTTATCATAACTAAAGATATTTTAGAAGTTTCTACATTCTCTGCAGCAATTATTGGGGGAATTGCAATTATATTTGCAATGGTAAATGTTGTTGGTGGTTTTAGCGTAACTGATAAAATGTTAAATTACTTTGTCCATAAGGAGAATAAATAATGACTGATATGATGTATTATATAATCTCTGGAGTGCTAGTAATTGCTATTTTATTTGGGATATTTTTAATGAGTAAGGTTAAAACAGCAAAAGCAGGGAATATTATTAGTGCAACAGCAATGATACTTGCTATTGTTGCAACAATAATTTATTATACTATTTTTGCAAATAATGATGGAAGTGCAGCTATAGCTGCTGTAGTTATTGTTAGTGTTAGTTTATTGTTAAGTTTAGTAATTGGGTTTTTAATTGCAAAAAAAGTTAAAATGATTCAAATGCCAGAAACTGTTGCTTTGTTTAATGGTTTAGGAGGAGCAGCATCAGCAATTGTTGGTGGTTCTGCAGTTGGTAAATATATATTTAGTAATGCTTTAGTTATTAAAGAACATATCTTTGAAATTTCAACTGGGGGATTAGCTCTTACAATTGGTTTAATTACTTTGGTTGGAAGTGCTGTAGCTGCTATGAAACTAGCAAAGATGATTAAACAAAATCCAGTAAGTTTTAAGTTTCAACAAGTAATAAATATTACTTTAATAGTAATAATTATTGTATCTATTGTTTTACTTAATGTAGGACATGGATTAAGTGGTTTAAATTTAGCACTTTACTTACTTATAATGATAGCAAGTGTTATCTTTGGGTGGTCATTTTCTGTTAGAGTTGGTGGCGCTGATATGCCGATAACTATTTCTCTTTTAAATAGTTTAAGTGGTGTTGCTGGTGCTATTTCTGGAATGGCTATTGGTAATGTATTATTAGTTGCAGTTGGAGGAATTGTTGGTGCAAGTGGACTTGTTTTAACACAAATTATGTGTAAAGCAATGAATAGAAGTTTAGTTAATATTTTATTAGGTAATACTACTAAATCAAGTGGATTTGAAGCAGAAGAAGTTTCTCAAAAAGAAAAAGATGATCGTAATCAACTTGATTATATAAGTGGTATTAAAAAGGCTAAAAATATAATTATTGTTCCAGGATATGGGATGGCAGTTGCACAAGCACAACATGTTGTAAAACAACTTGAAGATAAGTTAGAAAAAATGGGAATTAATGTAAAGTATGCCATTCATCCAGTTGCTGGAAGAATGCCAGGACATATGAATGTATTATTAGCTGAGGCTAGCGTTGATTATGATAAGCTTTATGAAATGGAAGATATTAATCCAGAATTTAAAAATGTAGATTTAACAATTGTTATTGGGGCTAATGATGTTATTAATCCTGCTGCTAATACTGCAATTAATACACCTATATATGGGATGCCTATTTTAAATGTATCTGATAGCAAAAATATAATTATTATGAATTATGATGATAAACCAGGATATGCTGGGGTAAATAATCCTATTTATACAAGAGTTGATGGAGTTGCACTTTTATTTGGTAATGCTTTAGATACAGTTAAAGAATTAATAGAAAAAATATAAAAAAAATATCTCTTTTTAAGAGATATTTTTATATTGTATTGGGTAAATCATTTAAAATAAGACGAAATTCATTTGCAATAGTTTCCCGGTCTTTTATATCTTTAAAATCATCTAATGTGTATTTTTTTCCAACAATTATTAATCTATCAGTTTTATTAAAGTATAGGGGGATAATAGGAATATGTGTTTTGTTTTCTTTAAAGTAACGTTGAGCTAAGAAAACAAAACCAGCATGAAATGATTCAATTTGTTCTAAATATCCATTAGTGCTATCTTCTGGGAAGATTAATAAACTGTTATTTACATTAAGATGATTAATACTTCTTTTGATTGTTTTTTTTAATAAAACATTTGGATATGTTGGAATAAGATGTGCTCCATTATAAACTGTTTTAGAAATAATTCCAAAAGTTGTAGCTAATAAAAATGATTTAAATTTACTGTATTTTAATTTTTGTCGATAAAAGACATGATATAAATACTTCCATCTTGATGGATAGTATTCAGTCATAGGATGAGCTCCCCAGGGAACTAATATTTTAGGAAAGTAAATGCTAATTTTTATTGGGCCAGCAGCACCACTATGATTAGATATATAAATAGCTTTTTCTGGTAAAGATGTCTCTGTTTGAATAACTGTAGCTTCGTTTCCAAAAGTTTTAATTATTTTTTTAAGTAAGCGAATAAACCAATTGTGTTTTGTAATAGTTTTAATCTTTTTCATAAATACCTCGTTTGTATTGCTTAATAATAACAATTTATTGTAATTTTTGCAAGTGTTTTAAGCTTTGTTAAGTTTTTTATCTATGTATATTAATTGAATATATGAGTAAATATTGTATAATTAATAATGATTGGTAGTTTCGTATTTATCATATATATTGAGTAAAAAGAATATTTATTGTATAATAGATGCAATAAGGAGGACTGATTATGGACAAGTATATGTGTGATGTATGCGGATATATTTATGACCCTGAAGATGGAGACCCAAGTCAAGGTATAGCTCCTGGTACAGCTTTTGAAGATTTACCAGAAGATTGGGTTTGCCCTGAATGTGGCGTAGGTAAAGACCAATTCAGCAAAATGTAATTAGAAAAGAGGTCTTAAAATGCAAGCTTATAAAATTAATGATTCAGTATATTGGGTAGGTGCGATAGATTGGCAAGTCAGAGATGTTCATGGATATTCTACTGAAAGAGGAACAACCTATAATGCTTATTTAATTATTGATGATAAAATCACATTAATTGATAATGTAAAAGAACAATTTGCATCTGAGATGATTCAAAGAATTAAATCAGTTGTAGATCCTGAAAAAATTGAAGTTTATATTTCTAATCATACCGAACCAGATCATAGTGGTGCTTTATTAGATATTTTAGCACTTATGCCTAAGGCTAAGATATATTCATCTAGTCCTAATGGTGTTAAATTTTTAGATGCTATATTTGGAAAGCTTCAAAATGAAGTAGTGCCAGTAAAAACTAAAGATACTTTAAAAATTGGAAAAAGAGAATTAGTTTTTTATCAAGCACCAATGGTACATTGGCCAGATAATATGGTTACATACGATTCTTATGATAAGATTCTTTATAGTAATGATATATTTGGACAACATTATGCAACATCTAATTTATTTGATTATGATAATGATATTAATGTTTTAACAAAAGAAGTTAAAAAATATTACGCTAATATTGTTTTGCCATATTCTAGGCAAGCAAATAAGATATTAGAAGCTGCTAAAACATTAGATATTAAAACTATTGCAACATCTCATGGAGTTATTTGGGAAAAACATATAAAAGATGTTTATAAGTTATATGAACAAATGACAACTCATCATAAAGAAGAAATGGCTGTTGTTGTGTATAACACAATGTGGGGAAGTACTGAAAAAATGGCTATTAGTATTACTGAAGCTTTTAGAAATAAAGGGATTCCAGTAAGGCTTTATAATCTAGAAAATAGTGATCATTCAGAGATTTTAACTGATGTTATGGAAGCTAAATATTTAGCTTTAGGATCATCTACATTTAATAATTCTATTTTACCAACAACCGCAGCTTTTTTATCATATTTAAAAGGCTTAGCACCTGTAAATATTAAAACTATCGCTTTTGGTAGTTATGGATGGGGAGGACAAAGTGTTGGTATTATTGAAAAAGAGTTTTTGTCGATGGGATTTGATTTATTAGTGCCATCAATTAAGCATCTACATCGTCCAGATGAAGAAGCTTTAAATGAAATGATGAAATATATTGAAGATAGTTTATAGAAAAAGAATCTGCTCATTTGAGCAGATTTTTTTTATAATTTTTTTGCTTCTTGGACTATATTAATTAAGACATTCACACATCTTTTCATTTCTTCGATAGTAATACATTCATATTTCCCATGACAGTTATGCCCACCTGTTCCGATATTAGGACAAGGAATACCCATAAGACTTATTTGTGCTCCGTCGGTTCCTCCTCTTATTGGTACATATTTTGGAATTGAGCCAGATTTATTAATTGCTGAAGACGCGACTTCGATACATCGCATATTATTTTTTATTGATTCATACATATTAAAGTATGAGTTTTTAATATCTAGTGATATAATTTCTTTTTTGTATTTTTTATTTAGAGTAGATTTTATATTAATAAAATCTAATTTTTGTTTTTCAAATAAATCATATGAATGATTTCTAATAATATAATACATTGTTGTTTTTTCAACATTACCTTTTATTTCATTTAAATGATTAAAACCTTCATAATTTTCTGTTAATTCTGGTCTTTGATTTTTTGGAAGCAGAGAATCAAATTCATTTGCTACACTAATACTATTAATCATATGACCTTTTGCAGATCCTGGGTGAATGTTTATGCCATTAATTGTTACTATTGCTGATGCAGCATTAAAGTTTTCATAGTTAATAACATTGTGTTCTCCACCATCAACAGTATAAGCATAATCTACATTAAAGTAATCATTATCAAAAAATAATGGACCTTCACCTATTTCTTCATCTGGGGTAAAGCATATTTTGATTTCACCATGTTTTATTTCAGGGTGATTATTTAAATGTTCTATCATGCTCATGATTTCAGCAATTCCTGCTTTATCATCAGCTCCAAGAAGAGTAGTGCCATCAGTTACGATTAATGATTCTCCTTTTAGATTTTTTAAAAAGGGGAATTCATTAGAAGACATAATAATATTTAATTTTTCGTTTAAAATTACGTCGCCTCCATCATAATTTTCGATAATTCTTGGTTTAATGTTTGCACCAGAAAAATCATTTGATGTATCCATATGGGCAATAAATGCAATACTATCAAATTCTTCGTTAGTATTTTTTGTGATTGTTCCATAGACATAACCTTTATCAGTTAAGGTAACATTGCTTAGCTTTAGCTCTTTTAGCTCTTTAGCTAATTGTTTTGCAAAAAGTAATTGAGACTTACTTGATGGATGAGTGTGAGAATGAGGATTAGATGTAGTATCTGTTTCAACATATCTCAAAAATCTTTCATGTGTTTTCATATATCCTCCTTATGTTATTTAAAAAAACATAACTTATTATACCAAAAAGAGAGAAAATAACAACCCAGTAAGAGATAAAAATGGATATTACTTATAAATAAAAAAAATTCTAGTTTTTTTATGTTAAATAAGGTATTATAGTATAGTTTTCTTGATTGATGAAATATTGTAATTTTTGTTGAAATATGCTATACTAACTATATTAAAAGAAAATAATAACTGATTTTTTAAAATTAGATGGATGAATATATGAGTGTGTTAGAAGTAGAAAATTTAAGATTTACTTATGGAGAAAAAGAATTATTTAATAATACTTCTTTTAAGATTGAACCTTTTGAGCATATAGGATTTGTTGGAAACAATGGAGTAGGTAAATCAACTTTATTAAAATTAATAAGTCATAAGCTTGCACCTGATAAGGGTGAGATTAAATGGTTGGATCATATTGAGTATAGTTATTTAGATCAGTATTTAGAAGTAAAGTCTAATATAAGTATTAAAGCATATTTATATAATGTGTATGAATATTTATTTGATTTAGAAGATGAGTTAAATAAACTATATAGTAGTTTGGAATTTGAATCAGAAAATAGATATGATAAGATTTTAAGTAAGGCTGATAAAATCCAAGAAGAGTTAAATCATAAAGGGTTTTATATGATTAAGGCTAAAATTGATAATGTTTTAAGTGGTTTAGGTATTAAAGTATCACTAAATAAACCGCTAAGAAAGTTAAGCGGTGGTGAAAGAGCAAAAATTTTTCTTGCAAAAATATTGTTAGAAGAAAAAGATGTTTTATTATTAGATGAGCCAACTAATTTTTTGGATGCTGTTCATGTTGAATGGTTATCTAAATATTTACAAAGTTATAAAAATGCATTTTTAGTTATTAGTCATAATTTTGAATTTTTAAATGATGTTAGTAATTATATTATTGAACTTTCTAATAAAGTTATTGTTAAGTATAAAGGTAATTTTAAAGATTATTTGCAGTTGAAACAATTAAGAGATAAACAATATGATGAAAAATATATTTCTCAACAGAAATATATTAAAAAGACTAAAGAGTTTATTGATAAAAATATTGTTAGAGCTTCAACAACTAATAGAGCTAAAAGTAGAAGAAAAATTTTAGAAAAGTTGGAGGTTTTGGATAAACCTATAACTGAAAGAGTAGTTAATTTTTCTTTTCCATTTACTAGTAGTTTTGATATGGAAGCAATTAAAGTTAAAAATTTGGAGATTGGATATACAAAGCCAATTTTATCAAATATTAATATAAGTATTAGATTTGGTGAAAAAGTAGCAATTATTGGGAAGAACGGTATTGGTAAAACTACGTTTTTAAAAACTGTTTTAGGTTTAATTCCTAAATTAGGAGGATCATCTTATTTAAATCCTTTAAATAAGATTACTTATTATTCTCAAGATTTAAAAGTATTAAAGGGAAAAAGTTCTCTAGATTATATAAGAGATGATTATCCATTAATGGATGATATAGAAATTAGAAGTTTGTTAGGTAAGGTTGGTTTATCTGGTGAACTTGCCATAAAGGATATGGATAAGTTATCAGGTGGAGAAGTTACAAAGGCAAGATTAGCAAAGTTAATGTTAGAAAAGTCAAATATGTTAATATTTGATGAGCCCACTAATCATTTAGATAAAATAGCTAAGGCTGCTTTATTTAAAGCGATTCAAGAATATCCAGGTACAGTAATTATTGTATCCCATGAAAGAGAGTTCTATAAGAACTTACAATTAAAAGAAATTATTTTCAGTTAGAAAGAAGAATATATGAATGTTAGAAATGTTGCTATTATTGCCCATGTTGACCATGGTAAAACTACGCTTGTTGATCAATTATTAAGAAAATCAGATACTTTAAGAGAAAGAGAACAACTTGCTGAACGTGCCATGGATTCCAATGCTATAGAAAGAGAAAGAGGAATAACTATCCTTGCTAAAAACACGGCCGTAAAATATAAAGATTATCGAATTAATATTTTAGATACTCCAGGTCATGCGGATTTTTCTGGTGAAGTTGAGAGAATTATGAGAATGGTTGACGGTGTTTTGTTAGTTGTTGATGCCTTTGAGGGAACGATGCCACAAACAAGGTTTGTGTTGAAAATGGCATTAGAATATAATTTAAAACCAATAGTTGTTATAAATAAAGTAGATCGAGATTTTGCAAGACCTCTTGAAGTTGTTGATGAAGTTTTAGATTTGTTTATTGAACTTGGAGCGAATGATGAGCAACTTGATTTTAAGGTTGTTTTTGTTAGTGCAATTGATGGAACATCAAGTTATGATTCTGATATTGCAACTCAAGAAGAAACAATGGCGCCTGTTCTTGATACAATTATTAGTGAAATTCCTGCACCTCCTGTAAGTTTAGAGGGAGAATTACAGTTTCAAGGAGCATTACAAGATTATAATGAGTATGTTGGTAGAATGGCAATTGGTAGAATTCAAAGAGGAATTGTTCGTCTTAATCAAATGGTATCTTGTATCAGAAATGATGGAACTATTAAACAATTTAAAATATTAAAGTTGTATAGTTACTTAGGACTTGATAAAATAGAAGTAGAAGAAGCAAGAGCTGGAGATATTGTAGCTATTGCAGGACTTGCTGACATTAATGTTGGAGAAACTTTATGTACTGTTGGTCATGAAGAGGCATTACCACCAATTCATATTAGTGAACCAACTGTAGAGATGACATTTAGGACAAATGATTCACCGTTTTCAGGATTAGAAGGTAAATATGTTACATCTACTAAATTAGATGAAAGATTATATAGAGAGATTCAAAAAGATGTTTCTTTAAAAGTAGAAAGAAAAGGATCTTCAGATGAATGGAGAGTAAGTGGTAGAGGTGAACTTCATTTAGGTATATTAATAGAAAATATGCGTAGAGAAGGTTATGAGTTTCAAGTAGCAAAACCTAAACCAATTGTTAAAGAAATAGAAAATGTATTATGTGAACCATATGAGTATGTACAAATAGATACTCCACATACATCTGTAGGATCAGTTATTGATTTAATTGGAAGAAGAGGCGGGAATTTGGAATCAATGAGTTCAGATACTTCTCAGACTAGATTAATATATACTGTTCCATCACGAGGGTTAATTGGTATTTCTACTGACTTTATGACAGCTACAAAAGGTTATGGAACAATGGCTCATAATTTTTTAGAATATCGTAAAATGGAAAATATTAATTTTGGTTCTAGAACTTTAGGAGTTTTAGTTTCAATGAGTCAAGGGAAAGCTACTGCATATGGAATTGGGCAATTAGAAGATAGAGGAATTATGTTAATTGTTCCAAATGAAGAAGTATATGAAGGGCAAATAGTTGGTATTTGTAATAAAGATGAAGATTTAGCTGTTAATGTTTGTAAAATGAAACAAAAGACAAATCAACGTTCAGCAAATAAAGATTCGACTGTTGTCTTAAAAGCAGTTAAAAAATTATCTTTAGAACAATGTATGGAGTTTATTAATGAGGATGAATTAGTTGAAGTAACTCCACAAAGTATAAGGCTTAGGAAAATGATTTTAGATACCAATTTAAGAAAAAAAATTGATAGTAGAAATAATAGAGGTGAATAATGAAAAAAATTATTAGTTTAATTACCATATTTATATTAAGTTTGGGGTTGTTTGCGTGTGTTATAAAACCACTTGATGAAGACCCTCCTGTTAAAGTAAGAGAAGGAGAAGTTCTTATTTCAATGTATTCTCTAAATGATCTTCATGGGGCAATTTTCGAAGAAAATGGAGAACCAGGTATTGCAAAAATATCTACATATATAAAAGATAAAAGAGCAAAAAATGAAGAAGGAACTTTAGTTTTTTCTTCTGGGGATATGTTTCAAGGAACTGCAGTGTCTTCACTAACAAAGGGAAGAATAGTTGTTGATGCAATGAATGAAATTGGTTTTGATGCAATGAGCATTGGTAATCATGAATTTGACTGGGGAGTTAGTGAAATTGAGAAATTTTTAGATAAAGATGAAACTAACACTGAAATGAATTTTCCATTGCTTGGTGCAAATATTGTTGAAAAAGCAACAGGAGATGCTGTTTCTTTTACAGAGCCATATACTATTTTAGAAAAAGCTGGTTTAAAAATTGGTGTTATTGGCGCAATTGGTGATTATCAAGAAACAAGTATTTTAACTTCTATAGTTGCTCCATATGAGTTTACAGATACATATGCTGCACTTTTAAAATATACTAAAATTTTAAGATTGGATGAAGAATGTGATCTTGTTATTGCATTAGTACATGATGATACAAGTAATTTAAATGAACAACTAGCATCACTTACTGGCAATGAAAGAATAGATGCAATTTTTAATGGTCATACACATTGGTACTATGCTTATGAAGAATCAAGAGATGGTGATGTTGCTTTACCAGTTGTACAATCTGGAAGTAATGGTAATTATGTTGGAGAAATTAATTTAACTTATAATTATGATTCTAAAAAAGTTGTAAGTGTTTCTGCAGAAAATGTTAATATTGCTTTCCGTACAGATGATATTGATGATGATCCTAAAATTATTGAAATATTTGAAAATTATCAATCATTCATAGATATTGCAAATGAATCATTTGGAACTGCAGGAATGACAATTAATAAAGGTGATTTTACGCAATGGGCAGCAAGAGCTCTTCAAGAAGAGAATCGCGCTGATGTTTCTTTCTTTAATAGTGGTGGTATTAGATCAGGATTTCCTTTATATGTTGATTCTGAAGTGACTTATGGAAGTATTTTTAAAATGATGCCATTTGATAATAAAATAGTAATTACTTATTTAAGTGGTGCCCAAATAAAAGCTCAATTAGATAATTTAGTTAGCCATGTAAAAGATGGACTTGAATTAGAGGATGATGAAATTTATAAAGTAGCTACTATAGACTATGTTTATGAAAAAACAAGTTATCGATTACAAGAAGGAACTGATACAGTTTTAAGTGATATATTATTTAGAGATAAATTGGTAGAAGCTGTAAAAAGTAATATCGATAAAAACGGCAACTGGATAATTTAAAAAATCAAGTCTATAGTTTTACTATAGACTTTTAATTTATAAAAAGGATGGTATTTTGATGAAACAAACAATTATTGATATTTATAATTTAAGTGATTTTCATGGTGCTATACTTGAAGAAAATAAAAAGGTGGGTCTTGTTACTATAGCAACATTTTTAAACAAGATGAAGGAAGAAAAAAAAGATTCTTATCTTTTCCTATCTGATGGAGATATGTATTCTGGTACTTATTTTAGTGAAATTACAAAAGGGAAACCTTTAACACAAATGTTAAATTTGCTTGATTTAACTTGTATGGGAGTTGGCAATCATGAAATTGCTGATAAAGAGTTAATTGAAGAAGTTATTAAGGACGCTAGTTTTGATTTTATAAATTCAAATGTGTATAAAATTGATGGTAGTAGGCTATTAATAGGAAAAGAGTATTTAGTAAAAGTAGTTAATGGCGTTAGAGTTGGAATTATTGCAACTTTAGGTAAAGCTCAAAAATATGATATTATTAATACTGTATCTAGAAATATAGTTGTTTATGATGAAGTGGAAGTAATTAAAAAATTAAGTCGATTTTTAAGAAAGTATGAAGATTGTAAAATAATTATTTTATTATCGCATAGTAATACATATAATTTAGTTGATAAAATAGCAATGTTGAAAGCAAATGAAATGGTTGATGTTATGATAAACGGTCATAATCATAAAAAAATTTGTAAGATTATTGATTGTAATTCTAAAAGGAAAATGGCATATATTGAATCTGGTTCAAGTGGAGATGCTATTGGAAACATTCGTTTAATATTATCTAGTAAAAAACAAGAAATTAAAGAAGTATATTTAGAAAATATTGATTCATTTAGTTTATATGAAAAAAATTCTTCTTATCAAGAGATGATTAATTATTATATTAGGGATAATGATTGTATATATAATGAAATAGGAGTAATTAATAATTATTATAATAAAGAATTATTTTTAGAAACATTTTGTAAATATTTATTAGAGATATATCAGGGGGATATTGTTGTTTTAAATTATGGGGCAATTAGAGCTAAGGGTTTTCCTTTATATAAAAAACAAATGATTAATAATTCTAATATTAGAGAAATAAATCCTTTTAATAATTATTTTATGATTGGAATAATTGATAGCGATGTTATGGATTTCTTTTGTGAGAAATATTCATCTTCTTTATATTTTTCATACATATATGAAAATAATATAAAGGAAGTTAAAGTTATAATGATTGATTTTGTTTATTATCAAAATGAAACAATATTTAAAGAATATAATAAAAGTAAGGATAATATTTTTAATATTATTTATAAAATGATTAAGGAAGAAAGATTATGAAAAAATGTTTTACAATAAATGAATTTAGAAGTGAAGAAGAAATATTGTCATATTATTATTTGTTAGATAATAAATTATATGAAGCTATAGAGATATTTTATCCTTATAAGGCAACTGATACGCAGAAAGTAATTTATGAGAGAGCAATTAGTAATTTAGTAAATCATTTTTCAAATATAGAAGTTGTTTGTCATTTACCGTTTGGGGTTAATGAGTCTTTAGTAATTGATTCTAAATGTGATAATACGGTAAAGTTAATAAAGGAAGCTTTAGTATTTGCTCATAAATTTAGAGTTAAAACAACAGTTCTTCATTTAGGAAGGGTTGATTCAAGTAATTTAGAAAGAATTACTAAAGATGTTATTTTAAAATTAAAAGATCTTTGTTGTTTTGCAAAAAGATTTGATATTAAAATTGCTATTGAAAATATGCCATCAAATAATGAATTAGGATATAGTCCGCAAGAGATAAAGAAAATCATTGATTTAGTGAATCAGGATAATTTGGGATTTATTTATGATACTGGTCATGGTAATGTTAGTGAATTTTCTATTGATGATTATCTAGATTTATTAAAAGATAAGCTTTGGCATATTCATATTAATGATAATAACGAAATAAGAGATGAACATAAAAGGATAGGACTTGGAAATATTGATTTTAAATATTTTTTTGATAAAACTTATCAAATAAATTATAATGGTTTGTATTGTTCAGAAATTATTTATAATGATGTAAATGATTTAATAGCTTTTTATCATGATTTTGAGAAGTTTTCATAAATTGGAGTATCATAAATTTTTTATTGAATTAAATTATAATTTAAGTTATAATTAACTTTAAAAGGAGTATTGTATTTTATGAATAAAATTAAAATTATTACTGATAGTACTACTGATTTATCAAAAGAACTATATGATAAATATGATATAGAGGTTTTACCGTTGTTTGTTACAATAGGTGAAGAAACTTATAAAGATTTTTATGAAATTGATGCAAAGAAATTATATGATTTAGTTGAAAAGCATAAAACTTTTCCTAAAACTGCGGCTATAACTCCATTAGTTTTGGAACAGACATTTCAAAAATATATTGATCAAGGGTATGATATTTTATTTACATCTATTGGGTCAGGTTTTTCAATGACATTTAATAATGCTAAAATTGCTGCAAGTCTTGTTGAAAAGGATAGAGTATTTTTAGTTGATTCACAAAATTTATCTTCTGGGACATCTCTATTAATATTTAAGATGATTAAATATATTAAACAAGGATTAAGTGCTAAGGAAGTTAGTGAAATGGTTCAAGACTTTTCAAAAAATGTTAGATCTCAATTTGCTATTAATTCTTTTGATTATTTACATAAAGGTGGAAGATGTAGTGGTACAGCTAAATTTGTTGGAACTGCGTTAAGATTAAAACCTATTATTAAAGTAGTTGATGGGGGAATGATGGTTGGTAAAAAACCAATTGGATTTAAAAAAGCTTTAAATACAATGTTAGAAGATACTAAAAAGGATTTAGAGAGAATTGATAAAGATGTTGTTTTTGTAACTCACTCCCTGAATTATGAAGATGCTGAGTATTTAAAAGAATGTTTAATTAATATGGGTTTAAAAAATATAATTACTACTTGTGCTGGAGCTGTTATTTCTACTCATTGTGGAGAGAAGACAATAGGTATTCTTTATTTAGTTAAAGAGTGATTTTTTATAGTAAATATGTTAAAATAAGGAAAAGGAATCTTTTCCTTTTTTTAAGGAGTTATTATGTTACATAATATTTATTTTGATTATGGATATTATTCTTCATTTACAGAAAAAGTATACTTAATTAAAAAATATGGTTTTGATGGTGTTTTTATTTTTTATGATGATGATATTGATTTAAAAGTTAAATTAATAAAAGAAGTGGGTTTAAATATTGAATCCATTCATCTTCCTTTTAAAGATTGTAATAGTATCTGGTTAGAAGAAATTAAAGGGGAAGAGTATACTGATTTAATGATTAAAGGAATATTATATGCTAGTAAAAATAATATAAAAACTGTAATAATACATATAACTAGTAAAATTCCGCCAAAAATGTCAGAAGTTGGATTTTTAAGATTAGAAAAAATATTAAAGTTTGCTAAAGATAAAAATGTTAATGTTGCTTTAGAAAATTTAAGAAGTTTAGAATATTTAGATGCAATATATAATAGGTTTAATTATTCAAGTTTGAAGTTTTGTTTTGATATTGGTCATGCATGTAGTTTTACAAAAAATTTAAAAACTTATCCTTGGGAAAAATATATGGATAAAGTTGTTGCGCTTCATTTACATGATAATGATTTAAAAAATGATCTTCATTTTATTATTGGAGATGGATTAATTGATTTTGATTATTTTGCAATGATGTATAAAAAATTTAATTTAGACCTTCCTTTAACTAGTGAGGCTGTTGGAAAAAGGTATTGTCATTTAATAAATGAGAGTGAGTTTTTAAGAAAAACAAAAGAAAGATTAGAGCATTTAGAAAAAATGATAGGAGAAACAAATGTTTAAAAGCGAATTATTAGCACCAGTTTCAGATTATGCATCATTTTACCAAGGGTTAAAAGCAGGTGCTGACGCTTTTTATTTTGGGGGAAAAGCATTTGGTGCTAGAGCTTATGCTGAAAATTTAAATACAATTGAAATTAAAGAAATGATTGATATTGCTCATATATATAATAAGAAAACATATGCAACAGTTAATACAATAGTTTTTGAAAAAGAGATTGAAGAGGTAATAGAGTTTTTAGATTTTTTATATTTAGCTGGAGTTGATGGCATTATTGTTCAAGATTTAGGAATTGTTAATATAATTTTGAAAAAATATCCTGGGTTAGAACTTCATGCATCTACACAAATGAATATTAGAACTATTAAAGAAGCGAGATTTTTAAAGGAATTAGGATTTAAAAGAATTGTTTTACCAAGAGAATTAACAATTGAAGAAATTATAAATATTAAGAATAACGTTGATATTGAATTAGAAGTATTTATTCATGGAGCTTTATGTGTTTCTTTTTCTGGTAACTGTTTATTTAGTTCTTTCCATGGTGGTAGGAGTGGAAATAGAGGAAAATGTGCTCAACCGTGTAGACATTTATATAAAATAGATGATGGAAATGAATCATATGCAATTAGTCCAAGAGAATTAAATACTACAGAGCATATCAAAAAATTGCTTGAGTTAGGTATTAATTCTTTAAAAATTGAAGGAAGAATGAAAAGTGAAGATTATATTTATAAAACTACTAGTATTTATAGAAGTATTATTGATGATCTTTTAATTGGAAAAATTCCAGACTATAAAGAAATGAATAAAGATCTAGAAATTTTATTTAATAGAAAATTTACAAAAGGGTTTTTGTTTAATGAAAAGAATGAAGATTTTATTAATACAGAAACATCAAATCATATAGGACTATTTATTGGGAATGTTTTAAATGTTGATAAAAACTATATATCTTTTAAAACAAGTGAGGATTTGTATTTTAATGATGGGTTAAGAATTTTAGGTGATGATCTAGATGCAGTTGTTATTAATCAACTTGAAGTAGATAATAAAATGGTGCATTCTGCAAGTAAAGGTAGTGTTGTAAAAATAAGAGCGCATTATGATCATAAAATTGGCAGTAAGATTTATCTTACTTCAACAAAAAGGTTTTTAAATGAAACTAAAAATAGTTTGCTTCCAAAAATTGGAATAAAAGGCAAGTTATATTTAGAAAATGATTGTCTTAATCTATTATTAGATGATGGTGAGAATGTAATTATTGAATCTTCTAATAAAGTAGCTGAAGGAAGAAACATTAATTTTTTAGATAGAATAAAAGAACAAGTTTTAAAAATTAATGATAGTCATTATTTTTATGAAGAACTTATTTTAGATATAAAGCAAATGATATTTTTACCGATTAAAGAAATTAATTTATTAAGAAGAAATGCAATTAATAAAATAGATGAAGTTAGAAAGAATAAATATAAAGAAAGAGAAATAAAAGACTTTATATTTAAAAAAAGAGAGTTTATCAGACATGAGCCTTTATTAATTGTCAAATGTCTTACAAAAGAACAAATTAATGCAGCTATTTCCTTGGATATAAAAAATATCATTACTGAGAAAGTAGTGTTATATAATTATTATCAAGAAAAATACCCAGAAATTAATTTTTATTATTATAATTCTAGGGTTGAAGAAGAAAAAGATTTTAATAATTTAGTTACAAATTCTTTTGGGAATATAGGAGAACAAATTAGTTCTTGGTATTTAAATGTTTGTAATACTTATGCTGTTGATTTGTTAAATGATTTTAATGTTAGAGAAATAGGTTTATCAACTGAATTATCATTTGATGATATTAAAGATATGACTTCCTTATATAATATAGAAAATAAAAATCTTCCTAATTTATTAATGTATGCTTATGGTAGAGTTGAATTAATGGTAATGAAATATTGTCCAATTAATAAAGATAGTAATCTTTTAAATAATGGATGTAGTTTATGTTTAGATAAGCAACATTATTTAGTAAAAGATGAAAATAATTATCCTCTAATTAAAGATAAGTTTTGTCATATGAGAATTTTAAATCATCAAGTGATTGATTTATCTAATCACTTAATTGAATTAAAAGAGATTGGTGTGAATAGCTTTTTACTTGATTTTTCTATTGAGGATGAAGAAGAAGTTAAAAATGTAATTGAGAAGTTTAACTTATCTTTAAAAGATAATTTAACTGGAAAAGATAATTATCTTGGCCATTTGTATAATAAGGTTTTATAGGGTGTTAATATGAAAAAGAAATTAATTGTATCGATTTTTTTATTTATATTTACTATTATTAGTGTTTATTTTGTCATTAATTATTTTTTAGCTGCAAAAAATCAGAATAGTCAAATAATAGATGTAATAGATAAATTAGATAGTCAATTTTTAGAACTTGGCGAAATTATTGATGAAGATTTAGAATTACCATCTACATTAGTAGGATATGATGATGTTATAATAGGTTGGTCATCTAGTAAACCAAATATTATTTCTGATGATGGTGTTGTTAATAGACCATTATATTTAGAAGGAGACATGGAAGTAGTTTTAACTGCCAGGATTAGGTCTAAAGCAGAAGGGCTTAAACTACAAATGATTTCTTATTTAGGTTATAAGGAAGATATATTTGTAGTTAATGTTACTGTTAAGGCATTTGAGGCAACAGATTTAGAGAAAATTACAGTTACTGTAAATGATTTAATTGTTCCTTTAGAAACTAATACAGATATTAATTTATTAAAAACAAGTGCAGTTTTTGATGATGTATTAATTAAATGGAGTTCATCTGATCCAAGTGTTTTAAGTGTTGATGGTTTAATTAAAGGATATGGAGATGTAGTATTAACTGCAAGAGTATCTATTGGGGATATATTTACAGAAAAAGAATTTAATTGTAGTGTTATTGATCAAGAATTAACTGTATTAATGTTGGATGAAAATTTTTCTGAATATGAAATTAAAGATTATGAAGATTCTTGGGTTAGTGAAGATAATTTATTTAAAATTACTGATGGATTAATTATTGAAAAAGATGATAAAAAAGTTTTAAATATTAAAACAAGTAGTTTAGGAAGTGTTGAATTTTTAAATGGTAATTTTTCAGGAGTGTTAAGTTTTAGCTATCAATATTTATCTAATATTGAAGAAGAAGTATATTTAAAAATATATTATGCTGTTAAGAATGATGAATATCGATTATTTGAAAATATTGATATTTCTGAATATGAGAATAATGTTTATACATATGATTTTACTTATTATGAAAAAGTAAAGTTTATTTTTGAAAGTTCAAGTGATGATTTGACAGTTGATGTTTTAAATATTGTTATTAAACATACTGTAACTGAAGAGAATATAGTAAATAGTTTAGAAAACTTGATTCCTGATGTAATAAATGAATCAATTAATCTACCAACAACTACTATTTATGGGGGAAGTGTTTCTTGGGTTTCGAGTCATCCTGATATTATTTCTTCTAGTGGTGTCCTAAATTTACCAACTAGTAAAACTAGTGTTACTTTGACTGCAACAATTTCTTATTTTGAAGATGATATTACATATGCTGTTAATATTGAAGTTGGTGAAGGTCAAGAAGTGCCAAGCGTTTATGTTTATTTTCTTGATGTTGGAAAATATGGAGATAGTGATATGGGTGAGGCAATGATGATAAAAGTTGGTGATTATGAGGTAATAATTGATGCTGGCGATCGATATAGTGATTCAACAACAGCAGTATTAGAACAAGTACATAGTATTACAAATGATAAGATTATTGAACTTGCTATTGCAACTCATCCACATTCTGATCATATAGGTAGTATGGATGATGTTTTTGCTGAATTTGATGTTTTAAATTTAATAACATTTGAGGGTACCTATACTACAGGTGTTTATAATGATTATGTATCTGCATACCAAGCAGAGGATTGTAATGTTTTTAAAGTTTTAGATGTTTATAATAATATAGTTGATTTAAAACGAGAATTTGAAATTGTTGAAAATGTATCAATTGAAATTATTAATACTACATATTATAGTGCTAGTGATTTAAATAGTAGAAGTATTGTTTTTGTTTTAGATGCTTATGGAACAAGAGTATTATTTACTGCTGATGCTGATAATAATAAGTATCAAATTGAATCTACTTATATGAATGATGTTGGTGATATTGATATTTTGAAAGTTGTTCATCATGGTTCTAAATATGGGACATCATCACAATTTTTAGATGTTGTTATGCCGGAGGTTGCTATTATTACTAATGGTAATTATTTAGGTAATAGTAATACTCATCCAACTCCTGAGGCGATAAATAGAATTTATCAATATAATAATGAAACTAAAATATATGCAGTTACTGGTGGTAATGGCTCTGGTAGTGATAGGTTTTACCAACGAAATGGTTTAATTACTATAGAAATAACTCTGGGTAAATATATTATTACTAGTGAATATAATTTTGATGAGCCAATTGAATTATCATCTACGGATTTTTGGATTAATCATCCTAGTAGGGTATATAATTATATTAATTAAGGAAATTGTCGAGAATAAATTTTTCTAATTACTGTTATAAAAGTGTGGTAATTTAAGATGGTTTATAGTATAATATAAACAATGTATGAAAGTGTTTACAGTGTTGAGGAGGTAAATAATGAAAGTATACAAGACGCAAAACATTAAAAATATCGCTATTTTGGGGCATTCTGGTTCCGGGAAAACTAGTTTAGGAGAGGCTATTTTATTTGAGGCTGGCGCTATTCCTAAAAAGGGCTCTGTGGAACGAAAAAATACTATTGGTGATTACTTGTTTGAAGAGCAATCTAGACAGACTACTCTTATTTCAAGTTTAATGCCATTTGAATGGAAAGATTATAAAATAAATTTGTTTGACACTCCAGGTTCAGAAGAATTTATTGGAGATTTAGAAAATATACTATCTGTAATTGATGGTGCTGTTTTATTAATAGATGCATCTAAAGGTGTTGAAGTTGGAACAGAGTCATATTGGAATGAGCTTAAAAAAAGATCAATACCAACAATTATTGTTGTTAATAAAATGGATAAAGAAAACATTAAATTTGATGAAGTAATTAATGAGATTAAAGAGAAATTAAGTTCTAAGGCTGTACCTTTTAGTTGGCCACTTGGAAAAGATAATAAATTTGATGGTTTTGCTAATGTTATTACAAAAAAAGCTAGAATTTTTGTTGATGGAAAATATCATGATGAAGAAGTATATTCTGATAAAATTGCTGTTGTTGATGAATTATATGCAGGTTTATTAGAAAAGGTTGCTGAAACTAGTGAAGAATTATTAGAAAAGTATTTTAGTGGTGAAGAGTTAACTCAAGAAGAAGTACGAAATGGTTTATTACAAGGGTCTAAAGATGGAGATGTTTATCCAATAGCTGTTGCTTCTGTTGCAAATCATGTTGGAATTAGTTCATTGCTTGATATGTTAATGAGATATTTACCTGATGCTAATGAAAAAGGAAAAGTTACTGGAAAAGATTTAAATGGGAAAACTGTTACTAGAAATATATCTGTAACTGCTCCTTTTAGTGGTCAAGTTTTTAAGACTACAATTGACCCATTTGTTGGTTCTATTGCTTTTGTAAAAGTTGTATCGGGAGTTTTAAATAGTGGAATTGATGTTTATGTTCCTGAAATAGATGAATCAATTAAAATTCCATCATTGTTTACAATGATGGGGAATAATCAAGTATTAGTTGATTCTGCTAATGCTGGAGATGTTGTTTGTTTATCAAAAATAGAACAGTTAAGAAATGGCATGGCAATTTGTGATAAAAAAGAGCCTATTATTTTTGAGAAAATAAAACATCCTACACCTATTTTATATATTGCGATAACACCTAAAAATCGCCAAGATGAAGATAAGTTATCTAGTTCATTAAGTAAATTAAGTTTAGAAGATGAGACTTTTGAAACAAAAAGGAATCCAGAAACTAAACAGTTATTACTTGGTGGACAAGGTTTATTACAACTTGGTTATATAATGGATCGCATGAAAAATACTTATAAAGTTGAACTTGAAGTAAGTGATCCTAAAATTGTTTATAGAGAAACAATTAGAGGAAAAGCAGAAGCGCAAGGAAGACATAAAAAACAATCTGGTGGTGCTGGTCAATTTGGAGAAGTTTACATTCGCTTTGAACCAACTGAAGAAGATTTTGAGTTTGCTTCAGAAGTAGTTGGTGGTGCAGTTCCTAAAAACTATTTCCCAGCTGTTGAAAAAGGATTAATCGAAATTCTTGAAAATGGACCATTAGCAGGATTCCCTGTTGTTAATGTAAAAGCAACTTTATATGATGGCTCATATCATCCAGTTGATTCAAATGAAATTTCATTTAAACTTGCTGCTGCACTTGCTTGGAAAAATGCTGTTCCTAATTTAAAACCAACTATTTTAGAACCTGTTTATAAAGTAAAAGTAGTTGTAAAAGATGAATTTGTTGGAGACATAATGGGAGACATGACTAAACGTCGAGGAAGAGTATTAGGACTTGAACAAAATGATGGTTCGCAAATTATTATTGCTGAAGTTCCTGAAGCTGAAATTATTAAGTATGCAACAGATTTAAAAGCAATGACACAAGCTAGCGGACGATTCTCTCGTGAGTTTGTTCGTTACGATTATGTTCCTGAGATTTTAATTAATAAAATTGTTGAAGAATATAAAGTCGAAAGATAATTATAAATATGTTGAATGTGTTTTTTATTAGAGTAGTATATGAAACTTAAATGGATAGTTGAAGACAACAATTATATGGTAAAAGATTTTCTTTTAGAAAAAGGAATATCTAGAAATTTAGGTAGATTAATTAAATTATATGGACAAATCTATGTTAATGGTATTGAAGTTTATAATTATTATAAATTATCTAAAGATGATGAGATAGTGGTTGTTTATGAAGAGAAGGGTTCAATTTATCCGTCAATTAATATAAAAATAGATGTTGTTTATGAAGATGATTATTTGCTTATTGTAAATAAACCATTTAATTTATCATCAATGCCAACAAATAAATATTTTGATAATAATTTATTAAGTTATGTTAAATATTATTTTAATGAAAAAAACGAAGATATAAACCCTCATTTAGTTAATAGACTTGATATGGCTACATCAGGTTTAGTTATTATTACTAAACAAGGATATTTGCATTATGAAATGCAAAAAAATGAATTAAGAAGATTTTATCTTGCAAAGCTAGAGTGTCTTCCTAGTAAAGAAAGTGGCATTATTAATTTACCAATTGGAAGAGATGAAACTAGCAAGATAAAAAGAAAAATTGACATTAATGGAAAATATGCGATTACTAAGTATAATATTATTAATAAAGTAGAAAAAATTGTTAATATTGAAATTGAGACTGGAAGAACGCATCAGATTAGAGTACATTTTTCAAATATAGGATGTAGTGTTATCGGTGATAATTTATATGGAAATTTTAATGATAATGATTTATTATATCTTTCATGTTATAAATTATTATTTATTCATCCAGTAACAAAAGAAAGATTAGAGATTATTAAATATCCTAATTGGTATAAAGATTAAATTTATTTAATTAAAAAAAACAAATATTAGATAAAGATTGAAAAAAAGGTAGGGTTTTGATATAATACCTTTGTAATTAAGAAAAATATTGAGGTGGGTTAAATGAAAAAAATTATTACGTTATTCGTTTTATTATTTGCTGTAGTTGCTTTAGTAGCTTGTGGAAAAATTGAAGTATCTGAAGTTAATATCAAAAATACTGAAACTACAATTGAAATTGGTGAAAATTTAACTCTTGAAGTTGAAGTTTTACCAGAAGATGCTACTGATAAAGAAGTTACTTTTTCATCAGACAAACCTGAATTTGCAACTGTAAGCACAAGTGGGGTTGTATTAGGTGTTGCTGAAGGAGATGTTGTTATTACAGCAACAGCAGGAGAAAAGAGTGATACTATTTCACTAACTGTTGTTCCTGAAGAAGTAGAAGAAAAAGAAGTTACAAGTGTTGAACTTACATTTACAGCAACTAGTTTAGATATTGATGATACATTACAAGCAACAGTTGTTGTGCTTCCAAGTGATGCACCACAAACTGTTACATATTCATCTAGTAAATTAGATGTTGCTACAGTAAGTGATACTGGTTTAGTAACTGCATTAAAAGCTGGAGAAGTTGTAATTACTGCTACAGCTGGAGGGAAAAGTGATTCAGTTACTTTAACAGTAAATGAAGAAGAAGTTATTATTCCAGATGTTACTAGTGTAGAATTATCATTCCCAGAGACTAGTGTTGAGAAGGGCGAAACTCTTCAAGCAACTGTAATAGTATTACCGGAATTAGCTGTTCAAACAGTTACATATTTATCAAGTGATGAAGCAGTTGCAACAATTACTGAAGATGGATTGTTAACAGCATTAGAAGCTGGTACAGTTACAATTACAGTAACTGCTGAAGGTGGATTAACAGATGAAGCAGTTATTCAAGTAATTGATAGTTCAGTAATCACTGTTGATAATCTACAATCAAGAATTAATCAACTTGTTGAAGAATATAATTCTTCATTAACAGGATATATTAAAATGAACGCATCATTAGGTGATGATGTATTAACTACTGATTTTGCTTATAATTATACAGAAGAAGGTATAAATGAGTTAATGTATAAACAACTTGGTGCTGTAGAATCTCATATTTTTGTAAAAGATCAAAAAGTATATATGTTAGAAAATTCAATTAAAGGTCAAATAGCATTATCTGCAAGTGAAGCTACTATGTTAAAACAACAATATGGTATTACCGCATTTACTTCGCAAATGTTAGATTTTATAACTGATGAATCTTTCTTCCAAAATTTATCTCTTGATGGGGAAGTTGAAGGAGTTTATACTTTTTCTCTAAACTTAGAAACATATGATGGAACTACATTTGATCTTGCAGGAAAAGATGCAATATCATTAGAATTAACTGCTGTTGATGGAGAAATTTCAAAAATAGAATTATTAATAGCAAATTCTAATAGTACTGAAGGAAAAACAAGTCTTGAATTCTTGGGTTTAGGAGTTCCAGAAATTCCATTCCCAGCAGATCTTATTTTATACCCAGCAAATTAGTTATAAAGGCTATTTAAATAAATTTAAATAGCCTTTTTTTATTTAGGAGAAATTAGTATGAAAAAAATATTATTATTATTAGTAATATTATTTACAAATATAATTGTTATAAATGCAGCTTCTTTAAAAAAAGATGATCAACAAATAAAAATAGAAGTAATTAATGCTTTTAATAGTGAATATATTTTAGATATATTATTTGTTGAAGAAGATAATGTAAATAATAATACAATTCCTAGTTTATCTGCTAATTATATAGAAAAGATAAATATTATTCGGCAATATGATTTTGATGATGAGTTTAAAAATTCTTTAATTAGAGGAAGTGTTGAAACATTAGAGGGTAATTTAAAAGGAATACAATTGCAAGGATCAAAAAAAGTTCACAATTTTGTTTATAATACTTATCAAGAAGATAGTTTTGGTAGTATTAGTGAAAAAAGAATTAATTATATAAAGATTATAGTTGTTGATGATGATAACAATGTACAAATTAGTGAAATATTAGAATTAAAACAATATAATAGTTATGTGAAATATAATTATGAAAATCACTTAGCTATAGTAATTAATCCTAGTTTAAATATTATTTATTTTACTTTATTTAGTGTGCTTATTTCTCTTTTAATTAGTTTATTTATATTTACAAAATTAAAATTTAACATTAAAGAGCTTCTGATTAAGTTTGGATTAATTACTGGTTTAGCATCAACAACACTAACAATGCTAGTTGCAAATGCTTTATATTACGATAATGGTTTGTTTGCTTTATATACATTAATAATTTTAGGAATTATAAATATATTATTTCAAAGTATTATTTTGTATTCAATTAATAAACATAAAAAAGCTTTTCTTTTTGGGTTTTTATCAGCTTTTATAAATATGATTATTGTTTTTTTAGTGATTTTGCTAATTTAGATTAATTTATGTGTTTCTTTTTCAGTTGATTAAAATATACATTTTTGGTATAATATTTTAATAAGGAAGTTGATATATGTTTAAAAGATTAAGAGACGCATTATTTTCTCCTAGCAATCTTGCTGAATATAGAAAAGACAGATGGTGGATTACAGCATTATTTTTTATTATGCTTGTTGTGGTTGCTTCACTTCCAAGCATACTATATTATTTGACCCCTCAAAAATTAACAGAAGATGATACTTTAATGATTAGACAAGATTTTGAAGGATTAAATATTCCTTATAAAATAGTTGACGGAAATCTAATTCAAGCATCATCTAGTTCACTAGATGCTGTTAATGTTTTAGTTGCTGAATCATATATGATTGTTATAACTACTAATGATAATTATGAATTATCAACAGATTATCCTGTTTTTATGATTGGAAAAACTAAGGTTACTAAAATTACTAAAAACAACACACAAGTTATATTAGAATATAGAGAATATCCTGAACTAAATAATTTAAATTTTACTAAGCTTACAACCGATAATTATATGGAGTGGGATGCTGTTTATTCGGTTATTAATCAAGAGTTAGAATCTAATTCTCGTTTTGTTGCTTTTGTTGGGATATTAGAACAATTTCTTGTAACAGTTGTAACATATTTGGTTTTATCTCTTTTATTAGTTTTGGTAAATAGAATGAATTTTTCAAATATTGATTTTAAGTCTGGATGGAAGTTATTAATATACTGTTTTGCTCCTTATGCCTTTGGAGAATTATTTGCAGGACTTTATGGTATTGGTATATTAAGCTTTGTTGGTATACTATTAACTGTGTTTTTTTCAACAAGAGTTTTAAGAAAAATATATCTTGAGAAGAGGTAAATAAAATGTATTATGATCATATATATATAGAAAATAAATGGCAAAAATATTGGGAAGATAATCATACTTTCGCTACAGGAAAAGATAGAAAAAAGCCTAAATTTTATTGTTTGGATATGTTTCCATATCCAAGCGGAGCGGGGCTTCATGTAGGACATCCTGAAGGATATACTGCAACAGATATTATTTCTCGATTTAAAAGAATGCAAGGATATAATGTTCTTCATCCAATGGGATTTGATTCATTTGGATTACCTGCTGAGCAGTATGCTTTTTCAACTGGTAAGTCACCTGTTGATTTTACTTATAAAAATATTGCTGTTTTTAAAAAACAATTATCAATTTTGGGCTTTTCTTATGATTGGAGCAAACAAGTAATTACAAGTGATCCCAATTATTATAAATGGACACAGTGGATATTTACGCAGCTTTATAATAAAGGATTAGCAGAGATTAAAGATATTGAAGTGAATTGGTGTGAAGAATTAGGTACAGTACTTGCAAATGAAGAAGTATTAAATGATAATGGTAAAATGGTTAGTGAAAGAGGCAATTATCCAGTAATTAAAAAGCCAATGAAACAATGGATTCTAAAAATTACTGAATATGCTGAGAGATTATTAGAAGATTTGGATAATCTAGATTGGCCTGATTCAATTAAAGATATGCAAAAAAATTGGATTGGAAAGAGCATTGGAGCAGAAGTAACTTTTAAAATTGCAGATTCAAATGAATCTTTTGTAGTTTTTACTACAAGATCTGATACATTATATGGAGCTACATATTGTGTGTTATCTCCTGAGCATAAATTAATTAAAAAGTTGGTTAGTGAAGAATATAAAAAAGATGTAGAAGAATATATTAATTTCGCAAAGTCTAAATCAGATTTAGACAGAACTGATTTAAATAAAGATAAAACTGGAGTCTTTACAGGGCTTTATGCGATTAATCCTGTTAATAATAAAAGAATTCCAATTTGGATTGCTGATTATGTTTTGCCAAGTTATGGAACTGGAGCTATAATGGCTGTTCCGGCACATGATGATAGAGATTATGAGTTTGCTAAAAAGTTTAATTTAGAAATTGTTCCTGTTCTTGATGGTGATATTTCTGAGGAAGCTTTTACTGGTGATGCTCTTCATATCAATTCAGGTTTTATTGATGGTTTGAATAAAGAAGATGCTATTAATAAAATGAATGATTTTTTAGAAAAAAATAAAATAGGCAAAAGAGAAACAAATTATAAATTGAGAGATTGGATTTTTTCTCGTCAACGATATTGGGGAGAGCCATTTCCTGTTGTTTTTTGGGAAGATGGAACTATGAGTGTTTTAGAGGAGGATGAACTTCCGCTAGAACTTCCACTAATGGAAAATATGACTTTATCAAAAACGGGAGAAGGTCCTTTAGTAAATGCTAAAGATTGGCTTACAGTTATTAGAAAAGATGGAGTTAAAGGAAGAAGAGAAACTAATACTATGCCACAATGGGCAGGATCTTGTTGGTATTATATAGCTTATATAATTAAAGAGAATGAAAAATATCTTCCTCTATCAAGTAAGGTTACTCAAGAACTTATTAATTATTGGTTACCTGTGGATTTATATATAGGTGGAACAGAACATGCTGTTCTTCATTTATTATATGCAAGATTTTGGCATAAAGTATTATATGATCTTGATATTGTTTCTAGTAAAGAACCTTTTCAAAAATTATTTAATCAAGGAATGATTCTTGGTGAAGACAATGAAAAGATGAGCAAATCAAGAGGTAATGTTATTAATCCTGATGATATAGTAAAAGAATATGGTGCAGATGCATTCAGATTATATGAAATGTTTATGGGACCACTTGAGGCGGTTAAGCCTTGGTCTACAAAAAATATTGATGGTCCAAAAAGATTTTTAGAAAGAGTATATAGATTATATCAAGAGTTAGTTACTATTGTTCCTGAAAATAAAAATCTTGAAAGAATTTATCATCAAACAGTTGCAAAAGTAACTAATGATTTTGAGAATCTAAGATTTAATACAGCTATTAGTCAAATGATGATATTTATTAATGAATGTTATAAAGATCAAAATATTCCAAGAGAATATTTAGAAGGATTCTTAAAATTATTAAATCCTATTTGTCCACATATAACTGAAGAATTATATACAACAGTTTTGGGTTGTAAAGAATCTATTGCTTATGCTAAATGGCCAACATATGATGAAGAAAAAACAAAAAATGATGAAATAACAATTGTATTTCAAGTAAATGGGAAAATTCGTGATAAAGTTAATGTTGTTTCTGATATTTCTAAAGATGAAATTGAAAAAATAGCTTTAGAAAATGAAAAAGTAAATAATTTTATTGGTGGCAAGCCAATAATAAAAATTATTTATGTGCCAGGTAAATTAGTTAATATTGTTATATAAAAGGGGATAAATCCCTTTTTATATATTAGTATTTTAATAAATGGGGTGATTAATTTGTTTCCAGAAATTAGTGATAATTTTCCAATAGATAACTATACAATTATGCTAATGCTTGGTGTGATTGCATTTATATATTATGCAATTTATATGTTAGAAAAGAAAAACGGATATGAAAGAAGTAGAGTCAATAAACTATTGATATTTATTTCAATCGCTTTAATTATTATGTATTTAGGTTCCCTACTGTTTGATAGCTTTTTTCATTTTCTTGAAGATGGGCATTTTCATTTAGATAGTATTACTTTTTTAGGGGGGATTATACCTGGTTTAGCGTTTTTCTTTATTTCTATGTATTATTTTAATAAAAATGAACGAGGAAATATTTTAAACATTGTTAATATAATTATTCCGGGTGTAGTTTTAGCACATGCAATTGGAAGAATAGGTTGTTTTTTAGCTGGATGTTGCTATGGAGTAGAAACTACTTCATTTTTGGGAGTTACTTTTCCAGGGATGGATCATAAAGTATTACCAACACAATTATTTGAATCGTTATTCTTATTTATGTTATTTTTTGTTTTGCATTTTTTAAGAAAAATAAAAAATTATAAATTTATTGTTTACCTATTTAGTTATGGTATATTTCGTTTCCTATTAGAATTTTTAAGAGGAGATGATAGAGGAAGATTGTTTAGTTGGTTGACACCATCACAAGGATTAAGTATAGTGCTTTGGCTTTGGGGAGCTGGATTAATAATTTACTTATATAAAAAGAAAAAACTTAAAGCATCATAATTTAATGATGCTTTTTTCTTCTTTAAAAAAGACAAGAAATAGTGTATAATATATCTATTGTTGAGGTGATTACATGAAAAAAATTTATTCGTTAATAGTTATTTTAATATTAATGTTAGCAATTACTGGTTGTAATGATATTGAATTAACACCTGTTTTATCTTTTGATGATGATAAGGTTACTATTAATGTTGAGGAAGAATATTCTCTAAAATATAGTTATGAAAACATTGAAGAACCTGTTTTCGAATTTTCACTATCAATTGATGATATTGTATCAATTGATAGTTTAGGAAAAATTAAGGGATTAAGTGAAGGGGAAGTAGTTATCACTATTTTAGAAACTACGACTAATTTAACTGATACTATTTATATTGAAGTTTTGGAAATACTTGTTCCAACTGTTTCATTTTTAGAAGAAGACATAGAAATAGAACTAAATGAAGAAATACTTTTAGCTTATAATTATGAAAATGTTGATTTGTCAGAAATAAAGTTTTATTCAGCAAATGCGGATATTGTTTCCATAGATAGTTTAGGAAATATCAAAGGACTTAAAAGTGGTAATGTAATTATTACTATACTTATTGAAAATACTGATATAAATGATGCAATAGAGGTTACAGTTTTAGAGCCTTTATTATCTGGTCCTATATACAATATTAATACTAATGAGGAATTAGAATATGCACTAACTCATTATAAAGATGGTGATAGTTTTATTATTAATGGGGTTGTTGAAGCAGATGATCTTATCTTAAATAATGTTGATTTAGTTATTAATAATATTTTAACAGTTAATAAATTTATGTCTTTGCAAAATGTTCGAATTTTAGATTCTCTTGGAACTCTTTCTTATTTAAATGATATTGAAGTTAAAGGAAGTTTAGAAGTTAAATCTATTAATTTAATTAATAATAATATTAAGTTATCGACTAACTCTAATCTTGTTATTAGAGAAGAAGGTGTTTTAGGTTCTGTTATTTTAGATGAGGGAACTAACAATATTACTATTAATAATTATGGTTCGCTTTTTAATATTGATTTATCTAAATCTGCTGCTTTAGATAGTAAAAAAATTATTATTAATAATTATGGTATTTTAAGAGATTTATATAATGCAATAATAATTAATGAAACAATATCTCCGGAAAATACTTTGATTAAATCTTTGGGTTCATATTTTTGGATTGAAGATTCAATCGAGTATACAAATTGGGATATTTTAGAAGTGGGTCCTAGGTATGTATTTAAAAATAAAGATAATGAATCTTTAGAAATATTTTTAAATAATAAATCTGGAGATTTAGCAAAAGTAGTAAATGATTATGTTAGTTTATATGATGTTGTAAGTTTAGAGACAAATATTTTAATTAAAACTGAATATCGAAGTTTAACCGTTAATGATTTTGAATTTTTAAGTACTATTAATGGATTAAAATCCCTAAATATATATAATACTACAGTAAGTAAAAACATGATTCCAGATGGAGCTTTTAAGGATGTTACTAGTCTTACTTATATTGATTTACCAAAAGGTTTAGTAAGTATTGCCTCACAGGCTTTTGCAGGTACAAATATTACTGATGTTTTTCTACCTGAAAGTTTAACTACTGTTGCTAATGATGCGTTTGGAGATTATAGTATTGGAGATTATAAATTAGAAGAGGTACATTTAGATAGTATAAATCCTAAAGGTGAGACTTTTATTAGAGGATTTAGTCCAAAAACATTGTTTTTTGTTCCTGAAGTTGCTGTTAGTGATTATGTAAATGAATGGTTAGGATTTAGTGCTGTTGTTGAATATGGATTTTATTATTATGGAACGTATGTATTTCCTGAGGCGTTTTTTTATGAAGATTATTATTTGAGAAATTATGAAGAAGGGCTTGAAATTGTTTTATATAATAAAGATATTAAAGAAAATTTAATTCCTTCTGAATTTACTATAGATGATGTTGTAAAACCTGTGGTTTCTATTGGAAACAATGCTTTTAGATTTGTAAAAAATGAAAGTGATTTAGCAATTGATATAACTATTCCAGATTCTATTATTAGAATTGGAGATAGAGCATTTTTTGAATTCAAAACAATTAAATCTCTTGATTTAAACAATGTAAAGCATATTGGAATTGGCGCATTTAATTTAATTAGTTATGAATTTACTACAATAACATCCCCTAATTTAGAGTACATTAGTGATGATGCTTTTAATGGATTAACTAAGGTAACAAGCCTTGATTTAGAAAATGTTATTTATCTTGGCGAAAGATCGTTACAAAATTGTCAAGGATTAACAGAAGTATATGCACCAAAACTTAAATATCTTGGAACAAGTAGTTTGAGTAGTTGTACTAAATTACAAAAAATTACTTTAGGACCTGTTGAAAATTGTGGTAGTTGGACAATTAGTGGTTCTAATTCAATTCAAGAAGTAGATTTTACTCATAGTGAAGATGAGTATATAGAACCTGCTTTTGGTTCTGGATGGACACAAATAGATAAAAGTTCAGTTACAATTTATTGTAATATTGAAGTTTTAGAATATTTTGAAATATATTTTCCTCTTGCTAATGTTTTAGTAAAATAAGGAGTTTTTATGAGTCATTACTTTATAAATGATAAAAATATTGAATCTGAAGATATTATTATTAAATATACTTATAAAGGAAAAGAGTTAAGTTTTATTAGTAATTCAGGTATTTTTAGTAAAAATAGAGTTGATTTTGGTACTAATTTATTATTAAACACTATCGAGATTAAAAAAAATAGTATTTTGGATCTTGGGTGTGGGTATGGAGTAGTTGGAGTTTGTATTGCTAGTTCTAGTAGTTTATCCGATGTTTTGTCTGTTGATATCAATGAAAGAGCAGTTGAGTTAACAAATAAAAATTATATAAATAACCAGGTAAATAATGGTAGAGCTATTGTAAGTGATGTGTATTGTAATTTAGATAAAATGTTTGATGTGATAATTACTAATCCTCCAATCAGAGCAGGAAAAGAAGTTGTTTATGAAATGGTACTTAATGGAATAAACTATTTAAAAGAAGAGGGAGAAATTTGGGTTGTAATTAGGAAAGACAAAGGTGGCATGAGTCTTTTTAAGAATATGCAAACAGTTTATAGTTTTGCTGAAATAGTTAATAAAAAAAATCAATATTTAGTTATTAAAGGAATTAAATAATTCAGTGTATAAATATTAAAATAAATAATTTAGACAAATAATATAAGAAGATAATAATTCTATTATTTGTCTTTTTTTTATTCTGTTTGACAAATTGTTTTTCATGTGCTATTATTATAGAATGCGGTAGTATGTAAAATGGGTTAATATTTTCTGCTACTGGATAGCTAAATATATAGTGAGGTGAATCTATTGAGCTACAAAAATTTGATTTATGGGAAAAATCGCGTTAGAAGAGATTATGCGCGAGTTCAAACAAACGTTGAGCTTCCGAGTTTAATTGAAGTACAAACAAAATCATTTGCATGGTTTATAAACGAAGGACTTAAAAGTTTGTTGGAAGAAATTTCACCAATAACTGCTCAAAATGAAAAGTTAGAATTGCGATTTGGGGAGTACGAGTTAGATGAGGCAAAATACTCAGTACAAGAAGCAAAACGTAATGATGTTAACTATTCAAAGCCTCTCAAGGTAGACGTTGACCTTTTAAATAAGGAAACGGGTGAGATCAAATCACAAAAGATTTTCTTAGGAGATTTTCCAATGATGACTCCTTGGGGAACTTTTATTATTAATGGTGCTGAAAGAGTAATTGTTACTCAGATTATTCGTTCTGCAGGTGTTTTCTTTTCAAGTACAGTAGATAAGAAAAGCGGAAGATTGCATTATTATGGCCAAGTTATTCCAACAAGAGGTGCTTGGATTGAGTTTGAGATGGGAAGCAAGGATATCTGGTATGCTAAATTAGACAGATCTAAAAAAATTCCTTTAACAACTTTCCTTAGAGCGATGGGATTAAATTCCAATCGAGAGATTACTAATTTGTTTGGCAATAGTCAGTTTTTAATGAATACATTTGAAAAAGATGATACATTTGGTACTGATGATGCTTTGGAAGAATTATATGATAAATTAAGACCTGGTGAAAAAGCAACTCCTGAAGGTGCAAGAAGCTATTTAGCAAGCCGTCTTTTTGAAACAAGACGTTATGATCTTGCCAGTGTAGGACGTTATAAAGTAAATAAAAAACTTGATTTATTAGAAAGATTAGCTGTTATTGGCTATGATAAATGTACTCTTGATCAAGACATACTAGAAACCAACTCCAATGGACAGCATGTTTTAAAATACGCAAAAGGTACTCCAATTAGTAAGGAAGTATATGAATATTTAAAAACACATCGTGAAAGTTATCGAAAACAATATGAATATGAGCAAATGTTGGTTGGAAATTCTGTTGTTTTAGAAACTTTAGATATTGAGTTGATGGTGGAAAATAAATTAGAAAAAGTTAGATTGATTGGAAATGATCAAACGCAAACAAGTCATCATGTAACGTTATCTGATATTTTGGCTGCTGTAAGTTATTACTTAAATTTACATGTGGGTAAACAACTTATTGGTAAGACGGATGATATTGACCATTTAGGTAATAGAAGATTACGTTTAATTGGTGAATTATTACAAAACCAATTTAGAATTGGTTTAACAAAACTTGAAAAAAATGTTCGGGATAGAATGTCAACTTCTAGTGATACTAGAAATATCATTCCTGAAAAATTAATTAATATTAGAACTTTAAATTCTTCAATTAGAGAATTTTTTGGAAGTTCTCAATTATCACAATTTATGGATCAAATTAATCCTTTGTCTGAGTTAACTAACAAAAGACGTTTATCTGCTTTGGGAGCAGGAGGACTTACAAGAGATCGAGCAGGATTTGAAGTGCGTGATGTTCACGTCTCTCATTATGGTAGAATTTGTCCTATTGAAACACCTGAAGGACAAAATATTGGTTTGATTAGTTCCCTTTCAACATATGCAAAAGTTGATCAATATGGCTTTATTCAAACCCCTTATTTGACGGTAAAACAAGTTAATGGGGAGGCAATAGTCACTAATAAACTTGGTTACTATACTGCTGATAGCGAGGAAGAATATTACATTGCCCAAGCAAATGTTAATATGGAAAGTGTAGTTGTTCCAAGTAATAAAGTCTTAGAAACAGAAGAAACTATAAGCGATGCTAAAGACTATATTAATGAACCAAGTGTTATAAAAATAAAATATACTATCATTGATGAAAAAATAATTAATTTATTTGAAAGAACTAATGATTTAGGCGAATTAGAATATTATTATATAGTAATTGCTAATGATCCAAAAACTGATAGTGATTTAGTAATTGCTCGTCATCAAGGTGATAATGAAGAAGTTTCTAAAAATAAGATTGACCTGATGGATGTTTCTCCTAAACAAATTGTTTCGGTTTCAGCTGCATGTATTCCATTCTTGGAACATGATGATGCAAATCGTGCTTTGATGGGTGCAAACATGCAAAGACAAGCGATTCCTTTGTTAATTCCAGAAGCTGCATATGTAGCAACAGGAATAGAAGCTAAGGCGGCACGGGATAGTGGAGTTGCGGTAATTGCATTAAAATCAGGGATTGTTCAATACGTTGATGCTTTAAAGATTATTGTGAAAAATGATAGTGGTGCTTTAGATGAATATACTTTATTAAAGTATGAAAGAAGCAACCATTCAACATGTGTAAATCATAAACCAATTGTAAAAGTTGGCGAATATATTAAAGAAGGTTCTGTTTTGGCTGATGGAGCTTCTATGGATCAAGGAGAAATGGCTCTTGGAAGAAATGTAGTTATCGCTTTTATGACATGGCATGGATATAATTATGAAGATGCTGTTATTATGAGTGAAAGACTTGTACAAGATGATGTGTATACTTCAATTCATATTGAAAAATATGAAGTTCAAGTAAGAGATACAAAACTTGGAAAAGAAGAAATTACTAGAGAGTTAGATAATGAGAAGAAGGATTCTATAGCTAATCTTGATGCTGATGGAATTATAAGAGTTGGTGCAGAAGTTAAAGAAGGAGATGTTCTTGTTGGAAAAGTTACTCCGAAAGGGCAAACTGAAGAAACTCCTGAAGAAAGACTATCAAATGCATTATTCGCAGATTATTCTAAAGATGTAAGAAATACATCTTTACGTGTTCCTCATGGTGGCGGTGGAATAGTCCATCGTATTGACCATTTCAAGAGAAAAGAAGGAGCAGAGTTATTACCAGGCGTTAATGAAGTTGTTAGAGTGTTTATTGTTCAAAAACGTAAAATTACTGAAGGCGATAAGATGTCTGGACGTCATGGTAATAAGGGTGTTATTTCTAAAATTTTACCTCAAGAAGATATGCCATATTTGGAAGATGGCACACCAATTGATATTATGTTAAATCCTCAAGGTATTCCTTCACGTCTTAATATTGGACAAGTATTGGAAATTCATTTGGGTATGGCTGCTAAAAAATTAGGTGTTCATATTTCTACTCCTGTTTTTGATGGAGTTGAAATGGATGACCTAAAAGAAATTCTTAAAGAAGCTAATATGGCTCCTGATGGTAAGACTATCTTATATGATGGTCAAACAGGGAAACCATATGATAATAGAATTTCTGTTGGTGTCATGTATATGATTAAACTAGCCCACATGGTAGATGATAAATTACATGCTCGTAGCGAAGGCCCATATACATTAGTTACACAACAACCAATGGGAGGAAAAGCTCAAAATGGTGGACAACGTTTTGGTGAAATGGAAGTTTGGGCTCTTGAAGCTTATGGCGCAGCTTATACACTAAGAGAAATGCTAACAATTAAGTCTGATGATATGGTTGGTAGAAATAAAGTGTATAAAGCCATAGTTGATGGACAACCTATTCCAGAACCAGGTATTCCTGAATCATTCCGTGTTCTTGTAAAAGAATTACAAGCATTATGTTTAAATGTGGAATTGATTGATTCAGAAACTGGCGAAAATGTTGCCAATAAGAGCTTAGTGCAAGAAATTGCTCAATCTATTAAAGCTAAAAAGCTTAGATAGATAAAACTTTAAAAAATTCTTGAAAATATGAGGTGAAAATATTTTGCATAAGAAAAAATATGAATATATGAAAATAGGTTTAGCATCTGCTGAAGTAATTCGTGGTTGGAGTCATGGCGAAGTAAAAAAACATGAAACAATAAACTATCGTACTTTAAAACCTGAAGTTGATGGGTTATTTTGTGAAGTTATCTTTGGTCCAACTAAGGATTATCAATGTAGTTGTTCTAAACCAAAACGTCCTGCTGGAGGTCCTGCAATTTGTGAAAAATGTGGAATTGAACTTACAGAAAGTAAAGTAAGACGTGAAAGAATGGGACATATTGAACTTGCTGCTCCTGTTGTTCACACTTGGTATTTAAAAAATAGTCCTAGTAAAATAGCTCTATTATTAGATATGAAGACTAAAGAAGTTGAAGATATTGTTTATCTTGCTTCATATATAGTTGTGGATCCAGGTAATGTTGAGGAATTTACTGAAGGTAGAATTTTAACAGAGCAAGAATATAGCAGATTCCGTAAGATTTATGGAAGTTCTAAATTTAGAGCATTAACTGGCGCTGAAGCGATTAAGCATTTTCTAAAAAGATTAGATCTACCAGAAATGATTAAGGAACTTCATGAAGAAATTAAGACTGCTACAAAACAAAAAAGGGAAAAAATCATTAAGAGACTTGATGTTTTAGAAGCTTTTAATCGCTCAGGTAATAAACCTGAATGGATGGTACTTGATGTAGTTCCTGTGCTACCTCCTGATTTAAGACCAATGGTCCAATTAGATGGTGGTAGATTTGCAACTACCGATCTTAATGATTTATATAGAAGAATATTAAATCGTAATAATAGATTAAAAAAACAGTATGAAGTTAGAGCACCAAGCTTAATAACAAAAAATGAGAAGAGGATGTTACAAGAAGCTGTAGATGCTTTAATTGATAATTCCAAGCGCGGTAAAAGAGCGGTTATGGAGAAAAATAGAGTTTTAAAATCTTTATCAGATATTTTAAGAGGAAAACAAGGACGTTTTCGTCAAAATTTACTTGGTAAACGAGTAGACTACTCTGGGCGCTCTGTTATAGCTGTTGGTCCAAGTTTAAAAATGTATCAATGTGGAATTCCTCGTGAAATGGCTTTAATTTTATTTAAACCGTTTATTATTCATGCTTTGTTGAATAAAGAAACAGGAAATACACTTGCTGATCAAGCAAATAAAATCTCTCCTAAAAAAGCAAAAGAAATGATTGATGAAGGACATCCTGCAGCAATGACTGAGTTAGAAAAAATCATTGTTGAACATCCAATTTTGCTTAACCGTGCTCCTACTCTTCATAGATTAGGAATTCAAGCTTTTGAACCAAAACTTGTTGAAGGAAAAGCGATAAGATTACATCCACTTGCTACTACAGCATTTAATGCAGACTTTGATGGTGATCAAATGGCTGTACATGTACCTTTATCAGAAGAAGCCCAAACAGAGGCAAGATTATTGATGCTTGCATCAAAAAATATTTTGGCGCCAAAAGATGGAGCACCAATTGTTACTCCCTCTCAAGATATGGTTTTAGGAAACTATTACTTGACAATTGAAAATGCAAATGATGAAAGACAAGGGAAAATTTTTAAAGATTTTAGTGAAGCTGAAGTAGCTTATGAAAGTGAATTAATTGGATTTCATACTAGATTTGCAATACCAGCATCATCTTTAAATAATTTGAAAATTACTGAAGAACAAAAAAATAAATATTTGATTACTACTTATGGAAAATTATTGTTTAATACAATCTTTCCAGAAACTGATGAGTTTGATAAAGTAATTCCTTTTATTGTTGAAAATAGTGAGGAGAATTTGCATGATAAAACACCAGATAAGTATTTTGTTCCTAAGAGTACAAATGTTAAAGAATATTTATCTAAAAATTTAAATGTTCCTCGTCCTTTTCCTAAAAAGTTTTTATCAAAAATAATTGCTGAAGTCTTTAAGAGATATAAAATATCTGAGACTTCAAAAACATTGGATAAGATGAAAGATTTAGGCTTTAAATATTCAACAATGTCAGGTATTACTGTTTCTATAAGTGATATTGCTGTAATTGAAGGTAAAGATGATATCTTATTAGCAGCTGAAAACAAAATAAAAGGTATCAAAAATTTATTTGATTATGGTGCCTTAAATGAAGAAGGTCGTAAAAAAGAGACTATTGATGTATGGACGGATGCTAAAGATCAAATTTCTGATTTAATTAAAAAGGACGTTGAAGAAAAATATACAGAAAATCACATATATATGATGAGTGATTCTGGAGCTAGAGGTAATTTATCTAACTTTGTTCAGTTATCAGGTATGCGTGGTTTAATGGCTAAACCTAATGGTGAGAAAATGGACGTACCAATTAAATCTGCATTTATTGAAGGACTAACAATGTCTGAGTTCTTTGTTTCTACTCATGGATCTAGAAAAGGATCTACCGATACAGCTTTGAAAACTGCTGAATCTGGGTATCTAACAAGACGTTTAGTAGATGTTTGTCATGATGTAATTGTTACTGAAGAAGATTGTCATACAGATAAAGGTATGCTTGTTAAGGCAATTTATGAATCTGATGAAATAGAAAAAAAATTAATTGATGATTTAAAAAAATATCAAAAGGATCCTAAAAATAATAGTTTGCCAGATGAGTCAAAAGGATTAATTGTACCTTTGAAAGATAGAATTTTAGGCCGTTATACAAGTAAAACAGTTTATGATCCTAAAACAAAAGAAGTATTAGTTAACGCAAATGAATTAATTGATGTTTCAAAAGCTGCTTTGATTGTTGAAGCGGGTATTAAAGAAGTTTGGATTAGAACATTGTTAACTTGTGATTCTAGAAATGGTGTTTGTGTTAAATGTTATGGTTCTGATTTATCAACTGGTAAAAAGGTTGAACGAGGAGAAGTAGTTGGTGTAGTTGCTGCTCAATCTATTGGTGAACCTGGAACACAGCTTACTATGAGAACTTTTCATACTGGCGGAGTTGCTGGTGGAGAAGATATTACTCAAGGTCTTCCACGTATCCAAGAATTATTTGAAGCTCGTCAACCAAAAGGAAAAGCTGTTATTTCTGAAATTGATGGTAAAATTAAATCAATTGAACATAAAAAAGATAACAGATATGAAATCATTGTAGCTAATGATATTATTAATGAAGAAAAGAAATATTTAACAGATAGCGGAAAAGTTTTAAAAGTTGTAAAAAATCAAGTAGTTAAAGCCGGGGATAAACTTACTGAGGGTTTAACTCACCCTAAAGAATTACTTAGAGTTTCTTCAGTTTCTGCTGTTGAAAATTACATTTTAAAAGAGGTTCAAAAAGTATATCGTTCACAAGGTGTTGGTATTGCTGACAAACATATTGAGATAATTATTAAGCAAATGCTTAAAAAAGTTCAGGTTGTTAATGAAGGAGATACTGATTTACTTGCTGGAAGTTTTATATCTCGTAGTGAACTTGCTGATAATTATTATAAATGTATTAAAGAACAAAAGAATCCGCCAATTGTAAAGCCTGTTTTATTAGGTATTACAAGAGCTTCGTTGAAGTCAGACTCTTTCTTATCTAGTGCTTCCTTCCAAGAAACTACAAGAGTTTTAACAGAAGCTGCAATAAGAGGAAAGATTGATTACCTTGAAGGGCTGAAAGAAAATATTATTATAGGTGGTTTAATTCCTGCTGGTACTGGCTTAGTTGATGGAGACTATGAGATTAATCCAGAATTAGATGAGGATGAAGTATTTGAATATGAATGTGATGAAAATAACAAACCAAAACCTAAAGAAGTTTCAAATTATTTATTATAAATAAAAATTTATAGATGAAAGCAAGGCTTTAATTGTCTTGCTTTTATCTAAAATTATTAAAATTATTATTATTTTAGTTGACATTTACTGATAAAAAGAGTATTATATTAAAGGTTAAGAAAAAGAAGGCTAGACTGCGGTCAAAGCCTAATTTTTAGAGATAATTGAAACACCCGGGTATGTGGTGAATATTTCAGAAAGGAGAAATTATATGCCGACTATTAATCAGTTAGTAAAAAATCCAAGAAAACAAAAGGTAAATAAGTCAAAATCTATTTCTTTAGGTATTGGTTATAATGCTTTAAATAAAACATATACTGACGTTAATTCACCTCAAAAAAGAGGAGTTTGTACTCGTGTTGCTACAATGACGCCAAAGAAGCCGAATTCAGCAATTCGTAAGTATGCACGTGTGCGTTTATCTAATGGTATTGAAGTTAATGCTTATATTCCTGGAGTTGGTCATCGTTTACAAGAACATAGCGTTGTTTTAATACGTGGTGGGAGAGTAAAAGATTTACCTGGTGTACGTTATCACATCATTCGTGGAACGTTAGACTCTACAGGTGTTGAAAATCGTATGCAAAGTAGAAGCAAATATGGTGCTAAGCGCCCTAAGTAATAATTATATTATTTTAAAACAACGAAAGGAGGAATTTACATGCCACGTAAAGGTCATGTCCCAAAAAGAAAAGTATTACCTGATCCCTTATATAATTCACCAATTGTAACCAGATTAATAAATAATATTATGTTGGATGGTAAAAAAGGTGTTGCTCAAGATATATTATATGGAGCTTTTAATCGAATAGAAAAGGTAACAGGTCGTCCTGCTTTAGACGTCTTTAATGATGCCTTAGCAAATATTACACCTCAATTAGAGGTTAGAGCACGTCGAGTAGGTGGTGCTAACTATCAAGTTCCAGTTGAAGTTAGACCAGAACGAAAAATGACATTAGTGCTTAGATGGTTAACCCAATACGCAAGATTGCGTAAAGAGAAAACAATGGAAGATAGACTAGCAAACGAAATTATGGATGCAGCTAATGGTCAAGGAGCATCTGTTAAAAAACGTGATGATGTTCACAGAATGGCTGAATCTAATAAGGCATTTGCTCACTATCAATGGTAAGGAGTTAACATAATTTATGTCTAGAGATGTACCATTACACAAATTAAGAAATATAGGAATAATGGCTCATATAGATGCAGGTAAAACTACTGTATCAGAGAGAATCTTGTATCATACTGGAAAAATTCATAAATTAGGTGAAACTCATGATGGAGCTGCAACTATGGATTGGATGGTTCAAGAACAAGAAAGAGGAATTACTATTACTTCAGCTGCAACTACTGCATACTGGAAAGGATATCGAATTAATTTAATCGATACTCCTGGGCATGTAGACTTTACAGTAGAAGTTAGTAGATCTTTAAGAGTACTGGATGGAGCTGTTACGGTTTTAGATGCACAAGCAGGAGTTGAACCCCAAACTGAAACTGTTTGGAGACAAGCGACAGACTATAATGTCCCTCGTATTGTATTTGCAAATAAAATGGATAAAACTGGTGCTGATTTTGAGAGCACAGTTAATTCTATTTATAAAAGACTTGGAGCAATTGCAAAGCCAATTCAATATCCAATTGGTGCTGAGACATTTTTTACAGGAATTATTGATCTTGTATCTATGATTGCTTATGATTTTAAAGGTGATCAAGATGAGACAATGACGGTAATCCCAATACCTGAACACCTTATTGATATAGTTAATGAAAAACGAGAAGAATTAATTGGCACTGTAGCTGATTTTGATGATGAGTTAATGGAATTATATATTGGTGAAGAAGAAATACCAGTTGATGTATTAAAGCGAGCAATAAGAAACGCAACACTAAGTGTTCAGTTTTTCCCAGTAATGTGTGGTTCTGCTTTTAAAAATAAAGGTGTGAAGCTTGTTCTTGATGCAACAATTGATTATCTACCCGCTCCCGATGAAGTTCCAGCTGCAAGAGCTCATGATATTGATGGAGAAGAAATTAAAATTCCATCTAATGATGAAGATGAATTTGCAGCATTAGCTTTTAAAGTTGTTACAGATCCATATGTTGGAAAATTAACTTTCTTTAGAGTGTATTCAGGAGTATTAAAATCTGGATCATATATTTATAATTCTTCAAGAGGACAGAGAGAAAGAATTGGACGTATTTTAATGATGCATTCAAATAATCGAACTGAAATTGGAGAAATATATGCTGGTGAAATTGGAGCAGCAATTGGTTTAAAAGTTACTACTACTGGTGATACTTTATGTAGTGACAAAAGAGAAGTTATTTTAGAAAAAATGATTTTTCCTGAGCCGGTTATTTCAGTTGCAATTGAGCCTAAAACTAAAGGTGATCAAGAAAAAATGGGAACTGCATTACAGAAACTTGCAGAAGAAGATCCAACATTTAGAACGCATACAAATAAAGAAACTGGACAAACTATTATTTCTGGTATGGGTGAATTACACTTGGAAATCATTGTTGATAGAATGAAAAGAGAATTTAGAGTAGAAGCAAATGTTGGGGCACCTCAAGTATCATATCGTGAAACAATATCTAAAGCAGCAGAAATTCAAGGAAAATTTGTGCGTCAAAGCGGTGGACATGGACAATATGGAGATGTTTCTATTCGTTTTGAACCAAATCCTGATAAAGGATATGAGTTTGTTGATGCTATTGTTGGTGGAGTAATTCCAAGAGAATTTATTCCATCTGTTGATAAAGGGTTGAAAAATGCTATTGAAAATGGTAATTTAGCTGGATATCCAACAATTGATATTAAAGCTACGTTGTTTTATGGCTCATATCACGATGTAGATTCTAGTCAACTAGCTTTTGAAATAGCAGCAAGTTATGCATTTAGAGAATCTAAAAACAAATGTGACCCAGTGTTATTGGAACCTTTAATGAATGTTGAAGTTTTAGTTCCTGATGATTATTTGGGGAATGTTATTGGCGACTTAATCGGAAGAAGAGGTCAAATAGAAAAACAAGAGCCAAGAGGTAATGCAATTAGTATTAAAGCACTCGTTCCACTTGCAAATATGTTTGGTTATTCTACTTCATTGAGAAGTAACACTCAAGGTAGAGGAAACTACACAATGCAATTTGGAAAATATGCTCTGGCTCCAAAATCAATTCAAGAAGAAATTATTCTTAAGCGTAATGCTTAAAAATTGTTCTTGCAATTTATAAGTAAAAATTATAAAATATATATATAAAATATAAAAAATTAGGAGGATTTTATAATGGCAAAAGCAAAATTTGAACGTTCTAAGCCACACGTTAATATCGGAACTATTGGTCACGTTGACCATGGTAAAACTACCCTTACATCAGCTATTACTAAAGTTTTAGCAAGAGAAGGTAATTCAAAAGTTATGGATTATAATCAAATTGATAAAGCACCAGAGGAAAAAGCTCGTGGTATAACTATTAATACTTCACATGTTGAATATCAAACACAAGCACGTCACTATGCACACGTTGACTGTCCTGGACATGCTGACTACGTTAAAAATATGATTACTGGTGCTGCACAAATGGATGGAGCTATCTTAGTTGTAGCTGCAACTGATGGCCCAATGGCACAAACTCGTGAACACATTTTATTAAGTCGTCAAGTTGGAGTACCTCGTATGATCGTATTCTTAAATAAATGTGATATGGTTGATGATGATGAATTACTTGAATTAGTTGAAATGGAAATTCGTGAGTTATTAGATGACTATGAATTCCCTGGAGATGAAGTTCCAATTATTAGAGGATCTGCATTAAAAGCTATGGAAGGTGATCCAGAAGCTGAAAAAGCAATTGTTGAATTAATGAAAGCTGTTGATGAATATATTCCTACTCCAGTACGTGAAGTAGACAAACCTTTCTTATTACCAGTAGAAGATGTATTTACTATTACAGGTCGTGGAACTGTTGCAACAGGTAGAGTTGACCGTGGTACTATTAAAGTTGGTGATCCTTGTGAAATCGTAGGAATTAGAGCTACTCAAAATACCGTAATAACTGGTCTAGAAATGTTTAGACAATTACTTGATTTTGCACAAGCTGGAGATAATGTTGGAGCACTTCTTCGTGGAATAAGCCGTGATCAAGTTGAACGTGGACAAGTTATAGCAAAACCAAAAACTGTTACACCTCATAGTGAATTTGAAGCACGTGTGTATGTTCTTACAAAAGATGAGGGTGGACGTCATACTCCATTCTTCTCAAACTATCGCCCACAATTCTATTTCCATACAACAGATGTTACTGGTGTAATTACATTACCAGAAGGTACTGAAATGATTATGCCTGGAGATAATGCTGACTTAATCGTTTCATTAATTCATCCAATCGCTGTTGAATTAGGAACAAGATTTACAATTCGTGAAGGTGGACGTACTGTAGCCGCTGGAAATGTTACTAAAATTATTAAATAATTTTAAAAATTATAAAGACTGAAACTTTAAGTTTCGGTCTTTTTTTAAGTTTATTTTAAACAGTTTTAGTATAATTATGTTATAATAATAAAAAAGGTAGGGTTATATATGATATTAAAATATAAATATGAATTAACGAAAGAATCGCAAAAAGATTATATTGCTTTTCATTTGTTTTCAAGAAAAAAAGTTCAAGTAAATCCAATTGTTCTAACAATTTTATTAATAGGATTTTGTATATTTTCATTTCTTATGGATCAAACGGTAATTGCAATTGTATCTATAATATTAATTATTATTGTTAATGTTTTTTTATTAATAATGGTAAAAAAAATATATAAAAATAATATTAAAGATGATTATCCAGATCAGATGATTACGATTGAGCTAGATTCAACAAATGTTGTTTTAATTGATGATTTAAATCAAGAGAAAAAGGTTATACCATTTAGTGAAATTTTTAAAATATACATCAAGAAAAAATATATTTATATTTATATGAATAGGGACCAAGCTATATCATTAATTAATGATTCTTTAATAGATGGAGATTTTAATGTTTGGTATAAAAGTGTACAAGAGGGAATATATTCTAAAAAAATAAAGAATAAGGGATATTATGAAGGTTGATACACATATTCATTTATATGATGAAAAATATGAAGATATTATAGATGAAGTAATTAAAAGTGCAATAGATAAAGGCGTAAAACGGATTATAGTAAATGGTATTGATAAGAATACAAGTATTAAGTCAATAAAATTAGCTAATAAGTATGATTATTTATATGTAGCAATTGGTCTTCATCCAAGTGAAATTAATTCAAATGAAGAAAATGATTTATCATGGATTTATGATCTTGCAAAGGATGATAAAGTTATTGCAATTGGTGAGATTGGACTAGATTATTATTGGGATAAAACATATAATGATTTGCAAAAAGAAATTTTTATTAAACAAATAAAGATTGCTAATGAATTAAATTTGCCTGTAATTGTTCATTCAAGGGATGCACATAAAGATACATTTGATATTATGAAAAAATATCAAACTAAAGGCATTTTACACTGCTATCAGTCAAGTTTAGAATTAGCAAAAGAATATGTTAAGCTCGGTTATTTTTTGGGAATTGGTGGTGTACTAACTTTTAAGAATTCAAAAGTGATAAAAGATGTTGTGAGAGAAATTAGTATTGATTATTTATTGACTGAAACTGATGGACCTTATTTAACTCCTTCTCCTTTTAGGGGGAAATTAAATAGGCCAGAATATATTAGTTATATAATTAATGAAATAAGTAATATTAAAAATTTAGATAAAGATGTTATTGAAGAAAAAATATTTAATAATTATAAAAGATTGTTTAAGGAGTAAGAATATGAAAAAATTTATTGGTGCAATAATGGTATTGGTTCTTGCATTTATTAGTGTTGGATGTACAAATGAAAATGCAAATGTAAATAATGAAATATATAATAAAAGTTATAATGTTACAATTGATATTGATGAATTTGAAGATTTAGTTGCTGCTGCTATTGAAAAAGTAGGCTCTTCAGTATTGGGTGTTACTAGTTATATAACAACTAGTACTATTTCTAACAAACAAACTCCAAATAGCACTGGAAGTGGAGTTGTTTATAAGTGTTGGGCTTATGATAAAGATGGAGTAAAAATTGAAGATTGGAATTCGACTTTGGATAGTACCAATATTGATTATTATGAATATTTGTTAATTACAAATAGACATGTAGTTTCAGATACTGAAGAAACAATTACATCATTAGAAGTATATGATGGAGAAACAGGAAATTATTACGAAGCTACATTAAGAGGAACAGATGATAAAGTAGATGCAGCAGTACTTACTTTTAGAGCTGATAAGTTTTTTGCTCCAGTTGAATTTACAGATTCTGATAATCTTAAAAGAGGAAATTTTGCAATTGCTATTGGAAATCCTGAAGGATATGATTTTTATGGTAGTGCTACATTTGGTATTATTTCTTATCCTAAAAGATATATGTCAGATGATACTGATGGAGATAGTATAAATGATTGGGATGCAGAATATATTCAACATGATGTTGCTATAAATCCTGGTAATAGTGGTGGAGCTTTAATTAATTTAGAAGGTAAATTGATTGGGATTAATACTCTTAAGTTAGTTGGTTCTAAAGTTGATAATATGGGTTTTGCTATCCCTACAAATACAATAAGTAAATTATTGCCATATTTAGAAGCTGGGGAAGTACCGGAGCGATTTAAATTGGGTATTAATATTTATACTGTAAAAGATATAATTGATTCTAAGTATAATGAAAATTTTACAGATGCTGAAGGGAATCCAATTGAGTCTTTTCCTGAAGATATTACAAATGGTATTTATGTGATTGAACCGAATGAGGATATTATATCTGAAGGTTTATTTTTACCTGGAGATATAATTGTTTTATTTAATGGTCAAGAAATAAAATATTCTTATGAATTTAGAGCAGTGCTTGGAGAAATGGTGAAAGGTGATACAGCGACATTTAAAGTATATAGAGATGGTGAATATGTCAATCTTTCATATACTTTTGAGTAATATGAGGAGATGTTTATGAAGAATATTAAAATAGTTCTAATATTTATTTTAGGTATATTTATATCATTTTCATTGATGGGTTGCACTGATAATAATGATAATAAATTAGTTGTTAGTATAACGTTAAATGAAGATGGGGAAATGATTATTTTATATGATGATGGGACAAGTGATAATTTAGGTGATTTTAGTAATGATGAATTGATTAGTGATTTTAATGATAAACTTATATCTCAAGAAAATAAAATTAAAGAACAAGAAGAAATGTTGTTGGCTCAAGAAAGTAAAATTGCAGAACAAGAGACAAAAATTGCAGA
>JAQUZE010000006.1:52756-86140 GCA_028691515.1 Bacilli bacterium
ATTAATTTTACAAAGAACATTAATAGATAATATAAATGAACTTATTGAGAGTAATGAAGTTATTACTAATGAAATATATAATAATATTTATAATGCAATAATAAATATTGAAGATTTTGAAAATTTAGTTAAAACTGCTATTGATATTGTTGCGCCATCTGTATTAGGAATTACTAGTTATATTAATGTTAACGATAAATTAACTCCATATAGTACTGGTAGTGGTGTTGTTTATAAGGTTTTAGCGATTAATAGTGATGGCGAAGCAATGGAAGATTATATGCAAGCAATTTTAGATAATACTGTAGATCATTTTGAATATTATTTAATGACAAACAGACATGTTGTTAGTGATAATGAGGAAGATATTGTAAGTGTTGAAGTATATGATGGTGATTTAGGTGTTTATTATGAGGCAGAAGTTTTAGGTTTTGATGATAAAGTTGATGTTGCTGTAGTTAAATTTTTAACAGAGAAGTTTATGAAGCCGGTTGAGTTTATGAGTGAACAAGTTGAGCGTGGTGATTTTGCAATAGCTATCGGAAATCCAAATGGATATGATTATTATGGTAGTGCAACATTTGGAATTGTTTCTCATGGAAAAAGATATTTATCAGATGATACTGATGGAGATTTAATAAATGATTGGGATGCAGAATATATTCAACATGATGTAGCAATCAATCCAGGCAATAGTGGTGGAGCATTAATAAATTTAGAAGGTAAATTAATAGGTATTAATACTTTAAAGTTAGTTAGTGATGATATTGATAATATGGGATTTGCAATTCCTCTTTCAACAATTCAAAAATTGTTGCCATTATTGGAAAAAGGAATAACTCCTCAAAGATATAAATTAGGTATTAGTATTTATATGATAAAAGAAATAATTGATTCTAAGTTTAATGAAAGTTTTACTGATTCTTCTGGGAATCCTATAACATCATTACCTGAGGGAATTAATAGTGGAGTTTATATTACTGAAGTAGGAGTAGATTCTATTTCTAATGGCATTTTATTTGCAGATGACATTATTGTTTCTTTTAATGGAGAAAAAATAATGTATTCATATGAATTTAGAGCAATACTTGGAGAGATGACAAAAGGTGATAGTGCTGAATTTTTAGTATATAGAGGTAATGAATTTATTGAAGTAATTATTACTTTTGAATAATTTTGATAAAAATGAAATATTTAGGCGATTTAATACGGGGTGTCTATTTATTTCATTTTTAATAATATTAAGGAGAAGATAAATGGAAAGAAAAATAATAAAGCAAGTTCAAGGATTTAAAACTCAAGATGGAGCTGGAGTTAATTTAGTTAGAGTTTTAGGAAATCAAACTGTAGAAGAATTTGATCCTTTTTTAATGCTAGATTCATTTGATAGCATTAATCCAAGTGATTATACAGCAGGATTTCCAATGCATCCTCATAGAGGAATTGAAACAATTAGTTATTTATATCGTGGGTATATGACTCATAGGGATAGTTTAGGAAATGAAGATATGATTAGTGATGGGGAAGTACAATGGATGACTGCGGGTTCTGGAATTTTACATGAAGAAAGATTGCCTGCAGCAGAAAGATTGTTGGGAGTGCAACTTTGGTTGAATCTTCCAAGAAAAGATAAAATGGTAGTACCAGCTTATTGTAGTATCAAAAATAATGAAATTAAAGAAATTGAGCTTGAAAATGGTAAGCTTAGATTACTTGCTGGAAAGTATGAAAATAATATTGGATATTTAAGTAAATATCTTCCAATTGATTATTATGATATACATCTTTTTAAAAATTGTTCTTTTAAATTAAAAACTAATAAAGATTCATCAGTTATGCTTTTTACACTTATTGGAGATGCGAATATTGCAGGGAAGTTTGTTAGAGAAAAAACAGCAATTAAACTTTCTAAAGGTGAATATGTGGAAATTAAAGCATTGGATAATGATATTCAAGTGTTGTTTATTAGTTCTAAAGAATTAAATGAACCAATTGCATGGGGAGGTCCAATAGTTATGAACACTAGAGAAGAATTGAAAAAAGCATTTGATGATTTAAATAATGGTACTTTTATTCAAACTAAAATTAGTTATTAAATAGAGAAAGAGAAATATATGAAAAAAATTAAAATATTAGGAATCGTAGGGTCTTTTAGAAAAGAGTCATTTAATAAGCAATTAGCGCTTGAAGTAAAAAAACTTCTTGAAGATAGTGTTGAATTTACATTGCTAGATTTTCAAGATGTTCCTTTTTTTAATCAAGATTTAGAAGCAAATGCTCCTGATGCTGTAAAAAGAGTTAGAAGCGAAGTAAAAAACGCAGATGCTTTATGGATTTTCACTCCTGAGTATAATCAATTTTTTCCGGGAGTTTTAAATAATTTAATAGATTGGTTATCTAGACCAGCTAGTAAAAGTGAAAAGCAAGTTTTATCAGGAAAAATCGTTACTATTAGTGGGATGTCTCCTGGAATGTGTGGGACAATGTTAGCGCAACATCATTTAATTTCTTTGCTTAATTATTTAAATATGAAAGTAATGAGTAATCCTAAGGTTGCTATTCCTAGTGCAATGAATATGATTAAGGATGGAAAGGTTGATTTTAAGATGAGTAGTGGATTTATATTAAATCAAATAAATTCATTTATTGATTTTATTGAAAAAAACAATAAAAATATTTAAATTTTTATTTTATAAGGAATATTTAAATCTGTTATTAAGCTCTTTTTTAAAGGGCTTCTTTTTTATTTCATTAAATAGTAGATATATCTTTTTTTACTTTCAAAACATAGTAAAATATGCTATAATATTATATATTTAAAGGAAAGATAGGTGATAATATGGCATTAACTGCTGGTATTGTGGGTTTACCTAATGTAGGGAAATCAACATTATTTAATGCAATAACAAAAGCTAAGGCTTTAAGTGCTAATTATCCTTTTGCCACTATAGAACCCAATGTAGGTTATGTAGATGTAAATGATGTTAGATTAAAAAACATTGTTGATATTGTCAATCCAAGAAGTGTAGTATATACATCTTTTTCTTTTACAGATATTGCTGGTCTTGTAAAGGGTGCAAGTAAGGGAGAAGGGTTAGGAAATCAATTTTTAAGTCATATTAGAAATGTTGATGCTATATGTCAAGTAGTGCGTTGTTTTGATGATGATGATGTGATTCATGTATCTAACAAAATTGATCCTATCGATGATATTGAAACTGTTAATTTAGAATTAATATTTGCTGATTTAGAAGTGATTACAAAAAGGCTTCCTAAAATTGAAAAGAAAGCATTATTAAAGGTTGATTATGAATCTGTATTAGAATATAATGCTTTAATAAAAATCAAAGAAACTTTAGAAGCAGGATTTCCAGCAAGAAGTGCTAAATTAGCTGAAGCAGAAATTGAAGCAATTAAAAGTTATAGTTTTCTAACAATTAAACCGACTATATATATTATGAATGTATCTCTAGATATGATAAACAAAGATAATGAATATACTAATAAGGTTAGAGAATATGCATCTAGTAATGAATCAAAGGCTATTGCTATTTGTGCGAAGATTGAAGAAGAATTAGCTGATTTAGATGGTGATGATAAAAAAATGTTTTTAGAAGATTTAGGTATTGATGAAAGTGGTTTAGATAAATTAGTGAGAGAAACATATGATTTATTAGGTCTTTCAACATTTTTTACTGCTGGTGAAAAAGAATGTCGTGCTTGGACATTTAAAAAAGGAATGAAAGCTCCTGAATGTGCAGGTGTAATACATACAGATTTTCAAAAAGGTTTTATAAGAGCTGAAGTAGTGAGCTATGATGATTTTATGAAATTTGGAGGTTTACTTAAGGCAAGAGAAGCTGGTAAAATGAGATCTGAAGGGAAAGAATATGTCTTTAAAGACGGAGATATTGTTCTTTTTAGGTTTAATATATGAAAAACGCAAGGATTATAAGTGTTGGAGATGAAGTATTATCTGGACAGATTGTCAATACAAATAGTAGTTATTTAGCTTATCAATTAACTAAATTGGGGTTTTTAATCTCTAAACATGTTGCCATAGGTGATAGTCATTTACGAATTGAAGAAGAAATTGATAGTTTTCTTAATTCAAAAGATTTAGTAGTTATAATTACTGGGGGGCTTGGCCCAACACATGATGATTTTACAAAAGAAGCTGTAGCTGAAAAGTTGAATTTAGACCTTGAATTAAGAGAAGAAGCACTTAGTTTATTAGATGTATACTTTGATGGAGAAAAAGCTGAATCTGATAATAAACAAGCATATTTTCCTAAGGGTTCAATTTTGATTCCTAATAAAATTGGAACAGCTGATGGGCTAATTATTGAATATAACAATAAAATACTAATTTTATTGGTTGGCCCTCCTCATGAGAATATTCCTATGATGGAAGATTATGTGATTCCTTATTTAAAGAAAAATGTTAATAATAATTTTTTAAATAAAGAATATTTAATAATGGGAAAATCTGAAAGTCATTTTGAAGATTTATTAAAACCTTTGTATAACCAATTAAAAAATGTAACTATAAATCCTTATGGAAGTATTGGTAGAATTAGGTATCAAATAAATGGATTTAATGATGATATTATAGAATTTAATAAGGTTTGCTTAGAATTTGAAAAGCTAATGAAAAGATTTATAATTAGTGATAATTATGATACTATAGAAAACAAAGTAGTTTCTTTATTAAAAGAAAAAGGATATAAAATTAGTTTTGGGGAAAGTTGTACTGGTGGAATGCTATCTAGTATGATTGTTAGCGTAAGTGGAGCAAGTAGTGTATTAAATGAAAGCTTTGTTACATATTCAAATGATGCTAAAATTAAGCATTTACAAGTAAATAAAGAAACAATTGATAAATATGGAGTTGTAAGTTTTGAAGTTTGTGAAGAAATGGTTAAGGGATTAAGAGCAGTAACAAACGCAAATGTTTGCATCAGTGTTAGTGGATTAGCAGGACCAACGGGAAAAACAAAAAATTTAAATGTTGGCGATGTTTGTTATTCAATTTATTTAAATGAACGTATTATTTCTGAGAAAAAAAATTTTAAGGGAAGTCGTGATTTAATAAGGACCAAAGCTTGTTTTTGGATTTTATATAGAGTATTTGGATTACTTACATTTGGTGAGTAAATTATTGTTTTAAGTTTGTTGTAATTAGAATTAGAGATGATGGCCTGGAGGTAAAGGAATGGTTGAGAATAAATATATTACTGAAGAATTAAAAAAACAGATTAAAGACGAACAGAAAGTGTCAATAGACAATATTAATGCAGTCTTAAAGTTAATTGAAGAAGGTGGAACAGTTCCTTTTATTGCAAGATATAGAAAAGAAGTAACTGGTGGGTTAGATGAAGATCAAATTAGAGCAATTTATCAAGCTTGGGATTATGGTCTAAAGCTTGCTCAGCGTAAGGAAGATGTTCTTAGGTTAATTGATGAAAAAGGTAAATTAACTAAAGAGATTGAACAAGAAGTTTTAGCAAGTACCAAATTATCTGAAATTGAAGATATTTATCGTCCTTATAAAGAAAAGAGAAAAACAAGAGCAACAGAAGCTAAGAAAAAAGGGTTAGAACCTTTAGCAGAATGGTTACTTAGTTTTCCTATGGAAGGCGACCTTATAGAAGAAGCAAGTAAATATATAACTGTAGAACCTACTGAAGAACAAGTGAAAAATGATTTAGTTGTAAAAGATGCAAATGAGGCTTTACAAGGAGCAAGAGATATAATTGCTGAAATGATTTCTGATGATGCTAAGTTTAGAAAATGGATTAGAAGAGTTTTTGAAACAAGAAGTAATATAACATCTACTGTTATTGATCCTTCTTTGGATCCAAAAGGTGTTTATGAAATGTATTATAACTATACTGAACCAGTATATTCTTTAAAAGAACATCGAGTTTTAGCCCTTAATAGAGGTGAATCTGAAAAAATATTAAAAGTTAATATTGATGAAGATGTTGATAGAATTTTAACATTTTTAAAAAGAAGAATAATTAATGATAACACTAAGTCAATTGCAGTAGAACAAATTGAAGAAGCAATAAATGATGGATATAATCGCTTAATTAAAAATTCTATTGAAAGGGAAGTTAGAGCACAATTAAAAGAAAAAGCTGAAGATAAAGCTATTTCTGTTTTTGCAGCTAATTTGAAGAGTTATCTTCTTACTCCACCAATGAAGGGGAAAATGGTTTTAGGAGTCGATCCAGCTTATCGTACTGGTTGTAAGTTAGCTGTTGTTGATACTACTGGAAAAGTGCTAGCTATTGACAAGATGTTTCCTAATCAAAGAAAAGTAAATGAAGTAGTATCTGAAGAAGATAAAAAATATATTGAATCAGTTAATACTATTAAGAGATTAATTGAAAAATATAATATAGAAATTATTGCAATTGGTAATGGTACTGCTAGTAGAGAAACTGAAAGTTTTATTGTTGAAGTATTAAAAGAAATAGATAAACCTGTACAATATATAATTGTTAATGAAGCAGGTGCATCAATATATTCAGCATCAAAACTAGCTCAAGAAGAATTTCCAGATTATGCTGTTGAGGAAAGATCTGCGGCTTCTATTGCTAGAAGATTACAAGATCCTCTAAGTGAATTAGTAAAAATTGATCCAAAATCAATTGGTGTTGGACAATATCAGTACGATGTTTCGCAAGCAAAATTAAGTGATTCTTTAGATTTTGTTGTTGAAACTGCTGTTAATTCTGTTGGGGTTAATATCAATAGTGCATCTGTTCCTTTGTTAACAAGAGTTGCTGGATTAAATTCTAGATCTGCAGCAAATATAGTTTTACATAGAGATAAAAACGGTATGTTTAAAAATCGTGACGAGATTAGTAAAATTAAAGGAATTGGTCCTAAAACATTAGAACAATGTATTGGTTTCTTAAGAATTCCTGATGGTAATGAAAAATTAGATATGACAAGTATTCATCCTGAGAGTTATTCTTCAGCATTAAAAATTTTAGAAAAATTAGGGTTTTCTAAAGACGATATTGGTAGTGATGAATTAATGAATAAAATAAGTGGCTTAAATCGTGAGAAATTTTTTAAAGAGTTTAGTGAAATTGGCGAATATACTTTTAATGATATTTTAGATTCTTTAGAAGCTCCGCTAAGAGATCCACGAGATAGTTTTGATCAACCAATTTTAAGAAGTGATGTTTTAAAAATAGAAGACTTAAAACCAGGAATGGAACTACAAGGAACAGTTAGAAATGTTGTTGATTTTGGCGCATTTATTGATTGTGGTGTTAAAGAAGATGGATTAGTTCATTTATCAAAAATGAGCAAAACTTTTATTAAACGTCCATTTGATCTTGTTTCTGTTGGTGATATTGTTAAGGTTTGGGTAGTATCAGTTGATTTAACAAAAAATAGAATAGAACTAACTATGATTTCTCCTCAAGATGAAAAATAGATTGTCTAAAGAGGTGGTAGGTTGAAACAATATGATGCTGTAGAAATAATATCTAAAGCCATTATAAAAGATAATTTGGTCAGTGCTATTTTTCTTCAGGGTTCTCTTGCAAGAGGTCAAGAAGATGAATATTCAAATGTTAATTATTTTGTTATTGTAAATGATGAAAACCGTAGGGCTCTTATAGATAAAAGAATTACTTATCTCTCTGCTTATGATGATATTATTTATATTAAAGAAAATAATATTAATAAAACTCATTTATCTTGTTTGTTTGATAAAGGATTACGATTTGAATTTAATATCGTCTTACATCAAGATTTTTTGAAGTTAGATTCTATATTACCTATTTATGATCCTAATGATATTTTAAGTGATATAGGTAATATGGATTTATCACTTAGTCCTAGTGAGTATGGAGAAGTTTTTAATAACTTTTGTTATAAATTATTAGAGTTTAAGGCAGCCTATAGTCGAAATGATGTAGCATATTCATTTTTTTTAGTAAATAATTTACATAACGATTTTGCAATTATGTTAAGATATCAATATGATTTTAAAAATGCTAAATTGGGTTTAAAAGGATTATTGATAAATTTAAAAGATAAAGAAGCTATTGAAAAGTATCTTTTTGTGTTGAAAAAATTAAGAGGAGGCAACTCTTTAGAAGCTGTACAAATAATGATGGGATTTCTTTCTAATTATTTTGATGTTTTATCGATTGCTGTTTCTTCGAATATTAATTTTGATTTATATGAATATACAAAAAGAGAAATTTTGAGTTTACATGATTAGGAGTTTTATGAAGAAAGTGTTTGTAATTAACCCTGCTGCAGGGCAAAAAAATTCGGAGTCATATATTTCAGATATGGTTAAAAAATATTATAAATCTGAAGATTATGAAATCTATTCAACAACCCAAAAACTTGATGCATGGAGATTTGTCACTAAATATATGGAAAACACACAAGAAGAAGTATGTTTTTTTGCTTGTGGTGGAGATGGTACTTTAAATGAAGTAGTTAGTGGTGCTTATGGTTATAAAAACGCTTATGTGGCATGTTATCCCTCTGGTTCAGGTAATGATTTTATAAAAAATTTTGGCGAAAAAGAAGATTTTCTAGATTTAAGTCAATACACAGATCCTAAAGTTGTTGAAGTTGATTTAATGCAAGTAAATGATCGATTTGCAATTAATGTTTGTAATTTAGGGTTTGATGCTAAGGTCGTTCATTTTTTAGGAGTTTTAAGAAGATTTCCTTTTGTATCAGGTAAAATGGCTTATAATCTTGGAGTTATTTTAGCTATGTTTACAAGATTTGGACAAAAGATTGATATTACTTTAGATGGTGAAAAAATCAATATTAATAATAAAGTATTATTATCAGCTATTTTTAATGGGACAACTTATGGTGGTGGTTATAGGGGTGGTCCTGATGCCATTATTAATGATGGAATTTTGGATATTGTTAGAATAAAAAAAGTTTCACGGTTTAAAATAGCAAAGTTAATTTCTGAATATAAAAATGGTAATTTTAAAAATAATCCTGTATTTAAAGATATAATAACTAGTTATGAATGTAAGATGTTAGAATATAGTGCAAAAGAGCCATTTTATTATGCTTTAGATGGAGAGGTTTTAAAAAATAATATTTTATCAATTAAAGTCCTTCCCAAAGCAATTAAATTTGTAATCCCTTCCTTTCTTAATTATTTAGGGGATAAAAATTGACAAAAGGATTATTAATAGTATATAATACATTAGAACTTAGGAGGATATTTACATGATTTTTGAAAAAGTTAAAAAACTTATATCTAAGGAACTGGACGTATCAGAAACTAAAATCACTTTAGAAACTAGATTATCAGAAGACTTGGGTGCGGATTCATTAGATGCAGTAGAATTAGTTATGGCACTTGAAGATGAATTTGGAATTTCAGTTTCAGATGATGATGCAAAAGATCTTAATACTGTTAAAGCTATTGTTGAATATATTGAAAATAATGCTAAATAATTTTAAAGCTACTATATAGTAGCTTTTTTTATTAAAATTAATATTTATTCAATATATTAATTAAAAAAGTTAATTATTTTATTAATTTTATTAATATAACACTTGACAATATTAATTTTTAATATATAATAATAGGTGAAGTGGGGGAATTTTAAATGAATAAAGCTTTAAGAACAGCAGTTTCAGGAAAGTTGTCATATAATAATGAGGATTTAACTGATTATAAAAAGGTAAAAATAAGAAAATTTAAAATTAGGAAAACAAATTTTAATAAATTTTTAAATTTGTTTTCATTAATGCATTTACCTATTTTTTGTTTTAGTGAAGGTTGGTTAGGTGCGTATGAAGATACAATTCAATTAAACGCAAAGTTTAAAAATTATCAAAATAATTATAAAGGAGATTAAATTATGAAAAATGAAGTTATTTCAAGGTGTCCTATTTGTTCTAAACCATTAACTATTAAAAGTTTACATTGTGATCATTGTGAGATTGACATTAATGGTGAGTTTAGATTATCACCTCTTAGTTTACTGAATAAAGAGCAATTAGAATTTGTTGAAGCTTTCTTAATTAATCAAGGAAGTATTAAAGCTGTTGAGAAGGAATTAAATGTTTCATATCCTACTGTTAAAAAAATGTTGAATGATGTTTTAGTTAGTTTAGGTTATAAGATTAGTGAAGAAGTAGAAGATACAAGAAGAGTTGAAATACTTGATCGACTTGCTAAACATGAAATTAGTTATGAAGAAGCTATGCAGTTATTAAAGGAGATTAAGTAATGGACAGAATTGATATTTTGAATATGATTAGCAGTAAACAAATATCGGTTGATGAAGGTTTAAGATTATTTGAAACATTAGATGATGAAAAGCAACAAAATACTATTAAAAAAAATAAATCTTTAAAAAATGCTATAAATAATCTTGATTGTAAAATGAAAGAAATTAACCGTGATTTAATTGAACCAAATGTTAAAAAAGCTTATAAAGGTATTAAAAAAGGGTTTAAAAAGTTAGATAAACAAATTGTTAAACTAATGGGGGAGGATTTATAAATGGACGAAAGATTAAAAATTCTTGAAATGTTGAAAAATGGAAATATTACTGTTAGTGAAGCTGATGAACTATTACAAACAATTGAAGATATTGATAATAATAAAGAAAGTAAATGTAGGGAAAAATTCAATAAATTTAATGAATCATTAAAAGTTTCGTTAAATAAATTTGGTGAAGAAGTAAAAAAAATTAATAGTGAAGGTATTAAAGAAAGTCTAAAAAAAGGTTACGATGAAGTTAACGAAGCTTTTTCTAAATTAGACGAAGAATTATTACATTTTATAAAAGGGGATAAAGATAATGGAAGAGAGAATTAAAATTTTAGATATGTTAAAGGAAGGTATTATTACTGTTGAGGAAGCTAATGAATTATTAAAAGCAACTACAAACAGTACAGATACAGAAAAAGAAGAAAAGAAACAAGCAGAAATAAATATTAATGATAAAAAAAGGTTATTGCATATTAAAGTTATATCTGAAGATGGTGATAAAGTAATGATTAATATTCCACTTAAAGCAGTAAGATTTTTATTTAAAAATGGTAAAATTAATAAAAGCATTAAATTAAGTGGTGTTCGAGAAGATTTTTTAAATAATAGTATAGATATGGATTTAATAAATGAATTTATTGAGAGTGGAAAATCTGGAGAAATTGTTAATATACAAAGTGAAGATGGGGATATAGTAAATATTTACATTGATTAATTATATTATTTTAAGCAGCATAAATTATGCTGCTTTTTTATGGGAAAATATGTATATAAATTTTATTACGTGATTGTTTTCTTGAATTATGATAGTGTAAGTGTTAAAATAGTATAAGCATGTAGGTGGATTTATGATAAAATTATTGGGAAAAATATTTATTAAAGATTATAATAATTATACAAACACTAAAGTAAGAAATAAATATGGAATTTTAAGTGGAGTGTTTGGAATTATCTCAAATTTATTAATTTCTGTTGGTAAGATTATAGTGGGTCTTGTTTTTGGCTCTGTATCTATTTTAGCTGATGGTATTAATAGTTTATCTGATATGGGGACATCTATAATTACAGTAATTAGTTATCATTTTGCAGGTACACCGCCTGATAAAGAACATCCATTTGGGCATCAAAGGATTGAACAAATATCTGGATTGTTATTATCAGCAATAGTTATGGTTATTGGTGTATCCTTGCTTAAAACTTCAATAAAAAATATTTTTACTCCTCAAACTATGGTATTTAGTTATATAGCAATTATAATATTAGTTATATCGTTGTTTGTAAAAATAATTCAAAGTATTTTTTATTTTCGATTAGGTAAAATAATAAATTCAAAAGTTTTAAAAGCAAATGCTTTTGATAGTTTAAATGATTGTCTTTCAACAATAGCAGTTATAATTGCTTATTTAATATTTCATTTTTGGAGTATTAATTTGGATGCTTATTTAGGGATAGTTGTTTCTTTGTTTGTTATCTATAGTGGGTTTAAATTAATTAAATCAACTATTTCTCCATTAATTGGGGAAGCTCCTGATAGAGAATTAGTTAATCATATAGAAAATAAATTACTTAGTTATAAAGGTGTTTTAGGTATACATGATTTAGTTATTCATACATATGGTGTAGGAAATATTTTTGTAACTGTACATGTGGAAGTAAAAAGTGATGCTGATTTTGTAGAGTGTCATGATATGATCGATAATATTGAAAGAGATTTTTATCATGATGATGCAATTAATTTAGTTATTCATATGGATCCAACTGAAAAAGATACTGAAGAATCAATTAGAATTAAAGAATTAATTGCAAAAATCTTATATGATATTAATGAAAAATTATCTTTTCATGATTTTAGAGTTGTTAGTGGTCCTACTCACACAAATGTAATTTTTGATATTGTAGTTCCGCAAGATTTCCTTTTGTCTGATAGGTTATTAATAAAAGAAGTGAAAGAAAGAATGTTAGAAATTGATAAAAAAATTAGTTTAGTGATTAATATTGATCATAACTATTTAATATAAGGAGAAAAAATATGGATAATAAATTTTACAGTAAAAATAGAGTTAATTACTTTGAAAAAATTAAAGATAACTCTTTGACTGTTCTTTTTTCTGGAGTTGAAAAACAAAAAACTGCAGATCAAGAATATGATTTTAGTGTTGATAGGAATTTTTATTACTTATCAGGAATTGACCAAAGTAAAGCAATTTTAGTATTATTAAAAGCGAAAGGTGAGAATAAAGAGTATTTATTTGTTGAAGAAACTTCTGAATTAATGGCAAAATGGGTTGGTAAAAAGTTATCAAAAGACGAAGCCAAAGAAATATCTGGAGTTGAGAATATTCGCTATTTAAGTGATTTTGATTCATTTTTATTTAGTATATTGAATTCAACAAGATATTCTGCTTCTAATGTAGAAAATATTTATCTTAATTTAGAAAGAAAAAATGATAAATATCATGTTTCACCAGCATTAGTATTTAAAAATGAAATTGTTAATAATTATCCAGAATTATTAATTAATAATGCATATCCAATAATTATTGGTTTAAGAATGATTAAAACGGATGAAGAAATTGCCTTAATTAAAGAAGCAATTAAGATTACTAATGGTGGTATTTTACAATTAATGAAAAATTCAAAACCAGGGTTATATGAATATCAACTAGAATCTTATTTTAATCAATATATAATGTTTAATGGGCAAAATGATCATGCATTTAAAACTATTTGTGCTTCTGGTAAAAATAGCACTATTTTACATTATGTTAACAATAATAATATTTTACATGACGGAGATTTAGTATTATTTGATCTTGGAAGTTCTTATAAATATTATATTAGCGACATAAGTAGAACATTTCCAGTTAATGGCAAGTTTTCTTCTCGTCAAAAAGATGTTTATGAATCTGTATTAACAATACAAAAAAATTGTATTAACTTTTTAAAACCAGGAGTTTCTTGGGAAGAATATAATAAGTATGCTAATGATCAAACAATAGAACAATTAAAAAAATTAGGATTAATTAAAGAAGATCAAGAGTTTAGAAAATATTATTATCATTCAATTGGTCACTTTATTGGATTAGATACTCATGATCCAGGATTACATGATGTTATCTTTAAAGAAGGCATGGTTATGACAGTTGAACCTGGTATATATATTGAAGAAGAAAATATTGGTGTTAGAATTGAAGATAATATTTTAATTACTAAAGAGGGAAACATTAATTTAAGTAAAGATATTATTAAGGAAGTAAAAGATATAGAAAAAATTATGAAAACCGCATAAAGCGGTTTTTTTAATTAAATACTATTTATTAGATTAATAAATATTTTTTTTAATAATATTTATGTGAAGAGGTGAATCATTATGAAAAAAGTATTTATATTGTTATTATTTGTATTTATTGTTAGTGGAATAAATGTTAAAGGATATGAATCAACTGGACATGAAGGTATTACTGATGTGACATTTTATGATGGAGGAAATATATTATCTAGAATGAGCAGACAAGAATTATATTCTGGATCTAGTGCAATGGGAAAAAATATATTTTGGGGTTGGAAAACACATTATTTTTGTATTGAAGACAAGGCAAGTTATATAGGAGAAATAGTTTTTTCCAAAAGCAATAAAACTAGTGAGCCATTACCAATTACTTATGCTGTTCAAGAATCATATTCAAGATCATCTTCAATAAAAGTAAGTGGAGGAATTAGTGCCTCAATTAAGGGAATGATTAAAGCTGCTACTATTTCTGGTAGTGTTGATTCTGATATAGTTACTGAAAATAAGGAAGAATATAGTGTTACTGAAAAAACAAATATTTCTTTTGTCATTCAACCTAATTGCAAAATTACATATAGAGTTACAGGAGATTGTTATATTACAAACGGGCTATGTAATTATTATGCTTTTTGGATAAAAATGAAGAAAGGTAATTTTGAATTAATTGAATTTGAAACAAGATATTACGAGTTAGTTGAGGAAGAAATGTAATGAAAAAAATATATGTTTTAATAATTGGCATTTTTCTTCTTTTGGTAAGTTCAATTATAATAATTATAATTTCAAAAAATGATAATTCTTTAGTATATACAACATTTAGAAAATCTTATAGTTATGTTTCAAAAATAGATGAAGAAGAGGATATTGTTATAATAATTGATGTTAATAATAAAGATTCATTTTTAATAAGAGAAGAAGCTATTAATTCATGTTATATATCTGATAAACAAGAAAATAACAAAAGAAAATTGAAGTTAAATAAAATAGAATATTATCGACAAATAGAAATTGATGAAGAAATATATTATGAATATAAATTTTCATTTTCATTTCCAATTGAGGCTGAGATTGAAGAAGATTTTATTATTGATGAGGCATTTTTAATACTTAATTTTAGTGATGATTCTATTAGCTTATATATTGGTGATTTTAATTACTATAAAGTAAGTAAAATTCAAGATAGTTCAAATATTAGAATTTCTAAAATAAAAGGTATTGTTAATGTGGTAGATGAAAGAAAAAGAGTAGTTGGTTTGAATGTAAAAGTTGAAAATATAAGTAGTAAAGATTTAAAGATAACAGAATTAAATATATTTAATGAAAATTTAAATTTTGATGGAGAAGAAGTGAAGATATTAGAGACTGAAATAGTACATAACAAGGATATTAGTGAATTAGTTAGTGATTATAATTATTTAGATAGTTTTTCAAAGACAAACATTTTAAATTTAATAATTAATGCTAATAGTAGTTTAGATTTATTTATTCCAATAGTATATATTAAAGACATTGTTTGTAATGAATTTGGGTTTGCTATTGATTTTCTATTTGGTGAGGAAAAAGAAACATATATTTATGATGATTTTATATTTTTCGAGAATATTTTTTATGAAGAAAAACAAATTAATGATTTAAATTTATATTATTATGAGAGAAATTAAATTAATAAATATTAAAAAAAAGTATAACAAAAGAATTATATTGAATAATATTAATTATACATTTAAAGAAGGAAATATTTATCAAATTGTTGGAAGCAATGGTTGTGGAAAAACTACTTTATTAAAAGTTATATTAGGATATATAAAGCATGGAGGATTTGTTGAAAATAATTTTGATGATTATAGTTATATACCTGATAAAATAAATTTTCCTTCTTTTTTAAAAGTTGGTAATTATATAAAAATAATTGGTTATACTAAAGGATTAGATGAAGAAACTATAAAAAATAAGAGTGATGAGTTATTAAATTTATATAATATGAATAATGCTATTAATTATAAATTAAATCAATTATCAAAAGGTATGAAGCAAAAGGTTTTATTAATATGTGGATTTTTAAGTGATGTTGATTTATATATATTTGATGAAGCTTTAAGTGGACTTGATAAAGAAATGCAGAAGCAATTTATGAATTATATAAAAAAATTGAAGATAGAAAAAAAGACAATTATATATACTACTCATTACGAAAAATATTTTAGAGGATTATATGATGTAAAAATCACAATTAAAGATGGGATTATTAATGAAAAAAATAGCAAGTCTACATCTTGAGTATTTATTAAATAAAATGAATATTTTTGTATTTAGTATTTGTACTTTGATATTTTCTATAGCTATTTCAAGTAATTTGATTGACGTTTACAGTTCTACTAGTTATAAGAATAAAAGTGAAATATATTTAGAAGGTTCTTTGATCTTATTTGAGATTTTTAGTGTTATTCTTTCCTGTTTTATATTTTCCTTTAATTTTTTAAAAGAAAAAGATGAGTACAGATACTTATGTGTGAAAAAAGAAGATGAAAAAAAATTATTTTTAATTAAAAAAATAATTGTTTCTTTAATGTTTTTATATTTTTTTGAGTTAATAAATTTAATGGTTTTATTATTAATGGGATATTTAGGGGTATATAGATTTTGTATTTCATCTATTTATCACTACAAAATATTTTTTGTTTTGTTACAAGTTATTTATTATGGATTTTTATCTATGTTTTTAGTAAAATTATGTAATAATTTATTTACGATAATGCTACCTATGTTAGGAAAATTTATGTCTTTATATTTAGTTGATTCTAAGAATGAGATAGCAAAACTAATTACATTTTTATTTCCATCTAGTGCAAATGGTGATTTAAGTAATGTTTTTTTTATTTGTATAGAAGTAATTGTCTTATTTTATATTGTTATTTATCTTGATGTAACAAAAGAGTATTAATTAAATGTAGAATTATTATTATTGACATTTAATTCAATTTATAGTATACTTATTAAGTAATATCATAGTGGAAAGAAGAAGTCCCACTTCTCACCTGACTAATTATGTTGGTAGGTAAATGTCACTTTACAAAATTAAATTTGTGAATGTAAGTGGGCCAATTTTGTGCTCACTTTTTTCTTTCTATGATAAATATATTTATGGAGGTGTTGCACAATTAGCAAGAATTTTAACAGAAAAAATGAAACATTAGTCAATGATACTATACCTTTTGATAAGGTTTTAGTTATTGATGAAAAAGGAGATGCTTTAGGAGTTAAAAGTACTTTTGAAGCACAAAAAATGGCGAGTGAGAAAGGATACGATTTAGTGTGTGTTGCTCCAGACGCCAAAACACCAGTATGCCGTTTTATGGATTATACGAAATATAGATTTGAACTTAAGAGAAAAGCTCGTGAATCTAGAAAGCATCAAAGAGTAGTAAGTGTAAAAGAAATTTGGTTAACTCCTGTTATAGGTTTAAATGATTTTGAAACTAAACTTAGAAAAGGTAGATCATTTCTTGAAAATGGAGATAAATTAAAGGTTACTTTAAGATATCGTAGTTATCGTATGTTAAATAATGAAGGTCCTAATATGGAAATGTTAGATAAATTTATTGAAAGTACTAAAGATTTAGCTAGTGTTGAAACTCAACCAAAACTCGAAGGTAGAAATATATCGATGTTATTAGTTCCTTTAAAAGAAAAATAATAAGGAGAAGTTATTATGTCAAAAATGAGAACTCATAAAGGTTTAAAAAAACGTATTAAAATTTCAGGAACTGGGAAAATAATGCGTAGACGTCCTGGTACAAGTCATTTGGCTCCAGGAAAAACACAAAAAAGAATTAGACATTTAAGAAAAGGTACAGTGATATCTAAATCCGATTTAGGAAGAATTAAGCAAGCAGTTGCTGTAATAAATAATTCAAAATAGATTGAAATATAATTATGAAAATAAAATTTAGAAAGGAAAGTATTTAATTATAAAATATATTAATAATTTATTTTATTAGTGTTTTTATAAATAATATACAGGTAAAAACTATGGCACGTACAAAAGGCGGAGTAGTTTCTCGCAGAAGAAGAAAAAGAGTATTAAAATTAGCCAAAGGTTATTTTGGCTCAAAACATACGTTATATAGAACAGCTAATCAGCAAGTGATGAAATCATTATCTTACGCTTACAGAGATAGAAAAAACCGTAAGAGAGAATTTCGTAGATTATGGATTGCTAGAATCAATGCAGCAGCAAGAATTAATGGTTTATCTTATAGCACTTTAATGCATGGGCTAAAATTAGCAAATGTTTCAATTAATCGTAAGATGTTATCTGAAATTGCTATTAATGATCCTGATGGATTTGTTAAAATTTGTAAAACTGCAGAAAAGAAATTAGCAAAATAAACATCAGAAATGGTGTTTTTTTTGTGCGTTTTACTTTATTTGTATTTAATGGTATAATTAAATACTAGGAAAAAATGGAAGGTATTTAAAATGTTTGAAAAAAATTATTCGGTAAAAATTAAGGATGAGATTTATAATTATAAAGAAAAAATCACTTTAAAAAAATTAGCTAAAGATTTAGGTTTTGAAGCTTATCTTGCTAAGGTTAATAATAGAATTAGAGAACTTGATTATTATATTAATTATGATTGTGAAGTACAATTTTTAGATTTAACAAATTCAGAATCTGTAAGAGCTTATGAAACAACTTTAAGGTTTCTTACTATTATGGCTTTGGAGAAATTATATCCAAATGCAAAGATAAAATTTACTCAAGGAGTTTCAAGAACTACAGCTGCTGCAGTTGAAGGTGTAACTGTAAATTCTGCATTTTTGAAAAAACTTGATGCAAAAATGAGAGAATTAATTGATAAAGATGCAGATATTGTTAGATTTAAATTATCAAAGGAAGAAGCTATTAAATTATATTTAAAACAAGGATATAATGATAAAATTGAAGCTTTAAAATATCGTCCTGAAGATACTGTTAATATTTATCAGTGTGAGAATTATTATAATTATTTATATGGTTATATGTTGCCTTCAATGGGATATTTAAATAAATATAAATTAATTCAATATTATCCTAATTTTTTGATTGCTTATCCAAGATCTGAATTAAAGGGAAGAATTCCAAGATTTGAAGATTCTCCTTCTTTTGGTCGTATGGTAAGAGAAGCACAAAATTGGGCAATTAACTGTGAGTGTGATGATATTGTAAAATTAAATAGTCATGCTACTCAAGATAGTGTTATAGATTTAGTAAATATGTGCGAAGCAAAACATAATAATATGCTTGCTGAATTAGGATTAATTATTAAAGAAAATATAGAAAATATTAGGTTGATTGCTATTGCTGGGCCGTCATCATCAGGTAAAACTACTTTTTCTCATCGTTTAAGAATAGAGCTAATGACAAGGGGAATAAGACCTTTAAAAATTTCTATTGATGATTATTATTTAGATAAAAGTCAAGCTCCTAAAGATGAGCATGGTAAACCAGATTTAGAACATATTAATGCAATTGATATTGAGTTATTTAATCAACATTTAGTTTCGTTAATTGATGGTGAAGAAGTTCAATTACCTCATTTTAATTTTAAATTGGGGAAAAGAGTATTGGGTGAAAAAATCAAAATTGCTCATAATCAACCAATTATAATTGAAGGTATTCACGCTTTAAATGAAAAACTTACTACATCAATTCCAAAACATCAAAAGTTTAAGATTTATATTAGCCCTTTGTCACAAATTAATATAGATGATCATTCACAAATTAATGCAACAGAGATTAGACAATTAAGAAGAATTGTTCGTGATGCAAAATATAGACAAACATTACCTTCGGCTACTTTTGCAATGTGGGCATCAGTTAGACGTGGTGAATTTAAATGGATTTACCCATTTCAAGAAGAAGCTGATTATATTTATAATTCAGAGCTTACTTATGAACTTGGTGTAATGAGAAAATATGCGCTTCCAGTATTGGAAGCAATAGATAGAAATGATGAATTTTTTGTGGATGCAAATAGAATTGTTAAATTTTTGAAACTTATTAAAGAAATTGATGAGAAATATGTTCCATGTAATTCATTATTAAGAGAATTTATAGGAGATAGTTGTTTTTATTAATGAAAAAAATTGAATTAAAATTTTATGAAGAAAATTTTGCCCAACATATTACAAAAGATGCAGCTTTAGTAACTGCTGGAACAATTAATAATTATAATACAATGACCATTGGTTGGGCTCATATTGGGAATATTTGGGGAAGAGAAACAGTAATTGTATATGTTAGACCCTCTCGTTATACATATAAATTTATGGAAGAAAATGATTATTTTACTGTTAGTTTTTATGATAATAATCATAAAAAAGCTCTTGGTTTTTTAGGAACTAGAAGTGGAAAAGATTTAGATAAAGTAAAGGAAGTTGGATTTCATGCAATTGAACTAAATAATAGTGTTTCATTTCAAGAAGCTAGAATTACCTTTGTTTTAAAGAAAATTTACCATCAAGATTTGGATTCTTCTTTAATACTTAATGAGATAAAAGATAAGTATTACAAAGATAATTGTTATCACCGAGTATATATTGGAGAGATTGAAGAAATAATTATGCATTAATAAAGCAGGTTCATAAAGAACCTGCTTTTTAAGTCCATAAAGGTAAATTATAGTTTCTAAGGACTGCAAATGAAATGAAAAAAATAATAAATAGAATAGATACGATGAAAAATAAATTAGTGTTTTTTGGTTTGTTAGTATAATATTTTTTAATTAATATAAAAAAACTAAAAAATCCAAATAATGTTGTAAAAATAATTGATATTATATATAGATAATAAATCATAATATTCTTCCTAGAAAAATTGCTTCGATAAATGAATATTTATTATTTTTTGTGATTTCACGTTTTATAATAGTGTATAAATCTTGTACAATAATAAAAAGAGTAATTGGAAATACAAGAATTGTAAAAACTGGATGAAAAGAAAATGAATTTATTAGATTAAAATGTAAAATAGAAGAGAATGCTCTTGTGATACCACAAGTTGGGCAAAGGTATCCCGTAATTTTATGAAAATGACAAATTGTATTGTCAATAAAATATGATGTTGGGATAATGAAAAAAGTGATGAATAAAGCAAGATATATTAAAATGCGTATCCAGGAAAATATTTTTATTTTTAGTTTCATAAGTACTCCTATTTTTAGTAATTATATCATAAAATATATTTTTATTAAAAATTAATTCTATAAAGAGAAAGGTTTCTTTCTTGTTAATTTAGTGAATATAATGTATAATATTAAGTAAATAAGGTGGTATTATAATGAGTATAATAAAGTTTTTTGCATTAGGAGGATTAGGAGAACATGGTAAGAATATGTATGTTCTTGAAGTCGGAGAAAGAATTTTTATTCTTGATGCGGGAATGAAATTTCCTAGTGTTGAATTATATGGTATAGATGGGGTTTTACCAGATTTTAGTTATGTAATCGAAAATCAAAAGAAGGTAAAGGCTATTTTTCTTAGTCATGGGCATGATGATAATATTGGAGCAGTTTTTGAATTGTTGAAGCATGTTAACGTCGGTGTTTATGGAACACATTTTACAATTTCTCTTTTAGAGAAACAATTACAAGAAGAAGGTATGAAAGTTTCTAATCATCGATTATATAGAATTAATGATGATAAAATATTAAAATTTGGAAATATTGTAGTTTCTTTTTATTCAACAAGTCATAGTATTCCTGAAAGTTTAGGAATAGTAATTAAAACAGCAGATGGGTTGTTAGTCTATGCTCCAGGATTTGCTTTTTCAAGTAATTCGGATAAAAAATATAAAACCAATTTTGGGAAAATTGGTGATTTAGGTAAGGAAAAAGTTTTAGCATTATTTGCTGAAAGTTTAGGAGCAGTTAATGCTAGCAGAACAGACAATGATTCAACATTGATTCACACTGTTACTGATGCAGTAAGAAAAGAAGGAAGAATTATTTTTTCTATGTATTCTACAGATTTAGATAGAATACAAAAAGTTATAAATATTAGTTTAAAGAATAATCGAAGAGTTGCTATTGTTGGGCGTAAAGTTCAGAATATTATTAATGTAGCAATGGAAACTGGGTATTTAGAAATACCTGAAGATAAATTTGTGAATTTAAGATTTATCGATGAAAAAAATAAAAATGATGATAAAGATTTAGTAATTATTATTACAGGAAATCATCATGAGCCATTTAATATGTTACAAAGAATGGCGAGTGGACAAGATCGTTTAATTAATATTAATGAAAATGATCATGTGGTTATTGTTTCTAATCCACAACTTGGTACTGAAAGAATTTCAGCAAACGCAATGGATATGCTAAGTATGGTTGATGCTAAAGTTACAATAATTAAAAAAATGGATTTAAGAAGTTCACATGCAGGTCCAGAAGATTTAAAAATGCTTTATGGAATGATTAATCCAAAATATATTATTCCTATTGTTGGTGAATATAGACATCAATATTTGCAAAAGAAAATTGCTTTAGAAGCTGGATATGAAAATTTTAATGTTGTTGTTTTAGAAAATGGTGAAGTTATTAGTTTTGAAAATGGAATTTTAAGTACTAAAAGAGATAGAATTAAATCTGGTGATGTTTTAGTAGACGGTTCTGTTATCGGTGATATTAATGAAGTTGTTTTAAGAGATAGAGAATTTTTATCACAAGCAGGAACTGTTATTATTTCTATTATTTTAGATTCTAGGAATAAGCGATTAGTTAGTGGACCTGAAGTTGTATTTAAAGGTTTTGTGTCTGAAAGTGATGCAAAAGAATTAATAGAAAATGTTATTAGCAAAACTAATAATATTTTAAATTCGCATTTAAAAAAGAGATATATTGATTGGAATTTATTAAGGACAGAAATAAAGGATGTTGTTGGAAAATATTTGTATTTTAAAACAAAAAGCAATCCAATTATTATGCCTGTTGTTATTGATGAGGAATTAAAATAGGGTTTTATATGAAAAAATTAAAAGGTTATGAAATAAGACAAATGTGGTTAGACTTCTTTAAAGAAAAAGAGCATATGGTTATACCCAGTGCTCCTTTAGTTCCTATTAATGATCCTTCTTTGCTTTGGATTAATGCTGGGATTGCTCCTTTAAAGAAATATTTTGATGGTAGAGAGATACCTGTTTGTAGAAGAATGGTTAATGCTCAAAAATCAATTAGAACTAATGATATTGAAAATGTAGGTAAAACAGCAAGACATCACACATTTTTTGAAATGTTAGGAAATTTTTCTGTGGGTGATTATTTTAAAGATGAAGCTTTGACTTGGGGTTTTGAGATTCTTACAAGTCCAAAATGGTTCGGTTTTGATTTAAATAAGCTTTATTTTACAGTTTATCCTTCAGATGAGGAAACAATTCAAAAGTGGTTAGAGTTAGGTGTTGATTCTACTCATATAATAAAATTACCTGGTAATTTCTGGGAAATTGGAGAAGGTCCGTGTGGGCCAGATACTGAAATTTTTTATGATCGTGGTGAAAAATACGATATAAATAATCAAGGTATAAATTTATTAAAAAATGATATTGAAAATGATCGTTATATTGAAATATGGAATATAGTATTTAGTCAGTTTAATGCTGAGCCTGGGAAGAAAAGAGAAGAATATCAAGAATTACCAAGTAAAAATATTGATACTGGTATGGGATTAGAGAGAATGGCTTGTGTAATGCAAGAAGTTGAGACTAATTATGATACTGATTTATTTTTACCAATTATTAATAAAGTAGAAAATTTAACAAAAGTAAAGTATGATGGGCAAATGGCTTTTAAGGTTATTGCCGATCATTTAAGAAGTGTTGTCTTTGCAGTTGCCGATGGCGCTATTTTATCAAATGAAGGAAGAGGCTATGTTTTAAGACGTATTTTAAGAAGGGCAGTTAGGTTTGGGAAAAAATTAGGGATGAATGAGCCTTTCTTATATAAATTAGTTGATGTTGTTGCTGAAAATATGTCACATTTTTATCCTTATCTTTTAAATTCAAAAGAAAATGTTAAGGATATAATAAAAATCGAAGAAGAGAAATTTTTACACACTTTAGAAAGTGGTGAAAATAAACTATTAGAATTTATTCAGAATTGTAAAAATAAAGAAGTAAGTGGAGATGTTGCATTTCTTTTATATGATACTTTTGGTTTTCCTTTTGAACTTACATTAGAAGTTGCTGAAGAACAGGGATTTATTGTTGATAAGAAAGGTTTTCTAGAAAAACTTGAAGAGCAAAAGGAAAGAGCTAGAGGAAGTAGAAATGAAGACCAATCAATGAATATTCAAAATGTTGATTTTTTGAATTTAAAAGTTGAATCAGAGTTTCTTGGTTATGAACAATTAGAATCTAGTAGTGTTGTAAAAGCAATTTTTTCTAATGATAAACAAGTTAATAAAGGTAGGGGAGAACTTTTAGTTGTTTTTGATCAAACACCAATGTATGGTTTAAGTGGTGGTCAAGTTGGTGATTTAGGAACTCTTTATTATAATAATGAAGCCTATTTAATATCTAATACAATTGTTTTACCTAATAAGCAACATGCTTCTTTTGTAGATATGGCGGATACGGAATTAAAGATTAATGATAAAGTAGTTTTGGTAGTTAATAAGGAGTTTAGACAAAATGTTGCTAGAAATCATTCAGCAACACATTTATTAAATGAATCTTTAAGAAGAGTTTTAGGAAATCATGTAACGCAACAAGGGTCAATGGTTTCTGAAAAAGAATTAAGGTTTGATTTTAATAATTATAAATCATTAACAGATGAAGAACTTTTAGAAATCGAAAGATTGGTAAATAAAGCAATTAATGATAAACATTCTGTAAAAACAAATGTTATGGCATTTGTAGATGCTAAAAAAGAGGGGGTTCAAGCAGTTTTTACTGATAAGTATGAAGATTATGTTCGGGTTGTTAACATGGAGTATTCCAAAGAATTATGTGGAGGTACTCATGTAGAAAATACTGGTGATATTTTAGGTTTTGTAATTTTAAATTGTGAAACTAAAGGCTCAGGTATTTTTAGAATAACTGGAGCAACTGGTAATAATATTAAAAATGCTTTAAAAGAAAGTATTTCAGTAATTGAAAATGATATTAATGATTTACAACAAAAAGCTATTTATATTGTAGAAGAAGCATTAAACGATAATATTATATTAAATTATAATAATATAAAATTATCTGATTATGTCCCAAGTTATAAGTTAATTATTAATCGTAAGAATGAATTGTCAAAATTACAATTAGAGATCAAAGAGTTAGAAAAGACATATGAAAAATTTAAAAGAGAATCAAATAAATTAAATGCAAATGATTTTTTAGAATATGTTATTGAAAAAAATGGATTTAATTATATTATTATGAAAGTACTTGATCAAGATAATAATATTTTAAAAGATTTAATTGATAGTTTATCTGATAAATTAAAAAATTCTATTGTGTTTTTTGCAAATATAATAGATAATAAAGTTGTATATATTTGCAAAAATAAAACATCAATTTTTAGAGCTGGAGATTTAGTTAAAAAGGCAGCTGTTGTTTCTTTAGGAAATGGTGGAGGACGTGCTGATTTTGCTCAATCAGGAGGTAAGGATATAACTAAAGTTGATGATGCTTTACAAGCAGTTAAAAATATAATAGAGGAGAATATATGAGAGTAATCGGTCTCGATTTGGGTAGCAAAACAATTGGTGTGGCTTTAAGTGATTCACTTGGAATGATTGCTCATCCATTAAAGACATTTTATTTTCGTAATAATATGCTTGATGATGCTCTAGAAATTGTTGTTAACTTAGTTAAAGAAAATGATGTGAAGACAATTGTCTTAGGACTTCCTAAGAATATGGATGGGTCTATTGGGTTTCAAGCACAGTACTGCTTAGATTTCAAAGATATGTTGGAAAAAGAGCTGGAAATTGGAGTGGTTATGATTGATGAAAGACTTACTTCAGTAATGGCAGAGAGAACTATGATGAGTGGAGATTTGGATAACAGAAAAAGAAAAAAGCATGTTGATAAAATAGCGGCTACTATTATCTTACAAAGTTATTTAGATGGAGCAAAGAAAGGATAAAAATATGGAAAATGAAAAACAATTAGTTTATGTGAATGAAAAAGGAGATGAAATTTTGTGTGAAATTTTATTTACTTTTGACAGTAAAGAGTTTGGCAAGAATTATGTATTATTCTACCCAATTGAAAATGCTGAAGATGAAGAAATTGAAATCATGGCTGCAGCTTATGCACCAACAGACAATGGAGATGGAGAATTAATCCCTATTGAAACTGATGAAGAATGGGAATTAATTGAAGAAGTTTTACAATCATTTAACGAAGAAGAAGATGTAGATGATGAAGAAGATTGCGAAGATTGTGACGATTGTGATTGTGGGCATAAGCACGATTAATATTTTAAAATAATTTTAAATTTAAAACACCTTACTTTAAAGTAAGGTGTTTTTTTATTCTTTAATTAACAAAAAAGAAGCAATGTTATCAAATATTTGTCCTATTTCTTCATCAGTTTCATAAATTCCTGAATGATGAATTGGATGAGCAAGTGGAATTTGTGCAAGAAGTTCGACACCTAGTTCTTTGGCAACTTCTAATCCGCCTCCTTGGCCAAATACATATTCTTTATTATTATTAACAGGATTATTAAAGTATGACATATTTTCTATTACACCAATTATTTGATGGTTTAATGATTTAGAGGCAAAGCCTGCTTTGATTGCAACTTTTGAGGCAGCTTTATGTGGTGTAGTAACAATGATTGCTTCTCCAGTTGGAATTATATTTTTTAAATCAAGAGAAACATCGCCTGTTCCAGGAGGAGCATCAACTACTACAAAGTCTAAGTTTTTATCCCAAGCAACTTCATAGAAAAAATTATTCATCATTTTATTCAGCATTGCACCTCTCCAAATAACGGGTTTGTTTCCTTCAATAAAGAACTCTGTCGATATTACTTGCATACCGAAAGCTTCTTTAGGAATTATTTTTCCCTGTTCATTAACTTTTGGATACTCTTGAATCATTTCTAGGATTCTAGGGACCGAAGATCCATAGACATCAGCATCAATAATGGCTACATTTTGTTTTAGGTTTTTTAAGGCATAGGCAATATTAACAGCAATAGTAGATTTACCTACTCCACCTTTACCACTTTCAATAATGATAAACCTAACATTTCTATTTGTTATTGAATCTATTTTTCTAGCTTCTTCAATTTGCATTTTTATTCCTGAAAATCCTAAGTCAATTTTTACTATTTTTGCAAGTTGACGTTTTAAATTATTTTCTGCTTTTCCGCCTGTTTTACCTATAGCGATAACTAAAACAACTACGTCATTTTCACTATCAATACCAATATGCTTAATAGCGCTAGTTTCTTTTAATGTTTTTCCTGTTGATTCATCAACAAGCTCTTCAATTTTTGTTCTTATATCTTTTGTGTTCATTTATTCTCCTTTTTTAGTGGTATTAAAAATTCTTGTGTATATATATTTTTATTATTGCTAATTAAAGCAAGTAAATAACTCCCTTTTAATTCATATTTAGCAATTTTTGAATTATTATTTTTTAAACTTGTAACAATTTGTTCTTTTACTTCTTCATTAAGAGTATTTATATATTTTTCACCTATCGGTGAAAACCCTAAAAGTCTTAAGTAAGTTTCATTAACATCATCAGTAATTTCTAGGATGATGTTAATTAATATTCTTTTAACTCTATTTTTTGTGTAACGTCTTGTGGAAATTTTATTAACTAAATCATCAAAATTATTAACTTCCATTAAAATATTATAAATTCTATTTTCTATGCCTTCTATTACATCTTTGAATTTTGTTATATCTTGATTTTGAATATTTATTTTGTATTTTAGAATAGTAAGTAAATTACCATAAGCTTGTTTTTGATCAATTATATTTTTACCTTTAGCTTCATCAATTAAAAATTTATCAATACTTTCATTATTCGCAAGTAAAGATCTAAGAGAAGTAGCACTAGCAATTTTTGATTTAGCGGATTTAACAATCGTATCATAATAATTTGCATTAATTCTTTTTATTAAAGTAACATTAATTTTGGGGTTTATATTATCTATTGCTTTCAAATACTGGATTGCTAAGGTGTTATTAGGTTTAGAAAAATTTTCTAGAATTTCTTTATTATCTGTTAGTTTATAAACAGCTTTTAAAGAAGCTTGAGAATAAGAACTTCCTTTATCTAGATAAAATTTAATATAATCATTATATGAGAGCTTATCAAGCATATCTTTCATTTGTTTTAATAAGATTAAATTATCTAGTTCAACACCAAAAGCTAGATCAGTAATTCCAAATTTATTTAATATATATATAGAATAATAACTAAATAAATCAGCACTATTTATTGTATAAACAATTGGAAGTTCTAAAACCACATCAATTCCTAAATCTAGAAGTACTTTTGTTTTATCATATTTCGATATTACACTTAATTCACCACGTTGGCAAATGTTTCCAGAAATTATTGCTATTGTATAATCAGGTTTTACTTCTTTTATTGCTTTATCAATAAAATATTTATGTCCATTATGAGGGGGATTAAGCTCTAAAATTAATCCTAAGACTTTTTTCATTTTCATCACCTTAAATATTATATCACAAAGTTAAATGAATGTGTGGAAATTTGAATAGTTTGTACTATTAAATTTTATGAAAATATGATATAATACTTATTGATAAAAGAGGATGATTAAATGAAAATAGTTAATAGTTTATTGCTTTTTATAATAATTTCTTTAACTTTGTTTGGGTGTTCAGAGCAAGATATTTTAAAACAAGTTTATAATGATTTAGAAATTGTTGAAGATTTGGATAATATAACTGAAGATATAAATTTACCTAGTTCATTGTATGATGTAAAAATTATATGGCAGACATCTGATGCAAATGTGATTAGTAGTTATGGAAATGTAATGAGAGCAACAAAGGATAAAGTTGTTATTTTAACAGCTACTTTTGAATTTGAAGGAAGATTTTTAAGTAAAGATTTTGTATTAAATGTTTTAAAGCAAAACGAAAAAACAAAGCTAGAATATGTTAATGATAGTTTGTCTTTACCAGAAATTGTATATATAAATTCTACTCTCCCTCTTCCTAGTGAATATCAAGGAGTGTTAATTTCGTGGAGAAGTAGTAGGCCTAATATTATAACATCTGATGGATTTGTAAACGAAGTTACTAGTAGTCAAATAGTAATGTTTACAGCAACTCTAAGTTATGAAGGTAAATCTGTAATAAAAGATTTTATTGTAACAGTCGAGCCGATTATGAGTGATAGTGGCTTTATTTTGAAAGTAATTAATAAAATAATAATTCCTCAAATGACAATTAGTAATATTACTTTAATTACTAGTATGGATGATGTTTCAATAAGTTGGAGTAGTAGTCATCCAAGTTCAATTTCTGAAAGCGGGAATGTAACGCAGTTAGATAAGAATGTTGATGTTATTCTAACGGGGGAATTTACTTATAATGATAAAGTAATTGAAAAAGAATATTTTGTTACAGTTTTAGGTTTAAATGACGAGAAGACACCAATACAATATGCATATGAAAGTTTAAATGTTATTGAAAGAGTTTTAAATGATATTACTTTAATCAATAAATATGAAGATGTTGATATTAGTTGGGAAAGTAGTCAACCAGATTATCTTTCTGAATCTGGTATTGTTAATAGGATTTCTATTGATGTAGATGTAGTATTAACTGCTACTTTGCAACATGAAGATGATATTTTAGTAAAACAATTTTTTGTTACTGTTGTTGCAAAAAATACTAATGGAGGAATAGAATTAACCGGATATTATAAAAGTGCTAGTGGCTTAACGGGAATTGATCTAAAAAAAGCATTAAATAATATTATTGATGACCATAGAACTTATAGTTATACAGCAATCAAAGATGTAATGAAAAGGACTGATGAAGATCCTGATAATTCAAATAATATAATATTAATGTATACAGGCTTAAGTGTTTATAAAACTAGTTCTATTTGGAATAGAGAACATACTTGGCCAAAATCACATGGAGATTTTGGAACGAGACAACCAGAGGGGACTGATGGACATCATTTAAGACCAACATTAATGCAAGCGAATTCTATTAGAGGAAATCTTGATTTTGATAATGGTGGGAATGTAGTATCTAAAGGAGTAACTTATGCTCCTGGCTCTTCATTTTCATACTATGATAGTGATAGTTTTGAACCTCGTGATGAGGTAAAGGGTGATGTTGCAAGAATGATGTTTTATATGGCTGTTCGTTATGATAATCAAGATAATTATAAATTAGATTTAGAATTAAATGATAATGTAAATAATGGAAGTAGACCATATTTAGGAAGAATTTCAGCATTACTTGCTTGGCATATAGAAGATCCTGTAGATAGTTTTGAAAGTAATAGAAATGAAGTTCTTTATGATAGTCAAAATAACAGGAATCCTTTTGTTGATTATCCTGAATTTGTTGAAATGATTTGGGGAACACCTTCTAAGTTTAATTTATATAGTTCATTATCAGATAGAACATTTGATATAAGTGAAATGAAGTTTAATTATAATTGTGATTTATTATTTAAAAAAGAAGAGAATATTTATTAATGGAGGAAGAAAATGAAAAAAATTGGTTTGTTTTTACTTAGTTTTATTTTAGTAGTTTTTTTATCATTAGGAAGTAGCAAGGCAGCAAGTGGAGTTGCATATTATATAGTTACTAATCCTGGTGAGGATATGTCAACACAAATTAATGTAAATTGGCATTCAGATGAACTTGATACTTATCTACTATATACTAAAGCAGATGATCCTAATTATGAATACCCTACAAAAGTTGATGGTGTTTATGATATGTGGAGTTTACCTGCAACTGATGGGACTTTTACTCATCAAGGTTTTAGTCAGAGATTTGTTGTTTATGCAAGTATTAATGGTTTAACACCTAACACAAAATACATGTATAAAGTAGGTAAAGGAGATACTTTTAGTGATTCATATTATTTCACTACTGCATCAGGGGATAATACACCTTTTAGTTTTCTAAGCATTTCTGATCCACAGTATGCAAATGCTGCAGGTGCTGCAGTTTTTAATAATATTACTAATAAAGCTTATGAAATTGAACCTAATATTAAGTTTTCTACTTTATCTGGAGATGTAGTTGATAGAGGAGGAAAAATTGATCAATGGGAAGCATTGTTTGATCTTTCTTCGCTAAAAACAAATCCAATTGCTGTTACTCCTGGTAATCATGAGTATTATGATGCTTCATCAAGTCCAAAAACATTTACTGCAGAATATTTTAATCATTTCTTTAAAAATCCAGAAAATGGAGCAGAATTATCACCTAATTCATCTTATTTCTTTAAATATAATAATGTATTATATATTTCGATAGATAGTGAAAATTCTTCAGCATTAAATAGTCAACAAGAATGGTTTGCAAATGTTATTGAAGAAAATTTTGCCCAATATATAGTAGTATTTATGCATAGAAGTTTTTATGGAAACATTTATGGAAGTGTTTCGCCGGCTCTTCAAAGAAATTGGCAACCATTGTTTGATCGATATGGTGTGGATTTAGTTTTAACTGGACATGATCATGTTTATACAAGATCATATAAAGTATTTGAAGGAGAAATAGTTGATGATTCTTCAAATTTTGGAACATATTATGTTACTATGGGACCTGGTGGAAAGAAATTTTATGATCCATATGCTACTTATCAAGATTATTTTGCAAAGGTTGTTTCAAAAACAACAATGGCAAATATTATTTCAGTAGATGGAACTGGTTTACATATGAATGTTATTAATGAAGCTGGTGATTCTGTAGATACATTTACTGTTAAAAACAAAAGAAGTGCTAATGCTAATACATCAGTATCTAAAGAATCAATTATGGATTCGTTTAATTTAGTTCCTGGTGTTGAAGATCAATCTATTGCAAGTCTAAGATTTAGTTCAGATTTTTATGGACAATTAAGTACTGTTATAGTTAAAGACAGTTCAGGTGAGGTTGTTGTAGATGAGTATTTACAAAATGAACAGATGACAAATATCCCTGTAACTAATGTTTTATTGAATGTAGAAAGTGAGTATGAAGTTATTGCAAAATTCCGTGATGGAATTGAAATGACTAAAAATATTACTATTTTAAATCTTCCTTATTTTGGTGAAATTAGTAACGCTAGGTTGATTTCAAGGGGAGATGATGAATTTGCAATTGCATGGACTGCATATCTTCCAAATGATGTATTAGATAATTATAAATTATATATTAATGGTAACTTAGAAAATACTGTTACTAGAAGTGAAAATAAATTTGAAGTTGCTGGAGTATCAAATACAATAAAAAATGATGTTCAAGTAATTGGTTATACTGTTGATGGCTTAGCTTTATTTACTTTAGATTTTACTTTTGGTGAAGATCCTACTTCTGTAGTGATTACTCCTGATCCAAATGAAGCAACAATAACTGAAGGTGAAGAAGTGACAATTACTTTAGCAGTAGAACCTTTAATTAATGTAGTTTATGAAATTGTTGGTTTAGATACTAATTTAGAGGTGATTTCACATCTTGATAATGTATTTGTTTTAAAGGCTAATGCAAAAGGTGAGTATGTTATAACATTTAAAGCTATTGACAAAGAAGGAACAGGAAGCTTTAGTTTAACTGTTTTAGAAAAAGTTTTTCCTGTTGAAAGCATTAGTGTTTCTGGTAATGAAAAGATGAATTTGAGTGAGACTCAAACTTTAGAAATTACATATTTGCCAGAAAACGCAACTTCTCCTGAATTTCAATTTGCTTCAAGTAATGAAGCTGTTTTAAAAGTAGATCAAAATGGTAAAGTTACTCCAAAATCTGAAGGACAAGCAATTATTACAGTATCTTGTGGAGAAGTTAGTGAAGATTTCTTAATTACTGTTATTAATCCAGTTGTTAATGTGACCAGCATTACAATTACTGGAGACAATGAAATGGAAGTTGGAGATAATCAAACTTTAATTATTTCTTATGAACCAAATAATGCTACAAATGCAACATTTACATATTCATCTTCTGATGAGGATGTGCTAGTAGTTAATAATTTAGGTAAAGTTTCAGCATTTAAGCAGGGCATAGCAACAATTACCGTTACAAATGGAGATGTTAGTGAAGAATATAGTATTACAGTTGTTGATTCAAGTTCTTCAAACATAATAGTTACTTCTATTACTATTAATGGTGATAGTAAAATGAATGTAAATGATGTACAAACATTAACAATAACTTATGAACCAGAAAATGCTACAAATGTAAACTTTACATATTTATCTAGTGATTCAGAAGTTCTTACTGTAGATGAAAATGGAAAAGTAGAAGCTTTAAAAGAGGGTTCAGCAACAATTACTGTTTCAAATAAAGAAATTAGTGAAACATTTACGATTACAGTTTCTCCTGTTAAAAAGGGGTGTGGTTCTAGTAATGCAATGATGTTACT
>JAQUZE010000024.1 GCA_028691515.1 Bacilli bacterium
ACGACTGTATCACCATAACGTACTAAAACTGACCCATTTGATTGTTTAGCAAATTCTCCGGTTTCAATAATAAATTTTCTGTTTCCCTGAACGTATTCAAATGTTCTTTTTTCGTTCATTTTTATCTCCTTATATACATATAAAAAGGGTATAGATACCCTTTTACTTTCTCAAATTCAATTGTGCAATTAAATTACGGTAGCTTTCAACGTTATTTTCTTTTAAATATGTAAGTAAGTTTCGACGATGTCCAACCTTTTTTAACAATCCTCTTTTAGAATGATGATCATGGTTATGAGTCTGAAAATGTTCATTTAAACGGTTAATTTCAAATGTTAAAATTGCAATTTGAACTTCAACAGATCCAGAATCCTTTTCATTTTTTCCATACTTAGCTATTAAAGCCGCTTTTTCTTCTTTTGTAATACAAGACATAATATCCTCCTATAAATTTTTTATCCAAACACCCAGTAAAACGTCGGAGAATCGTTAAACAGAGTCATTGGTATAATGTAGTATAACATTATAATCATAAATTGTAAAGATTTATAATTTAGATCTTTTCAATTAAATTAATAACAAATTTAGCACATTTATTAGCTGCGTTTTGTAAATTTTCTTCATATTCTACTTGATTATTTTTACCAATTATATCACTAATAGACCTAATAGAAATAAAAGGAATATTAAATTGATAAAAACTATGAGCAAAAGATGCACTTTCCATATCCACAGACGTTATATTATCACTTTTATAATATAAACTGATTAATTCATTTAATAATTCAGCATCATTAATAAATTTATCTCCAGTTATAACATTCCCAAATTTATACTCAGTTTTATCAAAGCAATTTTCTATAATAGATATAATTTCATTTGAGGCTTCAAAATTTCTAGGACAATTACTCATTTGTCCATACATATAATCGCCTGCAACAGTTATATCAACATCGCTATAAAATGAATTTTTATGAACAACTAAATCATTTATATTTACTAAGCCAAAAATCCCACCACAAACTCCAATATTTATTACATAATCTATTACAAAGTTCAAAACTAAAATAGCAGATAATATTCCAGCATTTGTTTTTCCTACGCCACTTTTAACTATGACAACACTTTGTTTTTCAATTTTACCTAAATAAAAAGTATAATTAAATATTTTTTTTGTTGAATCAATTTTAATTTTATTTAATAAATATGTTATTTCTTCTTCCATAGCTCCAATTATTGCAATCATTTTATGCCTCTTTATCTAATATTCTTTTAGCAATTATTATATCTTCTTTGATTTGACTTTGTAATTCTAATTTACTAGAAAATTTAATTTCTGGACGAATATGGTAAACAAAATCAATAGAAATTGTTTTACCATATAGTGACTCATCAAAGTTTAAAATATGTACTTCAATCCTTGGCTTATCTTGAGTATTTACTGTTGGATTATAACCAACATTCCCAACTCCAAAATACTTTTTATTATCTACTTCAACAAAAACCGCATAAACACCATGCATTAAATCATAATAAGAATTATTAATAAATATATTTGCAGTTTTATAACCTAAAGCAGTACCTATTTTACTTCCTGGCTGTACTACTCCAAAAATATTATAATATCTTCCAAGAATTTCCTTTACTTTTAAAGTATTTCCTTCAAGCAAATATTTTCTAACTTGCGTCGAACCCATTTTTTCATTTTCAAATAAAACCTTTTTAATTACTGAAACTTTATATAATTTCTTTAAAGTATTTACATTACCTTTACCAAATTTTCCATAATGGTAATCAAAACCAATAATAATTTTTTCAATTTTAAATTTTGCTAATACTTTTTCTTCAAAATCTTTAGGTTCCATATTACCCATTTCTTTTGTAAAATTTAAAATTATCAAATAATCTAATTGTAAGTTTCTAAAAAATTCAATTTTATCTTCAAGTGGGGTTAAATAGCCTTCTTCTTTTCTTTTTCCTAAAACAAAATCTGGATGCGGATAAAAAGTAATAATCGCACTTTTGTTATTCGATTTTTTTGCTTCATTAATTATTTTATTGATAATTTTTAAGTGTGCTAAATGAATTCCATCAAATTGCCCTAAAGCTATTACAAGCTTTGGTAATTTATATTCTTTATCAAATGAAAACTTAATTACTTCCATATTCTTTTCGCCTTATAGTATTCATCTTTTTTTTCATAAATAGCTAGTAAATTATTATTATACTTTAATACTAGCAAATCTTCCGCAAGTTCCCCTTTTGTATTTAATAATTTTTTTTCAATTATTCTTCCATTTAATACTAATTTATATACTTCATTATTAACTTCAATTATTGAATACCTTTTAAGAGCATCTAACATATTAATAATTTTAAAATTTCCAGATTTAATATCATCTATAGAATAACTATCTTCTAACCTGAATTCTCCTGATTTTAGCCTAATTAAATTCGACATTAACGCTGGATAACCTAATTTATTACCAATATCAACACATAAAGACCTAATATAAGTACCTTTAGAAACTTTAACTTTAAATGAAAATAACGCTTTATTATCAACATATAAAATATCACTAATTCTACATATTTCATCAATAAAAATTTCCCTTGGTTCAACTTTTATATCCATCTTTTCTCTAGCTTTTTCGTATAATTTCATCCCTTGTTGTTTAATTGCTGAATAAATAGGAGGTTTCTGCATACTTTTTCCTAAAAATGATTTTAAAACATTATCAACATCAGATATTTTATTTACTTTAACTTCTTCTTCAATATTGCCTGTAATATCATAAGTATCACTTTTAATTCCAATAGTAATTTCTACTTCATATTCTTTCGTATCATTAATTAAATAATCCGATAATTTAGTAGCATCATTTAATAAAACCACTAAAACTCCAGTTGCTAATGGATCTAAAGTTCCTGCATGGCCTATTTTTTTACATCCCAAAATGCGATTAATTAATTTTATTTGAAAAAACGAACTAATTCCTTTTTCTTTATTAACAATTATTATTCCGTTCATAATTTATCTCCCTAAGTATTATAACAAAAAATACTGTTTTTATCTATAAATTAATAGAAAAGAAATAAAACAAAAGAGTTTTATCTGTAAAAATTGAATTGCAAAAAATACTTACTTTTGATATAATTATTGAAATGTATTAAAAGGAGAACTTATGGATGCAATTCAAATTATAGCAATTATTTTATTTGCTGGAATGTATGTTGGATTACTTACATTTCCAAAAATCAGGCCATATATTACTATTTCAATGGCACTAGTATTTTTAATATTACTCATAATATATAATGCCAGTCCCGACCAATCACTTCTTGCTACTATTAGAGAAACCTTATCAAACTCCTTTAGCAATACATCGACTTGGAATGTATTAATGCTAATTACTGGTACAATGGGTGTTGTGTCTCTTTTTATTGACTCCAAAATGCCAAATTTACTAGCAGACTTAATTATTGAAAAAACCTCAAGTATTAAGTGGGCAATTATTTCATTAGCTTTATTTGCTGGTATAATCTCTGCATTTGTTGATAATGTTGCAACTGTACTAATGGTTGCCCCTGTAGCTCTAAACGTTTGTAAAAAATTAAAAATTTCTCCAGTATTAAGTATAATAGCAATAAGTATTTCTTCAAATCTCCAAGGTGCTGCAACACTTGTTGGAGATACTACTTCAATTCTCTTGGCTCAACAAACAAATATGAATTTTGTCGATTTTATTTGGTATCAAGGTAGACCAGGAATTTTTTGGATTGTTGAAATTGGTGCCATTGCCTCTACATTAATATTATTATTTATTTTTAGAAAAAATACTCAAGACATTGTAAATCCTGAAAGAACAATAGTTACTGATTATTTTCCTTCATATTTACTAGCAGGAACAATATTGTTACTGATTATTGCATCATTTTTTCCAATATTATCAGATATTACATTAGGAATGATAAATGGAATCATATGTTTATCTTTATTCATTATTGGTTTAATAAAAAAACACATTCAATCCATAAAAAACGAATCTCTTTCAATCAAAGAAAACTTAAAACAAATTGATTTATCTACTTTGTTTTTATTATTAGGATTATTTATTGTTATCGGTGCTTTAGATACTTTAGGTATTATTCAAAAAATAGGTGAATTATTTTTAGGCTTAGGCGGTAATGTTTTCCTAATCTATTCAATAATAGTATGGTTTTCAGTTTTCATTTCAGCATTTATTGACAATATTCCTTATGTAATGACAATGCTTCCTGTTGTAGGGATAATTGTTATGAATTTAAATGCAAATGGTCCTGTGGTAAACCCAAATCTTTTATATTTTGGGTTATTAATCGGCGCAACATTAGGTGGAAATATTACTCCTATTGGTGCAAGTGCTAATATTACTGGAATTGGAATATTACGAGCAGAAGGTTATGAAGTTAAAACTTCTACATTTATGAAATTAAGTATCCCATTTACTTTAATAGCAGTAACCACTGGATTTATTCTTAATTATCTAATTTGGGGAATAGTTATATAATAAAAAAAAGTCTCTTAATGAG
>JAQUZE010000014.1 GCA_028691515.1 Bacilli bacterium
AATGGAGCAAGTAACGGGATTCGAACCCGTATCTTCGCCATGGCAAGGCGACATAATAGCCCTTATACTATACCTGCATACTATCTAATATTATACCAAAAAAATAATGTAAAAACAACCTTTTTATATTAATTATTGTATATTTTTTAGCATAATAATTATATTGAATAAATAATAAGAAACTTATTAAATATTTATTTAAACTAGAATTTTGGTCTGCTAAGCAGACCAAAATGAATTACTATATTTGATTATTTGTTGAATTATCAAAATCCTTTTTAATATTAATAAAAGAAACTCGCTCACCAATTAAGTCAATTGACTTTAGTTTAACATCACCAATTTCTATTATTCTAGTTTGGAGCCTTCCCTTTACTCCAATCACAGAACCTTTTTTACAATTATTAGCTGTTGCTTGTGCTATTCCTTCCCATAAAGTAATTGGAATGAAATCTGTATCATAATTACCATCTTCATTTTTAAACCCTCTTTGTACTGCAAGAACTAATTTGCACGTTTTTAATCCACTATCTAAAGTAACAATTGTCAAATCTTCAACTGTTCTTCCAACTAAAACAACATTATTTAACATAAATTTTCATAGCTGATCAACTTCTCCTCTCTTATATTTCACCGGTATAAACATTATATAATATTTATTAAAATAATAAAAATTGTAAAACTATGAAAAAAAATGCTTTTTACAAAGCATTTTACTTATATAAATAAAATAATCAATTTAAACTTTTATTTAAATTATAATTAAAATAAATTTATAAAAACAAATAAATATTCATGAATTTAAATTAAAATAGATTTATATTTATCAACATTATTTCAAATAATTGTTGAAACTATTCTTTTTTATTTGAAATTATAAATGATGTTATAGCTTGTTCTACAAAGTACTGCTTAAGCTGTAAAAAATCTTCTACTTTTAAATTATAAATAATTTGTTCTATTGAAAAGAAATCTTGACCAAAAAAATCTGCATTTATTAATTCATAAGCTAAAAAACTAAAAGAATCAAAATTTTGAATAAAAGCTCCTAAATGAGCTTTTTTAAAGATATTTAATTCATCTTGATTAATTTTAAAATCCATTTCAATTAATGTTTTTTTTAGATATTTAATTAGTTTGTCGGGGTTCTTTGTTTTTCCATTCAAATATATTACACCAGAATATTCATCTAAAGAATGATAAAAATTAATCTCTGTTGTAACTAATCTATTATCTATAATATATCGATAATTATCTGATGTTGGTCCATATTTAATTTCTAAAAATATTTCTAAAAGTTTATCTAAATAAAACATTGTATATTTATTGTTAAATTTAGGAATTATTTTTACTCCAACTCCAGCAAGTGGAAAAGATAAATCTTTATAAACTTCTTTATGTTTAGTTGCTACAATATTATTTTCTTCTTTAGGAATAATTGGAATAACTTCCCTTTTTATTAATATCTTTTTATATTGATTTTTTTTAATTAAATGCAAATATTCGTCCCAATTACCTCCACCAACAATTACTAATTCCATATTGCTGGGTTGATAAAAAGCATTATAACAATTATATAAATCTTCTTTTGTAATTTTTCTAACAGACTCTATTGTGCCACCAACATCATATTTTAATGGAGAATTTACAAAAAGATTAGCTTTTATACCGTTTCTTATTATTGTATATTCTTTATCTAAATACATATTTAATTCTTGAATAATAATCCCTTTTTCTTTATCAACTGATTCTTCAGTAAAGGAAGGAGACTGAACAAAATCAAGTAATTTCTCAATACCCAAATAAATATTATCATTACCACTAATATAATATACAGTCATGTGATAGTCAGTTGATGCGTTTGAATTTAGAGAAAGAGTTTCAAAAAAGTCAGAAATGTCCGTACCGTTTTCTTCTTGAAATAATTGATGTTCCAAGAAATGGGCTGCTCCTAAGGGAATATTATATTTTATACCGTCCATATAAAATTCATTGTATAGTGCTCCATATTTGGTTCCAAAGAAAACATAAGTTTTATTAAAATTTTCTTTTTGTATAAATTTGACTTTTAAACCATTATTTAACGTTTCATAATAAATTTTTTCATTTAAACTAACAATTTTTCTTTCTGCCATTAGATTGCCTCCAATAAAAACACAGTATCAAAAACAATTTTGTTAGCAAATTCTTCTAAATCATTAATATTTATTGATTCTATTACATTAATATTAGTTTTATCTTCTATTGAAAAACCATAAAGATAATAAAAAATTGCTGAACCCATTATTGCCCCTAAACTATCTTGCATATTTCTAACCTCAGAAATCATCATTTTTTTAGCATTATGGATTAATTCTTCAGCAATAAAACCATCTTTTAATTTCAACAATTCTTCTTCAACTAGTCTTAATATTTTTTTATAATTTACTTTATCAATTCCCATATTAATATACATAAGTTTATATTGTAATACCATATTTGTATATATGGAATAAGCAAATGAATTATCTTTTCTTATTTTTGTAGTTAGAACTGAAGAATACGAACCACCAAATATATAATTAAAAATTAAAGAAATTAAGTAATTTTTCAAATTAAATTCTTCATTAATTCTATAGCCAATTAATAATTTTGATTGGGTTATTTCTTGTTTTTCAATTATAAATTTTTTATTTTCAACAAAATTTAAAGGACATAAATTAGTGCCTTTTATATCTTTTGCATCAGTAAAATAATTACCAAAATAATTGAGTATTTTATTTTCATCAAATTCACCAACAATATAAATAGATAAATTTTCACTTAATAATCTTTGGTATTCATCACTAATATCTTTTAAAGTTAGAGTTTCTAATTCATTTAAAGTTCCTAGTGAAGATTTACTAATTACTTCCTCTGGCGCCATATTTTCTAATAATTTAATTATGGAATAACTAGATTTAGAATCATATAAGCTTCTGATTTTATTCTCTAAATTATCTTTGCATTCATTAAACACATCTTCATTAAATAAATTATTTTCAATCCTTGGATTATATATTATCTCGTAAATAATTTCTACAACTTTTTGATAAAAATTATTTTCTTTTATATATTTTTCATTTACACAATTAACAAAAAAACTAGTTTGTGACAATTCATATTGCTTAGTATAATTAGAACTAATATTAGTTGAATATAATTCATTTAGTCTATTATTTAATAATTTATTAGAGTTATATTTCTTACAACTATTAATAATCATATCAATTAATAAATTTCTTTTACAAATATTTTTTTCATCATATTTACCAGAAAAGATAATGTTGAAATAAGTATTTTTAAATTTATTCGTATTAATCATTATTATATCTATACCATTTAATTTATAAATAGCTTTTTTCATTTATCTCTCCCTTTATAATAGTATTTAATTAAGCAGCTTCTAACGCTATTTCCATCATTTTATTAAATGATTTTTGACGTTCTTCAGCAGTTGTATATTCTTTAGTTACTAAAGAGTCAGATACAGTTAAAATACATGCTGCCTTTTTATTTAAATACTTTGCATTCGCAAATAATGCAAAAGATTCCATTTCTACTCCAACACAATTATATTTATCTCTAACATCAACCATTACATTTCCATGTGCACGATAAAAAACATCAGAAGAATGAATAGTACTTATAGTAAATGGAATATTAAGATTTTTTGCAGCTTCACTTAGATTATTTGTAAGAAAATCATCAGATGAAATAATATTTTCTTGATAATTATAAGCCGTTTTAGCAAAACTAGATTCAGAATAAGCATCTTTTACGATAATTATATCGTATAGTTTAGCATCTGGTGAATAAGCCCCGCAAGAACCAACTCTAATAATTTTATCAACATCATAATTGTTATATAATTCGTAAGAATAAATTCCAATACTTGGCATTCCCATTCCAGATCCCATTACTGTTATTTTTTTACCTTTATAATAGCCAGTATAACCAAACATATTTCTTACTTTGTTAATCATTATAACATCAGTAAGATAATTTTTAGCGATATATTCTGCTCTTAAAGGATCTCCTGGCATTAAAACAGTTTTTGCAAATAAATTTTTATCTTCTACTTCAATATGTGGTGTTGCCATTACTTTCTCTCCTTATTTAGTTCTTTCATAATTGCTACTCCTGAGGATGCACCAATTCTTGAAGCACCAGCTTCAACTAGTTCTTTTAAAAATTTAAGATCTCTAATGCCACCACTAGCTTTAACACTCATTTCTGACAAAATAGAATCTCTCATTAATTTTACATCATGAACACTAGCTCCACCGGTTCCAAAACCAGTTGAAGTCTTAACAAATAAAGCACCAGCTAAAGATGCACATTTACACACTTCGACTTTTTCTTTATCAGTTAAATAACATGTTTCAATAATAACTTTAACTACTTTAGATTGTGATACATCAACAACTGCTTTAATTTCTTCATATATATAATCGAAATCATGATCTTTAACCTTAGAAATATTAATAACCATATCTATTTCATCAGCACCATTATTAATTGCATCAATAGTTTCCGCTACTTTAACTTCAATAGTATTTGCCCCAAGAGGGAAACCAATAACAGTACAAACATATACATCACTTTCTGCAAGTTCTTGCTTTGCAAGACTAACAAATGCGGGATTAATACAAACACTCATAAAATCGTAAGTTTTTGCTTCTTTACATAATTGAATAACATCTTTTTCTGTAGCATTAGCTTTTAATAAAGTGTGATCAATTAGTTTATTATACATATGAATAACCTCCTGTAATTTTTTTTATAAACTTTGGAAATAAATAACTAGCAGACAAATACAAAAAGACTGTATATTGATTTATTATATCGAAAAAATGAAAATTTTCAATAGTACGATCAGCAATATAACAAATAATAACTGCTAAAATAAAATAAAATGATTCCATGATAAATTTACTCAATCCATGAGAAATTTTGAACCTTTCTTTTATGGAAACTTGTAACACTTCTCCAGCAAGTGTTGGTAACCCAGAGTAAATCATCAATGCAGCACCTAAAGGAATAAAGACAGTTCCAATAAAAAATGAAATAACAGTTATTATTGATCCAATAATTGCACCACCTACAATAAAACTAAATAACCAAACAAACAAATCAATTGCTTTACCAAAAATTAAAGTAATTCCAATAGATAATAATCTTTTTGAACTAAATTTTATTAAACTTCCTAGTATTATTAATATAACATTAACAATTATTACTGCTTCACCAACAGTTAAACCAGTAATTTGACTTAAGCCATAACAAGAGGCATCTAAAGATGTTAAACCTAAAGATGCCTTAATTAAGGCCGCAATCCCCATTGCAACCAAAATAATACCTAGAATATAAGTAGTTATCTTCCTAGATGTCATCTATTAGATCACATATTCTTATATTTGTAAATTGACTATCTTCTATAGCTTCTTTTCTTAGTTTAGTAATTATTTTACGAGAAGATTTTGCTTGTTTTTTCTTTAAAATGTACATATCAGGCAATACACTGTCAATTTCTATTAAGTACTTTCCAATTATAGTATAAAAGTCAACACGCTTGACTAAAAATATATTATTTAACTCATCATGAACATAAACAAAGTCTAAATTTGGTGGGAAGATTGTTGGGTGTCCGACATGAAACATAACACTAATTCCAAAAACTTTAGTATTTTTATCTTGGATTGGAGTTATAGGCAATACATCAATTTCATGTTGATACATTTCTTTTAGTGAGTCAATTGATCTTTGATATTTACAAATTTCACTTAGTTTTTGAGTAGGATATTTTATTTTTCCATTTAAACCAAATTCATTGATATATTGAGTGCGCATTTTTTCAAACAACATTAATACATCAACGCTATTAAACTCTTTAACGTCTTTAAAACTATCATTATAAATAGCTAAATTAAAAGTTTTACAAATCTTTAAAGTAATGTTCAATATTTCTTTTGCTAGAAAATTAGGAATCATCACTGGTAATTCTAACATAAAATTAACATTAGAATACGTAGGATCTAATTTATAAATATCTTTAACACGGCTTTTTTTAGTCACTAAATATCGGTAAGTAAACTTAAAGTCATCATCACTACAAATAATTTGTACATCGTCGTCACCATAATAAATAGTAAATGCAGGATAATTATCAAAAAATTCAAATACTTTTGAATAATCAAGCTTTTCTAATTCATTATTTCTAAAAAAATGTAAATTTATAGGCATTATTTTTCCTCCAAATTTTTAATTACTTCAACACATCGAGCACAAAGTCCATCTTCATTAACTTTATCTACAACTTGCCAACAACGGTCACAGACGATTCCATCTCTTACAGTTACATTAATAATTCCACTTGAATATTTTTGACCTTCAATATTTTCATTTGTTACAACAAATTCTGAAACAATAAATATTTTTTTAAAATCACAATTCAAACTATCAATGATTACTTTAGCTTCTTTAGATGGTTTTAAAACCACTTTACTAGATAATGATTTTCCAATTATTTTAGCATTTCTAGCTTCTTCTAAAGCTTTTAATACATCATCTCTTAAAGATTTAAATTTTTTATATTTATCAAGTAACTCTTTAGAATTACTAAAATGCTTTGCTTTTGGCATATCTGTTAAATAAACACTTTCTTGTGTCTCAGATATCATATGAGAATATACTTCTTCGGTAGTATGTGGAATAATTGGTGTAAGTAATTTTACTAAATTAATTAAATTTAAGTAAAAAACAGTTTGAATGCTTCTTCTCTCCAAATTATTCTTAGATTCAATATATAAAATATCTTTTGTAAAATCTAAATAAAATGCCGATAAATCATTAGTCATATAACTTAAAATTAAATGATATATATCAGAAAAACGATAATCTTCATAAGCTTTTCTTACATTTGCAATCAATTTATTTAAAAGACTAACCATATATTGGTCAACCTCACCCATTTGTTCATAAGCTACTTGATTTTTATCATAATAAAAATCAGATATATTACCAAGTAAAAATCTAAAAGTATTCCTAATCTTTCGATAACTTTCTGCAGATTGAATCAATAAATCATTACTAATTCTAACATCTGAATTATAATCAACAGAAGAAACCCATAATCTTAAAATATCAGAACCATACTGTTTACTTACCTTTGCAGGATCAATAACATTACCTAAAGATTTACTCATTTTTTTGCCCAAACCATCAAGAACAAATCCATGAGTAATTACTGCTTTATATGGAGCAATACCTTTCATTGCTACTCCTGTAGATAAGCTTGAATTAAACCAGCCTCTATATTGGTCTGATCCCTCTAAATATATGTCAGCAGGATAATTTAGCCCTCTTACATCCATTACAGCATGATGGCTTGAACCACTATCAAACCACACATCCATGATATCTGTTTCTTTTTTAAAAATACCATTAGGACTATGTGAATTAGTATATCCTTTTGGAAGCAAATCAACTGCATCTTTGTTAAACCAAGCATTAGATCCTTCTTTTTTAAATATTTTACTAACATGTAAAATTAAATCAGAATCAATTATTGCTTCACCATCTTCAGCATAGAAAACAGGTATTGGAACACCCCAAACTCTTTGTCTACTAATGCACCATTCTTTTCGATCCTTAATCATATTGGTAATTCTAGTTTCACCCCAAGAAGGGTACCACTTAACATTGGCAACAGACTTTAACATGTCTTTTTTTAAAGCTTCAATTGAAGCAAACCATTGCTCTGTAGCTCTAAAAATAACTGGTTTATTAGTTCTCCAATCATGTGGATAACTATGAGTGAAAAATGATAATTTTAATAATGAACCAACTTTTTCTAACTTTTTAGTAATTTCTTTGTTAGCATCATCATAAAATAATCCAGCAAATTCCCCCGCGTCTTCAGTCATATATCCTCTTTCATCCACAGGACATAAAATATCAAGACCATACTTTTTACCAACTAAAAAATCATCCTCACCATGTCCTGGTGCAGTATGAACAAGTCCAGTACCACTTTCTAAAGTAACATGATCTCCTAATATAATTGGACACGTTCTGTTATATAATGGATGAAGATATTCTACGAATTCTAAATCTTTTCCTTTTATTTCTTTAATAATCTTGTAATCTTTAATTTCAATTGTTTCAACAAAACTATCTAATAATTCTTTGGCAACAACAAATTTCCTTGAATTAACACTAATGACAACATATTTATAATCACTATGCACACATACTGCTAAGTTTGCTGGAATAGTCCAAGGAGTTGTAGTCCAAATTACAACTTCTGTTTTGGAATCCAAAACACCTTTACCATCAGTAACTTTAAATGCTAAATATATTGAAGGGCTTTTTACATCTTGATACTCAATTTCAGCCTCAGCTAAAGCGGATTCTGAAGATGGAGACCAATAAACAGGTTTTAATCCTTTATAAATTAATTTTTTACTAACCATTTCCGCAAAAACTTCCAATTGTTTTGCTTCATATTCTTTATCATAAGTCAAATAAGGATTATCCCAATCGCCAAGTATTCCTAATCTTTTAAATCCTATCTTTTGATTTTCAACTTGCTTTTTTGCATATTCTTCACATAATGTTCTAAACTCAGCAATAGATAATTCTTTTCTATTAATTTTACCACTTTTTGTAAGAGCATTTTCTATAGGAAGACCATGAGTATCCCAACCAGGAATATATGGTGAATAAAAACCATCCATTGTTTTATAGCGAATAATAAAATCTTTTAAAACTTTATTTAAAACATGACCAATATGTATATCGCCATTAGCATATGGAGGTCCATCATGCAAAATAAAATGCATATTATTAATGTTTCTTTCTAAAGCTTTCTCATATATTTTATTTTTTTCCCACTGTGCTTCCAATAATGGTTCTTTCTCCGCTAAATTACCTTTCATTTTGAAACTTGTATTCATCATTAATAAGGTATCTTTATAGTCTTTGCTCATAATCTATCTCCCGTTTCAGTTAGTTCTATCGACTAATACAACTAATTTATCTTTCTTTGTTTTTCTTATAATGTTTCTAATATATGTTCTACCATATTTTCTAATAGAAATATAATCATCACTTTTTAAAAAATAATCATATTTATCTAAGATAATTCCATTAACTTTTATTAATCCTTTTTTTATATATTCTTGTGATTTAGACCTTGAAAATTTACATATTGTTGCAACAACAACATCTAATCGTAAACTGCTAATAATTATATTATCTTCAATTAAATTTACGTTTTTTATATCTTTTAAAGACTCAATACTTATTTCTTTCACTTTAATATATTGATTCTTTACCTTTTTTAAATTTTCTAAAATATATTTCTTAATTTCACTTGCTATAATTATATAAACCATATAGTCATCAATAATAATATCACCAATTACTTCTCTAGTAACTCCAAGTGACATCACCGCTCCCAAACAATCAGCATGACTAAAATCAGTATTTTCAAAACTTATAATGCTTATTGAAAAAAAAGGATCTGCATTATCATTCTTAGGATAAATAAATGCTCTTTTTCTTTCTTCATCAGGATAAATACTAGAAAATCTTATCTCAAGATTTTTATGATTTAAAAGTTGTTGTTCTTTAATTGTTAAAAACTTGCTTAACGTAGGTCCGTTAAGCCCATTTTTTACTAAATTATTAATATTTATCATATTAAATAAATTACAAAATCTAAAATTAAATAATACAGGAAAATACCTATCATTGTTGTAAAATCAAAAATCCCAACAACTAAAACTCCCCTGAAACTACCTAAATACCAGGATCCAATAGTTCTAATAACTCTTGGAATTTTATAATTATACACAAAAGGAATCCAAGAAAATATAATATTCAATCCTAAAATTACACCATAACCTATAAGAATATAGTATAAAATAGTAAGAACGGTACTTAACATTACTTAGTATCCTCAATGTATTGCAAAAGTGATCCGTCTTCATAGTCTTCTTTTCTTCCAAAAAGAAATAACTTATCGGATATTTTATGTGTTTCTCCGTCTTTAGCATAAATTACTCCAGAAATAAATGCTAACATATCGTTAGCTTTATCAACTTGAACGTCATTAAAATTCGCAAGCACAGGATTCCCCGATAAAATATAATTAGCAATTTGAAATAATTCATCCTCAGAACCAAATTCCACAGTAAAATATTTCATTAAATCATAAGATGTAAGTAATTTTTCTCTTTTTTTACCTTTATATTTGGGTATGTTATATTCGCTAAATTTAAGATCTTTCTTTTTTTTCATAATATCTCCTAATTTTATATTTATTTGAAATAATTATCTAATGAAGATTCTACCTATACGAATAGTTGTTGCGCCTTCTTCAACAGCAATTTTATAATCATTACTCATCCCCATTGATAATTCATGACAAGGGGCATAAGGAAGGTTCATGCTTTCAATTTCTAATTGAAGTTTCTTCATTTTTTGAAATTCTTCTCTCACTATTTTCTGGTCAGGAGTCATTTTAGCAATACACATTAAACCAATTACATTTATATTTTTACAAACAATAAGTTGTTTAATAAAAGTTTTAACTTTGTTTATTGCAACTCCTTGTTTATTAGGTTCTTCAGTAATATTAACTTGTATAAAACAATCAAGTGGTTGTGTCAACTTTTTGTCCAATTCAAGAGCGATACTCATTCTATCTAATGAATGTAAACAAGAAATTTTATTCACAACATCTTTTACTTTACGAGATTGTAATACACCAAAAAAATGCCAATTAATTTTATAATCTTTTAATTCATTATATTTTTCTAAAAACATATCTGTTCTATTTTCACCAAGATTATTTATTCCAGCTTCTACTAACTCTCTAGCTTGATCTATTGACATATACTTTGTTGCTGCAACAATCTTAACCTCAGGATAAGCAGTTAATGAATCCTTAACTAATTTTACTTGTTCTTTAATTCCCATTTTCTTACCTTCTTTACTAGTATTTGTTTGTAATTACTTATATATACTTAATCATATTATACTATATTCAGCAGAAAAACGCAACGACAAAAAAAAGAGTGAAAAAAATAAAAAACCAGATACCTGGTTTAATTATTTAACAATATTTAATAACTCTAGTGGATCAGTAATTATATAATTTACACCTATGCCCTTAATATCATCATAAGTTCTAAATCCCCAAGAAACAAAAACAGAATCAATTCCAGCATTTTTTGCAGTCATCATATCTACATCACTATCCCCCACAAATAACACTTCTTCTTTTTTAAGAAAAAAACTATTAATAATTCTATTCACTAAAGCTGAATCAGGCTTTACTGGAATTCCATCAATCTGGCCATAAACTAAATCAAACATATTATTATCAAAATAATAAGAAATAATATTTTTAGTATCAGCAATTGGTTTATTGGATAAAACAGATATATAAATATTTTCATTTTTAATTTTGTTTAAAGTTTCAACAATATTAGGATATGGTTTAGTTTTATTCTTTTGAATTAATTTATATTTTTCCATAAAATCTTTAGTTATTGTTTGTATCAAAGAAGATTCATTGCTTAATCCATTCAGTGCTCTTTCAACCATTTGTTTAACACCACTACCTACAAATCTTTTTACTTGTTCTATTGAATACTTAGGAAGCCCATGCTTTTCAAGTGCAAAATTTATGCTATCTTTAATATCATCAATAGTATTCAAAAGAGTTCCATCTAAATCAAAAATTACTAACTTATACATCCTATCACCTTCTTTTTTATATGCGATTATTTATCAATTGAATCTTCAATATTATTTTCATTTTTCTTTTTTACAATAAAATTACTAATCCAAGCTTTTTCATATTTAATAGCATAATAACCAATAAATGATATTACACCAGAACCTATTGTTGCGACAAATAAATCTCCAATAGTATCACTAATAGCATTTAACCCTAAAAATTTATTACCATATGCATCCATATACTTCATCATATTTAAATCATAAAAATAATCCCAAGCAAATTCATAAAACTCCCAAAAAACAGCAATTGTCATAGAAAATGAAAATGAAAAAAATGCAACAAATAAAGGTTTAAGCTTAAAAATTTTATGATCATTTAATACGTGAATTATTGTAAAACTTAAAGAAGCAAAAAAAGCACTACTTAAAATATGTAAAACTTTATCAAATCCTGCAACTCTAAAATGAAATCTTGCATGTTCTCCTAAAATAATTGCAGCAAAAAGAAACAAAAATACAAATATATTCATTGTTGAAGGAATTGAAAGATTCCATTTTTTTTCAATCATTGATGGCAAAAACAACAAAAATATTCCACCTAATGTTTGTGTGGCTCTTAAAATATAATCATTTTTTATTAAAGTAATACCTTCATCATAATCAATTGGAGCAATAAAAATATTAGCAAACGAATATAAAAATCCAATTATCATAATTGAAAGAACAACTAAAAAAATTATATTTTGAACGTTTAATCTAGAATTAGTTTCTTTTTTCATATACGATCTCCTTGACCATTATTATTAATAAAAAATGCATATTAATTAAATAATTATGCATTTAAAATGAAATCTATGTAGTTTAATAATTATTTAATATTTAGAAATTCTAATAAGCCAACAACCATACCAAGTGCACTAACAATACCCGCAATAATTGGAGCAGAAAGTAATGTCCATTCAACATCAATAGTTGTAACAGAATTGCCTATTATATGTACAATATTTATATATTGTGGCAAAATAAAAAGTAAAACAGCTCCAACTGCAAACAATATAACTGAAATTAAATATCCCTTAGGCATTACAACACTAATTATTCCAGCTGCAATCGGGAATAAAAATGCTAAAAGTCCTAAAACACTAAATGGTAACTTTGTTACACCTATAATAGGAATATCAGAAATTGTATAACCCATGATTATTTGCAATCCAGAGTATGAATCATATCCTGATGCATTTAATGTTGGTAAAAATACCATTACTAAAACAATAACACTAAATAAAAGCCCTAAAAATGGAAAAAATCTTTTAAAATTCATTAAACAACAGCTCCTTTAAAATGACTAAATTTATTATATTAAAATATATAAAATTTATTTAATTTTTAAAATAAATTACTATTTTAATTAAAGATAAACATATTACAAATTTGATTTATATAATTATATCATATATTTGTTTTATATTCAATAAAGAGATTACTCTCTTACTATTTATTATAAATAAATTATATCTTTACAATTTAATAATTAGAAATATTAATATATACATTAAACACAATAGACAAATAAAAAGGAGAATTAAAAAATTCTCCTAATTTTTACTTATCTTGAGTATCAATATTCTTTGAAATTTCCTTTTGTTCATCAACAAATTTTTCCGCTTCTTTTCTTTCAATTTTAGTTACTTTTTCAAAAGTTTTGGGTTGATTAACAACTACTTGTGGGAACGGAACACCAATATTATTTCTATCAAATAATAATTTAATTTGTCGATATAAATCTCTTTCAGTTTGGAATTTATCCTCTTCTAAACATTGAGCAATAATCCTAATTTGTACACCACTTGGATTAAATGCTGATACTCCTTTATAAAATGGACCTTCGACTATAGTAGAAACATTATCTTTAATTAAAGGAAGTTGATCTTTGAATACAGCTTCTACTCTTTCAATTGATTCTCCATATTCAATTTCAACATCACAAATTGCTAAAGATAAAGACTTACTTAAGTTAACAATATCTCTTATATCTGAATTATTAATTATTTTAATATTTCCCGCTACATCTAACACATGTGTTGTACGCACACCAATCTCTTGAATCTTTCCTCTAAAATTATCAATTACAACAATATCACCAACTTCAAATTCATTTTCAAATATAATAAATAATCCACTTAAAATATCTGTAATTAAACTTTGTGCGCCTAACCCTATAACTAATGCTAAAATACCAGCACTAGCTAATAGAGTCGTTGTATCAACACCTAAAGATGATAAAACTAACCAAATACAAGCAATAGCAGCAAAATATTTTATAAAGCTATCCAATAAATTTAAAACTGTTTGACCTTTTGTTGTTCTCTTTAATGATATTTTTAATAAATATCTTATACCTCTTGACAACAATTGTATTACAACAACATAAGTCAATGCTCTTAGTATTTTAGGAATATTATCTACAAATAATCTAAAAATATTGGCAACATCACCCATATTTAATTGGATTACTTCAGCAAATTTACTGTCAGCACCAAATATTTTTTGAGCAAAAATTGATAATATCAACAATAAAATAACTAGTCCAATTAAAGACCATCTGACAATAACTTTTGTGGGGATCTTTTTGTTTTCTTCCATTCTTTCATAATTTAATTATTATTCATTAATAATTAAATACATCCTTTCTATATTTTATTTAATTATATTACATTGGTTGATATATATAAATATCCATAACTTGTAAAACAGTATCTATACCATTATATTCATATACAATAGAAAATTGAACAGTTGTATTATAATCAAATGTTTCTGTAGTTAGATAATAATCTAAAGAATTATCCAGAACATCTTCATATGTATATATTTCATTTAAAGTATCAGTATAAACATATGTTATTTTAATAGTTGGATTAATTAATAACAAATCCTCAATTAAATACATAAAACTAATTCTAGTATTACTTCCTTCTTCAATAATTGCAAATTGATTCACATTAACACTAACACCTTCAGGTAAGGTATGAATAAGTTTCTCTTCAATCACTTCCCCAAAAGCATCAACTATACGAATAGTATAATTTAAATCAGGACTTAAATTAGTAAATAATACTTCATTATAACCTTCATAAACAAGTTCAGATTGAATTTCTATTTCATCATAATTATAAATTATAATATAATATAACTCTTCAAATAAATTATATCCTATAAATGAACAAGTAATATTATCTGAAGTTGTCATTGATGTATTAAAATTAAAAACTACTAATTCTTTAGGAATTACTAAATTAAATTCATCTTTATATTCCTTAATATCGTTAATAACCTGATAAAATTTTATATTCAGTGTTCCACCAACAGGTAAAATTAATTCTTCTAATGGTTCATCAATAAAATAAATATTTCCACTAAATGTTTCATCAGGATGTGTATAAATATAATCGTAACCAAATTCACTACAATATCCAAACTCATCAATATTAGTAAATTCAAAGCCAATATTTGCACTACCTTCATAAGTTTCATTAAAATAATAATTTAAATTGTTTATTTCATAATACTTATTAGGATTAGGCACTTGAATAGACTTTTCATCAAGAATAACAATTTCACTATTAATTTCTCCAGAAATTGATAAATTCAAAGTTATTCCATAAGTAAATTCATTAAACAATTGATAATTTGACTGCTGATTATATAGATATAAGAAATCTGAGAAACTACTAGAAATTGTTTCATAATTATAATTCAAAGTTACATTATTAACTTGATATAAATTATCCAAATTTATAACATCTAAATTAATATTAAACGCATTTGGATTTGTTGTAGGAACAATATTAACGTCACCAACACTATATAAATTAGCAGGATCAGTTGCAAAAATAAATTGATTTTCTGCATAAACATAATTACCTTCAACTAAGTAATAATACGTTATATCTTTACTTATATTTGAAAGTAAAATCTCAAACATTTCATATCCTTCTTCACCATGTCCTTCTAAAGGAAGTAAATAATTGGCAATATCGTATTCAAATATATCAATATCATTATATACTTTTAAAATAAGTGTTTCATCATTATAATTATTAAATATTCCTCCGCTAATTATAATATTATCATATTCATCTATTGATGCATAAATATCAACAGATGGAACATAAGAAATATTATAATCAACAGTATCACTAATTACTAATGTACTATCTAATAAATATTCAAAATGATATCTAAATATATATCCTCCATAAATATATTCATCGAATAATAATAATTGATTGTCATTATTTAAATCAACAGTATTTTCAAATAAAACATATTCTTCACTAATACCTTCAACATCATATACTTCAACAATCTCATAAAATAACTTCAAATTAGAAACTTGATTTGATGGATCTGAAACAATTAAATTAAAACTAATCTGTTGTGTTTGATCAACATATAATTCATCAAAATTTATTACTCTAATGGTTTCAGAAGGAATCTCAAGAAAAATAGCTTCCTTATACTGGTTAATTCCATTAATTGTTTGGAAAAATTTTAATTCTAAAATTCCCCCTTGTGGGAACTCTACATTTAAAGAATAATCCTCCTGTGTGAAATAGATTCGACCACTTAATGGTTGTTCACCGTAATTATAAATATAGTCTACACCAAATGAACAATTATACTCCTGTGGAATAACTTCCTTTATGAAATCAAAAGATATATTTGCATTTGAACTATATTCATTAAAATAATATTCAATATTATCAACTATATAATAATCATTGATAATAAACCAAGATTCATAATATATTTCTTTCCCTTTTATTTCAAAATTATATATACTATTACTATTTAAATTAGCTAATGAAATATCAAATGATTTATATGATTCATATTCTTGTTCCATTCCTATATAATAATCATTTAAATTAAATACATATTGCTCATTTTCATCATTTGCATTATATACTTTTAAAATAAGTGTTTCATCATTATAATTATTAAATATTCCTCCGCTAATTATAATATTATCATATTCATCTATTGATGCATAAATATCAACAGATGGAACATAAGAAATATTATAATCAACAGTATCACTAATTACTAATGTACTATCTAATAAATATTCAAAATGATATCTAAATATATATCCTCCATAAATATATTCATCGAATAATAATAATTGATTGTCATTATTTAAATCAACAGTATTTTCAAATAAAACATATTCTTCACTAATACCTTCAACATCATATACTTCAACAATCTCATAAAATAACTTCAAATTAGAAACTTGATTTGATGGATCTGAAACAATTAAATTAAAACTAATCTGTTGTGTTTGATCAACATATAATTCATCAAAATTTATTACTCTAATGGTTTCAGAAGGAATCTCAAGAAAAATAGCTTCCTTATACTGGTTAATTCCATTAATTGTTTGGAAAAATTTTAATTCTAAAATTCCCCCTTGTGGGAACTCTACATTTAAAGAATAATCCTCCTGTGTGAAATAGATTCGACCACTTAATGGTTGTTCACCGTAATTATAAATATAGTCTACACCAAATGAACAATTATACTCCTGTGGAATAACTTCCTTTATGAAATCAAAAGATATATTTGCATTTGAACTATATTCATTAAAATAATATTCAATATTATCAACTATATAATAATCATTGATAATAAACCAAGATTCATAATATATTTCTTTCCCTTTTATTTCAAAATTATATATACTATTACTATTTAAATTAGCTAATGAAATATCAAATGATTTATATGATTCATATTCTTGTTCCATTCCTATATAATAATCATTTAAATTAAATACATATTGCTCATTTTCATCATTTGCATTATATACGTTTAAATATAAATCTTCTTCTTCGCTGTTTTCAACATATCCTCTAAACATTACAGATTCATCCTCTAAAATTTCTGTAAACACTTCTACATAAGTAATGTTTGGAACCGGCGGAATTATAAATATATTTTCTTCGGTAATTATAGTTTCGTCATTTAATTGATATTCTAAATAATATTTAAAGAAACTTCCGCTTTCAACATAAAAATCTAAAATATAATTTTTACTTACATTATCAAATGGCAAAATATCTTCATAAATAATACTTTCTATTGTTTGTCCTTCATAATCATAGTAATAACCATATTTATAATATAAATAAACTTCACTAATGCTTTCGTATTTATCTGAAAAAATATAATCAAAACTAAGCAATTGCATATAATTATCAACTATTGTATTTAAATTTGTAATAGTAACGTTCGGCCTATTATAAGTTGTTTTAAATCTTATAGAATCGTAAGTTTTATATCCAAATTCACTTGTTCCTTCAATTTTCAAATCATAATATGTATTTGGAGTTAAATTATTAAAGAATCCTGAATTTCTGCCTTCTCTAGCAACTCTTTTTTCTTCATAATAAGAATTAGAGATAGAAATAAAAAGCTGTTCCTCACCAATATCATTAACTACAATATCATAACTTAAATAATCATCTCCATAAAGATATTTAATTATTCTACCGCTAGCACTTAAAGCCGTAACTACCACTACTGTAACAACAAATGCTGTAACTACAGAAAACATTTTAGCAATATTCATAATATTTAACGGTTTATTTGTCCTTATTACCTTTGTAGGATTGTTAGTTTCATCTTGTATTCTTTTATATTCTTTACTAGAAAAATCATTGAATCGAGGAACTTCATTTAATTTGACTATTTCATTTGTTGAATTCATTTCATTAAAACTATTATATGAAAATTCATCAATAGGATTCATGTTATTGCTCACCGTAACAACCCCCTTATTTGCTTTAATAATATTATATTAGTAAGTTAATGTCAATAAAATTATAAATTATTGATAAATTACACTTATTGAAAATTCATTCATTTATTTTTCATTAAATTGTAATATTCTTTAGCTATTTTAGAACCAATTATAGCATTATTATAAACAAGTTTTATATTTGCTTCTAAACTAACTCCACCTGTCTTATTATTAATCTCTTTTAATAAAAAGGGTGTAATTAATTTTCCTTTTATATTATTTTTTTCAGCTAATAATAAGGATTCCTGTATTATTTTATCTATAAATTCTTTTTTTAATTGAAATTTTTCTTCAATTGGATTAACTATTAAAGTTCCACCACTAATAAATAAATCATTTTTAATAATTAAATATTTAGCTATTTCATCAATTGAGTTTTTATGTATATTTAAAATAATCCCGCTTTTTCTTGTAAAAAATGCTGGAAGTTCAGAAGTTTTATAACCTATAATTGGAATCCCTTTTGTTTCTAAATACTCTACTGTTTTATTTAAATCTAATATTGATTTTATACCAGCACAAATAACATTAACATCTGTTTTACTCAGTTCTTCCAAATCAGCTGATACATCCATTGTTTCATTAAATTCACGATGAACTCCTCCTATTCCTCCTGTAACAAAAAATTTAATTCCTACCATTTTCGCAATCATCATTGTAGCTGCAACAGTTGTTGCTCCAGTTTTATTTTCTGCTATAACATTTACTAAATCTCTTCGAGAAACTTTTTCAACATTATTTGAACTAGCAAGTAAATATAAATCTTCATTAGTAAGCCCAATTTTAATTTTCCCATTAATAATTGCAATAGTTGCTGGAATAACATCATTATTCCTAATTAATCTTTCGCATTCATTTGCCATTTCCATGTTTTTAGGAAAGGGCATACCATGAGAAATTATAGTAGATTCTAAAGCAACAATAGGTATATTTGCAATTAATGCTTCTTTTACTTCATTTTTTACTTCTATATATTTTTCTAAATTCATCATGCACCTCTTTATAATAATTATTATACATTAAAGAAATATATATTTCTATACAATAATATGAAATATATACTATAATCAATTAAAAAAAGAGCATTAATTAATGCTCTTTTAATATATTATTTAAAATTTGAATTATTAATAATCTTTGTATCTTCAAATGTAGCCGAAATTATGCATCCAGCATAATACGTTTTTTCATTCCAATTACATAATGCAAGTTCAACTGTTACTTCTTTATCAATAAAATCAGCAAGAAAAGAATACTGACTTGCACTTGATGAGTATAATCGCATATAAGTAGTCCCATCAGAGTCAAGTAATTGATACATTGAATAATATGCTGTTTCATATAATTGTACTGTTGCTGTAATAACATAAACATTGTTAGAATAATCAACTAATGGATCAAATTCATTTAATTCTGTAATTGTCTTTCCTGTTTTATCAAATGAATTTGTAGAATAATCGTGTGTTCCATAATAATTCACTAAAATAGTGCTATCTAATAAGCAACTTTGACCAACAGCAACGCCATCTTTTGCTTTAAAGTGTGTTCTATTACCCTGAACAATTACTTCATTTCCTAGCTTTAAATCAGCCATTTCACTTGCATCGCATTTTACTGCAATTACTCCTGTTTCATCTATTAAATAAAAACCAGATTGATTTACTAATGATGAACCAACTATTCCTCTCACATTAACAATATTCTCATCTTCAGTATTAATTGCCGATAAAACATCTATATAATCATATTCATCAGAAATATTAACTGTTATTTCTACATCTACAAAATATTCAATATCATCATAATTGCCAGTAACAGTAATAATAGCTACCCCTGGATTTTTAGTATGGAATATTGTTTTTCCTTCCACTTCTTCGAAAAATACAACATTTGTATCACTTGATGAATAATTTATTTTAGCATCAGTAAAGCCAAGCAATTCTGATGAAATACTTGTAATTAATTCTAATCCAGGGTCATTATCGTATTCAAACAAAAATTGTTCAACTCCATAATATTCTACTACAAATTCAGATGTATAAGTTAAATCATATGTATATTCATCACTTATTATTTTTATTGGCATAAGTCTATAAATCAGTTGAGCAACTGTTGCTTTAGCATTTGTAACAGTTAAATACATTGAACATATTTTACCATCATAATCATCAAGCCATGTAAAATCACCACCATTATTCATTGTATATACATATGAACCAGTAGTTCCATCAATATCATTAATATAATAATTTACATAACCAGGCTTAATATCTTTTGTTATCAAAGCATTAACTTTATATATTTTATTTGTAATATTATTTTCAACAGGTGTTTCCATAAGTTCTTTTAATGTTAATTCTTCAATCCAAGATGTATCAAAGCTATTATCTTTAAAATCATTTGAAACCAAATGGGATTGATCAAGCTGAATACTTCCTTGATATCCATGTTTATCAGCAGCACTTATTTCTGAATCCAATATGTAATTAGTTCTGATTCCAGCAACGCTAATTTTATTCCCTACAGAAACAGAAACAGCTATATCAGGACCATATATAAAAATTGAACCAGTTTCATCAACTAAATAGACACCTCGTGGACTATAACCACTAGCTTTGCTAATAGCAGCTACTACGCCGCTTACAATTAACTTTTCATCAACTTCTTTATCTCTTGCATCTGATATTGTAACATCAGTATATTCATCTAAATTTATATCTGGATTAATTGCATTTCTTTCAAAACTAACCATCCAGGCATCCTTCATTTCTCCTTCAAATTTATAACCCAGTACCCCATATAATACTACTGTATCTCCAACAACAGGCTTTTCATCTAAATCTCCGTAAAGAATAGAGCCATCAGCATTATATAACCCATAAATGTGTAAAGTAGTAGTACCATCAGTAATAAACATATTACCCCATTCAATATTTTGAATAGAATCGATTGTTCCTGTTACATAATATTTATCCTCGGTTGTATAAGACTCATCAGTTCCAGCAAGCTCATTTGCTTTTGATAGAGTTAAAAAATAATGAGCATAAATTGTAGTATCTTTTTCAATGATTTTTTCAAAATCATATTCTTCAGAAAAATCATTATTTGTATACCAACCAGCAAAAACATAACCTTCTTTTGTTGGATCATCTGGTTTATTTACTTTACTTCCTTCTTCAATAAGTACATTTTCTAAATCAGTATTTGCAAACA
>JAQUZE010000015.1 GCA_028691515.1 Bacilli bacterium
GTAGTTCCAGATCCAGAAAATTTAGGTGGATATGTAATTACTATTATGAATGCTGCACAAGCATTATCAGATCAAGATCCATTCTTACCTGAATATAAAGGATTAGATAAAACTTATAAACAACAAGCCTGGAATGAAGTTGAAGCTTTATATAACTGTGATATACAAGTAGTAGCTTATCCAGATTCTGCTCCTTGGGGACCTCTTCGTTGGGCATGGGTTAATGAAAATGCTAATAATAATACTGCTCAAGCAGACTTCTTCATTCTTCCAAGTGATATAATTGATGATGTTCATGCATCAAAAGCTTTATATGATACAAAGGATTTATATACATCTTTTGGTAAAAATTCTATGGGAGCTGGATTTAAAGAGTCTGTAACATTTAAAGATGGGATTTATGGAATGGCAACTGGAACTTATGCTGAAAATTACATAGACAGAGGATTATTTTATAATGTTACATTATTAGAAGAATTAGCATTAGAAAATCCAGCACAAATGTTCTTAGAAGGAAGATGGACATATACTAATTTTGAAAAATATATTAAAGACGCACAAGCATTACTAGGTGAAGGACAATTTGCTTTAACAGGTCGTCCATATTATCATTGGTCAGGAATGATTAATGCAGCAGGTATTAGAATTGCTGATACTAAAAAGTTAGCACTTAATTTGGATGGAGCTATTCAAAAGCAAGTTGCAAAAACACTAAGAAATATTGTTATGGCAGATGCTTATGATGTAGCAGGTGTTGCATGGGATGCAAATGTTGCTTCATTTAATAATGGAGATGCATTATTCCAAGGCGCTGAAATGTGGTTCTGTAAGACAGAAAATCGTTGGCCAGTAGATATGTGGGGAGAAGGAGAAACTAGATATGGTTATGTACCATTCCCACATCCAGATAATATGACTCCAGCACAAACAAGAGTTGCTAGTAAAGGACAATCTATATATGCAATGGCTAATTTCCGTGATGGAGAACATGCTAAGTTTACTGCAAATTATCAAGGTGTTTATCGAGCATTAAATGAAGTTTTCTTAAGAACAACTCAGTATTTGAAAGATGATATTTCAATGAATGAACAAGATATAAGAGCACAAAATGCAGCATTGCGACTTGATGATCAAGCATCTATTCAAGCAGTGTTATTCTATACTGGTGATAAGGTAATATATGATCCATTTGAAATATTAATTGGAATTAGTGCTTCACCAATTAATACAGCTATTCAAAATGTTATTTTCAATGGTGATGATTATACTGCACAAATGGAAGCTAATAAAGCATCAACTCAAGAAGCTTTAATTAATATCTATGGTTAAAAAATAATTAACTGTATCCACATATGTGGATACAGTTTTTTTATTTTGCTTAAGGTTTATGTGATTGTTTTTTAGGTAAAAATATGGTATAATTATTAATAATGTTTGAAGAATGGAAGATAATTATGGATATAGAAAAAATGGTAAATAGTAAGTGGTATATTTTTTTTGATTGGGTTTATAAACTTATTGTTATGAACTTATTGACCATTTTGATTAGTGTAGTATCTGGTATAGGATTTTATCTTTTGTTTTATTATATTCAAAATGGTATATTCTTTCTATTAGGCATATGTGTTTCTTTTTTTACTTTTATTTTTTGTTTTGTCACTAATTATAGGATAATAAAATTAAATGATGAATCAAAATTAAGTAATATTTTTAAAAATTATTTTATATTTTTTTGGGAAAATATAAAATCTATTTGGTTAATTGCATTGTCTTTTACAATTATATTTTCTATTTTGTTATTTTCAGGATATATATATTGGTTGATTGTAAATACTGAAGGTTTTGTTTTTGATGCAATAGGATGGTTATACGTAATTGGCTTTTGGGCAGTTTTAATGATTATACTTTCGTTATTTTTGGGATTGTTTAATTTACCAGCTGTTGTAAGCTATTTTAGAATGAAAACTTGGAATTATATTAAAGCATCTTTTTTCATAGCTTTTAAATATTTTTTTAAATCTTTATTCTATCTTGTTTTAGCAGCTATATTACCACTTTTAATTATAATTACAATTAATCCTGCTTTAGTAAGTATTTGGTCAATTATTGGTATTTCAGGAGTACAATATATTATGTATATTACTTCTAAAGGCAAATTTTGGTATTTAACACATAATGTAGAGGATTTTAAAACAGAAGATAAAATAGAGATGGAGGAAGAAAATGATTAAACTTGGTATTGATTTAATTAATAATAATTTAGACTTATTTAAAAATAAGAGGGTTGGATTAATTACTAATCCTACTGGAATTGATTCAAATTTTGAATCTACGATTGATGTATTGAATAATAAAGTAAACTTGGTAGCATTATTTAGTCCTGAACATGGAATTAGAGGTAGCTTACAAGCGGGAGTGAATTTAGGAACTTATGTAGATGATAAAACAGGTATAACTGTTTTTAGTTTATATGGGTCTACAAGAAGACCATCTAAAGAAATGTTAGATAATATTGATATTTTGTGTATTGATATTCAAGATGTTGGATCTAGATTTTATACTTATATTTATACAATGGCTTATGCAATGCAAGCTTGTAAGGAGTATAATAAGGAATTTGTTGTTTTTGATCGCCCTAATCCATGTAATGCAAAAGATTTTGAAGGAAATATTTTAGATATTAAATATCGCTCTTTTGTTGGTTATTATCCCATTTTACAAAGACATGGATTAACTATTGGAGAATTATCAAAACTATTTAATGAAGAGTTTGAAATTAATTGCAAATTACATGTTATTAAAATGGAAAATTATAATCGTTCCTTATATTTTGAAGATACAAAAAAATTGTGGGTTTTGCCTTCTCCTAATATTCCTACTCCATCTTCAACAATTGTTTATAATTGTACTTGCATTTTTGAAGGAACGAATGTAAGCGAAGGTAGAGGGACAACTACTCCTTTTGAAATTGTTGGTGCGCCTTATATAGATCCAGAAAAATTAAGTGAAAAAATGAATTCTTTTAATTTTAAAGGAGTATATTTTAGACCACAATATTTTACTCCAACATTTTCAAAGCATAAAGATGTGTTGTGTGGTGGAGTGTTTTTACACATTCTAAATAGAAATGAATTTACTCCTGTAAAAGTTGGTTGGACAATGTTAGAAGTAATTAGAACAATGTATTCCGCTAATTTTCAAGTTAATTCACCATATAGAGAAGGTGGAAATACAATGCTAGAATATAATACGGGAACTAATAAAATTAAAAATCATGAACTATCTTTAAAAGAACAAATGACAATAATTGATAACGATACTAATGAATTTGCAAAAATAAGAAATAAATATTTATTATATTAGCAATTGGAGTGAATATGAAAAAAATTACAGAAATGACTTTAAAAGAAAAAATTGGACAATTGATGATTGTTGGTTTTCATGGTGAAGAATATAATGATAATTTAGAGCAATTAATACAAGAATATTCTATTGCTAATATTATTTTATTTACTAGAAATATTAAGAATATTAGTCAATTACATAAACTAAATAATACTATACATCAAAAAATTAACAACAAAACAGGAATAATGCCTTTTATTTCGATTGATCAAGAAGGCGGAATGGTAACAAGAATAATGGAGGAAGCAACATTTTTCCCAGGTGCTATGAGTATTGGAGCAACGAGTTTAAATAACGCTTATAAATCAGGAAAAATAATGGGGCAAGAATTGGCATCGTTGGGAATCAATTTAAACCTAGCGCCATCTTTAGATGTAAATAATAATCCATATAATCCTGTTATTGGGGTTAGAAGCTTTTCTGATAATGCTGAAAAAGTAGCAAAGTATGGTAATGAATTTATTAAAGGATTACAAGAAGAAGGCATTATTGCAACAGCAAAGCATTTTCCAGGACATGGAGATACAGATTCTGATTCTCATAAAAGTTTACCAATTATTTCTCATGATAAAAATAGATTAGAAAATATAGAATTATTTCCGTTTAAAGAAGCAATTAAGTCAGGTGTAGATGCTATTATGAGTGCTCATGTTTTTTTTCCTGCTTATGAAGCTGATCAATTACCTGGAACTTTATCATATAATGTTTTAACAAAATTGTTAAAAGAAGAAATGGGCTTTAAGGGATTGATTATTAGCGATTGTATGGAAATGAAAGCAATAGATGATAATTATACAGCACCAGTTGGCTCTTTAAAGGGGCTTTTAGCTGGCCTTGATATGGTAATTGTTTCTCAAACTAAAGAAAAGCAAATTAGAACATTTAATTTAATATATGAAGCAGTAGAAAGTGGAGAATTTCCTATTGAGTTGCTTGATGAAAAGGTTGAAAAAATTTTAAAATATAAAGAAAAATCATATAAGGTTTTAGAAAAAACTTTTTTTGATAAAGATTATAACGAAAAATATAATTTATTAATTAATAATGAAAGTAAGGAATTCACTTTTAAAGTAGTAGCTGATTCTTTTACTTTAGTAAAAGGAAAGAAGTATTTACCTTACAAAAAAACACTTGTAATCGCTACAGAACCTTTTGCTACAACTAATGCTGAAGATGAATTATCAAACAGGTCAATTGTTGATTTAATTAAATTAAATCAACTACCAATAGAAGCAAAAAAAATAAAAGTAAATATCGATGATAATGAAATAAATGATTTGGTTAAGCAAGCAAGTTTTTATGAACAAGTTATTGTTTTTACATATAATGCCGTTATTTATAATAATCAGGCTAAACTTGTAAAAAGGCTTAATATTTTACAAAATGATTTATTTGTAATTAGCACAAGAAATCCATTTGATATAATTAAATTTGATAATATAGATAATTATATGTGCTTTTATGAATATACACCTAATTCTGTAAAGGCGATTATTAAATTTCTACAAGGAAGTTTACAACCTCTCGGAAAGCTTCCTGTTACTCTGAATAAAGATATTAATTTTGGAGCAAGTATTTACGTTGGATTAGATGATTACTCTTTAGAGTCTAATTTAGCATATTTAAATAAATTAAAAGCTAATAATATTAAATTACTATTTGTTTCTGCTCATATGCCAGAAATGAATAAAAATCGTGATTCAGAGTTGTTAGTAATATGTAATAAAGCAAAACAACTTGGTTTTAGAATTACTTTAGATGTCTCTAAGCCAATGTTTGCAAATTTTGATATTCCTAATGTTGATGTTTTACGACTTGATTATGGTTTTAAAGATGAAGATATTTTAGATTTAGTTAATAAAGGGTACTTAATTGAATTGAATGCTTCTACAATTTCATTTATGACTTTAGAATATTTAATTAACCATAATGTTGATTTGAAAAAGATAAGAGTCAGCCATAATTTTTATCCAAAACCTTTTACAGGTTTAAGCTATCAAGATGTTGAAGAAAAAAATAAAATGTTTAAAAAATATAATTTAACTATTATGGGTTATATAGCTTCAACAGCTGGAAAAAGACCGCCAATTTACGAAGGATTACCAACATTAGAATATCATAGGTATTATCCAGTAAGTACTGCAATTCAAGAAATGCAATTATTAGGATTTGATGAGGTGTTTTTTGGAGATGGTTTTGTAAGTAATGATGAATTAGGACAATTAAATGACTTTTCTGTAATTACACTGCCTATTATTATAAAAAAAGGAATTAGCGAACTTGAAAAGGAATTATTATTAAAATTACATCGAAGTAGAACTGATGAATCTATTTATTTAATTCGTTCAACAATGTATAGAGGCAAAGGACAGGAAATTAATAAATTTAATTGTGTAAAAAGAGAATATAAAGATATAGTGATTGATAATTCTTTATTTAAGAGATATGTTGGTGAAGTGTGTATTGTTATGCGTAATGGCTTAGGACAAGATGATAGAGTTAATGTTGTAGCAAGAACTATCGCAAGTGATTATTTACTTGAAAAAATTACACCAGGTTCAAAATTTTCTTTTATGATTATTGGAGAAGAATAATGGAAAATATTATTATTGGTGTTGACGCTGGTGGCACTAAAACAAAAGTATGTGCTTTTGATAAAAAGGGAAATATTTTATGTGAAATATATAAAGGATGTGGTTCCCCAGCAGTTATTGATAAAAATATAGCTTTATCTAATATTATTGAGGCAATAAAAGAAGTTTATAATATTGTTAAGAATAAATATAATGTTTTATATTTGCAAACAGGAATAAGTGGGCTTGGAGTTTTAAGTATATCTGAAAATGAAATATATAAAAGTTTATTAGAAAAGCTTGTCAATTGTGAAGTGGGTCTAGATAATGATGCTGTATTAGCTTGGAATTCTTATTTTAAACAAGAGAATGACGAAGGAATAGTAATTTTGTCTGGAACTGGTTCTTGTGTTTATGGTGTGAAAAACAACAAAGGTATTTTAATGGGTGGTTGGGGACAACTATCCAATGAAGTCGGTAGTGCTTATGCTGTTGTTAGGGAGCTATTATTAAGAACTATTAAAAAATGTGAAGAAGAAGGAACAATAAGTCCTTTAACAGAGAAATTTTTAAAATTATTTGGGTTTACTGATGTTTATGAAATTAAAGTTTTTATGTATAATAATTCTAAAAAAGAAATAGCTTCTTATGCAAATTTTATTATTGAAGAAGCTAGTAATAATGATCAAGAAGCTATTTATATATTAGAAAAAGCGGGAATAGATTTAGCTGATTTAATTAGATTACAATATAAACGCCATAATTTTATTAATGCTAAAATTGCTTTAAGAGGAAGTTTTATTCAAAATACTAAAATTACTCAAGAAAGTTTATTAAAAACTTTAAAAATATATGGTTTAGATGCTGAAGTTAGTTTTGATAATGGTGATCCTATAATGGGTGCTTATAATCTTGCAAGAAAGAAGGGCAAAATATGATTGCTATAGGTCTTATGAGTGGCACATCTTTAGATGGAGTTGATGCTGCTTTAATTAGTATTGAAAAAGGTAAATTTGATTTACTAAAATTTATTACTTATAGTTATCCTTTGAAGTTTAAGGAAAAGTTAAAAAGAAATTTAAATAAAGATTCTGCTTTGCTTAATGAAATTAGTAGTTTAAATTTTGAACTTGGTCATTATTTTGTTTCAGCAATTGATGAGTTATTGAAAAATACTGAATTCCAGTATGATGATATAGATTATGTTGCTAGTCATGGTCAAACTATTTGGCACGCGCCAGATGATATAATTCCATCAACTTTTCAAATAGGAGAAGTTGCAGTTATTGTTGCTAAAACTAATATTACTTGTGTTTCTAATTTTAGAGTTATGGATGTTGCTTGTGGAGGCGAAGGGGCGCCACTTGTACCAATAAGTGAGTATATGTTGTATTCAAGTAAGGAAAAAAATATCATTATGCAAAATATTGGTGGTATTGGAAATTTAACATATTTACCTAAAAATCCTGAACTAGAAGACATAATTGCTTTTGATACGGGACCTGGAAATGTTATGATAGATTATTTTGTTAATAAATATTATAAACTTCCTTATGATGAAGCTGGAATAATTGCAAAAAGTGGAAAGACAATAACTTTAATTTTAGAAGATATGTTAAAGCATGATTTATTTATAAAAAAAGTTCCCCCTAAAAGTACAGGTAGAGAATTATATAGTAGTAGTTTTATGGAAGAAATGTCTAGAAAATATAGTTTTAATAAATATAAAAAAGAAGATATTATTAATACTATTACTGAGTTTACTGTTCAATCGATTGTTTTCAATTATAAAAAATATATATCTAATTATGATTTAGTTATTGTTAATGGTGGAGGAAGTCATAATAAATATATTATCCAAAGATTAAATGAAGAACTAGAAAACATAGTTATTACAGGAGATGAATTTGGTATTAATAGTGATGCTAAGGAAGCTTTTGCTTTTGCTGTGTTAGGTTATCTTTGTTTGAATCATAAATTTGGAAATGTTAAACAAGTAACCGGAGCCAATAAAGATGCAATATTGGGTAGTATTACATATGGGAGATATAAATAAATATGGATATAGATATTAAAAAAATAGGAACAGAGAGAAGAAATATAAATACTATTAATATTGATCAAGTAAGTACTGTGGAAGCTTTAAGGATGATTAATAATGAAGATAAAACAGTTGCTTATGCTGTTGAAATGGCAATTTTGCAAATTGAATTATTAGTTGATGCATTAGTTGAGAAATTTGAAATAGGTGGAAGATTAATTTATATTGGAGCTGGAACAAGTGGAAGAATAGGTGTTTTAGATTCTGTTGAGTGTCCACCAACTTTTGGAGTTTCAACTGATATGGTTCAATGCGTGATGGCTGGGGGCGAAAAAGCTTTTGTAAAGGCTATAGAAGGAATCGAAGATTCTTTTACAGAGGCTGTTTTAGATCTTAAGAATATCAATCTTAATTCTAATGATGTTGTTGTTGGCATAGCTGCAAGTGGGAGAACGCCATATGTAATAGGTGGTTTAGAATATGCGAAAAGTATTGGTTCAATTACAGGTTGTATTACAACATCTCCTAATTCTGTTATAGCAAATTTGGTTGATTATCCAATAGAGGCTATTACTGGCTCTGAACCTTTAACTGGTTCAACAAGAATGAAGTCTGGAACTGCTCAGAAATTGATTTGTAATATGATTACAACAGTTTCAATGATTAAACTTGGCAAAGTATATGAAAATTTAATGATTGATGTTCAAATGAATAATTTAAAATTAGTTAAACGTGCTGAATCTATTGTTTGTGAAATTACTGGGGTAGATAAAAAAGAAGCTAGTAAATTAATTAGTAAATATAAAAGTGTAAAAAAAGCAATTTTTTCTAATTTATCTGGAATAAAAGATATTAATCAAATTAATAATCTTCTTGATAAAGCAAAGGGAAATATTCGTAAAGCGTTGGAGATGAATAATAATGATTAAACATCTTGAATTAAAAAGAAAAAATAATAAAATATTGCGAGGTTATTTAACTGATGCAAAAGACAGTGAGATAATCGTTGTTTTTTTTCATGGTTTTACGGGTAATAAAACAGAGCATGCAGGACATTTTAGGAATTTTTCAAGGATATTATTTAATAATAATATATCTTCTGTTCGTTTTGATTATTTTGGGAATGGTGAATCAGATGGAGAATTTAAGGATTTTACATTTGATACTTTGATTGAAGATAGTGAACAAATAATTGAATATGTAAGAGTAAATTATAATAATAAAAGAATTGTTTTGTTAGGGTTTTCGATGGGAGGAGCAGTTGCAGCAATGATGGCAGCAAAACATCCTGAAATTGATAAAATTATTTTATGGAGTCCTGCTGGAAATATAATTGAACATATAAAAAAATATTATGAAGATTTACCAAAAAATAATAATAATAATGTTATTATTGGTGGGTTTTTTGAGCTTTCAAAAGAGATGTATGATAGTTTGCAAAATTATGATACATATAGAGACTTTAATAAATATCCAGGTAAAGTACTGATTATTCAAGGAGAAAAAGATTTAACTGTAAAACCGGATATTTCAAAAAAATATATGGATTTGGCAATGCATTCAAACTATATTATGATAAATAATGCAGGTCATGGATATGATAAGATTGATGAAAGAGATATTCTATATAGTGAATCTCTAAAATACTTAAAGGAAAGATAGGTGATTATTATGAATATAGTTGTATGTATTAAACAAGTTCCAGCAAGTTCGGATGTACAAATTGATCCAATTACTGGAAATTTAATACGTGATGGTAATAATACAAAAATGAATCCCTATGATTTATATGCTATAGAAACGGCTTTAAAAATTAAAGAAGAAGTTGGTGGGAAGTGTCATACAATTTCAATGGGACCTCCTTCAGCAAAAGCAGTATTAAATGAATCTCTTTGGATGGGTTGTGATGAGGCTGCATTGATTAGTGATAGAAAATTTGGAGGAGCTGATGTTGTTGCTACAAGTTACACTATTGCACAAGGAATAAAGTTATTGGATTTCAAATATGATTTAATTATTTGTGGAAAACAAACAACAGATGGAGATACAGCTCAAGTAGGACCAGAAATTGCAGAAAATTTAAGGATACCTCATATTGCTTATGTAGAAGAAATAATTGAAATTAAGGAAAAATCTATTGTTGTTTCTGTAAGTATGGATAAAACTAATGAAATTTGGGAGTTAGATTTTCCGTGTTTAATTACTGTTGACAAAGGCATTTTTACTCCAAGATTACCATCTTATAAAAGAAGTTTAAATTTTGTTGACTATAAAATAAGGGAAATTACATTTAAAGATATGGCTGATCAAAGTGAATTTAATTATGGGATGAAAGGGTCACCTACACAAGTAGAAAGAATGTTTCCCCCAATTAAAAATACTGATAAAGAAATATGGGAAGGTAAGTCAAAAGATTTGGGTGCAAAAGTAGCAAATAAAATGAACGACTTAAAGTTATTGTAGGTGAATATATGGGAAGAATAATTGTAGATCAAAGTAAAGTAAGAAAAGAAGATATCGAACCTTCAATAAAGATATGCCCTTTTAATGCAATTGAATATGTAGATGGGGTTTTACAAATTAATTCAGGATGTAAGATGTGTAAACTATGTGTTAGAAAAGGACCTAATGGGATTTTTTCTTTTGAAGAAGATAAAGATAGGGCTAAAGAAATAGATAAAAGTAAATGGGTTGGAATAAGTGTTTTTATTGAGCACTCTGAAAATATAATTCATCCTGTTAGTCTTGAATTAATTGGAAAAGCTAAAGAATTAGCAAAAGTCACTAATCATCCAGTATATGCTGTTTTATTTGCTGATAAGGGTAAAGATATGGCAAGTAATCTATTAGAATATGGAGTAAATAAAGTTTTTCTATATGAAAGCAAATATTTAAATCATTTTAATGTTGAGCATTTTACAAACACTATGGAAGATTTTATTAATAAAATTAAACCAAGCGTTATATTATATGGTGGAACTAGTATTGGAAGAAGTTTTGCTCCAAGAGTTGCAGCAAGATTTAAAACAGGTCTTACTGCTGATTGTACTATTTTGGATATGAAAGAAAACACAGACTTAATTCAAAATAGACCAGCATTTGGTGGAAATATAATGGCAGGAATAATTTGTACTAACAATCGGCCACAAATGGCTACAGTTAGATATAAAATTTTTAAAATGCCTGAAAAAGTTGTACCTTTTGGTGAGGTTGTAAAAATGGCAACTGACCATATAGCTTATAAAACAGGTATGAAGTTAATCGAAATAAAAAATAAACCTAAAGAAATTGATATTTCTGAGGCTGAAGTTATTGTTGCTGTAGGAAAATGTTTTAGAACTAATGAGCAAATAAAAATGGCTCAAGAATTGGCTGATTTACTTGATGCACAACTTGCATGTACAAGACCTGTTATAGAAGCAGGATTAATGGATGCTAAAAAACAAATTGGTCTTTCTGGAAGGACTGTGTCACCTAAATTATTAATAACATTAGGAGTTGGTGGTGCGGTACAATTTACAGCAGGTATGACTGGAAGTGAAGTGGTGTTTTCGATTTGTGATAATAAAAAAGCAAGCATTTTTGATGTTTGTCAATATGGTATTGTTGGAGATGTTTATGAGGTCGTTCCACAAATGATTAAAGATATTAAAAAATTTAAGGGATTTGTTTAAATTTGAATAAAGAGGTAGATTTGAATGTATAAAAAAGTATGTAGCAAAGATATTATAGAATTAAAAAAAATAATTTCTGCTGATAGAGTAATTAAATATGATGAGACATATGAAGAGTATTCAAAAGATGAACTTGGAACTGTTGCGGTTGCTCCAGAGTTAATAATTAAAGTAGTTAATACACAAGAAGTAGCAAAAATTATGAAATATGCAAATGAAAAATTTATTCCAGTAACTGTTAGAGGTTCAGGGACAGGTCTTGTTGGGGCTTGTGTTCCAATTTATAATGGCATTATTTTAGATATGACTTTAATGAATAATATTATTAAACTCGATGAAGAAAATTTAGCATTAATTGTTGAACCTGGGGTTTTATTAATGGATATTTATGAGTATATTGAACCAAAAGGTTATTTTTATGCTCCTGATCCTGGAGAGAAAACAGCTACAATTGGTGGTAATATTGCAACAAATGCTGGTGGAATGAGAGCTGTTAAGTATGGTGTTACAAGAGATTGGGTAAGAGCGTTGGAAGTTGTTCTTCCTTCGGGAGAAATTGTTGAATTTGGAAAAAATGTTGTAAAAGATACAACTGGCTATTCATTAAAAAATTTAATGATTGGTAGTGAGGGAACACTTGGCATCATTACTAAGGCAACTTTGAAATTGGTTTCTTTGCCAAATAAAGTAATTAGTTTGTTAGTACCGTTTGAGTCTTTGGAAAATGCAATTGAACAAGTTCCTAAAATTTTACAATCTAATACGGATCCAACGGCAGTTGAGTTTTTTTCGAGAGAAACTATCAAGTTTTCGGAAGAGTTTTTAGGGAAAAAATTTCCTGAATCGGATAATTTGGCATATATATTACTTACTTTTGATGGTACTAATAAAAATGAATTAGAAGCTAAATATAAAAAAGCAGCTGATTTGTGTTTGAATGAATTAGGTGCAAAAGATGTTTTAATTGTAGATACTGATGAACGAAAAGATGATGTTTGGAAAGCAAGGGGATCATTTTTAGAAGCTATTAAATCTTCAACATCTGAAATGGATGAATGTGATGTCGTAGTTCCAAGAGCTGAGGTAAGTAGTTTTATTAAGTATACTTATGAATTGTCTAAAAAATATAATATTCGTATTCCAAGTTTTGGTCACGCGGGTGATGGAAATCTTCATATATATATTTGTAGAGATAATTTATCTGAAGAAGATTGGAAAAACAAATTGGAAAAAGTATTTGATGAGTTGTATTTAAAGGCAAAAGAAGTTAATGGACTGGTTTCTGGAGAACATGGAATTGGTTTTGCGAAGAAGAAATACTTAAATGATATTTTAGGTGACACACAGGTTGGATTGATGAAAGGGATTAAAAAAGTATTTGATCCAAATAATATTTTGAATCCCGGGAAAATCATATAATAAAGATTTTTTGAAAAAATATGTAAACGTTATTTATTATTCATTGACTTATTATAGTTAATGTTATAAAATAAGTATGATCCTAAATGGGATTTCATTGAACATAAAGAATGAGGAGGTTTAATGTTTATGAAAATTAAAAAAATTCTTGTTGCTCTTCTTTTAGTGTTTACGGCATTCGCTTTAGTTGGATGCGTTAGCCAAGAAGACTTAGACGCTAAAACAGAAGAACTTAAATTAGCACAAGAAGGATTAGCTGCTCTTGAAGTAGTTAAAACCGAATTGCAAACTACAATAAGTGGCTTAGAAGAAGAACTTGCACTTTTGGATGAACAAAGACTAGAGCTTGCTGGATTATTAGCAAACGCAATAGCTGATAAAGGTGATCTTGCGTCTCAATTAGCTGAAAGTGAAGATGAAGTTGCAGCTAAAGAAGCAGCAATCGAAGCAAAAGATTTAGAAATTGCTGGTTTACAAGCTGATGTTGCAGCTAAAGAAGCTGATGTTGCAGCTAAAGAAGCTGAATTAGAAACAGCTAATACTACTATAGTATTATTAAACGCTCAAAAAGTAGAATTAGAGAAACGTCCTAAACGTGCTACTGCTGTTGAATTATACATTGGGAGTTTAGTAAGTGTTGGAGCAACAACAGCTATTCCAGATCCTGAATTTGATTTTGAATTTACTCCTGCAGATGCTTATAAAGGACTATATTTTGAATCTGACAATCTAGAAATAGTTACTGTTAACCAATTGGGACAAATTACAGGAGTTCGACCTGGTAAAGCAAATATTACTGCTACATCAGTGTTAAATCCTGAAGCTACATCTACTATTGAAGTAGAAGTAAAAGAAGACGGACAAAATCTTGATATCGTTAAAAACGCAGTTGCTGAAGTTCTTAGTTTAGTAAAATTACAGGGCTTAGATTATGCTGCATCTAACATTCAATTCCCTTATCCTACAAATACATCTGTAAAGATTAAATTTGAAAAGGAAAATGGAAGTGAAATAGTTGATGGACTATATCTATATACAACACCAGCTGCTGATGCAAAAGAGATAATTACTGTTAAGGCTGATTATGGCGATGCATCATATAGCGAAACATTTAGTTTAAACGTAGTTATTGATCTTGAAAATAATATTTTCAAGAAAATGGAACAAGCACAAACTTTCGTTGAGTTATTAATTGCAGATGCTACTTCTTTAACTGGAAAAGTTAGCAAATCTATAGCTCTTCCAACAAGTTTTATGGGCGTTACAATTTCATGGTCATCTACTAATAAGTTAGTTATTAGTGCTGCTGGAGAATATGTTCGTCCATTAGATGATGCTGAGGTTACATTAACTGCAGCATATAAATTAGACGCTGCTGCTTCTTCATTATCTTATGATGTTGTTGCAAATGGTTATGATGATGAAGAAAAAATGGCTTACATTGTTGAAGAAGGAAGTTTAAAAGCATTTGATGGCTTAGCTACTAATGCAAAAGTTACTTTCCCATCATATGATGATAAATTTAATGCACAATTAACATATGTTTCTAAAGATACTACTTTATTTACTAATGATGGCTCATATGTAAATCAAGAATTAGCAGTAGATACTCCAGTTATATTTGAAGTTTCATTTGAATATAATGGTGCTGTTTTAGGAACTAAGGAAATTACTATTATTGCTAAAGCAGCTACTGAAACAAGTAAAGCTGCAGCTGATTTCTTAGCTTCTACAGATGCTGATTTAGTACCAACATGGTTCCCATATGGTGGTGAAGCTGGAATTCAAATTACAGGTTTACCAACAGTTGTTGGTGAAACTGGAGTTGCAATTGAATGGACAGGGAATGCTGAAGACTTCGATGAAACATTAACACTTAAAACACAATATTTAAGATATCACGAGTCTATTATTACAGCTACATTTACAAAAGAAGGCATTGAAGATACAGTTCTTACTTTTACAGTAAATACTGGTATTTCTCAAGACAAAGATGCTCTTATAGTTGGTGGACGTTTCTCAGAACAAACATCAACAGAACCATTTACTAAGTATGACTTATTAAATACATTTAGTTATTTTGATAAGATGGTAGGATCTACTACTTATACTGGACAACAATATTGGAGCTTCTATTCTGGATATACTTATTATATAAATGGTGCATTCAAAGAAGATGGAACATTTGAACAAAACGAAGAATTACGTAGAACTCAATATTTTGCAATGGATTTCATGGTTCTTTACATTACAGAAGTTGATGAAGATGGAAACCCTACTTATGATATAGCTAATGTTAATGCTGGAACTGGTGGAAACTGGGGAATTCTATTTGTTAACTTAACTGATAAAGAAGCAAAAGTTGATTTAGCTTCTTATAGCGGTGGACCTGCTGGCCCTGATGGTGTTGCTCATGGAGCGGGCTTAGGTGCACGTGAACATGATATTACATTTGATGGATATAGAGTAGGTTGGACAGCTGATGCAGAAGGAAATATTGTACTTGGTAGCGGAAAAGGTGTTATTCAAGCATTAATTAATTCATCTGAACCAAAAGTACCAATTCCTGCAAATGGTTATGGTATGACTTATAAGACTCAAGAAAATGTTGCTGATGTTGTTGGAATTTTTGCTAATCCTGGAACTACATTGACAATTGAGTATTATGATTTACATCCAATGAATGATTATAGAAATCGTAGATTTGTTACTAATTTAGATTCTGCTGAAAGAGGTATGGATATAATTGATGAAATAATTGTTCCTGATGAAGGCGAAGCTGCAATCCCTATTGCAACACATATTAAAAATGCACATAATTTTATGAACAATTATCGTCTAACTGATTTAGAAAAATCTACATTTGATACTGCTAGATTTGATGCTATAGTTGATAGATATGCTGCAATCGTTGATGCTGATTTATTGGCATTGAAAGCTGAAGGAGAGGATCCTGAAGTTGTTGAAGAAACATATTTACAAAATTTATTAGCTGCATATAATGCTTATCAAGCATATATTTTACCTCTTCAAGAAGCTATAACAGAAGATGTTTGGCTACTTGCAGAATATGAAGATAAATTAATGACTAAATACACTCTTACTTATGATTTAAATGGTGGAGCTGTATATGCTAATACTAAAGCTGACGTTACTGATTTATTCTTAAATGATTTATATCAACATTTAACTGATTCAGGATTTAATGATTGGGTGACTATAGCTAATGATGGTACTACTGAGAAAACTCACACTTTACCTTCTTTAGAAGAATTTAAGAATCCAACTTCTACACATCAAGATTCATTCTTCCAATTGATGAATGATACTTGGTATAATCCAGCTGGTGGATATGACGTATTTAATGGTAATGCAAATCATTTTGCAGGAATTTGGCTATATGAGTACTATAAAGTTAATAATGATGCATTTACTGTTGATGAAACTGGCACGTCTAAACATTTTGTAAGACAACCTGAATATAACAAATGGATGAGATTATTCTGGTATATGAATGAAATGTTACAAGCAGGAAACCAAACAGGAAGAGATGTTTTAGGTAGAGAAGGACTATTATATGATGTTACTTATTTAGGTGACGGAGTTGTTTGGGGTAAAACTACTAAATGGTCTGAAGTTGTTTCTAACTCTACTATAGGATCTTACAGAACAGTTGGAACATACATTCTTCATAAAACTGTTCCAGGAGCTGCATTTACAACTGCGTTCCCAGAAGATTATTATTTATTTGATGCTGTTAAATCTCAAGAATTAGTAGATGCTGAAGTATATCAATACACTGCAGGTACTGCAGTTATTCCTGAACCTGAAATTGGTAGAGAAGGTTATAATTTTGTTGGCTGGGCTCTTGATGCTGAAGGAACTCAACTTGCAACAATGACTCCTCAAGATTTAGGGTTAACAGATATAACTTTATATGCTAAGTGGGAACAAGAAATTCAACTTATTCCTGCTCCAGGAGCAGAAATCGGATCATTTGCAATTGAAAGTTACGATGAAAGTGTTTGGGGATCTGGAGCTAGTGCTAAAACTATGCTTGATGCAAATGGCACTGGTGGAACTTATTGGTATAAAGTTATTCTAAAAACTACTGCTACAGCTGGAATTTATGAAGTTAGACAAGTTATTGGTGGAGTAGCTTATGCATTTAATGCAGAAACTGATGCATTATCTATTCATTATCATGATGATAACCCTGCTTCAGATGCTATACAAGCAATCGGTATAACTGTTGGTGATTTTGTAATATTCCAAGGCACTGATGTTACTGCTTTAGAAGCAGGAGCTGTTGATTTCACGGCAACTGTATATCGTGCTGCTGAATAAGTGATTTAATAATTAAGAGGCTGTTTTCTTTAAAAAAAGGGACAGCCTTTTTTTATATACAAAATTATTGTATAAAATTGTTAAAAATATGATATAATATAGATATAAAATGTTTTTTAAATTTTATAATAATTTATATAATGTGTATTCATTGATTATTAATTGTATAAATTGTATAATTATTCTAAGGAGAATTAAAAAGTTTAAATATTAGTTTGTATCCAAGAAGAAGACACATATTTTTTCACATTAATATTATGTGATTTAATTTTAGAGATTTACACAATGAAAGGAGGCAAAATATGTTACTGTTTTTAATCTATATAATAGCTGGCGGAATAATATCTGATTATCTAGCAAGAAGAAAAATGAAATTTGCAGAAATGGCTCATGCAATATTTTTTGTTGTGTTTGGCTTTTTCTTGTTATTTATACCTTTTGCTGATATTAGAGTTGTTGCAGAACTTATTATAGGGAAAGAAAGTTATGATATACTTTCACAAGTAATTTATGAGCCTTTGGAATCTGCGTGGATCTCTTTTAGTATTTTAACTCTTCTTACTGCTACAACTGCCGCAATAACTATTATTGCAATAAGTATTCTTGCTGTAGAAAATATTTACATGCTAAATTTGCCAAATAAAAATATTGAAATTGAAACAGAACAAAAATCATATGACAAACTATCTGTTTCTACTTATATTAAAAACAGATTATTTTTAATAAACTGTAGGTTTCGAAATTGATAATTAATTTATAAATTTTGTTATATTTTAGTTAGAAATATTTAATAAAGAAAAGGAGAAAAATAAGTTATGGTAAAAAATATACGAAAAAGAGGATTTGCATTAGCCGAGCTGGCGATTATAGTTGCAATAGTAGCTATACTTGCTGCAATTCTAATTCCTACTTTGAGTGGAGTATTTAAAAATGCTCCTATTGCTGGTGAGGATGGATTAACACCAAATATTGGCGAAAATGGTAATTGGTGGCTTGGCGATGTTGACACTGAAGTTTCTGCTGAAGGTAGAGATGGAAGAGATGTTGCTTTTAGAGTTGATTCTGGTCATATTCAAATGCAATATGATGGAGAAACTACATGGACAAATTTAATTGATATTACAACATTAGTTGGTGCTACTGGTCCAGCTGGATCTGATGGTGCTGATGGTCGTGATGTAAAATTAAGAGTTTCTGATGGATTTATTCAGTGGCAATATGATGGTGATGTTGCCTGGACTGATTTAATAAGTTTAGCTTCATTAACAGGAGCTGACGGTGTAAATGGAACTAATGGAGCTGATGGCCGTGAAGTAGAAATGCGAGTTTCAGGAACTTTTATTCAATGGAGATATGCTGGAACTGATGAGTGGACTGATTTAGTTTCATTAGCAACATTGACTGGTCCTGCAGGAGTTGACGGAACTGACGGCAAAGAAGTGGAAATGCAAGTTGCTTCTGGATTTATTCAATGGCGTTATGTTGGAGATACTGTTTGGAGTGATTTGATTGCTTTAGCAACACTAACAGGCCCTACAGGTCCTACAGGCCCTGCAGGAGTTGACGGAACTGATGGAACTGACGGCAAAGAAGTGGAAATGCAAGTTGCTTCTGGATTTATTCAATGGCGTTATGTTGGAGATACTGTTTGGAAAGATTTAGTATCTTTAGCAACACTAACAGGCCCTACTGGACCTGCAGGAGTTGACGGAACTGATGGAACTGACGGCAAAGAAGTGGAAATGCAAGTTGCTTCTGGATTTATTCAATGGCGTTATGTTGGAGATACTGTTTGGAAAGATTTAGTATCTTTAGCAACACTAACAGGCCCTACTGGACCTGCAGGAGTTGACGGAACTGATGGAACTGACGGCAAAGAAGTGGAAATGCAAGTTGCTTCTGGATTTATTCAATGGCGTTATGTTGGAGATGCTTCTTGGACTAATTTAGTTGATTTATCAACTATGACTGGTGCTGATGGAGTCGATGGCTTAAGTGCATTTGAACTTTACAAAGTTTATAATCCTAATTATTATAAGACTGAAGCTGAATGGGTAACAGATCTTGTAAGAGGAAAATTAAGTGATAGTGATACTGTTGATATTTTAGATTATAATCAATTACTTGTTGCATTAGCAGCAGGAGATACTAAAATTCAATTGCAAAATGATATTCTCGCTACTGCAGATGTTGTTTTTGACTATTTAATCGATGTTAATTTTAATGGCTATGAATTAGATGGAAATTTAGTTATTGATACTTTAGAAGCTGGAACTATGAATTTGACTGGTGAAGGTACTTTAACTGGAAATCTTACAGTTGATGCAGCAAATGCTTCAATTTATTCTGATTTAAATGTCAATGGAACTACTACAATTATTGCAATTTCTGGTTCAACTTTTAATACTACAGGTACACATACTGGCGGTATTTATATTGTCTCTGGTGGACGAATTGTAACTAGTGGAGATGCAACAACATCTACAATTTATATTGATGCAGTTGCGGGAGAAGATGTAATAATTAGTGGTACAGTTGCTAATATAGTAATTATTGGAGATAGTAATGTCATTATTTCTGATGCTAATATTGGAAATATTGAAATTCAAGGTACTGCAAACGTTCAAATTATTGAAGGAAGTAATGTGGGTTCAATTGATGGAACAACACCTGAGGGATTAAATTCTCAAATAGAAGTTAGTCTAGATTCAATAGTGCCTTCTTATGGACCAGATAATAATATTAATCAAACTGGTTATAGTGCTGAATTTGTTACTACGGAAGCAACGGGATTCCATTTAGGAGTTTTATATCAACAATTTGAATTAATTGCTGATGAAGTTATAGATTTAAGTGATAGTAATATTGCAAGTATTATTATGAAAGATCCTACTGGAGCAGATCATGTTTTAATTCCTGATAGCGATACAACACTTTGGTTTAATGTAGAAAGTGCTGCTGGCACATATATATTTACTGTTGAAGATATTGCCGGTACATCTTATGTTGCTGATTTAGTTTGGGGTGGAATTGAAGAAGTAGCTTCTCAATTCACAGGAGGAATTGGTGTACCACCGCTTCCTAATCCTCAAGAGATATATAAAGAATATGCACTTGGAGCACTTGATTTATCAAGCTTTGATGTAATGTAT
>JAQUZE010000016.1 GCA_028691515.1 Bacilli bacterium
AAGTAGAAGCTTTAAAAGAGGGTTCAGCAACAATTACTGTTTCAAATAAAGAAATTAGTGAAACATTTACGATTACAGTTTCTCCTGTTAAAAAGGGGTGTGGTTCTAGTAATGCAATGATGTTACTTCCATTACTTGGAGTTGCTTTATTTATTATTAGAAAGCGTAGATTTATTTAAAATTTTACAGGAAACCTGAAAGGTTTCCTGTTTTTATTATCTTTAATTGTTGAGAATATTATAGTTTTGGAGTATACTATACACAGTATTATAAACAAAGGAGAAGCAGGATGGATACTATTGTTATCGGGGTTATTGGCGCAGATGTTCATGCTGTCGGCAATAAGATTATCGAGTACACATTAACTAATGAAGGATATAATGTTGTTAATGTTGGAGTTTTATCTACTCAAGAAGATTTTATTAATGCAGCTATTGAAGCGAACGCAAAAATTATACTTGTGTCATCACTGTATGGTCAGGGTGAAATTGATTGTCGGGGATTACGTGATAAGTGTATTGAGTCAGGATTGGATGATGTTTTATTATATGTTGGTGGAAATATAGTTGTTGGAAAGCAAGATTTTGTTGAAGTAGAAAAAAGGTTTGCACAAATGGGATTTAATCGGGTATTCCCTCCTGGAACGCCAATTGACGATGTATTACCAATTATTAAAAAAGATTTGGATGAATTAAGATGAAAATATATTTGATGATTGACTTCGGGTCAACTTATACAAAATTGACAGCAGTAGACATAGAGAAGAAAGTACTTTTAGGAACTTCTCAGTTTTTTACTACTGTTCAAACTGATATTCGAGAGGGTTATCATCAAGCACTAAAAAAATTATATAAAAAAATAGACCCAGCTATCAAGTTTGATAAAACTATAGCTTGTTCATCAGCTGCTGGGGGTCTTAAAATGGCAGCAATTGGTCTTGTTGAAGAATTAACAGTTGAAGCGGCTAAACGTGTTTGTCTAGGAGCTGGCGGAAAGGTTGATTTGGTTTTATCTCATCATATTACAAAAGATGAAGTGTTAAAAATTAAAAATGGAAATATTGATATTATTTTACTTGCAGGTGGAACTGATGGTGGTAATCAAGAATGTGTATTATACAATGCCCGAATGCTTGGTGAATCTGAGTTAACAATTCCTGTTGTTTATGCAGGTAATAAAGAATGTCATGATGATATAAGAGATATTTTTGCAAAATATAATATTAATGGTTATATTTGTGAGAATGTAATGCCGAAATTAAATGAATTGAATATTGAAAGTGCTCAGTCTGTAATTAGAGATATATTTATGAGTAATATTATTGAAGCAAAAGGCATTAAAAAAATAGAAGCAGAAATTGATGAAGTAGTATTTCCTACTCCTCATGCAGTTTTAAAAGCAGCAGAGTTATTGTCAAAAGGTTATATGCATGAAGAAGGATTTGGTGACTTGGTTTTAGTTGATATTGGTGGTGCTACTACTGATGTTTATTCTATTGGGAGTGGTTCACCTAAAAGAAGCGATGTAATTTTAAGAGGATTAGAAGAACCTTTTGCTAAGAGAACTGTTGAAGGAGATTTAGGAGTAAGATATTCTGCTATGGGAATAGTAGACAGTTTAAGTGAGGAAGAAATTAAGCTTTATAATGAACAAGGTTATGATCTTGTAAGAGAAGCGAAGATTCGTTCAAGTCAAGTAGATAGTGTTCCATTAAATGAACATGATTCTAATGTGGATAGAATATTTGCTGAAATTTCAACTGATAAGGCAATTAGTAGGCATGATGGTAAAATAGAACCTGTTTATACACCAATTGGCACAATGTATTATCAAGTAGGAAAAGATTTAAGTAATGTAAAATATGTGGTTGGCACAGGCGGTGTTCTAATTAATGCTAAAAAACCTAAAGAAATTTTACAAAAAGTTTCTTTTACATTGCAAAAACCATTAGAATTACGTCCACAAAATCCTGCTTTTATGATTGATAAAGAATATATATTGGCAGCAATGGGATTGCTTAGTCTTGATCATCCTGAAATAGCATTAAAAATAATGAAAGAAACTATTAAAACAATTATATAGGAGCAAAAAAGTGAATTTAAAAAACGAGAAATGGGATATACAAGATTTTTTAAGGGTAAGAAGTGAGGTACTTGCAACATGGAAAACAGGAAATTCTCCATTATTAAATTTGGATGTTGCTGTTAAATATTTAAAAACCATACCGAGAGAAAAGAATTTTGCCTTAAAATTAGAAAAGGCAAAAAAAGAAGGACGTACTTATGTACAACCTAGAGCAGGTGTTGCTACCTTAAAGGAACATATTGCATTATTACAAAAGCTTGAAAAAGCAGGTGCGGATTTTCTTCCTTCAACAATTGATTCGTATACAAGACTAAATCGTTACGATGATGCTGAAAAAGCGATTAATGAAAGTGAGAAAATTGGAAGAAGTTTATTAAATGGATTTCCAGCAGTTAATCACGGAGTTGAAAAATGTAGATTAGTAGTAGAATCGCTTGATGTTCCTGTGCAGGCTAGACATGGAACTCCAGATTCAAGATTACTTGCTGAAATTATTCATGCAGCAGGATTTTCATCTAATGAAGGTGGAGGAATTTCTTATAATTTGCCTTATGCAAAGTCAGTTTCACTTGAGGATAGTCTTTATTATTGGCAGTATTGTGACAGATTAGTAGGGTATTATGAAGAAAATGGAGTTAGTATTAATAGAGAACCTTTTGGTCCTTTAACTGGGACTTTAGTACCTCCTTGTATTTCAAATGTTGTTGCAATAATTGAAGCTTTGCTTGCAGCTGAGCAAGGGGTTAAAAATATTACAGTTGGATATGGTCAAGGTGGTAATATAATTCAAGATATTGCAGCTCTAAGATCTTTGAGAGATCAAACTGAGGAGTATTTAGAAAAATACGGTTATAAAAACATGGTTGTTACTACTGTATTTCATCAGTGGATGGGAGGCTTTCCAGAAGATGAAGCTGAAGCTACTGCATTAATTTCTTTAGCATCAACAGTTGCAGCTTTAGGTAAAGCTACTAAATTAATTACTAAAACTCCAGTAGAATCAATTGGAATCCCAACTGCAGAAGCAAATTCAGTAGGGATTAAAGCATCAAAGTTTGTATGCAATCTTTTAAAAGATCAAGAGTTTGTTGAAAGTGAAGAATATTTAGAAGAATATAATCAAATTAGAAGTGAAGTTGATAGTATGCTTCAAAATATTTATAAAATTGGTGATGGTGATTTAGCTATTGGTGTTGTAAAAGGGTTTGCAGCAGGAATAATTGACATTCCTTTTGCACCAAGTAAATATAATGCAGGTTTAATGTGGCCAGCAAGAGACGTGAAAGGTGCAATTAGGATTTTAGAATTTGGTAATTTAGGTGTTACAGAAGAAATTAAAAAATATCATAAAGAAAAAATAGAGGAAAGGGCAAAAGAAGAGAATAGACCAGTTTCTTTTCAAATGACTGTAGATGATGTAACTGCAGTTAGTCGAGGAGAATTAATTGGCCGTCCTCAAACAGCAGGAAAATAAATTGAAAATAAAAAATGTTATATTTACAAAATCTTATACTGGTTTTTATTTTGACGATCAAGCAGCCATAAAAATGGGAGCATTGAGTGATGGATTAGATTATATAGGCAGTCCAGTAACACCTGGATTTACAAAAATTAGACAAGCAGGAGAAGCAGTATCTATTCAGTTAGTATTAGAAGATGGAAGTGTCGGTTATGGAGATTGTACAGCAGTACAATATAGTGGCGCAGCTGGAAGAGATCCTTTATTTTTAGCAGATGAAGCTATTGTTTTCTTAGAAAATAAAATAAAACCTTTATTATTAAATGAAGATGTTAATGGTTTTAAAAAACTTGCTGAAAAATATGATCATTTAATAATTGACGGAAATAGGTTACATACTGCAGTTAGATATGGAATTACTCAAGCATTTTTAAGTGCAACGGCAGCTTACCAAAAGTTGACAATGGCAGAAATTATAAGAAATGAATATGGAATTGAAGATGATCATTACGAAGCTGTACCAGTTTTTTCTCAAAGTGGTGATGATCGTTATACTAATGCTGATAAAATGATTATTAAAGAAGCACCTGTTTTACCTCATGCATTAATTAATAATGTTGAAAAGAAATTAGGTAAAAAAGGTGAACTTTTAAAAGAATATGTTGTATGGTTGCGAAATAGAATTATTAATTTGCGAACTAATCCAAGTTATAGTCCAATCTTACATATTGATACATATGGCACTATAGGAGTTGCATTTAATTACAATGTTGAGAAAATTGTTAAGTATTTAGAAGAATTAAATGATATTGCAAGTCCATTCCATTTAAGAATTGAAGGGCCAGTTGATTCTGGAGATAGAACTTCTACAATGCAGTATTTGCGAGATATCACAAAAATGCTAGATGAGAAGGATATTGATGTTGAAATAGTTGCTGATGAATGGTGTAATACTTTAGAAGATATTATATATTTTGCTGATAATAGAGCAGGGCATATGCTCCAAATTAAAACTCCTGATTTAGGGGGAATAAATAATACAGTTGAGGCAATTTTGTATTGTCAAGAAGCGAAAATAGGAGCTTATTGTGGAGGAACATGTAATGAAACTGATATTTCATCACATGTAAGTATGAATGTAGCTGTAGCTTGTAAGGCTGACCAAACATTAGGTAAACCTGGAATGGGAGTTGATGAAGCAATTATGCTTTGTGTTAATGAAATAAATAGAGTTTGTGCATTAGCAAATTCAAGGAATAAATAAATGAAAAGCGCAACTTGTGGCAGTTTAGAATCTAATGATTGCTTAATTACTGTAAGTGAAAGCGATATTTTAGATATTAAAATTAATAGTATAGTATATGACTTGTTTGGGGACGCTATTTTTAAAGTTGTTTTAGAAACTTTAAATCAATTAGGGATAAATAATTTAAAAGTTACAGTTAATGATAAAGGTGCACTTGATTATGCAATACGTGCACGTTTAATTACAGCAATTAAAAGATTGGAGAAATAGAATGCGAAGAAGTTTACTTTTTATTCCTGGAAATAATCCTGGGATGCTACAAACGGCTGATGTTTTTGAAGCTGATAGCATAATAATTGATTTAGAAGATGCAATATCTTTATTTGATAAAGATAGTGCTAGAAATCTTACTAAATCATTTTTGGAGAGTTTTCCTGTACAAAAAGAAGTAATTATTCGTGTAAATAGTATTGATTCAAAGTATTTTACTGAGGATTTAGATATTATTGTAACTGATAAAATTGATACTATTATGTTGCCTAAGGCTATGCCTGAAGATATAATTAAACTAGATAATCTTTTATCAAAAATTGAAAAAGAAAAGAAATTGAAAAAGAAAATTAAAGTAATTCCTTTAGTTGAACTTGCAAAATCTGTTTTAGTTATTGAAGAAATTGTCAAAATACCTAGAGTTGATGGTGTGTTATTAGGCGCAGAAGATTTAGCAAGTGATATGGAAGTATCAAGAACAAATGATTCAGTTGAGATATTATATCCTCGAGCTAAGGTTGCACTCGCATGTATAGCTGCTAAAATTGAGGCTATTGATACGCCATTTATTAGCACTTTAGATATTGATGGGTTAATAAAAGATGCTAATTTTGCAAAATCATTAGGCTTTAAAGCTAAAGCTTGTATTCATCCTAATCAAGTTTCTTATGTTAATTCTGTTTTTTCTCCATCAAAAGAACAGATTGAATTTTCTTTACGAGTTTTAGAGGGTTCTAAGAGTAATATAAAAGGGGCTTTTAGTATTGATGGTAAAATGATTGATAAACCAATTATTGAAAGAGCAGAGAAAATTATTAGTCGTGCTAAAAGGTTTGGTTTATTATAATGAAAAATTGTTTAAGAAGAAATGTTCCTCCTGGGTTTAAACCATTTTTAGGGACAAATGAATATAAAAATCACAAAAGATTTATTATTGATGAAGTTATTTCAACTAATACTTCTAAAGTAATTAGTGATATAAGTAAATTGTTTGATTTATTAAAGATTACTGATGGTTTTACTTTATCTTTTCATCATCATTTGAGAAATGGTGATGAAGTGATGAATATGGTATTAAGTGAAGTTAAAAAAAGAGGAATAAAAAATATTACTTTAGCTGCAACAGGAATATTTGCAAATAATGATATGATTGCACAATTAATAATTGATGGAAATATTACAAATATTTATGCAAATTATATTAATGGTAAAACGGGTAAAGTTATAAGTGAAGGTTACTTGCAAGGTAATTTAATTATGCAAACTCACGGTGGAAGACCAAGAAGTATTGAGGCTGGGGAATTAAAAATTGATGTTGCTTTTATTGCTACATCAATAGCCGATAAGTTTGGTAATGGGAATGGTTTATTAGGAAAAAATGCTTGTGGTGTATTAGGTTATACAATTGCTGATATGTTGTATGCAAAAAAGAAAGTAATAGTTACCGATTCTTTAGTTGAGAGAGTAGAATATTGTCAAATAGAAGCTAAATATATTGATTATTGTTTGGTTGTTGAAAGCATTGGAAAACAATCAGGTATTGTAAGTGGAACAACAAAAATTACTAAAGATCCAATTGGTTTAAAAATAGCAAGAGATGCTGCAATGTTTATAGAAGAAGCTGGTTTAATTAATAATGGGTTTTCTATGCAAACAGGAGCAGGAGGTACATCATTAGCAGTTGCTAGTTTTGTTAAAGATATTATGAAAAACAATAATATTAAAGCAAGTTTTGCAAGTGGTGGAATTACTTCATACTTTGTATCTATGTTAAAAGAAGGGTTAATAAATAATTTATACGATGTGCAATGCTTTGATTTAGATGCTGTTGCTTCAGCAAAAATTAATGAAAATCATAAAATTATATCTGCTAGTAAATATGCAAACCCATTTGATAATCCTATTGTAAATAATCTTGATTTTGTTATTTTAGGTGCTACTGAAATTGATCTTGATTTTAATGTTAATGTTACTACATCATCTTCGGGATTAATTATGGGTGGAAGTGGTGGACATTCTGATACTGCTCATGGTGCAAAATTAACAATTATTGTTTCTCCTACTATGAAAGCAAGGACTCCTATTATTAAGGATAAAGTTACTGTCATTACAACTCCAGGAGAAGATGTTGATGTATTAGTAACTGAAAGAGGTATTGCAATTAATCCAAGAAGATTTGATTTAATAGAACAATTTAAAAATTCAAAATTGAAAATTGTTTCAATTAAAAAGCTTCTAGAAATGACTCATAAATATACAGGTATTCCCCAAAATGTAGAATTTGAAAAGAGAGTTGTAGGTGTTGTTGAGTATCGAGATGGTTCTATAATTGATTCAATTTTCCAAGTAAGGAATAATTATGAATTATAATATTAAAGAAGTAATTACTAATTATGATCGAAAAAAAGTAGCTAGTTTTCTTAAAGATTTTGGATTTAAATATGAAAATGTAGATTTTTCTATTTATATAGAAATCGAGAAGGAAGTTATTGCTACTGTTTCAGCACGTCATAATATAATTACTTTTTTTGCTATAAAACAAGAATTTCAGGCGGAAAATATCGCTGGTTATCTTTTGTCTTATATGATTAATCATTTAGCAACTATTGGCATTGATCACTTGTTTATTTACACTACATTAAAGTATTATAATTATTTTGAAAATATGGGATTCAAAGTAATTTTATTAACAGATGAAGTTGCTGTATTGGAATCAAATAACTATGATATTAGTGAAGAATTAAATAAAATTAAAGTTAAATATTTTCTTAATGAAGATAAATATAATGCAGTTTGTTTAAATGCCAATCCATTTACTAATGGACATTTGCATTTAATTAAAAGTATTTTAAAACAGGGGTTACCGCTAATTGTTTTTGTATTAGAAGAAGATAAATCATTTTTTTCATTTTTTGATAGATTTAATATGGTAAAGCTTGGTTTAAAGAAAGTAGATAAAGTTACTGTTGTTCCTAGTACGTATTATTTAATTTCTAATTTAACTTTTCCGACTTATTTTTTAAAAAATGATTTAGATAAAGTAAAAGTAGAAGGTATGGTTGATGCTTTAATTTTTAAAAATTATTTTATGAAAATTTTTAATATTCAAAAAAGAATGGTTGGAGAAGAAATAGATCCAACAACTAATTCATATAATGAAGTTCTTAAGGAAGTTTTAAAAGATGATTTAATTATTATTCCTAGAAAAAAGGTATCAGGAGATATAATTAGTGCTAGTTTAGTAAGAGAAAAGTATAAAATTAAAGATTTTGAAAGTATTTCCTCATTGGTTCCCAAAAGAGTAGTTGCTTATTTAAAAATATTGAGGAATAATAATGGATAGAATTTTAGAAGATAGAGAAAATAGAATCAATAATTTAAAGAAATTTATGATTAATGACAATTTATATGTTGTTGTTAAGGCTAATATTCCGGGTATTAATAAAAAAATATTTTATGCATATTTTTTTATTAGATTTTTTAAAAAGCTTCTAAAAAGAAAATATAATTGTTTGAGAATTGAATTTTTTGATTCATTTGATGGGCCATATTATTTTTTAGAAATTACTGATATTGAATTAATTACTTTAAAAAAAGAATTAGTTATTCTTGAAGATAGTCATCCACTAGGTAGGTTTATTGATTTAGATGTATTTAGGCAGAATGTTGTAAGTATTAGTAGACATGATTTAGGGTGTGATTTTAGGAAATGTTTTTTATGTGATAATGATGCTTATTTATGTATCAGAGAGAAAACACATAGTATTGAGGAGATTTTAGGGCATATTCAAGATGTTTTGATTCATTATTTGCTAGAAGATATTAGTAATCTTGCTTTTGATGCTATTACTTTGGAACTTTTACTTGAACCAAAGTTTGGTTTAGTTTGTGAAAATAGCGTTGGAAGTCACACAGATATGGATTGTTCTTTAATGAAAAAGTCAAGAGATGTAATTGTTGATTTTTTTGGGTTACTTTTCTTAGAAGGTATGGCATTAGATTATGATGAGGCATTTAAAAAGGGAAGAGAAATTGGCAAAATTGCTGAAGAATATATGTTTACAGTTACTAAGGGAATTAATACTCATAAGGGATTAATTTTTTGTTTAGGAATTGTTTGTATTGCTTGCGGTGAAGCAATTATTAATAATAGTAATTTTAATAAAGTTTTTGAAAATGTAGCTTTTATGACTAGAAATATTTTGGATGAGTTTAATCAAGAGATTAATACAGAGGGGAAAAGATTATTTCATGAATATGGGTTTTTAGGAATTAGAGGCGAAGTTAATAAAGGTATGCAAAGTGTAATAAAATCATTAAAAGTTTTAGAGAAATATAATCTATATTCAGATGAAGCATTGATGATGACTTTAATTTCATTAGTTAGAGAATGTGATGATTCAGTTTTATTAAAAAGAGCTGGGAGTATAGAAAAATATAATTATTTTAAAAATAAGATTTCGGAAATAAATGAATATGATATTAATAAAATAAATGATGTTACTAAAGAAGCGATTAAGGAAAATATTAGTATTGGTGGAGCAGCTGATTTATTAATAGTTACATTGTTTTTACATATGATTAAAGAGAGGTATTTAGATTGATAGATAAAAGGCCAATTGGTGTTTTTGATTCTGGTATTGGTGGTTTAACTGTTTTAGATATTTTAATGGAAAAATTTCCTAATGAGAATTTTATTTATCTTGCTGATACTTATAATTGTCCTTATGGAGAGAAGACAAAAGAAGAAGTTGAAAAAATTACTATAGATAATTCTCTTTTTCTAAATAATTTGGGAATTAAAGCATTGGTGATTGCTTGTAATACAGCAACTGCTAATTCATCTAGTTTGATTAATTTTGTTGATGTTCCTATAATTGGAGTAATTGAACCTACAGCAAGTTGTGCTAAGAGTATTACTAAAAATAGAAATATTATGGTTTTAGCAACAGATTTAACAATATCTTGCAATAGTTATCAAAAGTACTTAAATGATTATTTTGTTACTGCAGTTAAAGCGAGTGAATTTGTTAAGATTGTTGAAGAAGAGAAGAGTGAAGAAGAATCCTTTAATATTATTAATAATAAATTAAAAGATTTTCAGGATAAAAATATTGATACAATTATTCTTGGATGTACTCATTTTCCTTTATTAAGTAAACATATACAAAAAATATTTCCTAATGTTAGTTTAATATCATCAGGAATAGCTACAGCTTTAGCTTTGGAAGGTAAAATTACTAAAAATAAAGAGAAGAATAAGCAATCATTAGTAGTTTTTACAACTGGCAATAAAGAAGAATTATTGAATAAAATTAAATGGTTTAAAAGAAAAATAGATTACATGATGGAAGTTACTATTTAAAAAAGCAAGAAATTAATCTTGCTTTTTTTATATTATTTTTTATATTTTTTTATAGAAGCAGTTAATAAATCATTACCAATTGTATCATAAGTTACTGTTACAATAAAGTTTTCTACTTCCAGTTTATAAATTGCTTCAGGGCCAAGTTCAGGGAAAGCAACTATTTCCATTTTCTTGACAGTTTCACTGATTAATGCTCCAGCGCCTCCAACAGCTTGTAGATAAACTCCTTTATATTTGATTAAGTCTTTTATATGAGCTTCACTTCTTGGACCTTTGCCAATCATTACTCTTAGACCTTGCTTCATTAAAGGAGTAGAATAAACATCCATTCTATAACTAGATGTTGGACCACATGATCCTATTATTCTTTTTGGTGGTTTTGGAGTAGGACCAGTATAATAAATAATAGCTTTATCGGTATCAAAAGGAAGGTTTTGATTATTATTAAGTAATTCAATCATTTTTTTATGGGCGGCATCACGTCCAGTGTAAATTATTCCTGATATTGATACGATATCACCTGCACGTAAATTAATAATATTTTCTTCAGTTAATGGTGTTTGTAATTTTATCATTTATATCACTCTTGTTTTATGTCTTGCAGCATGACATTGAAGATTAATAGCGACTGGAAGGGAAGCAATATGACAAGGATAAGTATTTATTTTAACTGCAAGTGCTGTAACTCTACCACCCATGCCCATTGGACCAACGCCTAAATCATTAATCTCTTTTAATAGTTCCTTTTCAAGTTTTTTTGTTTCAGGATTATCTGCCTCATCATCTAAGTCTCTAAAAAGGGCTTCTTTAGCAAGTAATGCAGATTTTTCTAGATTCCCTCCAATTCCAACACCTACTATTATTGGTGGACATGGTTTACCACCAGACAAAAAAATTGTTTCTAGAACTAATTTTTTGATTCCAGGTATACCATCTGAAGGAATTAACATTTTAACTAAACTACAATTTTCACTGCCTCCACCTTTAGGAGCGACAATTATTTTGATTTTATCACCTTCAACAATTTTTGTGTGAATAACAGCTGGTGTATTATCATTTGTGTTAATGCGTGTTAGTGGATTTGCAACAATACTCTTTCTTAAGTAGCCATTTACATAAGCATCACGAACACCTTTATTAACTGCTTCATAAATATCGCCTTTAAAGGTAACTAAAGAGCCAATTTCTAAAAATACAACAGAAACTCCAGTATCTTGACACATAGGAATACGTAATTTTCTTGCAAGAATGTCGTTTTCAACAATTTGATTTAAAATATTCTTGCCAACTAAACTTTCTTCAATATTAATAGCTTCTTTTATTTTTTGCAATTCTTTATCACCAATATTGCAACAAGCATCAAAGATTAATTCTGATACAGTATTTGTAACTAAATCTAAATTTATTTCTCTCAAATTCATTCTCCTTATATAAATAATCAATTATATCTTGTGTAACTAAATTATACTCTTAAGTTTACACTTTTTCAACGAAGATTATTTGCGTTGTGCTTAGATTTATTTTTGTCTTACTAATTACTAGTGGAACTATATAAAATTGATTATGAAGGCGTTTTGGCGATAATTTAAAAGAATAGTATTCATCTTTAACTTCTTGAAGATTATATTTTTATGTGATAGAATATTTACATAATATGAGGTATTGTATGATTAAAAGACCAATAGGTATTTTAGATATGGGGATTGAAGGATTTGTACTTTTACAGTCTTTACGAAGAAAATTTATATATGAAGATTTTATTTATATAAATGATATAGATAATTATCCCTATGAAGGTAAGGAAGAAAAGGAAATTTTATCTTATGTAAAAGATAAAGTTGCTTTTTTGCTTTCATATGATATAAAAGTTTTGATTGTAGTGAGTGATACGATTATTGAATATTGCGAGGATTATTTAAATTCCCTAGATATTAGCGTTATTAATCCTGTCCATGAGATAAATAAAGAAGTTTCTCGTGTTTATGAAAAAAAGAATATGGTTTTACTTGCTAGAAAAGCGATATTAGATGCTAAAATGTATCAAAAATATTTTGTTTATAATCATTTATATAATTTACCTAGCGATTTATTGAATGATATTTTAGATAAAGGTAATATTAAAACTTCTTTGTCTTTTGATTTAACAAAACAAGTTTTAAAACCCGTTTTACAAAGAGATTTGGATATTGTAATTATTAGCTCTTTATATTATATTTTATTAAAGACTGAAATATCTGAATATTTAGATAATATTAAAATATTAAGTACTGATGATTTAATAATTAAAGCTTTAAAACAAGAAAAAATAGAATTTGAGACTACTAAAAAGGGAAAAACTCTTGTTTTTTCAAATTATGATGAAAAAGAATTTAGAAATATTAATAGATGGGTAATAAGCGATTATAATTATATGAAGTTAACATAAGAGGGTTATACCTTCTTATTGTTTTTTAGTAGTTATAATTATTTTTATTTGATATAATGTATAAAACTTGGTGGAGTGTAAGTATGCAAAGAGTAGATAAGAAGCAAAGAAATAAAGATATTATTTTAAATAGTCCTAATTTATATAAAAGTATAATTTTATTGGCTTTGCCAATTTTTCTTAGTAATTTATTAAAATCATTACATAGTTTTATTGATATGTATTTTGTTTCTAATTTACTTGATATTGAAGCTAAAAGTTCTGGAATAAATGCTATAAATTTAAGTAATTCTCCAATTAATATTACTATTAGTATTGCAGCTGGATTGATGGTTGCAGGGAGTGCATTAATTGCACAATATTTGGGGGCAAAAATGCGTGGTGATGCAAAAAAGACAGCAGGAATGTTGCTTGTTTTATCATTAATTTTTGGAATTATATTAAATGTTGGATTATTTTTTTTAGCACCAGTTATTGCTAAATGGTTTGATGTTTCTTCATTAACTGAAACTTTTATGGTTCAGTATTTGCAAATAAGGTCATTTGAGATGGTTCCCCTCTTTTTGTTTTTTGCTTTTCAAGCAAGTAGACAATCTAGTGGAGATACTGTAACTCCAGTTTTATTTAATATTGCATCGTTTATTGTGAATGTTGTTTTTACTTATATCTTTATGAAGTTTTTAAGGTTAGGTGTTGCAGGGAGTGCATATGCGACTTTAATTGCACAAGGAATAATTTTACCTTTCTTTTTAGTAATGATGTTTAAGGATAAGAAAGCAGAGGTTTACCTTGATGTAAGAGATCTTAATTTTGATACTAGAAGAATTTTAAAAATTTTTTCTATGGCTTGGCCAATTGCTATTAGTCAATCATTTACTTCACTAGGGTTTATGATACTAAATAAATTAATTGTTGGGTTTGGAGAACAAACTGTTTCTGCATTTTCAATTGGAAATAATATAAATATGTTAATTTTGATGCCTGTTATGGGTATTGGAGGTGTTTTAGCAACTTTTGTTGGTCAAAACATTGGAGCAGGAAATGAAGGAAGAGCTCGGGATAGTGTTAAAAAATCTACTATTTTATCTGTTAGTATCATGCTTATTGGTATGGTAATAATTATTCCCTTTAGAAGAGCCTTAGGAGGAATTTTCTTAAGTGACTTGCCAGAGGCTTTAGAGTTAAGTAGTCAATATATGATGTTTTTATTTTTAGGATTACCATTAATGGCAATATATCAAGTATTTATGGGAGCTTATCAAGGAAGTGGGGAAACCAAGTTTAGTTTAATTTTATCTATTATTAGGTTATGGTTTTTAAGAATTCCAATATTATTATTTTATGATAAAGTATTAGGGCTACATTATCCAGATGTAATATGGTATGCCATGGTAATAAGTAATTTTGCTTCAATGATGATTGGCCTTGTTTTATATAGTTTTTGTAAATTTAAACCAAAAATTAATATTGAAAAACAATTGGAGGAAATAAATGTATAATTTAGCTATTTTAAAAGAAAATTATGATGTTGGGGTGATAAAATACGATACTTACTTAAAAGAAACTGGTTTTAAAAGGTCAAAAAAATATGCTAATATAAAAAGTATTATAGTATTTATTTTCCCTTTTGCTAATTTAAAAGTAAGTGGTAAGTATCTTCCAGCAAGATTTTCTTATGGAATAGATTATCATAGAGCAGTTGTTGATGAAATAAATAAAGCTTTGAATTTAATAAATTTAAAAAATTATCAAGTTTTTTCTGATATAAGTTTCTTACAAGAGAAAATATGTGGACATTTAGCAGGCCTTGGAACAATTGGGAAAAATACATTATTAATTAACCCTAAATATGGAACTCAATTTGTAATTGGAGAAGCAGTTACTAGTGAAGAGTTTGGAGAATATGATGATGTTATTGAATTTGATCCTTGTAATGGTTGTAATTTATGTGTTCAGGCTTGTCCTAATTGTGCTTTAGATAATGGTTTAATAAAAAATAAGTGTTTATCTTATTTAAATCAAGTAGATTCTTTTGATTTTCCATTATATGATAAAATGAAAAATATATACGGCTGTGATATATGTCAAGACGTATGTCCTCATAACTATAATAAAGAATATACATATAATAAATTATATGATTTTAATGATAAATCAATTATTGATTTAGATGAATTAATTAATTTAACTGAGGAAGAGTATAAATTAAAATATTTTGATAAAGCGTTTAATTGGATAACAAAACTTAGAATGATAAGAAATATAGTTGTTTTAAAAGTAAAACATCAAGAAATTTCTTTAGAAAAAATAGATGAAATTATTAATAAATATAAAGATGTTACATGGTTTTATGACCATATGCAATATTTAAGAAAGAAAGTGAAAAAATGAATCATATAGTATTATATGAACCAGAAATCCCTCAAAATACTGGTAATATTATGAGAACCGCTTTAGCGACTAATTTTAAAGTTCATTTAATAGAACCACTTGGATTTAAACTTGATAGTAGATCTATTAAAAGGAGTGGTGCTAATCATATTAAATACGTAGATTATAAAGTTTATAAAAATTGGGATGAATTTATTTCAAAAAATAAAGGTGAATTTTTCTTTTTTACAAGATATGCTCATAAAGGTTTTTATGATATAAAAGTTGAAAATAAAGATAAAGATTATTATTTTGTTTTTGGAAAAGAATCAACAGGAATTAATCACGATATTTTAAGAGCGAATTTTGATTTTTGTATTAGACTTCCTATGAATTCTTTAGTAAGATCACTTAATTTAAGTAATACTGTAGCTGTGATTTGTTATGAAGTATTGCGTCAACAAGGGTTTAATGAATTATCTATTTATGAGCCAGAGACATTTAAAGGAAAGGATTTTTTATTTACTGAGAAATTGATTAAATAGCTTTGAATCTCTTTACAAAGATTCAGTTATTGTATATAATGATTGTTGTAAAATAATTATATCTGGTGCTTTTTATTAAGCATAACAAGGAATTAGGATCACCTAAGCTGTCCCAGCAGCCGTATAAGCAGATGAAATCAATAAACCACTGAGATTAATTTTCGGGAAGGGTTGAGAGTAAAGTGAAGCTTTAGCCGGAAGACTTACCAGATATACAAATTTCTTCTGGTGCAAAGATAGGATTTATTTTGTTACATCCTACTTTTTTGCATATTTTTTAGAAAAGAAAGGATGGAAAAAATGAAGAAAAAAATTTTATTTGTTTCGTTTTTATTTTTGTTTGTGTTTGTTCTTGTTGGTTGTGGAAAAAGTGTTCCAGTAGTTAAAATTACTGATGTAGTACCAACAAAAACTTCTGTTAGTTTTGATGTAAGTGTTGAGGATGAAACTGGTTTTGGGGAAATTAAGGCTATTGAACTATATCTTGATAGTCAAAAAATTAAAGAACTAGAAGATTTTAATAATCTTTTATTTACTGATTTATTATCTAATAGTCAGTATACAATTAAAGTTAGTTATGAATATAGTTTGGAAAAAAATAATGAACCAATAATTGCTCAACAAGAATTTAAAACATATGCTAAATCCTCTCCAACATATAAGTTTGCGGATATACATGCTACTGATGATACTATTAGTTTTAGTTTGGATATTGTTGATGATGATTTAGTTAGCTCTGTAGAAAAGATTGAATTATATTCAGGAACTGAATTAATTTTAAATTTAGAGAATCTGAACGATAAAAAATTTTCAGATTTAGATTACAAAAAAGATTATTATATAAAATTAACATATACTTATAATTTAAATGATGGAGTAGAAGAAAAAGAAAAAGAGATTATTAGCCAAAATATAATTATGCAAAATCCAACATTTAATGTTGAAGTAGAAGATGTTGATGGCTCATTGTTGTTTAAAGGAGAAATAGTAAAAGAAAAAGAATTTGATTTAATTACTGCTCTTTCACTACATTCAAAAATAAAATTAGATGGTTCTACTAGTGAATATGGATATTTTGTAACAAGTGTTTGTGGAGTTGAGGCTAATGGCGATTTATTTCAATTTTGGAGTTTAGAAGTAAATGGTGTAGAGTCAATGGTTGGAATTAGTGATTTGGTAGTAAATAAAGGAGATACAATTTCATTTATTTTAACTACTTGGCAATAAATAATATATAAAAATTGTTAAAGCATTTACAAACTTAAATTTTGTTTATAAATGCTTTTTTATATAAAAATTGAGTTATATATGATATAATTAAAAAAAGTTGGGAGGAAAATATGAAACAATATCTAGAGTTTTTAGAACATATATTGGAAAATGGAAGTAAAAAAAATGATCGAACTAACACAGGAACTGTTTCAACATTTGGTTATCAAATGAGATTTGATTTACAAAATGGTTTTCCTTTATTAACTACTAAGAAAGTTCATTTGAAATCTATTATTCATGAATTATTATGGTTTATTAGTGGAAGTACAAATATAAAGTATTTAGTTGATAATGGCGTAAAGATTTGGAATGAATGGCCATATGAAGTATATAAAAATAGTGCTTCTTATAAGGGTGAAAATATAGATGAATTTGTTGAAAAGATTAAAGAAGATAATGAATTTTCAAGAAAATGGGGAGATTTAGGACCAGTTTATGGCCATGAATGGCGTCATTTTGATGGTGATGGTTGTTATGTTGATCAATTACAAAGAGTAATTGATGATTTAAAAACTAATCCTGATTCGAGAAGATTAATTGTTAATGCTTGGCAAGCAGCTTATATTGATAAAATGCAACTGCCTCCTTGTCATTTATTATTTCAATTTTATGTTGTTGATAATAAATTGTCATGTCAGTTATATCAAAGATCTGCAGATGCATTTTTAGGAGTTCCATTTAATATAGCATCATATTCATTATTAACGATGATGATTGCTAAAATAACAAATTTAGAATTAGGGGAGTTTATTCATACAATTGGTGATGCTCACATTTATCTAAATCATTTTGAACAAGTAAAATTACAATTATCAAGAAAACCAAAAAAATTACCTAAAATGATCATACATGGAAATCAAAATAGTATTGATGATTTTAAATATGAAGATTTTGAGTTGGTAGATTATCTACCTTATCCAAGAATCAAAGGAGTTGTTGCTGTATGATCTCATTAATTGTAGCTATGAGTAGAGAAAGAGTTATTGGGGCTAAAAATAAAATGCCTTGGTATTATTCAGAAGACTTAAAGCATTTTAAAAAGATTACTGATGGAAAAACTGTTTTAATGGGGAGAAAAACTTTTGATTCTATTATTTCAAGAAATGGTAAAATTCTTTCAAATAGACATAATGTTGTATTGACAAGAGATAAAGAGTTTTCTTATGATCAAGTAGAAGTCATTCATAATATTGATAAATATTTACTTGAAAATGTTGATAAAGAAATAATTATTATGGGTGGGAAACAAATATATACTTTAGCACTTCCTTATTGTGAAAGATTATACATAACTTTTATTAATAAAAGTTATGATGGAGACATTTATTTTCCTAATGTTAATTTGGGGGAGTATAATTTAGTAAGTAAAGAAGATAAAGGTGAATTAACTTTTTGTGTTTACGAGGTGAAAAAATAATGCTCTTATTTATTATAATTATTTTACCTTTAATAATTACTTCAATATATTTATATTTTACGCAAATCATTAATAATTATATAATTTGGTGGTCAATTCCAATTTCACTAATAATTTCGTTTGTTGGAATAGTTTTATTAATAATTTTATCTATTTATATAAGAGCTTTATTTATTAAAACAAGAAATGTAAATCAAAGTGAAATTAAAAGAAATTCTTTTTTTACTTCTTTTATTAGCGAAATAGCTTCTATTTTAACTTTGTTTATGAGAGTTAAAATAATTATTGAAAGTAAAAATAAATTACCTAAAGAAGGACCTTTTATGCTAGTCTCTAATCATCAATCGATGTATGATCCTATTGGTTTAGAGACAATTTTACCTGAATATAAGCCTTTTTATGTTTTTAAAAATAATTTAATGAAAGTTCCTATTGTTGGGAAAATTTTAATTAGTTCTGGACATTTGCCACTGGATAGAACTAATGCTAGAAAAGCTGTTGAAACTATTTCAGCAGCAATAAAAAGGGTTGAAAATGGTGAATCATTGTTCATTTACCCTGAAGGTACAAGAAATCCCAAAAGGGAACTTGGAGAATTACATGCGGGGACATTTAAAATTGCTTTAAAAGCAAAATGTCCTATTGTAATTTTGCCGACAGATGGTGCAGGTTTGTTACATAAAAATTATCCTTTTAAAAAAACTACAATTGTTTTTAGAGTGTCAAAAGTTTTATATTATGAAGATATAAAAGATTTATCAACAAAAGAAATTAAAGAAATTGTTGAAAAGGAATTTAATGAAAACATTGAGAATTTCCGGGAGAAGTATCCATTTTTAAAAGCAGGATTATGATAATCCTGCTTTTTTTATACTTCGTTTAGTTTTACTATTGTTAATTTATTATTTTCATAAATAAAATGATTTAGAGATGAATTTTTAATTAATGATTTAAAGTCAAATTCTTCGTCAATTGTACAAATAATTGCTTTTATAAATTGAGCATGAGAAGTTATTAAAATTGATTTTCCTTCATGTTCTTTAGCAATTTCAATAATTGCATTATAAGAACGTTGTTTTAAATCGGAAATTGGTTCTAAACCTATTGTAGAATCTTTATCTAATGTTTTATAAGTTTCTTCTGATAATTTTGCTCCTTCAAGTTTTCCAAAAGCACGTTCTATAAATTTATCACTCTTTATTATGTCACTAGTAAATTTTATTTCTTTTTTGATGATCTGGCTTGTTTCATAAGCTCTTAGTAATGGACTAGAATAAAACAGATCAAATTTATATTTTTTAGTATTTATCAATAAAGCTGCTATTTTTGCTTGGTTTTTCCCTGTTTCATTTAATACATTATCTATTCTTCCTTGAATTTTACCTTCTTTGTTATAATCTGTTTGTCCATGTCTAATTAAGCATATTTTAGTCAATTGTGATCACCTCTTTATATTATGAAATTATAACAAAAATTAAGATGTTTAGCAATTATTTAACTTGTTTTATTATTTTTAATAAAAAAAATAGCCTTCTGCTTTACTACTAATCTTGAATAAAAGTAAAAAAATGGTATAATACTATGTAATCAATTTAAAACAATTTGTGTTTTTAAAATTACATATAAAATTATTTTAAGGAGGAAAATAATAATGAAAAAATGGTTAACATTTATTTTAGTATTTATATTAGCATTTGTTATTGTTGGCTGTAAGGAAGATCCTGTAATTGAAGATGTTTTAGTTACTGGTGTTACTGCTGA